>NZ_JAHFZF010000035.1 GCF_018619435.1 Rhodoferax sp. U11-2br | reverse complement strand
ACCCAGTCCCAGAAACCAAAGGTGGTGCTGATGCCAAAGCTGTTGGCGGCCGCCACATTGGTGGTGAGCGCCGCAAAATGCCGCGCGATGTTGGTGCCACCCTGCGCCTCGAACCAAGCCTTGGCGCTGTGCGCGTTGGTCATGGTCTCGATGGTGGTGAAGGTTTTGCTGGCGATCAGGAACAAGGTGCTCTCGACCTTGACCTTCTTTAATACCGCCGCCAGCTCATGCCCGTCCACATTCGAGACAAAGTGAAAGCGTTTGCCCGGCGTGACAAATTCGTCGAGCGCCAGCACCGCCATCTGCGGCCCCAGATCGGAGCCACCAATGCCGATGTTCACCACGTCGGTGATGTCGGCGTCGGCCCGCACAGCCTCGGCATAAGCCAGCATCGCATCCAGCGTGGCATGCACCTGGGTCAACTCAGTCGCTACATTTTTGATATCTGCTCGCCCTTGATCCGTCAGGGCCAGAGGCGGATTTCTCAACAACCAGTGCATCACAGCACGCTGCTCGGTGCTGTTGATCTTGGCACCGGCAAACATCGCATCGCGGTGCGACTCCAGACCGCTTTCACGCGCCAAATCGAGCAACAAGGCCTGGGTGGCCTCGTCGATCAGGTTTTTGGACAGGTCGGCAAACACGTGCGGCGCACTTTGGCTGAAGCTGGCAAAGCGCTGGGGGTCCGCCGCAAACTCGGGGCGCAGGTCAAAACTGCGCCCGCTGGTTTCAAACCGGGCCTGCAGCGCCGCCCAGCTGGGGGTGCGGTCGCAACGTGTGGTGTTCATGCTTAATGTCCGAGCAAGAGTTGATCCAGTTTGACGGCGTCAGCACAGAAGGCGCGGATGCCCTCAGACAGCTTCTCTGTCGCCATGGCGTCCTGGTTCAGCGCAAAGCGGAAGGACGCTTCGTCAAAATTCACCGGCTCCATGTCCAGCGACTGTGCGGCCTGGGCATCGAGCGCCTTGACCAGCGGCTCGTCGGTGGCAGCCAGCGTGGCCAGCAGGTCGGGGCTGATCGTCAGCAGGTCACAACCGGCCAAGGCGGTGATCTGGCCGACGTTGCGGAAGCTGGCACCCATCACCTCGGTTGTGATGCCAAACTTTTTGTAGTAGTTGAAGATCTGCGCCACCGACTTGACGCCGGGATCGTTGGCGCCGGTGTTGTCGGCTTCGACCCAGGCTGCGCCAGCCGACTTCTTGTACCAATCGTAGATGCGGCCAACAAACGGCGAAATCAATTGCACCTTGGCCTGACCGCAAGCCACCGCCTGGCAGAACGCAAACAACAAGGTCAGGTTGGTGTGGATGCCACGGCGCTCCAGCTCGGCAGCGGCCTGGATGCCTTCCCAGGTGGAGGCGACCTTGATCAACACGCGGTCGATGTGGATGCCTTCGGCCTGGTACAGCGCAATGATGCGCTCAGCACGGGTGATGGTGGCGTTGGTGTCAAAGCTCAAACGGGCATCCACTTCGGTCGAGACACGACCCGGCACGATGGACAAAATCTCGCAACCAAAACGCACCAGCAGGCGGTCGGTGATCTCATCGAGCGCACGGCCTTGGAAGCGGGTGGCGGTGTCAGTCAGCAGCGACCGGTACTCGGCCTTTTGCACGGCCTTGAGGATCAAGGACGGGTTGGTGGTGGCATCTGTTGGCTGGTAGGCCTCGATCTGCTTGAAGTCGCCAGTGTCGGCAACCACGGTGGTGAATTGTTTGAGGGCGTTGAGTTGGTTCATGAACGGATTATTACGGCATTTGGCCCCACTTCATCGCCCGCCTACCACAGTTTCTACGACACAAGCCATAACAAAACTTGTATAGCTCAGCCCAAAGCCAGGGCCATCACCCCCATCGCAATCGCTACTGCCCCCACAATCCGCAAGCCCCGATCCCCTTCACCGAGCAGGTGCCCGCCAATCAAGGCCGCAAACAACATGCTGACCTCACGCGCCGGGGCCACATGGCTGACCGGTGCCAGCCGCACCGCAAACAACACACACACATAAGCCATTGGGCTGAACACCGCCACCACCAGCGCGTAGCGCCACTGCTGCTGCCACAACCGCCAGGCCTCGGCCCGGTTGCGCAGCACCGGCACCACGGCATACGGCAGGCGCAGGATGTTGCACCAGTAGTCAAACAGGATCGGGGACAGCGCAATCACCTTGACCGCATAAGCATCGAGCACCGTGTAGGCGGCAATCAGGGCACCTGTCAGCAGCCCCCAGAACACCCCGGCCAACACCCGCTCACGCCGAGCCGGGTCGTGTGCGGCCTTGAACAGCCCCGGCCCACCGGCAATCAGGAACACCCCCGCCACCACACCGACAATGCCAACCACACCCAGGGCACTCAGGCGTTCACCAAACACCACCACCGCGACAAACGAGGACAGCAGTGGCCCACTGCCGCGTGCCAGCGGGTAGACCACGGTCAAGTCACTTTTGCGGTAACCGGTGAGCAGGCAGACAAAGTACACCCAGTGCACAAAACCGCTGGTCGCGATGAACAACCACTCGGTCAGCCCCCACAGCGGCATCACCTCCCAGCCGAGCCAAAGCGCCAGCGGCGACCAGACCACCGCCATGATGATGCAGCTGAAAAAGGTGAAACGGGCATCCCCTTGCGCCTTCTTGGCGACGATGTTCCAGCCGGCATGGATCAGTGCGCCGACCAGGATCAGCGCAAATGCGAGCCCGGACAAGTCAGCTGGCCTGCACCACCGACACGCCGTGATCGGCCAGCGTCAGGCCCACCTCGGCGCCCAGCGCCAGCACATCGGTCAAATCGGGCGAGACCACAAAAATCGGCCCAAGCGCGGTGTCAAAGGTGTATTCAAAAAAACTGCCCAGGTAGGCCAGCTTGCGCAAGGTGGCTGGCAGGCCACTGCCATCGTGGTGGATGTGCCAGGCCTCGGGCCGCACCGCCACCTTGACCTGGCCGGCAGGCACGGTCTGGCGTGAATGAATCTGCAGTGGACCCAGTTGAACCCAGCCCGCCGCATCGGCCTGCCCCGGGAACAACATCGCTTCGCCCATGAAACCCGCGACAAACTCGCTGCTTGGGCGCTCGTACATATCTTGGGGTGTGCCGCGCTGGGCAATCAGACCGTTGTCCATCACGATGATCTGGTCACTCACCGCCAGCGCCTCACTCTGGTCGTGGGTGACATAGGCCACGGTCAGGTGCAGGCGCTGCTGCAAGCTGCGGATTTCCTCGCGCATTTCACGGCGCAGGCGCGCATCCAGATTGCTCAAAGGCTCGTCAAACAGCAAAACGCCCGGTTCCAGCACCAGGGCACGCGCCAGCGCCACACGCTGCTGCTGACCACCCGACAACTCGCTGGGCAGGCGGTCGTCATAACCGACCAGACCGACGTTGCCCAGGGTCTCCACCGCACGCCGCGCGGCCTCACCCTTCTCGATGCCGGACATCTTGAGGCCGTACATCACGTTCTCCAACACGTTCATGTGGGGGAACAGCGCGTAACTCTGGAACATCATGCTGACATTGCGGTCCGCCGGGCCAAGCGTGGTGACATCCTTGCCCTGCATCAAAATCTGCCCGCTGGTGGGGGTTTCCAGTCCGGCGATCATGCGCAACACCGTGGTTTTGCCACAGCCGGAGGGTCCCAGAATGGTGGTGAGCGAGCCTTGCTCAATCTCGAAATCAACTCCTTTGATCACCAGTGGTGCACGTTTGTCGATGCCATACCGTTTGGTGATATTTTTGAATTCAACGCCGTAAGTCATGCTTGTCTCTCAGGAAATTAGTGGGCTGCAATGGCGGGAGGCTTCAGGCCGATCTTGCGGCGGCCCAGTTTGCGTTCACCCACCAGAAACTGGATCAGGGCAATCGCCGCCGACATCAGGATGATCAGCACGGTGCAATAGGCCAGCGCCACACCGTAGTCGCCATTGCCCACCCGGCCAATGATGTAAGAGGTGGCCAGCTCGTTCTCGGCGGTCACCAAAAAGATCACCGCACTCACCGTGGTCATGGCGCGCACAAAGCTGTAGACCAGCGCGGCCACCAGTGCGGGCTTGAGCAAGGGCAAGACCACATGGCGCAAGGTCTGCAGGGTCGAGGCCCGCAACATCACCGAAGCCTCGTCAAGCGACTTGTCAAGTTGCTTGAAGGCGGCGGTACCGGCCCGCACACCCACCGGCAGATTGCGGAACATGAACGACAGCACAATGATCAGCCCAGTGCCGGTCAGCTCCACCGGCGGCACATTGAAGGCCAGGATGTAACTGACCCCAAGCACCGTGCCGGGAATAGCAAAAGCCAGCAGGGCCACAAATTCAAAACCGCCCTGACCGCGAAACTCGGTGCGCGCCAGCAGGTAGGCAATCAGCAGGCCCACCGCGGCGGTCATCGGGGCAGCCAGCCCGGCGAGTTTGACGGTGGTGAAAAAAGAGTTCCAGGCGGTGCCCGCCCAGACCAGCCCAAAGTCGCCCCACTCCAGGCCAAAAGCGGTGTTGAAGTGGGCCAGGGTCAGGGTGTAGTCGCGGCCCCAGGTCTGCACAAAACCACCGGCAAAAGCAAACAGGTAAACCACCACGGTGAACGCCAGCCAGGGGTACACCACCACGTTGAGCACCCGGCGCACGCCGTCGGGCAAAGCCATCGGTATACCGGCGTCGCCCTTGCCGCTGACCGTGGTGTAGTTCTGTTTGCCCAGCAGGGCGCGCTGCATCGCAAACACCGCCAGCGCAAACATCGTCAGAATCCAGGCCAGCGAGGCCGCCTTGCCCTGGTCATACTGGGCGCCCACGATGGCAAAAAAGATGTCGGTGGACAACACCGAGAACTGCCCGCCCACCACAATCGGGTTGCCAAAGTCGGCAATGCTCTCAATAAACCCCACCAGAAAGGCATTGGCCAGGCCCGGCTTGAGCAGCGGCAGGGTCACGGTGAAAAAGGTTTTGGTGCGGCTGGCACGCAGGGTCTGCGCAGCTTCTTCCATACTCGGCGCCACCCCTTGCACCACCCCCCGCATGATCATGAAGGCAATCGGGGTGAAGGCAAACAACTGGGCAATCCAGATGCCAAACAACCCGTAGAACCAGCGGGTGGGCGGCAAGTCAAAGGCGTATTCAAGAAACTGGTTGACCACACCGGCGCGGCCAAACAGCAGGATCAGCCCCAAACCGACCACAAACGGCGGCGTGATGATCGGCAGCAGCGCCACCACACGCAGCGGTGTCTGCACCCGTGGTCCGGCACTGCGCTCGGCCAAGAGCGCCATCATGGTGCCCAGGATCACGGTGCCGGTGGCGGTCAGCAGGGCCAGGAACAAGGTGTTCCAGGCCACCCCACAACGCATGCCACCACTCACACAGCCCAGGCCCCAGACGCGCTCGTTGCCGATGCGCTCAAAAATCGCCGACCAGGCCCAGTGGCCTTCTTCGTTGAGGAACGCACCGTAGAGTGCCTTGGTCACCGGAAAGGCGATGAACAGCAGCAGCAGCACCGAGCAGCCCAGCACCGACGAGGCGATGAACATATCCCCCTTGAAATAGCCCCGGCGCGCCAGCCCAAACGCGGTGAGCATCACCAGCGCCAGCAAGGCGATGAAAGCACCCATGCCAATGCCGTACTGGTTGACCGCCAACTCACCAAATTGCGTGTTCAACGCGGCAAACGACCAGCCCCGGGCGCCAATCATGAAACCACTGGCCAGCAGCCCCACAAAACCCAGCAAGCCCCCACCCAGCAGCCAGCCACTTTGTGACCTGCCTGCCGGCAGCCACAGACTCACGGCGCACAGCCCCAAGCCGACCAGGCCCAGGCCCAGCCAGACACGGCCATGCACCACGGTTTGCATCAGGCCATTGGCGGTGTCCGGGCCCGCAAAAATCTGTGGCAAAACGCTGTACCAGGCAGTGTCCTGGATGGCGTACCACGGCAACAAAAGATAGGCCAGCAGGCCAAGGACGATCCAGAGGCGGATCGCCTGATTGGGATGTTTGTTCACAAGAAGCTCAAGGTAAATCACACAAGGCGGCGCTCAGCGCCGCCGCCAGACCGGGCGCAAGACCCGCTGCGCCCAGGCTTTGACCTGGCAGGACGGGGTCAACGCGGCAAGGAATTGACTTCCTTTTCCCAGCGGGCAATCAAGCGCTTGCGCTCAGCCGAGGCGCCGTACTTGGCGTAGTCGTAGTTGATGAACTTGATCTTCTTGAAGTCCGGCACACGGGGGTCGACCTTGGCCGCCTTGTTGGAGGGCACCTGGAACTGCTTGGCGGCAGCCGCCATTTCCTGGGCTGCCGGTGTCAGCGCCCACTCGTAGAACTTCTTGGCGGCATCCATATTGCGCGCGCCCTTGATGATGCTCATCGAGCCAATTTCGGCACCGGTGCCGTCGGTCGGTGTCACCGCCTCGATCGGGAAACCATTCATCTTTTCGCCCGGAGCGTCGTGCACAAAACTGATCGACACCATGGTTTCACCACGTGCCACGGCCTTGATCGGGCCGGTGCCACTGCGGGTGTACTGGCTGATGTTGGCATGCAGCTTTTTCAGGTACTCAAACGCCTTGTCTTCCCCCATCAACTGCACCAGCGTGGCCACCATGGTGTAGGCGGTGCCGCTCGAAGCCGGGTTGGCGGATTGGATGTCGCCCTTGAGCGCCGGGTTGAGTAGGTCGGCCCAAGTCTTGGGTGGCTGCATTTTTTTCTTGGCCAGCAGCTCGGTGTTGTAACCAAAGCCGAGCGGACCGGAGTAAATACCCACGGTGCGGTAGCCAGACTGTTGTGCCTGCTGTTGCGCCCAGCTCTGCAGCTGGGGCAAGGTCGGTGATTTGTACTCCAGGCTCAGCCCCAGCTCGGCGGCCTGCAGATGCGGGTCACCGGTGCCACCAAACCAGATGTCGGTCTTGGGGTTGTCTTTCTCGGCAATCAGCTGGGCCAGCGCCTCACCGGAGCCCTTCATCGACACATTGATTTTGGTCCCGGTGGTTTTGGCATACACGGTGCCAATCATGTTGCACCATTCGGCTTGCACCGAACAAATCACGTTCACGGTTTGCGCTTGAACAAACCCACTGGCAGCGGCCAGCACCGACACAACGAACATTTTTTTCATATCAGCTCCTCAAAAAAATCGTGCCCCGTCCAGGTCTTGCTGCGGCCAAAGAGCGACAGCGCCATCCACCAGCGGCCTGCGCTTGGGAGGGAGATGAACCGGGAAAGCGACGGGGTGCCAAACAGCCCGAATCATGTGCACCCTGGTGTCTGCACCTGGATGGGTAAACAAACCCAGGTTGGTGGTCCAAGTTCTCATGACAGATTCGCTACAAATAAATTACCGTTTGGTGACGACACCACTGTAATCCCATTTTTGGGGCACGCGCATCGGGGAAACGCCAACAACGTGAGCTTCTTGCGCAAAATTGTTACCCGGTTACAAGCTTTGATGAAACGAAGTTACAGTCACGACTCATCCGACCACTCTCACCTTCAGACTTATGAGTTTTGACCTTGTTCTTTTTGGTGGCACCGGCGATCTGTGCTGGCGCAAGCTGATGCCCGCCTTGTTCCAGGCCTTCAAACACGGCACCCTGCCCGCCGGTGTGCGCATCATTGGTATTGGCCGAGATGATTTGAGCGACGAGCGTTACCGCGCCCTGATCGCCTCACGCTTTGGTCATGTGGAGCTGGAAAAACGCCCCAGCAGCGAAGAATTCGACCGCTTCGCCGCGCTGCTGGAATTTGTCAGCATGGACTTGTCCAAGCCCGAGCACTACACCTTCCTGAAAAACAAACTGGACCAGCGCCAGGCCGACACCGTGGTGATGTATCTGGCGACCGCGCCCAACCTGTTCGCCACCATTGCCGAACAACTTCGCGCCGCTGGCCTGAACACGCCGCACACCCGCATCGTGCTGGAAAAACCGCTGGGCCACGACCTGGCCAGCAACCGCGCGATCAACCACACCGTGGGCCAGGTGTTTTCTGAGCAACAGATCTACCGCATTGACCACTACCTGGGCAAACCGGCGGTGCAGAACCTGTTTGCCCTGCGTTTTGGCAACGCCCTGTTCGAGCCGCTGTGGCGACGTGAACACATTGCCAACATCCAGATCACGATTGCCGAAGAGCTGGGTGTGGAAAAACGTGGCGCGTTTTATGAAACCACCGGTGCGCTACGCGACATGGTGCAAAACCACGCGCTGCAACTGTTGTGCGCCATTGGCATGGAGCCGCCGATCAACTCCCACGCCGACGCGATCCGCGACGAGAAGCTCAAGGTGCTGCGCTCCCTCAAACCCTGGACTGCGGAAACCCTGGCGCAGGACGTGATCCGCGGCCAGTACAGCGCCGGCGCGATTGCGGGCCAGGCGGTGCCGGGTTACCGCGAAGAACTGGGTGTGAGCCCCAGCAGCAACACCGAAACCTTTGTCGCGCTGCGCACCGAAATCATGAACTGGCGCTGGGCCGGTGTGCCGTTTTACATCCGCACCGGCAAACGCCTGGCGGGCCGCGACTCCCGCATTGTGGTGAACTTCCGCCCCACCCCCCACGCCATCTTCAACTCGCAGATCGGCATGGCGAACAGGCTGGTGATCAACCTGCAACCCAAGGACGGTCTGGAGTTACACCTGCTGGCGCAAGCCCAGGACAAACGCCAGAACTCCAACAACCTGGCGCCGGTGCACCTGGACCTGGACTTTGACAAACGTTTTGGCGCCGAACGTGTGGGCGCTTACGAGCGCCTGCTGCTTGACGTGATGGACGGCCGCCTGAACCTGTTTGTGCGCAGTGACGAGCAGGAAGAAGCCTGGCGCTGGGTCGAGCCCATCATCGACCACTGGCGCAACGACACCCAGGGCCCGCGCCCTTACGCCAGCGGCACTTGGGGGCCCAGCGCCACCAGCGCCATGATCGCGCGCGACGGCTCCTGCTGGAGCGAAGAATGCTGACCTGGGAGTTAGACCATGCTTGACCGAATCCGTGCTTCCCTGCCCTCTCTGGCACCCGCCGAACAACGTGTGGGCAAGCTGGTGCTGAGTGACCCACGCGGCTTCACCTTGATGCCGGTGAGTGAGCTGGCGGACCGCGCCCATGTCAGCAAACCCACCGTGGTGCGTTTTTGCCGCAGTGTGGGTTACGACGGTCTGAGCGACTTCAAACACAAGCTCGCGGGCAGCGTGAGTGAAGGTGTGCCCTACATCCACCGCAGTGTGGACGCCGACGACAAGACCAGCGACATCATGGTCAAGGTGATCGACAACACGGTGGCCGCCTTCCTCAAATACCGCAACGACGCCTCCGCAAGCGCGATTGAGCGCGCCGTGGACGCCCTGACAGCCACCTACCACGCCGGGCGGCGCATCGAGTTTTTTGGTGTCGGTAACTCGGGCATCGTGGCGCGCGATGCGCAGCACAAGTTCTTTCGCCTGGGCATCCACGGCGTGGCCAACAGCGACGGCCACATGCAGGTGATGAGTGCCTCCTTGATGCAACGCGGCGACTGTGTGCTGGTGATCAGCAACTCGGGACGCACCCGCGACTTGATGGACGCCTGCGACATTGCCCGCAAAAACGGCGCCATCGCCATCGTCATCACCGCCAGCGGTTCACCACTGGCCAGCGCCGGCGACATCCATGTGGCCGCCGACCACCCGGAAGGTTACGAGCGCTACAGCCCGATGGTGTCGCGCCTGTTGCACCTGATGATTGTCGACATCCTGGCCACCTGCCTAGCCCTGCGCATTGGCAGCGAGAAATTGCAGCCGCTGCTGCGTGAGATGAAGAACAACCTGCGCAACAAGCGCTACGCCTAGCTTACAAGCCTTTTGAGCCTCCAGACCCTATGGATAAAGGGCTAGTAGCTATCTATTACGCAGCATCAAACCAGGGCCAGCGGCATGCCCTGCTCCACCAGGCTGGCGTGCAAAGCGGCACCCAGGGGTAACACTTCGTCGTTGAAGTCGTAACGGCTGTTGTGCAAATAACAACTGCCCAAGCCGTTCTCAGCGCCCTGCCCGAGCCGCATGTAGGCGCCGGGTTTCACACGCAGCATGAACGAAAAATCTTCGGCACCCATGCTGGGCTCCAGATCACGCACCAGGTTGGCGACCCCCACCAGGCTTTCGGCCACATCACCTGCAAAACGGGCCTCAGGCGCCGTGTTGATGGTGGCCGGGTACATGCGCTCGTAAGTCACCACGGCATGGGCACCAAAGGCCTGTGCCACACCACTGCACAACTCCTGCAGGCGCCGCTCCACCAAGGACTGCACCTCGGCGGTGAAGGTGCGCACCGTGCCCACCAGGGTGGCGCTGCCGGGAATCACACTCATGGCGTTCACATCCCCGGCCTGCAGCGCACACAGGCTGATCACCGCACTGTCGACCGGCTTGACGTTGCGCGACACGATGCTCTGCACTCCGGTGATGATGTGGCCGGCCACCAGCACCGGGTCAATCGTCTGGTAGGGGTGGGCACCGTGGCCACCTTTGCCGGTGATCTCGATGGTGACGCGGTCTGCCGCCGCCATCATCGGCCCCGGGTTCAGGCCGATGGTGCCCGGGCGCATGGCGGGCCAGTTGTGCATGCCGTAAACCGACTGCACCGGAAAACGCTCAAACAGCCCGTCGTTGATCATTTCCTGGGCACCGGCATAACCCTCTTCACCGGGCTGGAAAATCAGCACAGCCGTGCCGTCAAAACGGCGCGTCTCGGCCAGGTAACGGGCGGCACCCACCAACATCGCGGTGTGGCCATCGTGGCCACAGCCGTGCATCAGGCCAGGCTTGGACGACTTCCAGGCAAAGTCGTTGTGCTCGGCCATCGCCAATGCGTCCATGTCGGCACGCAGGCCAATCATGCGGCCAGAGGTCTGGCGCTGGCCCCTAATCACCGCCACCAGACCGGTTTTGCCAATGCCGGTGTGGATCTCGTCCACCCCACACAGCTCCAGCGCCTGCTTGACACGTGCGGCGGTGTAGACCTCTTCAAAACCGAGCTCCGGGTGGGCATGCAAATCACGGCGCAAGGCGGTGATTTCGGGGTGAAACGCGGCAATGTGCGCAAACGCACGGCCATGAACAACAAAAGACATCATCATCTCCAACAGATTGCTTGTGATTCCATTCCCAAATCACACGTGTCGTTGTTGCTTCGCCTTGTCGTGCGTCAGCACTGCCTGCGGCTACTCGCCTAGACACGCATGATTTGGAAACGGAATAAGGCATAGCGTAGCGCAAGACATGCGCCCACAACGGTGGCCGTGAGGTGCAAAAGACGGTCACACAGACCGTCTAAACTCCAAAGGTCCCCACTTCCAGGTCTCCCGATCATGATTTTCATCACAGGCGGCGCCGGTTACATCGGCTCACACACCTGCGTGGAGCTGCTCAATGCAGGCCACCAGGTGACGGTGTTTGACAACTTCTCAAATAGCCAACCCGAGGCGCTGGCCCGGGTGGAACGCATCACCGGCAAACAACTGAGCTTCATCGAAGGGGACATCCGCGACCAGGCGGCACTGCAGACAGCGCTGCAGGCCAGCGGTGCCAACGCGGTCATCCACTTTGCCGGGCTCAAGGCCGTGGGTGAGTCGGTGGCGCAGCCGCTGCGGTATTACGACAACAATGTGCTGGGCACCGTGAAACTGTTGGAGGCCATGCAGGCCTGCAAGGTGAAAACGCTGGTGTTCAGCTCATCGGCCACGGTGTATGGCGACCCGCAGCGTCTGCCACTCACCGAAGACCACCCGCTCTCGGCCACCAACCCCTACGGCCAGACCAAGCTGGTGATCGAGAACATGCTGCGTGAACTTGCCCACAGCGACCCCAGCTGGCAGATCGGCATCCTGCGTTATTTCAACCCGGTGGGCGCCCACGCCAGCGGCCTGATTGGTGAAGACCCGCAAGGTGTGCCCAACAATCTGATGCCCTTTGTGGCGCAGGTGGCCATTGGCAAACGCGCGTTTTTGAACGTCTGGGGCAATGACTACGCCACGCCCGACGGCACCGGTGTGCGCGACTACATCCATGTGGTGGATCTGGCCCTGGGCCATCTGGCCGCGCTGCAAACCCTGCAGCGTGATGGCCAGAGTTTTGCCGTCAACCTGGGCACCGGCATCGGCTACAGCGTGCTCGACATGGTGCATGCCTTTGAGGCAGCCAGCGGCAAACCCGTGCCCTACCAGATCTCACCACGCCGCCCGGGTGACGTGACCGCCTGTTACGCCGACCCGGCCTACGCCAAGGCGCTGCTGGGCTGGCAGGCCCAGCGTGACCTGCAGGCCATGTGCGCCGACAGCTGGCGCTGGCAAAGCGCCAACCCACAAGGGTATGGGCCAGCCGCCTGATTTTTTCTTTTTTGGGAGTTTCAACAATGACAAGCAGAGGTTTTCACCATGGCTAAAGGCATGATTCTGGCCGCCGGGCAGGGCACCCGGGTACGACCACTCACCAAGGACTTGCCCAAACCGATGATCCCGATCCTGGGCAAACCGGTGATGGAGTACCTGATCGAACACCTGGCCAGCTACGGCATCAAGGAGATCATGGTCAACGTGGCCTACAACCACCACAAGATCGAGCAGTATTTTGGCGACGGCCACCGCTGGGGCGTCCAAATTGGCTACGCCTACGAAGGTGTGCGTGAACACGGCGAGGTCACGCCCAAACCCTTTGGCTCGGCCGGGGGCATGCGCCGCATTCAGGATTTCAGCGGCTTCTTCGACGAAACCACCCTGGTGCTGTGTGGCGACGCGATCATCGACCTGGACATTGGCGCGGCGCTCGCCGAGCACAAACTCAAAGGCGCGATTGCCAGCGTGGTGACACTCGATGTGCCCTTGAGCGAGGTGGAGAACTACGGCATGGTGGTGGCCGATGACAACGGTCAGATCCTGTCCTTCCAGGAAAAACCCAAGCCATCAGAGGCCAAGTCCACCGCCGCCAGCACCGGCATCTACATCTTCGAGCCCGAGGTGCTCAAGCTGATTCCGCCCGGCCAGGTCTATGACATCGGCTCACAACTGTTCCCGCAACTGGTGGAGAGCAAGGCGCCGTTTTTTGCGCAGAAACGTTTCTTCAACTGGATCGACATCGGCCGCGTCAGCGACTACTGGGCGGTGTTGCAGCGCGTGTTGCGCGGCGAAGTGGCGCAGATGAACATGCCCGGGCGCGAGATCAAACCCGGCATCTGGGTCGGTCTGAACACGCAGATCCCGTGGGACCAGGTCACCATCGAAGGCCCGGTCTACATTGGCTCCAGCGTACGCATCGAGCCCGGCGCCAGCATCATTGGCCCGAGCTGGATCGGCCACGGCTGCCACATCCGCTCAGGCGCCAAGGTGGTGCGCAGCATCCTGTTCGAATACACCCGCATTGCCGCCGACATGACCTTCAAGGAAATGATCGTCTCACCCACCTATTGTGTCGACCAGTCCGGCGAAACCCTCTACCGCGGTGATGAAACCGCGCAATTACGCTGGGGCGATTCCCGCGCCTGAGCCCAGGCCCTCTGAACATTCACATCCATCCGTCTTACCGTATGAACACACCTGTCCTCGTTCAACCCGTGGTTTTGTCCGGCGGCTCCGGCACCCGCCTGTGGCCCCTGTCCCGCGAAAAATACCCCAAACAGCTGCTGAGCCTGGTTGGCCAGGACTCGCTCCTGCAAGCCACCGTTCGCCGTGTCACCGGCACCCCCGGCGTGAGCCTGACCACACCGATGGTGGTGTGCAACGAAGAGTACCGTTTTGTCATTGCCGAGCAGCTGCGCCTGCTTGGTGAAAGTGGCACCGTGGTGTTGGAGCCTTGTGGGAGAAATACCGCCCCAGCCCTCACACTGGCTGCGTTAGCTGCTAGTAAAGGTGGAGCAGACCCGGTGCTGCTGGTGATGCCGGCTGACCACGTCATCACCAATGTGGCAGCGTTCCAGGATGTGGTGAGCCGAGGTGCGGCACTGGCCGACGCAGGCGCGGTGGTCACCTTTGGCATCACCCCTGACGCACCTGAAACCGGTTATGGCTACATCCAGACCGGTGCCCCGTTTGGCAGCGCCGACGCAGCGGCCCGCAGCATCGCCCGTTTTGTTGAAAAACCCGACCTGGCCACCGCCCAGTCTTACCTGGACGCGGGCAACTACCTGTGGAACAGTGGCCTGTTCATGATGCGCGCCTCGGTCTGGCTCTCAGCCCTGGGGGTCTGCCGCGCCGACATCTTGGCAGCCTGCCAAGTCGCCTGGGAAGCGGGTCAGACTGACGGTGAGTTTGTGCGTGTTGGCAAAGAGCTGTTTGCCGCCTGCCCAAGCGACTCGATCGACTACGCGGTGATGGAGCGCATTGCCGCCAACACCAGCAGCAGCACGCTGCCCGCCGGTGTGGTGCTGCCGCTCAACGCCGGTTGGTCTGACGTGGGTGCCTGGGACGCGCTGTGGCAGGTGCTGCCCAAAGACGCCTCGGGCAACGTGGCGCAGGGTGATGTGCTGCTGCAAGACTGCGAGAACACCCTGGCCCTGTCTGAAGGCCGCCTGGTGGCCTGTGTCGGTGTCAGTGACTTGGTGGTGGTCGAAACCGCCGACGCCATCCTGGTGTCGCACAAGGACAAGACGCAAGACGTCAAAAAGATTGTGGACCAGCTCAAGGCCCAAAAACGCCCTGAGGGCAGCATCCACCGCAAGGTGTTCCGGCCCTGGGGCTCGTACGACGGTGTTGATCGGGGCGACCGCTTCCAGGTCAAACGCATTGTGGTCAAACCGGGCGGTGTGCTGAGCCTGCAGATGCACCACCACCGTGCCGAGCACTGGATTGTGGTCAGCGGCACAGCGCGCATCACCAAAGGCGAAGAGGTGTTTTTGCTGTCCGAAAACCAGTCCACCTTCATTCCGCTGGGCACCACGCACCGGCTGGAGAACCCGGGCCGGGTGGCGCTGGAGATGATCGAGGTGCAGTCCGGCTCTTACCTGGGTGAGGACGATATTGTGCGGTTTGAGGATGTGTACGGGCGGTAGTGGGTACGGCCCGGCGCTCTGTAGGACGCTACTTAATTTATAGCTTCTCGACTTTATTGAATAAGGGTCAGAGGCTTATTTATTCAAAAACCGGTATCTGATACTGGATCAGGTGGCGCCAGGCGGGCGGCGGGGTTACCGTTCTCCGGCCCCCTCGCGGGCGACGGCGTGGGTGGGCTGCTTGTTCTGGTGTCGACACTGAGAATGGTGCGCCACCGGTCTCATAACGCGAATGGGTTTTGCGCCCGGCAACCCCACCACCCGCCTTCAACACATCTCGATGCGCTGATGTTGAAAATAGGTCAGCTTGAGGCTGGAAGCCAACTTCCAGATTTCTAGACTGCAGACGTTCAACGAATGAAAGGCACTTCTCTAATCCAAGTGAGCCGCGAGACGTGGGTTAACGTAAGTTTGAGGGGCGCCGCGCTTTTGCGGCGTCCCTCCCGAACGACGGGTGCTTCAATTACCCGAGCAGTACCGCAGCACTTCGATGACGGCCAGAGTTATTCCTGATAGTGCCCCCGCTATGGCAGATAAATTCACCCACCATTGCAGCTTAATTTTTTCCTCCAAAACGACGGGGCGTTCCTCCCAGTAGAGTTTGTTATTTTCGTCGAGCCCAATTTTGTCGAGCTCATCGATAGTAATTGATCTAATTCTTGGCATATATCTCCCCTTGGTACCGCTCAACTCAGCATAGGGAGACATGCCCGTGTCTCCCTAACATGGCGATTGTTGCCGAATGACTGCTCCCGCTTCTTACCCGCATTTGCGCCTCAGCCTGAATTCCATTTTTTAGCTGACACACAAACGCCGCTCGCCAGCAGGGGATGGGTTGGGGTGGCAACCGATTTCTGGAACTTTGACAGTATGAGGCCGCCGCCCCAAACCATCCCCTTGCAACCACAATCGCCCCAAATCAGTTGCCCAGCCGCGAGTGCCCAGCGAACTGGACTCGTGATAAGAAAAGGCTGCATCCCTTATAAATAAAGGGTCATCAGCTATCAAAAAAATATAATCCCCAGCCGATCACAAATCTCCAGCACCGTCGCACTCTGGTTCAGGGTGTAGAAATGCAGCGATGGCGCACCACCAGCGCACAAGAGGTGGTCAATCGGGGCGCAGCTACATGGCCCCCGTTTCGCGGTAGCGCTCACGTTGCACACGGGATACAACGGCGTTGAAGGCCATGGGTGTCAGCAAGGTGGTCACCACGCCGACCAACACCAGCACCGAGAACAGGTTGGCATCAATGAACCCACGCTCATAGGCAATACCGGCGACGACCAGCTCCATCGCGCCGCGGCCATTGAGGATGAAGCCCAGGCCAACCGCCTCACGGTGCGACATGCCAATCATCCGGCCACCCCACCAGCCAGCGGTCACCTTCGTGGCGATAGCGACGGCCAGCACAGACACCACAAAAACCACATCCGTCAGCGCGGCGAACTGGAACTCCAAACCCAGCGAGGCGAAAAACACCGGGGCCAGGAAGCCCCCAGTGATGGAGTTGAGCGTCAAACGCAAGTCGTCGTAGCGTGACGCCACAAAATGGCGTTGATCAAGCAGCAGTGCGCCAAAAAACGCCCCAATCACAAAATGGAATCCAAGGCCTTCGCTCAGCGAGCCGAAGACCAAAACAAACACCAGCACGATGCCAAAAAGCGCCTCTGGGCCAAAAAGTGCGACGAGCCGCTCAGGCCCGGCAGACACATTGATCCCGCGGCGATCCAGCCAGGTCAGCAATGCGTTCAACCCCATCACGGCGGAAGCCAAAGCCAGTAACTTGAGGGTCACGATCGAGCCGGTGAGCAGCACCTCGTTCACATTGGTCTGCTCAGGAAGTGCCAGCAGCACGCCCAGGATAAACAGCGCGGTGACATCGTTGATCACCGCCGTTGACACCGAATAACGACCAATGGCGGTGGCCAACAGGCCCATGTCGTCGAGCATCTTGACCGCGACCGGCAACGCCGTGATCGAAATACACAAGCCAAGAAACAGGGACCGCATGAGGTCCAGATCAAACAACCACGCCACGCCCATCCCAACTGCAAATGGCAGGGCAAAAGCGGCCAACGCAACAATGAGTCCACGACCACGCATGGCTCCAACCACATCGTGCAAACTCATCTCCAGACCGGCGGCCAGCACCACCAAAAAGATGGCCAAGGATGCAATGCCCGACAGCGCTGCGCCAGGATGTATCAGCCCCAGAACCCCAGGCCCGAGCAACACCCCGGCGATCATTTCACCCACGATGGCCGGTTGCCCCCATTTCACAAAGAGGTGGCCAAGCAGGCGTGCCGTAACGATCAGGGCAAGTAAGCTGGAGAGCAGGGGCATCAGTTGGGTGTGGTTGGGTTGGTTTTTGTGGTTGGTGGTGGATTCTGGGAAATGCGAAGGCGGTTTGCCAAAAGCATGGCAAGTCCATGGTAAATCAGGCCATTCCCAGCTGTTGCCCCGTGGGTGGCAACGTTTTGTAAACAATTGTTTGAATCCACGTGTCGCGTCTAGCGTGCTTGAACAGCGCGGTACAAATGGCCAAGGTGGATACGTGCCATTTTTGAACAAAGCAAGCTCTAGCCCCTATGTATGCTGGGCTAGAAGCTATCAAAACAAGATCAAAGCTCCAGCCGGTCACAGATCTCCAGCACCGCCGCACTCTGGTTCATGGTGTAGAAGTGCAGCGATGGTGCGCCACCGGCGCGAAGCTGTTCACACAGGTCGGTCACCACATCCAGGCCAAAGGCTTTGATGGAGGCGGTGTCGTCGCCAAAACCTTGCAGTCGCAGCCGGATCCAGCGTGGGATTTCGGCGCCGCAGGCGTCGCTGAAACGCATCAGTTGGGTGGAGCTGGTGATCGGCATGATGCCCGGCACCACTGGAATCGTCACCCCCAATGCGTCGGCATCTTCGACAAAGCGGAAGTAGGCATCAGCGCTGTAGAAATACTGGGTGATGGCCGAGTTGGCGCCAGCCTGCACCTTGCTGGCAAAGGCCTGGAGATCACTCTCGGCAGACTTGGCCTGGGGGTGGATTTCGGGGTAGGCCGCCACCTCGATGTGGAAGCTGTCGCCGGTCTCGGCCCGGATGAAGGCCACCAGATCGCTGGCGTACTGGAATTCGCCGCCTGCGCCGTAGCCGCTGGGCAAATCGCCACGCAGGGCCACCAGGCGCTTGACGCCCATGGCTTGCAGGGTGGACAGCTGCTCGCGCACACCGGCGTGGGTGGCGCCGATACAGGAGAGGTGGGACGCGGCTGAGGCGCCCTCGGCCAGGATGTCGCGCACGGTGTTGAAGGTGCCCTCTTGGGTGGAGCCGCCCGCGCCAAAGGTCACCGAGCAAAACTCGGGCTTCAGCGCATACAGGGCTTGGCGCACCAGACGCAGTTTTTCCACGCCTTCAGGGGTTTTGGGCGGAAAAAATTCAATGCTGACAGGGAGTCGTGAAGAAGCGGTCATGACACGCCTTTACAAAGTGGTGTGAACCGCGCTGTCAGCCCAGGGTGGCGAGCAGCGGGCCACAAGATTTTCAAGTTACTCAGCGGCACCCGGCTGGCGGGCGCAGATGAAAAATTCGCGGTTGCCGTCACCGCCAGCAATCGGGGAATCGAACCAATGGGTGACCGTGAGGCCCAGCTCGGCACAGCTGTCGCGCAGACGCTGCTCGACCAGACCGTACATTGCGGCGTCTTTGACAATGCCACCCTTGCCGACTTGGCCGGGTTGCAATTCAAACTGCGGTTTGACCAGGGTCAGCAGCGTGCCACCGGCCTTGAGCAGGGGCACCACGGCGGGCAACACCAGGGTCTGCGAGATGAAGGACAGGTCGGCGACGATCAGGTCAAACTCGGGCACAAAGTTGCTCTCTGCCGATGCGGTGTCGTCGTCCACCTCATGCGGTTCACGCTCTGCCTCGGTTTCGTCGTCTAGGTCGTCGTCTTCCAGATAAAACTGACCCTCAGCCCCCGTGCTGTCTTGGTAAGCAGCTACCAAATCAGCAGCATCGAGCGCACGCGCATTAACACCTTCGACACACAACACACGTGGGTCAGCACGTAACTGGGGGTGCAGCTGGGCAGTGCCCACATCCACCCCCACCACGAACGTTGCGCCGTGTTGCAACAGACAGTCGGTGAACCCACCGGTGCTTTGGCCCACGTCCAGGCATTGCAGGCCATCCACCGACAGTCCCACGTGTTTGAGCGCCGCCTCCAGCTTGAGGCCGCCGCGCGACACATAACGTGCCTCGGCGTCGTCGAGCAGCTGCAACTCGGCATCTGGCGGCACATCGTCACCGTTTTTGGCAACCTTGCGCCACACATCACCGTGAAGCCATTGGACGCCGTCCGCGATCAGGCGCTGAGCCTGGGATCGGGTGCTGGCCAGGCCACGTTGCACCAGCAGTTGGTCAATTCGCATACATCTCCAAGTTAAACACCACAGCCTCGCCCTTCAACCGTGGGATACCGTCGAACCGGCTTAGCCGGGCGACTGGTATCGCCCCCTCGAGGGGGAAGCGCCGCAGGCGCTTCGGGGGTGGTTCAATACCGGTAAGTGTCGGCCTTGTACGGGCCGACCTTGTCGACGCCAATGTAGGCGGCCTGTTCGTCGGTCAGCTCGCTGAGCATCGCGCCGACTTTTTTCAGGTGCAGGCGTGCCACTTTTTCGTCGAGCAGTTTGGGCAACACGTACACCTTGCCAACCTTGTAGGACTTGGGCTTGGTGAACAACTCAATCTGCGCAATGGTCTGGTTGGCAAAGCTGGAGCTCATCACAAAACTCGGGTGGCCGGTGCCACAACCCAGGTTCACCAGGCGGCCCTTGGCCAGCAGAATGATGCGTTTGGACGGTTTCTTACCCTTGGCCGGGAAGATCACATGGTCCACTTGCGGCTTGATTTCTTCCCACTTGCACTTGTCGAGCGAAGCAACGTCGATTTCGTTGTCAAAGTGACCGATGTTGCAAACGATGGCCTGGTCTTTCATGGCCTCCATGTGTTTGTAGGTGATCACATTCTTGTTGCCGGTGCAGGTGACAAAAATGTCGCACTTGTCAGCGGCGTATTCGGTGGTGACAACCTTGTAACCTTCCATCGCGGCTTGCAGGGCGTTGATCGGGTCGATCTCGACCACCCAGACTTGGGCCGACAAGGCACGCAGCGCTTGGGCGGAACCCTTGCCCACGTCACCGTAACCCACGACGCAGGCGACCTTGCCCGCGATCATCACGTCGGTGGCGCGTTTGATGGCGTCCACCAGGGATTCGCGGCAGCCGTACAGGTTGTCAAACTTGCTCTTGGTCACCGAGTCGTTGACGTTGATGGCGCGCAACATCAACTCACCCTTGGCGCTCATGTCGTTCAGACGGTGCACACCGGTGGTGGTTTCTTCGGTCACGCCGATGATGTTTTTCAGGCGTCGGCTGTACCAAGTTGGATCTTGCTTGAGCTTGGCCTTGATGGCGGCGTACAGGCAGGTTTCTTCTTCGCTGGTGGGGTTGTCCAGCAGCTTGGGGTTCTTCTCGGCCTTGGTGCCCAGGTGCATCAGCAAGGTGGCATCACCGCCGTCGTCGAGGATCATGTTCGGGCCTTCGGCGGCTGTGCCTTTTTTGCCGTCGAATTCAAAAATACGGTGGGTGTAGTCCCAGTAGTCGGCCAGGGTTTCACCCTTGATCGCAAACACCGGCACGCCTTGGGCAGCGATGGCCGCAGCAGCGTGGTCTTGGGTCGAGAAGATGTTGCACGAGGCCCAGCGCACTTGTGCGCCCAATGCGGTCAGGGTTTCGATCAACACCGCGGTCTGGATCGTCATGTGCAGGCTGCCGGTGATGCGTGCACCTTTGAGCGGTTGCTCTTTGGCGAACTCTTCACGGATGGCCATCAGGCCGGGCATTTCGGTCTCGGCGATGTTGAGTTCCTTGCGGCCCCAGGCGGCCAGGCCGATGTCGGCGATCACGTAATCAGGTTTGCTGGCGGCAGGTTTGCTTGCAACAGGTTTTTTAGCGCTCATGGTTCACTCCAAAAGTTAAGGTGACAAGCACCGCCGTGAGAAGTGAATCTGGGGAAAAGACTCACCACACACGAACGGTGGGTGAGCGCCGTTGTGAAACGCTGTGCAAAAAACAACAGCGGGGTCCGAGCCTCACTCAGCATGGTGACAAAACAGCCATCATGTGAGTTGCAACGCTCCTCGGAAGTGCGCGATTATAGGTATTTGGCACACCAGCGCACAGGGCCACCCAGGAGCTCGCAAACTGGCCGGCAAATTGCTAGGTAACCACTCAGTAACTTCTGTGCGTGATTTGTGATTCTCAGCGTGCAAAATAGCCCCTCAAACGAACCCGTTCGTTAAACCACCAAAGGAATGCCCTTGAACACCTCCGCCAAACCCCAAAGCCCCGATATCAGCAAGGACATCAACAGCCATTTGCTGCACACGGTCGGCGCAGATCCCGGGGCTGCGTCGAGCAGCGAGATGATGCAGGCCGTGGCGCAAGTGGCACGGGCGCAACTGTCCGAGCGCTGGGTGCACACCCAGCGGGAAGAACGCAAACACAAGGCCCGACGGGTGGTCTACCTGTCGATGGAATTCCTGATGGGGCGCACCCTGTCCAACGCCCTGGCTGCGCTCAATCTCACCGAGGGTGCGGCGGCCGGCGCGCTGCAGCACGCCAAAAATCTGGAAGACCTGACCGGATGTGAGCCCGATGCCGCCTTGGGCAACGGTGGCCTGGGTCGCCTGGCGGCCTGTTTCCTCGACTCCATGGCCACCCTCGGCTTGCCCTCGTTTGGTTATGGCATCCGATACGAATACGGCATGTTTGCGCAGGAGATTCAGGGCGGCAACCAGGTGGAATACCCGGACTCCTGGCTCAAAGATGGCACCCCCTGGGAGTTCCCCCGGGCCGAGCTCACCTACCCGGTGCGTTTTGGTGGCTGGGTCGCCCATGAGGATGGCAAGGTGGTCTGGAAACATGCGGGTGAAGTGGCGGCCAAGGCCTACGACATGGTGGTGCCAGGGCACGGCACCCACAAAGTCAGCACCCTGCGCCTGTGGAAGGCGGTGGCGCCTGACCACATCGACCTGGGTGCCTTCAACACCGGCGACTATGCACGTGCTGCGGCTGCCAAAAACGAGTACGAGAACATCTCGTGGGTGCTCTACCCCAATGACAGTACCCCGGCCGGGCGTGAGTTGCGGCTCAAGCAGGAGTATTTCTTTGTCGCCGCCTCCATGCAGGATCTGATCAAACGGCACCTGGATGAGCACCACACCCTGGACAACCTGGCGGAGCATGTTGCCATCCACCTCAACGACACCCACCCCGCCATTGGAGTGGCCGAGTTGATGCGTATTTTGTGTGATGAACACGACATGCTGTGGGACAAAGCCTGGGCACTGTGTGGCAAAACTTTCTCGTACACCAACCACACCTTGATGCCGGAGGCGCTCGAAACCTGGCCGGTGTCGCTGATCCAGCATGTGCTGCCGCGTCACCTGGAAATCATCTTTCGCATCAACAAGGAGTTTCTGGACCAGGCCGCACGTTTTCGCCCGGGTGACCAGGAGTTCCTCAAACGCCTGTCGCTCATTGACGAGACCGGTGAGCGCCGCGTGCGTATGGCGCATTTGAGTGTGGTGGGCAGCCATCAGATCAACGGGGTGTCAGCCCTGCACTCCGAGTTGCTGGTACGCACCGTCTTCACCGACTTTGCATCCCTGTGGCCACACCGCTTCACCAACATGACCAATGGTGTGACCCCCAGGCGCTGGCTGGCCCAGGCCAACCCGAGCCTGTCCAAGCTGCTGGATGCCAGCCTGGGCTCAGGCTGGCGGCTTGATCTGAACAAGCTGCAAGGCCTCAAAGAGCACCAGGGTGATGCGGCTTTCAGAGAGCAGTTCCGGGCCATCAAGCGCTACAACAAGGTGCGCCTGGCCCATCTCATCAAAGAAACCACCGGCGTGGTGGTCAGCCCTGACAGTCTGTTTGACGTGCAGGTCAAACGTATCCACGAGTACAAACGTCAGTTGCTCAATGTGCTGCACGTGGTGACCCGCTACCAGGCCATTCTGGCCAACCCGGATGCGCCCTGGGTGCCTCGCACCGTGATTTTTGCGGGCAAGGCCGCGTCGAGTTATGTGGCGGCTAAATCCATCATCCGCCTGATCCACGATGTGGGCTTGACCGTCAACAATGACGAACGTATCGGCGACAAACTCAAGGTGGTGTTTATCCCGAACTACGGGGTGTCGGTGGCAGAGATCATCATGCCGGGCGCTGATTTGTCCGAGCAGATTTCAACGGCAGGCACCGAGGCCTCGGGCACCGGCAACATGAAGCTGGCCCTCAATGGTGCACTGACGATTGGCACCGACGATGGCGCCAACATCGAGATCCGCCAGAACGTGGGGGATGACAACATTTTCATCTTCGGCCTCAAAACGCCGGAGGTACGTGATCTGCGTGTCACCGGTTATCACCCGCTGAATTATTACGAGGGCAACCCGACACTCAAGGCGGTGCTCAATGCCATTGGTGAAGGGGAGTTTTCACCCGATGAGCCGGGGCGTTACAGCGCCCTGATCAACTCGCTGGTGTGGGGTGGTGACCATTACCTGCTGCTGGCAGACTATGCGTCCTATGTTGCTACACAGCAACAGGTTGATGGTGTTTACCGCCAACCTGAGCTGTGGAGCCAGCGTGCGATTGCCAATGTGGCGGGCATGGGTGTTTTCTCGTCGGACCGCACAATTGGGGAGTATGCTCGCCAAATCTGGCGCGTGACACCAGCCCCCTATTGATCGGGCTGGTGCATCAGAAAGCCAGGCAGCTTGCTGTCTCACGAAAGATTTTTTTATGTTGTCATCCCACGATATCGACCGGGTTTGTCGAGGCAGCCACAGCGACCCTTTCGCCATCTTGGGGCCACACCGCAGCAAAGGGGGCAAGACTTCGGTGCGCTGCTTCCTGCCGTCAGCCAACTCGGTGACCGTGCTCAGCCCGGATGGCGCGCCCCTGGGTGAGTTGACGCAGCTACATGCCGATGGCTTTTTTGAAGGCCTGATCAACGCCCGGCGCGACAGCCCCTACCAGTTGCAGGTGCAGTGGGCCAGCGGCCTGAGCAGTCGGCTGGAAGACCCCTACCGCTTTCCGTTGGTGCTGGGCGAGATGGATGTCTGGCTTCTGAGTGAAGGCACACATTTGCGGCCCTTTGAGGTGTTGGGCGCACAGGCCTGCACCATGGAAGGCATCTCTGGCACCCGTTTTGCCGTCTGGGCACCCAACGCATCCCGCGTGAGTGTGGTGGGAGATTTCAACTTCTGGGATGGACGACGCCACCCGATGCGTTTGCGCCGCGAATGTGGTGTCTGGGAGCTGTTCCTGCCCGAGGTGGGTGTTGGCGCCTTGTACAAGTACGAGGTACGCAACCAACACGGACAAGTATTGCCAGCACGTGCCGACCCGTATGCCCTGCAGTCGGAGTTGCGCCCGGCCACCGCCAGTGTGGTCGGCCAATTGCCGGAGATGGTGAGCCCGTCCCCGGCACGCAAAGTCGCCAACGCGCTGGATGCGCCGGTGAGCATTTATGAGGTGCATCTGGGCTCGTGGCGACGCGTCACCGAAGATGGCAACCGCTGGCTCAACTGGGATGAACTCGCCGACACCTTGGTGCCTTATGCCAAAGACATGGGTTTCACCCATCTGGAGCTGTTGCCCGTCAGCGAACACCCGTTTGATGGCTCCTGGGGTTACCAACCGATCGGGTTGTACGCCCCCACCGCCCGTTTTGGCGATGCGGCGGGTTTTGGCCGACTGGTGGCCCGCTGCCATGAGGCTGGCATTGGCCTGATACTGGACTGGGTTCCGGCCCACTTCCCGACCGACGCCCATGGTCTGGCCAACTTTGATGGCACCCATTTGTACGAGTACGCCGACCCGCGTGAAGGCTTCCACAACGACTGGAACACGCTGATCTACAACCTGGGTCGCACCGAGGTGCGCAACTTCCTGGTTGGCAATGCCCTGTACTGGCTGGAGCGTTTTGGCGTGGATGGTTTGCGCGTGGACGCCGTGGCCTCGATGTTGTATCGCGATTACAGCCGCCAGGATGGCCAATGGATTCCCAACATCTACGGAGGCCGCGAAAACCTGGAAGCCATTTCTTTCCTGAAACGCATGAACGAGGTGGTGGGTGTAGAGCGCGAACAGGCCATCACCTTGGCCGAAGAGTCCACCGCCTACCCGGCCGTGTCACGCCCGACCTTTGCGGGTGGCCTGGGCTTCCATTACAAGTGGAACATGGGCTGGATGCACGACAGCTTGGCGTATATGGCGCGTGACCCGATTTATCGCCAGCACCACCAGGGCGAGATGACCTTCAGCCTGGTCTATGCGTTCAACGAAAACTTCGTTTTGCCGATCTCGCACGACGAAGTGGTCCACGGCAAGGGCTCTCTCCTGAACAAGATGCCGGGAGACCGCTGGCAACAGTTTGCCAACGTACGCGCATTCCTGGGCTACATGTTTGGCCACCCCGGCAAAAAGCTGTTGTTCATGGGTTGTGAATTTGCGCAGGAACGCGAGTGGAACCATGATCAGAGCCTGGACTGGCATCTGCTGGACAACCCCCAGCACGCTGGCGTGCAGTGTTTGATGCGCGACCTCAACCACCTCTATCGCGCCACACCGGCGCTCTACCAGCAAGACTTTGTGCCGGCCGGCTTCGAGTGGATCGACCACGCAGACAACCAGCGCTCACTGCTGAGCTTCGTTCGTTGGGCTGCTGATCAAGCCAGTTTTGTGGTGGTGCTGTGCAACTTCACCCCCAACGTCTGGACCGACTACCGGCTTGGCGTACCCCGCCCAGGCTGTTACCAGGAGTTGCTGAACACCGACTGGGCGGCCTACGGTGGCAGCAATGTCTGCGCGCTGGCTACAGGCAACCTGACTGACCCCATTGCCTGGCATGGCAAATTGCACTCGATCACATTGACCATTCCTCCTCTGTCTACGGTGTTCCTGAAATGGACCGCTTGAATCCCTCGGCCACACAACTGGGGCAAGCCTGGCCGCTGGGTGCCCACTTTGACGGGAAAGGCATCAACTTTGCCGTGTTCTCCACACATGCCCAAGCGATCGACTTGTGCCTGTTCGACAACCACGGCACCCAGGAGCTGGCCCGACTGCGCTTGCGCGGCCGCACCGGTGATATCTGGCACGCCTATCTGCCCAACGCCCAGCCAGGACTGGTCTATGGTTTCCGTGCTTCAGGCCCCTGGCGGCCAGACCGTGGCCACCGCTTCGATGCGTCCAAACTGCTCCTCGACCCCTATGCACGGGAGATTGTGGGGGAGTTCATCTGGGCCGACGAACACTTCGCACCGGATCGAATGCACCCACGCCACCTGGACACCCGGGACAACGCGGCCATGGCGCTCAAGGCACGGGTCGTGCATGACACCTTCGACTGGCGAGGTGACCGCCCGCCAGCGATTCCTCTGGCCAACTCCATCATCTACGAATGCCATGTCAAGGGCTTCACCCAAACCCACCCGGAGATCCCGGAGAAACTGCGTGGCACGTTTGCGGGTTTGGGACACCCCGCTGCCGTCCAGCACCTGAAGACCCTGGGTGTCACTGCTGTCAGCCTGCTGCCCGTGCATTACCACCTCAGTGAAGAGCGCCTGATCGACATGGGTCTGAGCAATTACTGGGGCTACAACACTCTGGGTTTTTTCTGCCCGAACCCACGGCTGGCCAGCGGGCAGGACGGGCAGTCCCCGCGTGACGAGTTCCGCATCATGGTGCGCAGTTTGCATGCGGCCGGGCTGGAGGTGATCCTTGATGTGGTCTACAACCACACTGCCGAGGCGGACCACAACGGCCCCACGCTGAGTTTTCGCGGACTGGACAATGTCAGCTATTACCGCCTGGTCCCCAACGACCTGAGCCACTACGAGAACTTCAGCGGCTGCGGCAATACCCTGGACATTCGGCAACCCCGAGTGCTTCAGCTGGTGATGGACAGCCTGCGTTATTGGGTCAGCGAGATGCACGTCGACGGCTTCCGTTTTGACCTGGCCACCGTCCTGGGTCGCACCGACAGTGGCTTTTCTGCACAGGCTGCGTTTTTCGCGGCGGTGGCCCAGGACCCCGTGCTTTGCCGCGTCAAGATGATTGCCGAGCCCTGGGACATCGGCCCGGGCGGGTATCAGGTGGGCCAGTTTCCACGTGGCTGGCTGGAATGGAATGACCATTTCCGCGACGGCATGCGGCGTTTCTGGGTGCAGAGTGTGGCCTCACCCCATGCAGCGGGCAGTGGTGGCACCCTGGGCGAATTTGCGATGCGACTGTGTGGCTCGTCGGACTTGTACCAGGCGCGCCGGCGCGAACCCGCCGAGTCAGTCAACTATGTGATTTCCCACGATGGTTTCACCCTGCTGGATCTGCTGAGTTACAACCACCGCCACAACCTGGCCAACGGTGAAAACAACCGCGATGGCCAAGGCAACAACCTCAATTTCAACTGCGGCGAGGAAGGCCCCAGCAACGACGCCCAGGTTCAGCAGCTTCGGCAATTGCTGCAACGCGCCCTGTTGGCAACCAACCTGCTGGCACAAGGCACACCCATGCTGTGTGCGGGCGATGAGTTGGGCCATACCCAGGACGGCAACAACAACCCCTACTGTCAGGACAACCCCACCACCTGGATCAACTGGGCTGAGATGGATGCGGATCTGCTGGCATTTACCCGGCATGTGATCAGCCTGCGCCAACGTTTCATGCCATTTGCCAACGTCTGGTACAGCGGTATTGCCGACGCCGAGGGCATTTACGACCTGTCCTGGTGGAACGCGGATGGCAGTGTGCTGCAGGGCTCGGCCTGGCAGCTGCCACAACGACGTGCCTTGGGCTGCCTGATTGGCAAGCCCGGTGCCGCCGGATCCCCCTTGATGCTGCTGGTCAACAATGCCGCGCATCCCGAACACTTTGTGCTGCCCCGGGGCCATTGGCAAGGTCTGCTCGACACCAGCCACCCCCTGGGTTTGGCCGACTGGCAGGGTGCAGGCACCTCCGAATTGCCGGTGGCAGCACACAGCCTGCTGCTGCTTCAGCAGATCGTCACACGCGGTGCCGCGTAGCGGGTCGGCACACGGGTCTCAGGCCGGCAACTCCAGCCGCTCAAACCCCACACGGGCACTGGCTGCAGCGATGTGTGCCAGGCGCACCGAGGCCTGCGGGCTCACCCAGTCCCATGAAAAACGCCATGTCCAGCAGCCCGAGGTGGTACCTGGCACATTCATGCGGTGCTCAGAGCCCAACTCCAGCACATCCTGGAACTGGCACAAGGACAGCCGAGCCACCGACATGGCAGCGGCACGCAGCAAGGCCCAGGTCACACCCGTGTCCTGAACATCCAGGTAGCGGTGCACAAAGGCCCGCTCACGGGTGCTACAGTTGTCCCACCAACCCAGCACCGTGTCGTTGTCATGGGTGCCGGTGTAGACCACGGTATTGGGCTCATAGTTGTGCGGCAGAAAAGGGTGGTGCGCATCCCCCGAGAACGCAAACTGCAGCACCCGCATGCCAGGGAATCCAGTGCGCTCACGCAGGCGCACCACCGCATCGGTGATGATGCCCAGGTCTTCCGCAATGATGGGCAAAGGGCCCAAGGCCTGGGTCAGCGCCTCAAACAAGGCATCCCCCGGTCCGTCTTGCCAACGCCCTTTGACAGCGGTGGGTTCGTCGGCCGGGATCTCCCAGTAGTCCATGAACCCCCGGAAGTGGTCGATACGGATCACATCGGCCAAAACCAGCTGTCGCCTGACACGCTCTATCCACCAATGGTAGCCATCCGCCTGCATGGCTTCCCAGTTGTACAAGGGATTGCCCCAACGCTGGCCTGTGGCTGAGAAAAAATCAGGCGGTACACCCGCCACCACACGGGGTTGGCCACTGGTGTCGAGCAAATACAGGTCCGGTCGCGCCCAACAATCTGCCCCATGGTGTGCCACAAAAATCGGCAAGTCACCCACCATCAGCACGCCCCGGCTGTGGGCATACGACTTGAGCGCCTGCCACTGGCTATCGAACTGCCATTGCACAAAACGCCAAAATGCCAGCTCGTCGGCAAACACCCGTCGCGCCTGGTCCAGGGCAGCGGGCTCACGTTGTGCCAGGGGCTGTGGCCATTGTGGCCATAGCAGCGGAGCATGGGCCTGATCCAGCGCCATGAACAGCGCATAGTCTTCCAGCCAGATATGCTGTGAGGCGACCCAGTGTGTGAGGGTGTCATGGTCTTGTTGTGTGGCCTTGGCGACAAACCCGGCAAACGCTTCGCGCAACCTGGCCATGCGCCAAGGCAGAACCTCAGGGTAGTCCACCTTCTCATCATCAAACTCGGCCTGCAAGCTGCTTGCGGCCAACCAGCCGCGCTCTGCCAACGGCTCAAAAGCCACCAACATCGGGTTGCCTGCAAACACCGAACTGCCCATGTAGGGGGAGAACCCCGGTCCCACCGGCCCCAAGGGCAGGGTTTGCCACAAGGTCTGCCCGGCCTTGTTCAACCAGTCCACAAAATAGTAGGCGTTGGGACCCAGGTCACCTGAACCGTGCGGGCCAGGCAAAGAGGTGGGATGCAACACCACACCAGCACGACGCAGATCCATCAAAGAACTTGGCATTCGGTTGTTCCAGCAAAAGAAAATGGGGCTTCTGACACCAAGCCAGCTCGACCCCCTTCACAGACAAAGTAAGTCACGCGTACAAATGTTGGTACAGAGTCAGGTACTGACGGGCGGCGTTTTGCCAGCCCAGATCCTGGCGCATGCCGCAGTCACGCACCTTGGCCCACTCAGTTTTGCGGGCATACAGCGCAAAGGCACGTGCCATGGCGCGCTCCAGCGCCTGCTGGTTGAAGTCGTTGAACACAAAGCCGTTCGCCCGCCCCTCGTCCATATTTTCCAGAGAACAGTCGACCACGGTGTCGGCCAGTCCACCCACCCGGTGTACCAGCGGCAGGCTGCCGTACTTCAGACCATACATCTGCGTCAGGCCGCAGGGCTCGAACTGCGAAGGCACCAGAGTCACATCGGTGGCCGCAAAAATCCGGTGGGCATAGGTCTCGTCATAACCAATCCGCACCGACACTGCGTGGGGGTGTTGTGCTGCCTTGGCCTTGAAGATCGACTCCAGATGGGGCTCACCTGTTCCCAAGACCACCAGCTGCCCACCACGGGCCAGGAGGGCATCTACTGCACCCAGCACCAAATGCAGGCCTTTTTGCCCTGTGAGGCGGCTCACCACACCAAACAAGGGTGCCTCGGACTGCACCTTCAGTCCCAGCTCCCGTTGCAAAGCGGCCTTGCAGCGGGCCTTGCCAGCGAGGTTATCGACACCAAAGGGGTCACTCACATAGGGATCTGTCGCGGGGTTCCAGACCGCATCGTCAACGGCATTCAAAATGCCCGACAAAGCCGCCGATCGGGTGCGCAGCAGGCCATCTAGCCCACATCCTTGCTCGGGTGTCTGGATTTCACGCGCGTAGGTTGGGCTGACCGTGGTGATGTGGTCGGCGTAGTACAAACCGGCCTTCATGAAAGACACCTGGCCATAAAACTCGACACCATTGACCGTGAAGGCCGAATGTGGCAAACCCAACTCGTAAAAACAGGCGGGGGAGAACACCCCCTGGTAGGCGAGGTTGTGGATGGTGAACACCGTGCCCACACGTGGTGAACGGTGTGGCAAAAAGGCCATGTAGGCTGAGGTCAAGCCAGCGTGCCAGTCATGGCTGTGCACCACCTGGGGTTGCCAATGGGGATCGAGTCCATGCGCCAGCTGCGCCGCCACCCAGCCCAGCAACGCAAAGCGCCGGTGGTTATCGGCATAGGGCTGACGCCACACATCCTCATACGGACTGCCAGGCCGGTCATACAGATGCGGCAAATCAATCACATAGGCATCCAGCCCCAAGGTGCGCAGTTTGCCTTGCCGAAGCTGCAAGCGCTCACCCCAGGGCGCGGTCAACTCCGCCAGCACCCAGGAGTCAGACAAATCCGCCAGGATGGCGGGAAAACCCGGCAACACCACACGCACCTGGCAGCCCACCGACTGCAAAGCCCCAGGCAAAGCCCCTGCGATGTCCGCAAGCCCTCCCGTTTTCAGCAAGGGAAAAATCTCGGCACTGACTTGCAACACATTCATTGAGACAACTCTTCTATAACTTAAAGCTTGGCCAACATCGCAGGTGTGATCAACACCACGCCTCCTTCGGTGCGCTCAAACCGTTGGGCATCCAGCGCCGGGTCTTCACCCACCACCAGTCCCTCGGGAACCACGCAGCCCCGGTCAATCACCACACGGCGCAAACGGCAGTTGCGCTGAATGGTGACATCGGGCAACACCACCGCTTCTTCAACGCGGCAGAAGGAATGCACCCGCACCTCCGAGAACAACACCGAATGTGCCACATACGATCCGGACACAATACAACCGCCAGACACCAGCGTGTTCACAGACACCCCATTCTGACCCAAGCTGTCGGGGACAAACTTGGCCGGTGGCAGCTGGCGCTGGTAGGTCCAGACCGGCCAGTCGGTGTCGTAAATATCGAGTTCAGGCACCGTCGACGCCAGATCCAGATTGGCGGACCAGAAAGCATCTATCGTGCCCACATCGCGCCAATACGGCTGGGATCCCGACACACGCGACACACAAGACAGGCCAAACGGGTGCGCCAGCGCCTGCCCTTGTGCCACTGCCGCAGGAATCACGTTTTTGCCAAAGTCGTGCTCGGAGTCAGGGTTGTCCAGGTCTGCCTCCAGCAGCTGGTAGAGGTACTCCGCGTCAAACACATAAATACCCATGCTGGCCAGAGACACCGCATCGTTGCCAGGCATCGGCGGTGGGTCTTGCGGCTTCTCGACAAAGGCAGTGATGCGCCGTGCCTCGTTGACCGCCATCACACCAAACGCACTGGCCTCGGCACGTGGCACCTCGATACACCCCACGGTGCAGCCTGCACCATGCATCACATGGTCTCGGACCATGATCGAGTAGTCCATTTTGTAGACATGGTCACCCGCCAGGATCACGATGTACTGGGGATTGCTGGAGCGGATGATGTCCAGATTCTGAAAAATAGCATCGGCTGTACCGCGGTACCAATGCTCTTCCCCGGCGCGCTGCTGGGCGGGCAACAGGTCGACCATCTCATTGAGTTCAGCGCGCAAGAAACTCCAGCCACGCTGCATGTGACGCATCAGCGAGTGCGACTTGTACTGGGTGACCACCGCCATGCGACGGATGCCGGAGTTCAGACAGTTGGACAAAGCAAAGTCGATGATGCGGAACTTGCCCCCAAAATAAACGGCCGGCTTGGCGCGAGAGTCCGTCAGCTGTTTGAGCCGGGTTCCTCGCCCACCGGCCAGCACCAATGCCACTGTGTGGCGCACCAGTTGGTGCGTTTCAGGGGCCCGTTCCGTCTCGTTCAACATAAATTCAACTCGCTTTCAAAATGAAGGGATGCTGTGAAATTTGCCATCAGGTGGCCACTGTCGGCCCGACCATGCCGGTGCGCTCTCGCACACCGGCAACCTGCTCTGAGATGGCAACCAGATCCGCCAGCGCCGCCTGGACTGGCTGGTCCTGTCGACTCACATCGGCCTCGTAGTTTTCGAGGTAAATACGCAGCGTGGCGCCCTCGGTACCTGTGCCTGAAAGACGGAAGATGACACGCGCGCCATCGTCAAACACGAGCCGCACGCCCTGTTTGGCGGACACCGAGCCATCGACCGGATCGGTGTAGGCGAAGTCATCCGCCAGCACCACCGTGCGTGTACCCAACTGCGCCCCCTGGAGCCTGGGCAAGGCAGCGCGCAGAGCGACCATCAGGCCATCGGCCACCTCAGTGGGGATGGCCTCGTAGTCATGCCGCGAGTAATAGTTACGGCCATAGGTGGCCCAGTGTTCACGCACCAGCGACTCCACCGAGCGCCCCGTGGCGCCCTGCAGGCTGAGCCAGAACAGAATCGCCCACAAACCATCTTTCTCACGCACATGGCTGGAGCCGGTGCCATAACTTTCCTCACCACACAGGGTGACGCGCCCGGCATCAAGCAGGTTGCCAAAAAACTTCCAGCCGGTGGGGGTTTCAAAACAGTCTATGCCCAGCGCCTTGGCCACCCTGTCCACCGCCGCTGAGGTCGGCATCGAACGGGCCACACCCAGCAGGCCACTGCTGTAACCGGGAATCAAGCGGGCATGTGCCGTCATCAGCGCCAGACTGTCTGAGGGTGTCACCACAAAGTTGCGCCCCAGCACCATGTTGCGGTCCGCATCACCGTCCATCGCCGCACCAAAATCTGGGGCATCTGCGGCGCTCATGTGGGCAATCAGGTCTTCGGCGTTGACCGGATTGGGATCCGGGTGCAGGCCGCCAAAGTCTTCGAGTGGCACGGCATTGACCACACTGCCCGCTGGCGCGCCCAGCTCACCTTCCAGAATGGCCTTGGCATACGGACCACCCACCGCGTTCATCGCATCCACACGCAGGGTGAACCCCTGCTTGAACAAGCCACGCAGCATGTCGAAATCAAACAGGTCGCGCATGACGGCCACATAGTCGGCCACCGGGTCAATCACCTCCACCTGCATCTGCTCGATCTGGCTGCTGCCCAGGGTGTCGATGTCCATGTCGGGCGCATCGCTGATCCGCAACTGGCTCAGGGCCTGTGTGCGCGCATACACCGCCTCGGTCAGGGCTTCATTGGCCGGCCCGCCATTGCTGGCGTTGTACTTGATACCAAAGTCGCCATCGGGCCCACCCGGGTTGTGGCTGGCCGAGAGCACGATGCCGCCAAACGCCTGGCGCCGCCGGATCACCGCACTGACCGCAGGGGTCGACAAAATGCCGCCTTGCCCCAACAACACCCGCTGCACCCCATTGACGGCGGCCAGTTTCAAGATGGTCTGGACAGCCACACGGTTGAAGAAACGTCCGTCGCCCCCAAGAACCAGCGTCTGGCCTTGCAGCGCGGTGCCAACTTGGCCATCTGGCGCCAGACCGTTGAGCACATCCAGCAGCGCCTGGACAAAATTCTCCAAGTACCTGGGCTGCATGAACACAGCCACTTTTTTGCGAAGACCAGAGGTGCCAGGGCGCTGCCCGGCAAAGACTTGGGTGGGCAGGTTTTGAATGGCCATGATGCGTTGTATCCGAAGCGGCTGTTGCCAAGAAAGCTACAAAAAAAGGTGCACGGAAATCCGCTGTGGCTGGGCTATGGGCTTCACGACAGCACTTTGAATTTAGCACCAATACCCGCTTCGGAACAGAGGCCAAGGCCCTTTAAAATGGATATAAACCGCTTCAAATTGACGTGGCTCAATGAAAGCCTACTTATGCCTATTGAGCCAGATCAAAAGCCCGACCCAGCCCTGCGCTGCCGACCCGAGAATCTCCTGTGACTTACGCTTTTGAAACCCGCCGCCGCCGCACTTTTGCGATCATTTCCCACCCTGACGCGGGTAAAACAACGCTGACCGAAAAGCTGCTGCTGTTCTCCGGCGCGATCCAGATCGCCGGCTCGGTCAAGGCACGCAAGGCCAGCCGCCACGCCACCAGCGACTGGATGGAGATCGAGAAACAACGCGGCATCTCGGTGGCATCGAGTGTGATGCAGATGCTCTACCGCGACCACGTGGTCAACCTGCTCGACACCCCCGGCCACAAGGATTTTTCTGAGGACACCTACCGCGTGTTGACCGCAGTGGATTCGGCGCTGATGGTGATCGACGCGGCCAACGGGGTGGAGTCCCAGACCCGCCGCCTGATCGAGGTCTGCCGCCAGCGCGACACACCCATCATCACCTTCGTCAACAAGATGGACCGCGAGGTGCGCGACCCGCTCGACATCCTCGACGAAGTCGAGCGTGAACTGGGCATGCCCTGTGTGCCGATGACCTGGCCGGTGGGTCAGGGCAAAACCTTTGGCGGCATCATCAACCTGCGCACCCAGATCATGACGGTGTTTGAGTCGGGGTCGGAACGTCTGCCGCACGACTTCGACGCCATGCCCCTGTCTGACCCGGCTGCGCTGGAAGCACGGTTTGGCAGCGAGTGGCTCACCGCACTCGAGAGCATGGAGTTGGCCACCGGCGCCTCCCCCGCGTTTGACCGCGAGGCCTTTCTGGCGGGCAAACAAACCCCGGTGTTTTTTGGCTCGGGGGTCAACAACTTCGGCGTGATGGAAGTGCTGGACGCGCTGGTGGACCTGGCGCCCTCGCCCGGCCCACGCACCAGCAGTTTTGTGGTCAACAAACAGCCGGTGATCAAACAGGTGCAGCCCGAGGACGATGCCTTCAGTGGTGTGGTGTTCAAGGTGCAGGCCAATATGGACGCCAACCACCGCGACCGCATCGCTTTTGTGCGCATGGCCAGTGGCAAATACACCCCGGGCATGAAGCTCAAGGTGATGCGCACCGCCAAGGAGTTGCGCCCAACCAGTGTGGTCACCTTCATGAGCCAGCGCCGCGAGGCGGTGGAAGAAGCCTACGCGGGTGACATCGTCGGCTTCACCACCCACGGTGGTGTGCAGCTGGGTGACACCATCACCGACGGCTCGGTCAACCTGCTGTTCACCGGCCTGCCGTTTTTTGCACCCGAAATGTTCAACACCGTGATCCTGAAAAACCCGTTACGCACCAAGCAGCTGCAGCAGGGCCTGGCCCAGCTCGGTGAAGAAGGCGCGATCCAGGTATTCCGCCCCGAGATGGGCGGCAACATGTTGCTCGGCGCGGTCGGCCAGCTGCAGTTTGAGGTGGTGCAACACCGGCTCAAGAGTGAATACGATGCCGATGTGCGGCTCGAAAACAGCCAGTACACCGGCGCGCGCTGGATCACGGCTGACACACCGCAGGAACTCAAGGACTTTGTCAACGCCTACCCGCAGCGTATGGCGCGCGACGCCGCCGACACCCTGGCCTACCTCTGCACCAGCCCGTACGACGTGCGCCTGGCGCAGGAACGTTTCCCTAAGATCCATTTCCACCCGCTGCGCGAACACGCCGGGCTGGCGCTGCAGAGCGCTGGCTAACATGCCCGACCCGATGCTGCCGCTGTCCAGTTGGCCGCTGGCGCAGCGCCGGGGCATCATCGGCGTGTTCACCGACATCGACGACACCCTGACCACCCATCAGGCCATCACGCCCGATGCGCTGCAGGCCTTGGCAGACCTCAAAGCCGCCGGCTTGGTGGTGATTCCGATCACCGGACGACCCATTGGCTGGTGTGAACCCCATGCGTACGGCGATGCGGGTCACGGCTTGCCTGCCTGGCCGGTGGACGCGATGGTGGCAGAAAACGGTGGTGTCGCCTTTGCGCCAACACTTACAAGTAAAAATGGCCTCCAGACCTTATTGAATCAGGGCCAACAGCTATCAAAAATATATTACACCGAGGCCACCGAGCGGGCCGTCAACACGCAGAAGCTGCAGCATGTGGCCCAGCGCATCCTGTCTGAAATTCCCGGCACGACGCTCTCACAAGACAGCATCGGGCGCGAAACCGACATCGCCATCGACCACGCCGAACACGTGACGCTGGCCCCTGAGAAGGTGGCGCAAGTCGTGGCGCTGATGCGCTCCGAAGGCATGCAGGCCACTGTCAGCAGCATCCACATCAACGGCTGGTACGGCAGCCACAACAAATGGGAGGCCGCACGCTGGATGGTGTCCTCCCTGTTTGGCCGCCAGCTGGAGCATGAGCTGGATCGCTGGGTCTATGTGGGTGACTCGACCAACGACCAGCTGATGTTTCGCCACTTTCCCCACAGCGTGGGGGTGGCCAACATCCACCACTTTGATGGCCAGCTGCAACACTGGCCACGTTACGAGACCGTGGGTGAACGCGGCGCCGGTTTTGCCGAGCTGGCCCAAGCGATCTTGCAGGCGCGTCTGGCCTGAGGCAGGTATGAGCGCAAATCACCCAGCTCTTTCTGCACCCAACCAGGGCTCACCGGTCGGCCTGCTGGCGGTGTTTGGCTCGACCCTGTTCCAGCTATCGGGCATCTTCATGCTCAGCCCGCTGATGCTGCTAATGCTGAAAAACGTGCAGGTCTCGACCACCCTGGCGGGCCTGTTTGCCGCCACCACCTGGCTCGGCATTTTTGTCATGACCCCGTTTGCCTCGCAGCTGATCCGGCGTGTGGGGCGGCGCCAGACCATGTGGGTGGCCTCGACCGTGCCGATCATCGCGGCGCTGGGTTTTATGCTGACCGATGTGGTGTGGGTCTGGTTTGTGCTGGAACTGGCTGCGGGCATCACCGGTGGCCTGCGCTGGGTGCTGGCCGAGGCCTTCATTGCCGAATTTGCACCACCGCGCAGAATCGGCCGCTACATCGGCACCTACGCCACGCTGGTGGGCCTGACCTTTGTGATTGGCCCCACCTTGCTGGCCTGGGTCGGCCCCGACAACACCCAGGCCTTGTGGCTGGTGGTGGCGCTGCTGGCCATCGGCCTGGCCTGGACGGCGCTGATCCCACGCCTGCCGCCCGACCACGACAGCCACAGCGCCAGCGTGGGCCTGCAGGGGCTGTGGCAAGCGGTGCTGGCCCACCCGGTGATCATGCTGGCGGGTTTTCTGGGTGGCTTTTTTGAGCTGGGCCTGGCCTCGATCCTGCCGCTGTACGGGCTGTCACTGGGCCTGGGCGCCAGCGCCGCGACCCTGTTGGTGGCCGTCAGTGGGGCGGGGGGCACCTTGATCGCCCTGCCCTCGGGCATGCTGGCCGACCGTTTTGCCAACCCAGCGCAGGGCAGGCGTTCGCTGATGGCGGTGTGTGCCGCGATGATCCTGCTGTCGACCCTGCTGCTGCCCTGGGTGAGCGGCGCCCAGGTTCTGGTCTGGCCCATGGTGGCGGTCTGGGGTGCGGCAGGTGGTGCGCTCTACACCCTGGCCATGGTCGACATCGGTGCCCGCGAAAAAGGGCTGACCCTGGTCAACAGCACCGCAGTGCTGGTGCTGACCTACACTTTGGGCGGGCTGATGGCCTCGGCACTGTCTGGCGCGTTGATCGAGTGGTCACCCGCGCTGGGTTTCCCGCTGCTGCTGAGTCTGCTGGCACTGGCCGCCTGCTGGGCACTGGTGCGCCATGCCCGGCGTTTTTGACCGTTTCACCACGTGGTTTGACCTGACCCATCGGGAGGCAAGATGTTTTTTGCAACAGATGTCAGCGCCGTCTCGCACGGTATCCAGCTGGCGGTGGCTCCGGTGTTTTTGCTCACCGCCGTGGCCGGCATGATTGGCACGGTGGCCGGGCGGCTGGCACGCATCATCGACCGCGCCCGCCTGCTCGAGGGCCGTATCGAAGCCGCTCCCCACGACTGCCCGATGCCCACCATCATTGCCGAGCTCAAACAGCTGCGCAAACGCGGCAACCTGGTGAACGTCTGTATTGGCTTGCTGACCTTGTGTGCGATCCAGATCGGGCTGACCATCATGGCGCTGTTTCTCGGTGAAACCACCGAAATCGAGAGCTTCAAGGTGGCCACCGTGTTGTTCCTGTCGGGGGTGGGCAGTTTTTTGCTTGCGCTGTTGTGTTTCCTGACCGAAACCATCATTGCCACACGTATCCTCAAATTTGGCCACGGCGGGCGCCAGGCCAAACACTGGGGGCCCCCTCAGTAACGCAGCCGGGCGTAATAGGTTTTCTGCGCCGCCTCACGCGCCTGGCGCAAAGTAGTGATGCCCATGGCCTGCAGCAGCGGGATCAACCTGAGCCAGACCTCGGCGGTGACCAAGGCATCTCCCAGCGCGGTGTGGCGACCCAGCACGGTGATGTTGAAGCGCTCGGCCAGAACCTCCAGCCGATGCTCTTCATGGTTGGGGTGCACCACGGCTGAGAGCAGCAAGGTGTCGAGCACCGGCTGGTCAAACTTCAGACCGGTAGCGGCTTCCTGCAGCTGCAGGAACTTCATGTCAAACGCCGCGTTGTGTGCCACCAGCACGGTGTCGCTGGAAAAGCGGTGAAACGCGGGCAAAACCTCGGTGATGCGGGGCTGACCACTGACCATCTCCTGGGTGATGCCGTGGATCGGGATGGTGGCTGCCGGGATCAGTCGCCCGGGGTTGACCAGCTGTTCAAAACTCTCCTGGCGCAGCAGTTTGCCGTTGACACAGCGGGTGGCGCCGATCTGGATGATCTCATCCCCCTCGGAAGGGTTCAGGCCGGTGGTTTCGGTGTCAAACACGGTGTAGGCCAGCTCACTCAAGAGGCGATCATCCAACACACGGGTCTGCCCGGTCGCGCGGAACAGGTCAAAGTCGTAATACTCGGGGCGGCTGCCGCTGTACCCCAGGGTGGTGGCCTCGGGCAGGTCCTGCACATTCACCTGGGGCAGGGCAAAACGGAAGAAGGCCTCATGGCGCACCCGCTCGCGCGCAAAGATCAGCTCACCGCCATGGCGCTCGACCACATCGCGCACACTCAAACGGGTGCTCTCGGCGCCCATCTGCATGCTGTCCATCTGCCAGATCATCACGGTTTCTGTGCTCATCACCTGGTCGGTCCAGATCAGGTCAAGCTTGGCCACGCCGTTCTCGGACAACAGCCGCAAGCGCAGGAACCTGACATCAAACTCATCCACCAGCCGTGCCGACAGGTACACCAGCGCCTGGATCAGGCTGTAGCTGTCCACCCGCAGCCACAGGCTGTCGTCGAGCTGCTCCAGTGACACCGTGCGCTGGCAGTGTTTCTGAATGCGCTGCTGCGCCACCAGCAACACGTCGGCACCCAACATCTCTTCAAGTGGCCAGCGGGTGCTCTGGCCATGGCTGGCCTGTTTGTCCAGGTCGGTGATGCGCTGGGCCATGCTGTTCATCTCGTCGTGCAGGATCTGACGCTGGCGTGCGCGCGGCTCACCGGTGAGCTCGGAGGCCTCCAGCGTGGCTAGCGCGGTTTTCATGCCCGCCAGCGAGGCGCGGCAACCTTGGGTGAGCGTGTGCAGCATCTGGTCGCGCCGCTTTTCCTCCTCAAAGGCCCGGGTCACGTTGTCCAACATCAGCACAAAACCGCTCAGCGCGTTGTTGGCGTCGTCGGTGTTGCTGGTGCGCACCGGCGCCATCTGCACCTTGAGCAGCTGACCGGCGGCGGTGCTGGTGACAAACTGCGCCGACGGGTTGGCGGCGCCACGCAGCAGGCGCTGCTGGATGCTGTCGATGGCGTGCGCCACCAGGGCACGGTCAAACACCGCGTAGATCGAGCGGCCAATGCCCACCAGTTCAGCACCACCGGCCAGCGCGGGCACGTTGGACAAGGTGCGAAACTGCAGCCGGGCCCGGTTGTTGTAGAGCAGGATGCGGCCATCCAGGTTACACACCACCACACTTTGGGTCAGCTCGGCCATGAGCGCGGCCAGGCGGTCTTTTTCCTGCTGGATGCCCAGGCTGGCTTGCGCCACCTGGCTGGCCATCTCGTGGCGTAACTGGTCACGCTGGCTGGCCAGCTGAAACACCACCTGCGCCAGTTCCTGGGTTTCGTGGGTACCCTGGTGCTGCATCGGGGCGGCCTGATCTGCGGCCAGCAGCACCCGGGTTTGCTCCAGCAAACGCGCCGGGGCGCTGGCGTAGCGCCGAAACAGCCAACGCAAAGTGGCAGCAATCACCACCAGCCCCATCACCCAGGTCAAACCAATCAGCCACAACTGCGGTGCCAGTTGCCCCAGCACCAGTGCCCGCTGATCGGCGGCCAGGGCCATCACCAGCAAGCCCATCGTCACCAGCAACCAGATGATGCTGGCCGCCGCCATCACCCCCATGGCCCACACCAGACGACGATCCAGTCTCATGCCTCAGCCTCCGTTTGACCGACCCTGTGCACCGAGCCGTTTGTCCCCACATCCATGCTTGTCTCCATTTGTCTGGTTTTGCCTGCCATTGTGCAGGCGAAGCACCCATGAGAACAAGCCAGAACCTGCGCTGGACTTGGCCAGCAAGACGTTTTGCCGACCGCTGATGCACAACACCAACAGCGCCCTAGGGAAAACACCGACGCATCCCTTGGCCCGGCCGGCATAAGGCGCGCCAGACATCTGTCTGACACATCAAAAAGCGCAACAAGAATATCCGCAAGCTCTTATATTTATTGACATGATCACTATAAAAATATAAGCAACCTATCCAAACAAACAGACATCCAGCAACCAGTCTCGCATCCGTTCTTTGAGGCAAAACCCGGCGTCTTGCCCTCGCGCAGGCCACAGAAAAGCCTGTCATGGTGTTGGCAGCCTACTTGGTCAGCAATTGGTAAGACGTGCCACTTAGCCTCCCGGCCGTCGAAGCAATTATTAGGAGACAAAACCATGCAAGACGATTTGATACAGCGGGTGATCAGCCACCCGAAATATCAGGAGCTCAAAGCCAAGCGCAGCAGCTTTGGCTGGACGCTGACCTGGGCGATGATGATCGTGTATTACGGTTTCATCGTGCTGGTCGCTTTCAACAAGCAGTTCCTGGCCACCAAGCTCGGTGCGGGCGTCATGACCATCGGCATCCCAATCGGTTTTGGTGTCATTGTGTTCACGGTGCTCATCACCGCCATCTACGTCCGACGCGCCAACCGCGAATACGACGACCTGACTGCAGAGATCACCAAGGCGGTACTGAAATGATGACCAAAAACGATACCACCCGACAAGTCCTCACCCTGCTGGCACTCTTTGGTGTGTCAGCGGCCGCCTGGTCTGCAGGCGCGGACCTGGGCCAGGCCCAGAAACAGGCGACCAACTGGACGGCCATCATCATGTTTGCCGCCTTTGTGGTGTTCACCCTGTTCATCACCAAGTGGGCCGCCGCCAAAACCAAATCGGCCGCTGACTTCTACACCGCAGGTGGTGGCATCACCGGCTTCCAGAACGGCCTGGCGATTGCTGGCGACTACATGTCGGCGGCATCCTTCCTGGGGATTTCAGCCGCGGTGATGGCCAGTGGGTTTGACGGCCTGATCTACTCCATCGGCTTCCTGGTGGGCTGGCCGGTCATCACCTTCCTGATGGCCGAGCGCCTGCGTAACCTGGGTAAGTTCACCTTCGCCGACGTGGCCGCCTTCCGTTTCGAGCAAAAGCCGATCCGGATTTTTGCGGCTTCCGGCACGCTGGTGGTGGTAGCGTTTTACCTGATCGCCCAGATGGTGGGTGCCGGTCAGCTGATCAAGCTGCTGTTTGGTCTGGAGTACTACATTGCGGTGATCATCGTGGGTGCGCTGATGATGATTTACGTGCTGTTTGGCGGCATGACGGCCACCACCTGGGTGCAGATCATCAAGGCCTGCATGTTGCTGGGTGGTGCGTCCTTCATGGCGCTGTCGGTGTTGTGGCACTTTGGCTTCAGCCCTGAGGCGATGTTTGCCTCGGCGGTGCAGATCAAGACCGATCTGGCACTCAAGGACGGCAAGATTGCTGAAGTGGCAGCAGCAGCCGGCCAATCCATCATGGGCCCGGGCAACTTCGTGAAAGACCCGATCTCGGCCATCAGCTTCGGCATGGCACTGATGTTCGGCACAGCTGGTTTGCCCCACATCCTGATGCGCTTCTTCACCGTGCCCAGTGCCAAAGCGGCGCGCAGTTCGGTGATGTGGGCTACCGGCTGGATCGGCTACTTCTACCTGCTGACCTTCATCATCGGTTTTGGCGCGATCACCTTTGTGCTGACCAACCCCGAGTTCCTGGATGCCAAGGGCGCGCTCAAAGGCGGCGGCAACATGGCCGCTATCCACCTGGCCAACGCGGTGGGTGGCAATGTGTTCCTGGGCTTCATCTCGGCGGTGGCTTTTGCCACGATTCTGGCGGTGGTGGCTGGCTTGACTCTCTCGGGGGCATCCGCTGTGTCACATGACATCTATGCCACCGTGATCAAGAAGGGCAAAGCCAACAGCGCCGATGAGCTGCGTATCTCCAAAATCACCACCATTGCCCTGGGCATTCTGGCGGTGACACTGGGCATCGTGTTCGAGAAACAGAACATCGCCTTCATGGTGTCGCTGGCGTTTGCGATTGCGGCCTCGGCCAACTTCCCGGTGTTGTTCATGTCGGTGCTGTGGAAAGACTGCACCACCCGGGGTGCAGTGATCGGCGGCTTTTTGGGTCTGATTTCCTCGGTGGCCCTGACCGTGGTGTCGCCTTCGGTGTGGGAAGCCACGCTGGGCAACCCCAAAGGTTCAGCCCTGTTCCCCTACACCTCACCAGCGCTGTTCTCGATGACCATCGGCTTTGTTGGCATCTGGTTGTTCTCGCTGATGGACAAGAGTGCACGTGCTGCCAAAGACCGCGATGGTTTCCTGGCGCAGCAAGTGCGTTCGGAAACCGGTATCGGCGCCTCTGGCGCGTCCGGCCACTGACGACAAAAAAGCATCGCCAGCCTCTCACGCTGGCGATGCCATCCGTTCAAAGGGCTGCTGGCGCTATCGTCTGCAGCCCTTTTTTTGATTGAAAGCTACCGTGTCTTTCATTTTTCCTTTTGAGACTGCCCCCTTCAACGAACTGAACGCCACTGAACAGACCCAGTTGCGCGAGGTGGCGTTGCATGTGCGCATCACCGCCGGAGACCGGCTGCTGGTGCCCGACAGCACGCCCCAGCACCTGTGGGTGATACGCGATGGCCATGCTCAGCTGGAGGAAGACGACCATGTGCATGTGTTGACATCGGGCGAAGCCATCAGCTGGCGCGCGTTGCTGACCGAGCGCAACCATGCCAGTGTGGTGGCGCTGGACGACGTGCAGGCCTGGCAGATCCCCAAAACAACCCTGATGCCGCTGCTGGCCAACAACCTGCGCTTCAGTGCCCGGGTGTTTGCCGCCATGGCCACCGATCTGGCCGATGACGAGGACATTGACCACAACCGCGAGCTGATGTCGCTGATGCTGGTACGCGTCAAAGACGCCTATTTGCAAAAGCCTTTTTATGTGGATGGCCAGCTCGACGTGGTCGCGGTGTGCCGCCTGCTGGCTGAGCACAAATTGACCAACGCGCTGGTGCGTGATGTGCAACAGGGGGTCGAGCGCATCGGCATGTTCACCACCACCGATTTACGTGATGCCTTATTAAAACCTGTAGCACCTCACCTATTATCGATAAGGGATGTCGCCCGCTTTGACCTGATTACCCTGGGACCGGATGCCGAGCTGTTTGAGGCCCTGTTGATCATGTTGCGGCACCGCGTGCACCGGGTGCTGGTGAAAGACGGCGACACCATTCTGGGCCTGCTGAGCCAGCTGGACCTGATGAGTTTCATGTCCAACCACTCGCATCTGATCACACTGCAAGTGGAACAGGCACGCACGGTGGACGATCTGCGCACCGCCGCGCATCAGGTGGACGATTCGATCAAGATGTTGCAACGTGGTGGCATGCGCATCGAGATCATCTCCAAGTTGGTGAGTGAACTGAACGGCCAGATTTTTGCCCGTTTGTGGTCCCTGCTGGCACCGCCTGAGCTGCTGCAGAACAGCTGCCTGCTGGTGATGGGCAGCGAGGGCCGCAGTGAACAGATCCTCAAAACCGACCAGGACAACGCCCTGCTGCTGCGCGATGGCTACAGCTGCGCTGATCTGGCCAGCATCACCGGCCAATTCAGTGCTGCCCTGCTGACCTTTGGTTACCCGCCTTGTCCTGGCAACATCATGATCACCAACCCGATGTGGTGCCAACCCCTGGCGGCTTTTCGCGAGACCATTGGCCAGTGGCTGTTTGACGCGGACCCTGAGGGCAAGATGAACCTGGCCATTTTTCTGGACGCCCGGGCCATTGCTGGCGACGCCTCGCTGCTGGCCAACGTCCGCGAACACGCACTGAATCTGGCCACCGGCAGCCTGTCTTACATGGCCCGCATGGCCAGCGCCATCGACCAGTTTGCCGAACCCACACAAGGCTGGTGGAGCCGCATCACCAAGTTACAGATCAGTGAGCCCGAGACCTTTGACCTGAAAAAAATCGGCACCTTCCCGATCGTGCACGGCACCCGTGCCCTGGCCCTGGAGCATCGGCTGGAGACACTGGGCACGGTCGAGCGACTGCAGGAACTGGGCCACCGGCAGCTGTTGCCCGCAGCGCTGGTGCGTGATCTGGTCGAGACCCTGCACCTGCTGATGGCGATGAAACTGCGCAACAACCTGCGCCAACAGTCCCTCGGGCAACCGGTCAGCAACCTGATTGAGCTCAACACCCTGGGCACCCTCGACCGCGACCTGCTCAAGGATGCCTTGCTGATCATCAAGCAGTTCAAACAGCACCTGCGCCTGCACTACCGGCTCGAAGCCTGAGCCGATGGGTTGAGCCCCCTGCTGGGGTGAGCGCCTGCACTTCCCGCGCGGGGCGTTCGCGGCGGGCCTGTTTTGGACGCACAAACGTAACCCTTGTCTGACTTTTTGTGTCCAGCTGGAAACAATTTGTCCAACGTATATGCATCCCGTTAAGTAAAGGTATCGGATATATCCGATTTAATAACTCGCAGTGAAGGAGTTATTTTCAAGCACCAAGGTATCTTGTTTTGATGCTTTTTATAAAAAGTTAGCCATTCACCAGCAGACCTAATATTTCCTCACCTTTTCCACCTAACCCCAGGAGATGATTGTGAGTACTATTAGCTCGGTGACTTCATATATGCCGTCGTCGACGGCACTCAGTTCTACGTCTTCCGTTTACGACTCTGCCAAGGCCTATGGCTCGTCGGTGGCCAATGAGATCAGCGATGCCGCCAGCGCCGTTGTCACCTTCAGCGCAGAGAGCCTGAACAAACTCAGTGAGCTCGCTGGCGACAGCTACGACGCCGTTGGTGATGCCTTCAGCGATGCTGGGGACGCTATCAGCGATGCAGCAACCTCGGTTGTTGATGGCATCAGCGAAGCAACCGAATCGGTTGTGGACGGCGTCGGTGATGCGGCCTCCTCGGTGGCAGATGGCATGAGCTCAGTCGCCAGCAGCATCTCGGAGTACGCCAACTTGGGCGCGGCGGCGGTTAAACAAACCTTCAGCGAAATGGTTTGACATGGCTGCCCGCAGACACACCGTGGCACTGGCGGTGGCGAGCCTGTCCTTGTCGGGCTGCTCCATCCTGAGTCCCTTGCCACTTTGGGAGCTGACCAAAGCCACCGGTCAGTTGGCCTTCAGCTCCCTGCAGACAGAGCCGGGCGAGGCCAGTGACACGGTCTACCACGCCCATGCCCGTTTTACCAGCTTGTGTATCGAATACAACCCGCAAACCCAGACCGCCGATGTGGTGCCCGCCCTGCAACTGGCACTGCGTGCCCACCGGATTGACAGCCGGGTTTATGAAAACGCCATCAACGCACCCCATTGCCCGGTCTGGTTGCGTTACAGCGCCCAAATGGAGTGGGGAATATCCCCCTACTCAGAGCGTTACCAGGCCTACATCAGCCAAGCCGCCCTGACCTTGCAGACCGACCGCGGCCAGGTGCTGTCCAGCAGCCACTACAGCTTGGGTGAAGGCTTCCTCAACAGCAAATGGGCCTCGACACAGGACAAGCTGGGGCCTGTGGTCAGCGTCCTGGTCACCGGGGCGCAGCCAATGAAG
>NZ_JAHFZF010000034.1 GCF_018619435.1 Rhodoferax sp. U11-2br | reverse complement strand
GACAGCCCCCGTTGCCCCCAAGACGGCTCCCCCCAAAAAACGCCGCCCGATGCACTGGGCTGTCAAGCTGCCTTTGCTGGTGGGCGGTGTGCTGCTGGCCGCACTGGCTTCGCTGTTGATGATTGTGGCGATCGCCATGGCGATGGCCTACCCCAATCTGCCCGATGTCTCGGAGTTGTCTGACTACCGCCCGAAATTGCCGCTGCGCGTTTTTTCGGCAGAAGGGACTCTGATTGGGGAGTTTGGCGAGGAACGGCGCCATCTGACGCCGATTCAAGACATCCCCAAAGTCATGAAAGATGCGGTGCTGGCCATCGAAGATGCCCGTTTTTACCAGCATGGCGGGGTGGACTACATTGGTGTGGCACGTGCCGCGCTGGCGAATCTGGGACAGATCAAGAGCCAGGGGGCGTCCACCATCACCATGCAGGTGGCGCGCAATGTGTATCTGTCGTCTGAAAAAACCTACACCCGCAAGATTTACGAGATTTTGTTGACCTTCAAGATGGAGCACTTGCTGAGCAAGGACCAGATTCTTGAGATCTACATGAACCAGATTTTTCTCGGCAACCGCGCCTATGGTTTTGCTGCCGCCTCCGAGGCCTATTTTGGCAAGCAGTTGAAGGACATCAGCGTGGCAGAAGCCGCCATGCTGGCGGGTTTGCCCAAAGCCCCCTCGGCCTACAACCCCATCAACAACCCCAAACGTGCCAAAACACGCCAGCTCTACATCATCCAACGCATGCTTGAGAACGGCTTCATCACCCCCGATCAGGCCGAGATCGCCAAGCAAGAGGTGGTGAAGATCAGATCCTCAGCTGACAGCACCCAAGTGCACGCCGAGTACTTCACGGAAACCGTGCGTCAGCTGATTTACGCCCAGTATGGCGACTCGACCTACACCCGTGGGCTGAACGTCTACACCACGTTGCGGGCGGCCGACCAGATCGCCGCCTACCAGGCCCTGCGTCGGGGCATCATGAATTACGAACGTCGGCAGGTGTACCGGGGCCCGGAGAAGTTTGTCAGCATGCCGCAGGACGCCCAAGGCACCGAGGATGTGATTGACGAGGCGCTGCTGGAGCATCCTGACAACGGTGATGTGTTGTCCGCCGTGGTACTGGACGCCAACACCAAGATGATCAAGGCGATCCGCCAAAACGGTGACATCGTCGAGATCACCGGTGACGGCCTCAAACCTGCGCAATCAGGCTTGTCCGACAAAGCCCCCTCCAACATCAAGATCCGCCGGGGAGCGGTGATCCGTATTGTCCAGACGCCCAAGTCCACCTGGGAGATCACCCAGTTGCCTGAAGTCGAAGGCGCCTTTGTGGCGATTGACCCCCTAACCGGAGCGATCCGGGCACTGGTCGGTGGTTTTGATTTCGAGAAAAACAAGTTCAACCACGTCACCCAGGCCTGGCGCCAGCCGGGTTCGAGCTTCAAGCCCTTTATTTATTCTGCCGCGCTTGAAAACGGCGTGACGCCGGCCACCATCGTCAACGATGCCCCGCTCTTTTTCAGCGCTGGCGTCACAGGTGGACAGCCTTGGGAACCGAAGAACTACGACGGCAAGTTTGAAGGTCCGATGCCCTTGCACCGCGCCCTGGCCTTGTCCAAGAACATGGTCTCCATCCGGGTGTTGCAGGTCGTTGGCGCACAAAATGCCCAGCAATGGGTGACACGTTTTGGCTTTGATGCAGAGAAACACCCCCCCTACCTCACCATGGCGCTGGGCGCAGGCTCGGTGACACCGATGCAAATGGCCACGGCCTACTCTGTGTTTGCCAACGGTGGCTACCGCGTCAACCCCTGGATCGTCTCCAAAATCACCGATCAAAAAGGCAAGGTTCTGGCCCAGACGCCGGCGCCGGTGCTTGATGAATCAGTGCGTGCCATCGACGCACGCAATGCTTTTGTGATGGACAGTTTGTTGCAAGAGGTGGCGCGGTCGGGCACCGCAGCATCAGCACAAGCCAAGTTGAAGCGGCCTGATCTGTTCGGCAAGACCGGTACCACCAACGACTCCATGGATGCCTGGTTTGCGGGTTTTCAGCCCACCCTGGCCGCCATCACCTGGATCGGCTACGACACGCCACGCAAACTGGGTAGCCGGGAAACTGGGGGTGGCTTGAGCTTGCCGGTGTGGATTGAGTTCATGACACAAGCCCTCAAGAATGTGCCCGTGGCCGAGCTGCCGGTGCCAGAAGGTGTGGTCAACATCGACGGGGAGTGGTTCTTCAACGAATACACCAAGTCCACTGGCATTGCCACGCTGGGATTAGAAGGTGGCGGCAAGGCGACTGAGACCACGCAGGTGATTCCGATGCCGGTAGCGGACGAGAAAAAGAAAATCCTCGACCTGTTTAAAAACTAGACGACCTTGCGGCAACAGCCTCAGCAGCTAGCTCGCCGCGAACACCAGAGGGCTGCCTGACTGTTCGCTGGCAAAACGCGACAATGAGGCAAAAAACTCGCCCTGACCCTTGGTATCCATCCACTGTCTGCCATCAAATTGATAGTGGTAACCACCACTCTTGGCGGCCAGCCAGATCTCCTGCAAAGGCTTTTGCAGGTTGATCACAATCTGGCTGTGGTTGGCAAACACCAGCGTCACCATGCCGCCCGTGCGCTGGTTGTCGATGTCCGCGTTGGTCGCGTCGTTGATGTGGTCGCAGCTGGCCTCCACGGCTTTGAGCACACGTTCCGCCTGGTCCATAAATTCAGCATCGTTCATTACAATTCCACATCATGTTGTTCCAACAAATTCTAGTCCGGGCCCTGGCCCTGTCAGCCACGGTGTCGCTATTGTCTGCCTGCGGTCAAACCGGCGCCTTGTACCTGCCCACCCCCCCGGCTGGGACCCATCGGGCCACGCTGCCTGAGTCTCTGGTTCCCCAGGTCTTCTCACGGCCCGCTCCTACGGATACGGATACGGCCACTGCACCAGCCAAGGCCAGCAGCCAGCCTGTCGCAGCACCCTGACCGGTCAAGGCAAGAGCGAATCAGCCATCCAACGCTCTTTAATCAATAGCAATCTACCCATCTATTTAAAGGGCTAGAGACACTTTCTTTAAAGATTTGAGCACACGCACCAGACGCCAGCCCAGCAACAGGCTGAGGATGAAGGTGTAGACCCACACCTCGGCCACATCATTTTTGCCAGCGCGCATCCAAAAAAAATGCAGCAGCGCCAAGCCGGCCACGGCGTACACCAGCTGGTGCAGACGCCGCCAGTTTTTGCCGCCCATCCACCGAACCACCCGATGGGGTGAGGTGAGCGCCAGCGCAAACAACAGCACAAACGCAGCAAAACCCACCAGAATAAAAGGGCGCTTGGGAATATCGCGCGCGATGTCCAGCAATTCAAACCCCATGTCAAACCAGCTGTAACACAGCAGGTGCAGGCTGGCGTAAAAAAATACAAACAGTCCCAGCATGCGCCGCCAGCGCGCCAAGGCAGGCAGCTGCAAACTCACTCGCAAGGGTGTCAAAGCGAGCACCAGACACAGTGCACGCAGCGTCCAGTCGCCGGTGCTGCGCACCAGGGCCTGGGCCGGGTTCGCACCCAGTTGATCAAAGACTGCCGCGCTCACAAGCACACACAGCGGCAGCAACATCAGCCCAAACAGCAGCGGTTTGCTCCAGGGGTGCAGACACAACGCGTTGACACCTGCGGCCCAGCGCCGGGTGGGCACCACGGTCACCATCAGAAGAACTTCTTGAGGTCCATGCCCGCGTACAGCTGCCCGACCTGGGCCTCGTAGCCGTTGAAGATCAGGGTTTTGCGCTTTTTGGTGAAGAGCCCGTCCTCCCCGATACGGCGCTCGGTGTCCTGGCTCCAGCGCGGATGGTCCACCGCCGGGTTCACGTTGGAGTAGAAGCCGTACTCGTTCGCGGCGGCCTTGTTCCAGGCGGTCTGTGGCTGGTTTTCGGTGAAGCGGATCTTGACAATGCTCTTGCCACTTTTGAAGCCATATTTCCAGGGCACCACCAAGCGCAGCGGTGCACCACTTTGTTTGGGCAAGACCTCGCCATACATGCCAAACGCCAGCAAGGTCAGCGGGTGCATGGCCTCGTCCAGGCGCAAACCTTCCACATACGGCCAGTCCAGCACCCGCGAGCGCACACCCGGCATGGTTTTGGGGTCGGCCAGCGTCACAAACTCCACATACTTGGCGCTGCCCAGCGGCTCCACTTTGCGGATCAGCGCCGACAGCGAGTACCCCACCCACGGGATCACCATCGACCAGCCCTCGACACAGCGCAGGCGGTAAATGCGCTCCTCCTGGGCGCTGAGCTTGAGCAAATCTTCCAGCGCATACCGGCCCGGTTTTTTCACCAGGCCTTCGATCTCGACATGCCAGGGGCTGGTGGGCAAGGCCTGGGCGTACTGCGCGGGGTCAGCCTTGTCGACGCCAAATTCATAAAAGTTGTTGTAGCTGCTGACATCTTTGTAATCGGTGACTTTTTCCATGGTCAGCGCACCCGGCGTGGTGCTCTTGATGGCCGCCAGCGCCGCGTGTTTGCCGGGTGGTGCCCAGGCCTGTGCCAGCGCTTCACGTCCGGCCCAGCTGGCCAGGGCCGCCCCCGCCACCCCGCTGGCCATGAGGCGGATCATGTTGCGACGCGATTGGTAGGCCGACAGCGGCGTGATGTCGCTGGCAATGGGGTGCACAAAGCCTTGGGAGTCACTTTTGATCAACATGCCGGTAGTCCTTTGGGAAAGCGAAGAGAGGTCTGTCAGAAAGATTTACGCACAAATAGTTTCACCCCTGTTGGTCAAGGGTTGGTAAAGACACGGCCCACGCCAGGCCAAAGCCAAAAGATTGAGGGCGAAAAAAAAAGCAGCCCACCTGTCGGCGACTGCTTTTTTGGCGGAGCCACCGGGCTTGTTCAAGCCCTGGGCACCGACAGCCTCACTTGAGGCTGGCCACGTACTCCGCCACCGCCTTGATCTCGCGGTCATTGAGCTTGGCCGCCACACCGGTCATTTGCAGGTTGTTGTTGCGCTCACCGCTGCGGAAGGTGGTGAGTTGCGTCACCACGTAATTGGCTTGTTGACCTTTGAGGCGTGGGTACTGAGCCGGGATGCCCGCCGCAGCCGGGCCATGGCAGCCCGCACAGGCCGGGATGTTGCGGTCCAGCACACCTCCGAGGTAAATGCGTTTGCCCTGCGCAATCAAGTCGGCATCGGCGGCGGTGCCAGGGGCGGCCTTGTTGGTGGTCACCCAGTAGGCGATGTTCTTCATGTCATCGTCACTCAACGTCGACGCAAAACCCAACATCACGGGGTTTTGACGTTTACCAGCCTTGAACTCTTGCAACTGTTTGACGAGATACTCGGGATGTTGCTGGGCCAGCTTGGGGTAATCTGGCACCAGAGAGTTGCCATCTGGTCCATGACAGGCGACACACACCGTGGTAAAGCTGGCTTGACCTTTGGCCAAATCCGGCTTGGCTGCCGCAGCAGCCTCTTGCGCAAAACCAGACACCGCCGACATAGCCAGCGATGCAGCGACCAACACAGAGGAGATGAGCTTCATAGAGATCCCGGACAAGTCGTGAGTACAAAAACCACTTGATTCTACAATGCTCGATTGCTTTAGATTGCCCCCATGACCATTCAAACCAGCCCTGCCGACCCCAAATTGCTGAGTGTCGCCGCACCTGTCACCACAGGCATCACCGCTGCCGAGGCACTGGGCTGGATGCACACGGCCAAATTCCTGACCACCGCACCTCAGCTGCATTTTCTGCCGCCCCTGAGCGTGCCCGAGATCGCTTTTGTCGGCCGGTCGAACGCTGGCAAGTCGACCTGCATCAACACCTTGACACAGCAGAAGCAGCTGGCGTTTGCCTCCAAAAAACCAGGCCGCACACAACACATCAACCTGTTTTCTTTGGGCAAACAGGGTGTGACCGACGCGGTGCTGGCCGATTTACCCGGCTACGGCTACGCCGCCGTGCCCAAGCAGGACAAAATCCGCTGGCAACAGGTCATGGCCAACTATTTGGTGACGCGTGAGAACCTGAAAGCCATTGTGCTGATGTGTGACCCGCGCCATGGACTGACCGAACTCGACGAGATCCTGCTCGACGTGGTGCGCCCCCGGGTGGAAGAAGGCCTGAGGTTTCTGGTGGTGTTGACCAAGGCGGACAAACTGACCCGCTCGGAGCAGACCAAGGCCCTGTCGATCATGAAGTTGCAGGCAGGCGGTGGTGAGGTCCGGTTGTTTTCAGCCACCAAACGCCAGGGCATTGAGGACGTTGCCACCTTGCTGTGGCAATGGGCACACCCCGAGGCCACCAGCGCTGCGGCAGCCGTCGCATCAAGCACCCCAGCCAATTGATATCAAATCAATAGCTGCAAACCCTTTTAAAATAAGGGCCACAGGTCAATTCATCGATAAAAATCAGCCTCCCCCGGTGGTCGGTCCTTGAAGCGTTTGTGCACCCAGTAGTACTGCTCGGGCATGGTGTTGATGTAGTTCTGCAACTCGGCATTCATGCGCGCCGTATCCGCCGTGGCATCCATGCTGGGGAAGTCTAACCAGGCCGGCAACACCTCCACGCTGTAGCCCGCAGGGATCAACCGGGTAATCACCGGCACCACCTTGGCGCGCCCGAGTTTGGCAAAACGTGAAAGGCTCGGCACCGTGGCCGCACTCACCCCGTAAAACGGGACAAACACCGACTCATTGAGGCCAAAGTTCATGTCAGGCAGCAGGTACAACGGGTCACCCGCACGCAGCGCCGCCACAATGCTCTTGACACCATCGGCGCGCCCAAACAGGTGGCTGGCGCCAAAACGCTGGCGCCCGGCCAGAATCCAGGCGTCCATCACTTTGTTGGTCTGGTCGGTGTAAATCGTGGTGAAGTGGCGCGGCAACTGCTGGGTGAGCGCAGTCCAGCCCGCATCCAGCCCGACAAAATGCGGCGCGAAAATCACCACGGGCTCATTGCCAGCCAAGGCCTGCACATCACCTGTGAGCTTCAAACGGTCGCGCACCCGCTGCGGCGCACCATGCCAGAGCCAGCTGCGGTCCAACCAGGCCTGCGCAAAATAGACAAACATCCGCCTCGTCGACTGGCGGCACTCTGCCTCGCTCAGTTGCGGAAAACACAGGCGCAAATTGGTTCTGACGATCCGTCGGCGTGGTGCCACGACCAGATACAACAAACCACCCAGCACCAGCCCGAGCGCGCGCACCCAGGCCAGCGGCAAGGGCGACAGGGCCCGCATCAGCAGCAAACTCAAACGGCTCAGCATGGGGCCAGCTCCCGCCAGGGGCAGCGACAACAGATCAACAACAGACAGCGTTTTTTCATGAGGTGTGCGCCATCTCACGCGGCTGTTTGTAGCGCGCGTAGCCCCACAGGTATTGTGCAGGGCACTGCACAATCAGACGCTGCATGGCCTGGTTGACGGCAGTGGCTGCCTGATTCAGATCCGACGGCAACGCTTCGTGCAAAGGCTCCACATGCACCCGGTAACCCTGTCCCCTGGCCAAGCGTTCACCCCAGGCCAACAGCACCGTGGCACCGGTCTGTTGCACCAGCCGCACCGACAAGGTCATGGTGTACGCGTCACGTCCAAAAAACGGGGCCACCACCCCCATGCCCTGCGGCGGCACCTGGTCGGGCAACAGACCGACCGCTTCACCCTTTTTCAGGGCCTTGATCAGTTGTTTGACACCTGAGAGCGTGGTGGGTGCGGTCAGCAAACCCGGGCGCTGGCGCGAGGCCATCACCACCGCCCGCAGCCAAGCCTGACGCGGCGGGCGAAACAGCACCGTCATCGGCTGGACGGTCTGGCCATAACGCTGCGCATAGGCTTGCGCGGTGATCTCAAAGCAGCCCAGGTGCGGTGTCAAAAAAACCACGCCAGAGCCCCGGGCCAAGGCGGCCTCCACATGCTCGGCGCCATCCCACAACACGGGAACCGGGCGTCCCAGCCACAAACGCGGCAACTCGGCCACCAGCTTGCCACTCTCCCCCACTGCGGCCAACCAGTCCGACCTGGCCATGCCGGCCTGGTCTGCATTGGCCACAAAACGGCGCCGATAGATCCCTGATGCCGCAAACACCAGCCAACCGAGCAACCAGCCCAGCGCCTGCAGCCAGCGCAGGGGCAATCTGGACAGCCATTTGAAAAAAAAGGTCATGGTGTGAGCTAAACTAGACACTGTCGCTGAGTTACGGAACTACTTGCAGGGCGACACACACAAGCAGCAGCCCCACACGGGTCGCCATTGTGCCTTGTCAACACGTTGACACATCTGCTAAAGCGTTCGCCGAAAGCTCCCCAAGCCAAAAGCAACGCAAAAAAGGTTGTTAACTTTTCTTAGGAGCTTTTTTCATGGCAAACGACTTTCTCTTCACCTCCGAATCCGTCTCTGAAGGCCATCCCGACAAGGTGGCTGACCAGATCTCCGACGCGATTCTGGACGCCATCTTCACCCAGGACCCGCGCAGCCGTGTCGCTGCCGAAACCCTGACCAACACCGGTCTGGTGGTGCTGGCCGGTGAAATCACCACCAATGCCCATGTCGACTACATCCAGGTGGCACGCGACACCATCAAACGCATTGGCTACGACAACACCGAGTACGGCATCGACTACAAGGGTTGCGCGGTGCTGGTGGCCTACGACAAACAAAGCAATGACATTGCCCAGGGTGTGGACCACGCCTCGGACGACCACCTGAACACCGGTGCAGGCGACCAGGGCCTGATGTTTGGTTACGCCTGCAATGAGACGCCCGAGCTCATGCCCGCGCCCATTTATTACGCCCACCGCTTGGTGGAACGTCAGGCACAGCTGCGCAAGGACGGCCGCCTGCCATTCTTGCGCCCGGACGCCAAGAGCCAGGTCACCATGCGTTATGTCGATGGCAAGCCACACAGCATCGACACAGTGGTGCTGTCGAGCCAACACGCCCCGGAATACAGCCTGGGCCACAAGATGACCGACGCATTCTACGAGGCGGTGCGCGAAGAAATCATCAAACCCGTGCTGCCCAAGGAATGGCTGACCGAAGACACCAAGTACCTGATCAACCCGACCGGCCGTTTTGTCGTCGGTGGCCCGCAAGGTGACTGTGGCCTGACCGGCCGCAAGATCATTGTCGACACCTACGGCGGCGCCTGCCCCCACGGCGGCGGCGCCTTCAGTGGCAAGGACCCGAGCAAGGTGGATCGTTCTGCAGCCTACGCGGCCCGTTACGTCGCCAAGAACGTGGTGGCAGCCGGTCTGGCACGCCAGTGCCAGGTGCAGGTGGCCTACGCCATCGGTGTGGCCAAACCGATGAACGTGACCATCTACACCGAAGGCACCGGCGTGATCCCGGATGAACAAATCGCCGCACTGGTGAACCTGCACTTTGACCTGCGCCCCAAGGGCATCATCCAGATGCTTGACCTGCTGCGTCCAATTTACGAGAAGACCGCAGCCTACGGCCACTTTGGCCGCGAGGAACCCGAGTTCACCTGGGAACGCACCGACAAGGCCGCCGCACTGCGCGACGCCGCCGGTCTGTAAAAACGGTTCCTGAGCCCAGACCAGCCCGCATGCAGCGCACCATCTTCACCACGCCGGTGGTCAATGCGCTGTGTCGCTGGCTGTCACTGAGCTACCTCAAGCTGGCAGGCTGGCGGGTGTTGGGCAGCTTGCCCCCCGAGGCGCAGCGAAGTGTGTTCATTGCTGCGCCACACACCAGCAACTGGGACCTGCCCTACACCTTGATGGTGGCCTTTGTCCTGCGGCTCAATGTGCACTGGATGGGCAAAGCCAGCATCTTCCGTTTTCCCTTTGGGGGTCTGATGCGCTGGCTGGGCGGCATTTCGGTGGACCGATCCAAAGCCAACAACCTCGTCGCGGCCTCAGCCAATGCCATCAGCAAGGCACACGGCGCGCTACAGCTGATCGTGCCGCCCGAAGGCACACGCAGCAAGACCCGCTACTGGAAAACCGGTTTCTACCACATCGCCCAGACGGCTCAGGTGCCGATCGTGATGGCCTACATGGACTACAGCCGCAAGGTCAGCGGCCTGGGGCCCCTGTTTTACCCGACCGGTGATCTGGAAGCCGACATGCGCAGCATCAAGGCGTTTTACGCGCCCTTCAAAGGTAAAAACGCGGCGCAATTCCAGGCCGATTAAGCGGACGGCCAGGACCGCAGCAGGTCTTCAAACCCGCCAATCGGGAGTGGTCGACCGAACAGATACCCCTGCAACAGGTCACATCGGTGCACCGTGCTCAGGAAGTAACGCTGGGCCTCGTTCTCCACACCTTCGGCCACCACCTTGAGCTTGAGGCTGTGTGCCAGACCGATGGTGGCAGCGCAGATAGCAACGTTGTTGTTATCTGACTCGATGTTGGCGACAAAGGATCGGTCGATTTTTAACTGATCCAACGGCAAGCGACTCAGGTAGGCCAGCGACGAATAACCGGTGCCAAAGTCGTCCAGCGAAAAGCCGACACCCTGGCCCTTGAGCTGGTTCATCATGCCCACAATCTCATCAATGTTACCAGCAAAAATACTCTCGGTCAGCTCCAGCTTGAGCAGCCTGGCTTGGGCACCGGTACGCGCCAGCGTGGCCAGAACCTGTTCCGCAAAATCGATGGCCTTGAACTGCTGGGCGCTGACATTCACCGCCAACACCAAGTCCTTCATCTCGGGCTGATGGGCCCAAGCCGCCAGCTGCACACAGGCCTGCTCCAGCACCCACTGCCCCAGCGGCAGGATCAGACCGGTGCGCTCGGCATGGGGCACAAAGTCACCGGGGGGTACCAGACCGCGCTGCGGATGCTGCCAGCGCAGCAAGGCTTCTGCCCCCACAATGCGCCCACTGCTGCCGGATACCTGGGGCTGGTAATACAGTTCCAGCTGCCCTGACTGGATCGCCTGGCGCAAATCAACCTCCAACCGGGCATGGGACAGCGCCACCGACTCCATGACCGGGTCAAAAAAGGCAAAGGTGTTGCCCCCGAGGCTTTTGGCCTGGTACATCGCCATGTCCGCTTGTTTGAGCACATCGTCCACCGATGTCTCTTGCCCGTCAAAAAACGTAACGCCCATGCTGGCCGTGCTGTAGAAGTCGGTGTGGGCGAACACATAGGGCCGGGCCAGCGCCTGGAGCAACTTCTGGCACACCAGCTCCACATCGATAGCCACCAGTTCCTGGTTGCGCGCCTCCAGCTGCGGCAACACCACCACAAACTCATCGCCGCCAATACGCGCCACGGTGTCACATTGGCGCAGGTTGTCCACCAACCGGGCCGCCACCCACTGCAACAACTGATCGCCACTGGCGTGTCCCTGGGTGTCATTGAGGGTCTTGAAGTTATCCAGATCCAAATACAGCACCGCACAGCAGCCACCCGAGCGCGCGCTGGCTGCGGCGGTTTGCTGCAGGCGGTCACGCAGCAGGGTACGGTTGGGCAGGCCCGTCAGTGGGTCAAAAAACGCCAGTTTCTTGACCTCCTCCTCAGCCTGTTTTTGCGCCGAAATGTCAATGTAATTGCCGATGTAATGGGTCACCACCCCCTGCTCATCTTTGACCGAAGAAATCGACAACCACTGCGGAAAGACCTCGCCGTTTTTGCGGGTGGTCCAGACTTCACCCTGCCACTTCCCAGTCTGCTCGACACTGGCCCACTGGGCTGCGTAAAAGTCGGCGCTCAACCGTTCTGAGCGCAGAATGGCTGCAGGCTGCCCCACAATCTCCTGCGCGCTGTAGCCGGTGGACTCGGTCAGTGCCTGGTTGACACGCTGGACAATCCCATGGACATCGGCCACCAAGGTACTCTGCTGTGACTCAAAGGCTGTGGCGGCGATGCGCAACTCGGTGTCGGCTTGTTTGCGTTGTGTGATGTCTCGCCCCACGCCCCGATAACCAACAAATGCACCGGAGGCATCAAACACCGGGTCACCGCTGACACTCACATACAAAAGCGTTGTGTTGGCGCCCTGGTGTGCCACCTCGAAGCCACGAAACGGCAGATGGGCATGCATCATCTCCCGGTGGGCCTGCCAGGCTTTGGCATCGGGCAGGATAGTTGTCACGTCCCAGATCAAACGGCCCAGGAAAATGGTCTGACAAAACACCGGGTCGGCAGCTTCGCGTGCACTGAAGGTCCGTTTGGTGAAGTGGTGCTGGGCGTCACTTTCCCAGTAAAAGTCGGACGACATTTCGGTCAAGCTGCGAAACCGGGCTTCACTCTCACGCAGCTGCGCTTCGCTGGCCGTGAGTTCCCGGGTGCGCTCGGCCACCCGCTGGTCAAGCACCCGGTTGGCCTCCTCCAGCAAGGCTTTCTGGACGGTCAAGGAGTGCTGACCACGTTGCACCAAAGTCACCAGCACCACATACAGCAACACAAACACAGCGGCGATCAAGCCACCCACCCGCCACAGGGAGTGTTCGATGCGCTGAATCAGCCGGGTGACATCCTGGTACTGCTCAAAAACGGCAACCAGCTGCCCGTTGTGCTGAACCGGCACATAACTCGACATCAGATCCACATTGAGCAGCATCCCCTCGGGGCCCGCAAATTGATCACTGTGGACTAAATCGCTGACCACCTGACCTGCACGTGCAGAGAGGAATCGGACATGGCGACTCTTGTCCTCACCAATCTGCGCTGCTTCGGTCGAAAACAGCGTCAGCCCCTCCCGGCTGTAGATCTTGACCTTGACAATGTCGGAGCCACGCAGCCAAACCCTGAGTTTGGTTTTCAACTCTGCAAGCTCAGGCAGTGCCTGCAAGTCCTGAGGTGTTTTGCCAGCCGATATCTGTGTCAAACGTTGGATATCCTGCTGCAAGAAGTTGCCCAGCAAGTAGGAGGCGCTGATGTTGCGCTCAATCGCGGTGCGCTCCATCTGGGCCAGTTCCTGCTGCCGGACCAGGGTTCCCAGCAGGACACCTGCCAACAACAATAGCCCAAAAGACAATAGGGAAAAGTAGCGGGTCAGGGTGAAAGCGCGCATCTCGGTGCTGGCGTGATCTTTTTGGGTGACAGAGCGCAGATTACCAGCAATATGCCGGACAAAGCACCCCATTCACCGAGTATGCCCGGCTTTAATGGAAATCCCGGCTGCTGGTGGGCAATTCGCCCAGCATGGGAGTCAGGTCTCGCAGATGGCCAGCCACCACATGGCAGACTTGGCCACCACTGTCCACATCGCGCTGCCAGGTGCCATGCACCACCAACAAGCGGGCGTGCAAGAGTTCGCTGCGCTGGCGCTCTTTCAGGGCTTTCCAGACAATCACGTTGACGGTGCCGGTTTCGTCCTCCAGCGTGACAAAGGTGACCCCGTGCGCCGTGCCGGGACTTTGCCGCATGGTGACCAGGCCGCAGGCCCGCACCAGGCGGCCATGCGGCAAGGCACGCAATTGGCTGGCTGTCAAAAGCTTCAAGTTTGATAGCTTCTGACGCAAAAGGGATAAGGGATGAGAGCGCAAAGTGAGTCCAACTGCCGCATAATCAAAGCGCACCTCTTCGCCTTCGGAAGCGGCGGGTAACAGCAGCGGACCTTCATGGATCGGAGCGTTGCGCAGCAGTTCTGGCGCAGACTGCAAGGCACTGGCCTGCCAAACCTGCTGTCGGCGGTGGCCTGACAGACTGGCCAGAGCATCGGCACTGGCCAGGGCGCTGAGCTCGGTTGTATCGAGCCCGGCTCGCAGGGCCAGGTCTTCGGTGCTGGTGAACAGCTGGCTGTGACGTGCTTGTGTGATGCGGGTGGCCGCCTGCTGGCTCAGACCAGTCACCAGACGCAGCCCCAGACGCACTGCAGGCTGTTGGCGCGGACCGGGTAGCGACTCAGCGGCGCCAGAAGGCGCCAGCACACACGCCCAGTGGCTGTGCAACACATCCACCGGCAACACGGTCACCCCGTGGCGTTGGGCGTCCTGCACCAACTGAGATGGCCCATAAAACCCCATGGGTTGGCTGTTGAGCAAAGCTGCCAGAAAACAAGCTGGTTCATGTTGTTTGAGCCAGCAGCTGGCCCACACCAGCAAAGCAAAGCTGGCGGCATGGCTCTCCGGAAAACCGTATTCACCAAACCCTTCGATCTGTTTGAAGATGTTTTCAGCGAAGGTTTCGTCATACCCGTTGTGCAACATCTGCTTGACCAGCCGGTCGTGAAACTTGTGCACACCACCCTTGCGTTTCCAGGCGGCCATGGAGCGACGTAAATCGTCGGCCTCGCCCGGCGTGAAATCGGCAGCGATCATGGCAATCTGCATCACCTGTTCCTGAAAAATCGGGATGCCCAGGGTACGCACAAGCGCTGCCTCGAGCGCCTTGCTCGGGTAGACCACCTGGTCCGGATGCGCCCGCGCCTTCAGGTACGGGTGCACCATGCCGCCCTGAATCGGCCCCGGGCGCACGATAGCCACCTCCACCACCAAGTCATAAAAGCAGCGTGGTTTGAGTCGCGGCAGCATGCTCATCTGGGCGCGGCTCTCGATCTGAAACACCCCCACGGTGTCGGCGCGGCAGATCATGTCAAAGGTGGCGTCGTCATGCGCCGGGATGTCCTGCATCTGAAACTCTTGACCCCGCCGATTGCTGACCAGTTCAAGGCAACGGCGGATGGCGCTGAGCATGCCCAGGGCCAGCACATCCACTTTCAGCAAGCCCATGGCGTCCAGATCATCCTTGTCCCACTGGACCACCGAGCGATCCGGCATGGCCGCGTTTTCCACCGGCACCAGCCGGGTCAGTGGCCCCTGGGTCAGCACAAACCCGCCGGGATGCTGGCTCAGGTGCCGCGGAAAACCCTGTATCTGCGCACTCAGGTCCAGCCACAGCGCCAGCAGCTGCTCTGGCGGTGTGACAAAACCCGGGTCCAGCCGGTCCAGCGCCGCCTGCAGCCGCTCCGACAACACCGTGCGTGAGTACATGCCGGGGTGCTCCCGCGCCAGCGCGGTGATCAAGGCTTCGTCGATACCAAGTGCCCGCCCTACATCCCGCAAGCCACTGCGCGGCCGGTAGCTGCTCACCACCGCCGTCAGCGCGGCCCGCTCGCGCCCGTATTTGGTGTAGATGTACTGGATGACTTCTTCGCGGCGCTGGTGTTCAAAGTCCACATCAATGTCGGGCGGCTCGTGCCGTTCCCGGCTGATAAAACGTTCAAACAAGAGGCTGCTGCGTGCCGGGTCCACCTCGGTCACCCCCAGGCAATAACACACAGCCGAATTGGCCGCCGAGCCACGCCCTTGGCAGAAAATGCCCTGAGACCGGGCAAACGTGACGATGTCGTGCACCGTCAAAAAATACATCTCGTAATGCAGCTCGCTGATCAGCGCCAGCTCGTGGGCCAGTTGCTGCTGCACATCGGGGGGCACACCAGCCGGGTAACGCCGGGCCGCACCTTCCAAGGTGAACTGGCGCAGGGTCTGCTCGGGGCTCAGACCGGGTAACACCGCCTCCAGCGGGTAGTGATAACGCAGTTCGTCCAGGCTGAACGTGCAGCGCGCGGCAAGGCTGAGGGTATTGGCCAGCAGCTCACGCGGGTACAGCTGCAGCAGCCGCTCACGGGCACGCAAGTGGTTCTCCGCGTTGGGCAACAAGGCCAAGCCACAGTCAGCCAGCGGCTGGCCCTGGCGCACGGCTGTGACCACGTCCTGCAAAGGTTTGCGTGAACGCACATGCATCAGCACCTCACCCACCGCCAGCAGGGGCACACGCGTGAGCCGGGAAAGCTGACTGAGTTTGTGCAACAACACCCGGTCCCGGGTCTGCAGAAGCTGCGTCACGCCGAGCCAGAGATGTGTACTAAACAGGCCTCTAGCCCTTATACATAAAACGCTTGATGCTTCTAATGACATAGCATCTAACAGACACAGAATCACTTCACAACCACGCAAGTTGGCCCACGCCGGATCTGGCCAGCACACGTGGTACTGGCCCTTGGGCGCACTGCGCCGCGCGTTGGTGATGAATTCACACAGATCACCCCAGGCCGACAGATCACGCGGCAAGGCGATGAGAGTAAAGGACACACCAGGCGACGCGTCCCCCAAAGGCACGGTGAAGCTGGCGCCAGGCAGCAACCGCAGCCCACACTTCCTGGCCTCCAGGTGGGCTCGCACCACACCGGCCACCGAACACTCGTCAGTGATCGCCAGCGCCGCATAACCCAGCGTGTGGGCGCGTTCAACCAGTTCTTCGGGGTGGGAGGCGCCGCGCTGAAAGCTGAAGTTGCTCAGGCAATACAGCTCGGCATAAGCACCGTCTGAAGGCAGCCGGGCTGCCGCCTGCGCCGAGGCAGGAGAAGACATGAAGACCTCACAATACTGTTTTTAAATACAGTATTGTGAGGCTGTTTGGCTCAGGCGGATTTTTTGTTGTTTTGCAGGTCGTACCAGACGGCCAACAGCAAGACCAGGGCCTTGACCACCAGCTGGTATTCCGCACCCATGTTCATGAGTGACATGCCGTTGTTGATCACCCCCATCACCAGGCCACCAATGACCGAGCCGATGATGGTGCCCACACCGCCGGTGGCACTGGCGCCGCCAATGAACACCGAGGAAATCGCATCCAACTCAAACATGTTGCCTGCCTGCGGCATGGCCTGGTTCATGTAGGCGGTGAAGATCAGGCCGGAGATGGCAGCCATGACCCCCATGATGACAAACACATAAAACTCGACACGCTCGGCGTTGATGCCCGAGAGTTTGGCCGACTTGGCATTGCCACCAATCGCATAGATGCTGCGACCAAACACGGTGTTATTCATCATGAAGGTGAAGGCAATCACCAGCAAACCGATGATGACAATCACGTTTGGAATACCGCGGTCCATCGAAAACTTGTAGAACAGCCAGAAGATGATGACACTGATGAACACGTTCTTGACGATGAACAGCGACATCGGCAACACATCAAAACCCAGTCGTGAGCGGGTTCTGCGGTTCTGGATGTCCATCACCACCATGATGAGCAGGAACACCACCCCCACCACCAGGGCCAGCACCTTGCCATCCATGAAGCTTGGCTCAATGAACCCGCTGGCCACTTTTTTGAACTCGTCATCCATCAGACCCACCGGCTTGATGCTGGTGAGCACATAGGTCAAGCCGCGAAAACCCAACATGCCCGCCAGCGTCACAATGAAAGCGGGCACCTTCAGGTACGCCACCCAATAACCCTGAAAGGCGCCAATGGCTGCCCCCGCCAACATACAGGCGGCCAGCGACAGCAACATGCTGCCATTGGTGGCGTTGTAGACGATGGCCGCCATGGCCCCGGTGAAGGCCACCGTGGCACCGACCGACAAATCGATCTTGCCGGTGATGATGACCAGCACCATGCCGATGGCCAGCACCAGGATGTAGCTGTTCTGGATCACCAGATTGGTGATGTTGCGTGGGGTGAAGTTGACAAAATCTGTCATGAACCCGAAGGCCGTGAAGATGAGCAGCAAAACCATGTACATCGAGAAATGTTTCTGGTTCTGTTTGATGATTTTGAACATGATGGGTTTCGCTTGAATGATTTTTATGGGGCGTCCGACGAGTCACCGCTTGGGGTTTAAGCCACCGCCAGTTTCATGATGGCTTCCTGGCTGGCTTCTGAGGTTTTGAGTTCACCCTTGATGCGGCCTTTGTCCATCACATAGACGCGGTCGGTCATGCCCAGCACTTCCGGCAACTCCGATGAAATCATGATGATGCTGTTGCCCTTGGCCACAAAGTCATTCATGATTTTGTAGATTTCGTTTTTGGCACCCACATCAATACCGCGTGTGGGCTCGTCGATGATCAGCAGCTTGGGCTCGGCCATCAGGCATCGGGCCAGCACCACTTTTTGCTGGTTGCCACCGCTCAAATTGCCCACAATCTGGTCGATGTTGGGGGTTTTGATACGTAAGGCAGCGCGGTATTTTTCGCTCTCTTCGATTTCCTTGTACTTGTCGATCAGGCTGAACTTGGACAGCCGGGGCAGCGACGAATAGGTGCTGTTGTTCTTGATGGTCTGAATCAGGACCAAGCCCAGTTCCTTGCGGTCTTCCGAGACATAAATCATCTGGTGGGCAATCGCCTCCTTGGCGCTTTTGAATGCCACCTTCTGGCCATCGAACCAGATGTCACCCTCGACATTCGGACTCAGGGAGCGTCCGAAGATGGTCAGCATCAGCTCGGTGCGACCCGATCCCACCAGACCCGCTAGCCCGACGATCTCACCATGGCGCACCTCCATCGAGGCGTTGTTGATGATGACGCGGTCGCTGAAAATCGGGTGTTTGACGGTCAGATTCGTCAGTTTGAGGATGGGTTCACCAATCTGCGGCACACGCGCCGGGTACATCGAGGTCAGCTCACGCCCGACCATACATTTGACGATGTAGTTGATGTCGACCTTGTGGGTCAACAAGTCCACCCGCTCCACCGTCTGGCCGTCGCGGATGATCGTGATTTCATCGGCAATCGCCATCACTTCATTGAGCTTGTGTGAAATCATGATGATCGTCACACCCTGCTCTTTCAGGCTCAACAACAGCTTGAGCAAATTGCTGCTGTCATCTTCGTTCAAGGAGGAGGTTGGCTCGTCCAGGATGAGCAGCTTGGCGTTTTTGGACAGGGCTTTGCCAATTTCCAGCAACTGCTGCTTGGCCACCGAGAGTTTGTTGACGGGTGTTGCCAAGTCCTCGTGCACGCCCACCTTTTCCATCACCGCCTTGGCGTCGATGTAGGTTTGCTCCCAGTCGATCAACAAGCCCTTTTTACGCTCATTGCCGAGGAACAGATTCTCGTAAATTGACAGATAAGGTGACAGTGCCAACTCCTGATGGATGATGACAATGCCTTCGTTTTCACTTTCCTTGAGGCTTTTGAATTTGCATTCCTTGCCTTCGTAAAGCACCTGGCCTTCGTAGCTCCCATACGGGTAGACGCCGCTGAGGACCTTCATCATGGTCGATTTGCCAGCACCGTTTTCACCCACGATGAAGTGGATTTTGGCGCGTGTGACCTGCATGTCCACACAGTCCAGCGCAACCACCGGACCGAAGGTTTTTCGCATGCCCTTGATATCTAAGATCTTGTCCATGGTTGTCTTTTGGATGGTCAGACCGGTGGTCAGCAGAGACAGCGCATTTTGACCATGCGCAGTCCGTATCCAACGACCTCGTGCGCACATGCAGCTTCTGTCCTCATCGGAGGACCGTCGACTGCGCCTTGTGGGTACAAGACGCAGTCGTGTCTAACCACCCTTCAGTGGGTGACTATTTGGTGCCTTTAGCCACAGCGTCAGCTGTGTAGAAACCGCTGTCAACCAGCTCTTTGGTCAGGTTGTCTTTGGTCACCGCCACAGGCTCCAGCAGGAAGGACTTCACAACCTTCTTGCCGGTGTTGTAGGTGGTGGTGTCAACACGGGCTTTCACTGTCAGCGTGGGCTCGGCCGCACCCTTGATGATGCTGTCCACCGCTTCGGCCGTGCCCTTGGCCAGCACACGGGTGTCCTTGAAGACGGTCATGGTTTGTTTGCCTTCCATGATCCACTTGGCGGACAACAACTCACCGTCTTGACCGGTGATCACAGGCAAGGTCTTGTATTTGCCATCTTGCTCCAGCGCACCAATGATTGAGCGTGCCAATGTGTCGTTGGGGGCCAGCACGGCATCCAGCTTGACCGACTTGCAGGCGCCGGACAACAGGGTTTCCATACGTGCCTTGGCCTTGTCGGCAGCCCAGCCTTCGGTCGTGATCTTGGACCAGGTCGCGTCTGCAGAATTGGTAGGCGCCGGGCCGCAAATCTTCAGGGCACCACTGGTCACGAAAGGCTTCAGAACATCCATGGCGCCATCAAAGAAGAAGCGCGCATTGTTGTCGGTGGGTGAACCGGCAAACAAGGTGATGTTTTTGCCCTTGGCGGTATCCAGCGCCAAAGCGTCCTTGATGGCCTGACCTTGCAATTGACCGACCTTGAAATTGTCGAAAGTCAGGTAGTAGTCATACGCGTCGGTACCGGTGATCAGGCGGTCATACGAGATGACCTGGACACCGGCTTTTTTCGCAGATTCCACAGCCTGGGCGGCGGCTTCGGTCACCGAACCCACCACAATGGCTTTGGCACCTTTGGTGACCATGTCTTCGATTTGTTTGTTTTGTTTGGATTGGTCAGCGTCAGCGAAGGCCACATCCACCTTGTAGCCCATGGCTTCAAGGTCTTTTTTCATGTATTCGGCATCACCGACCCAACGCTCGACGTGTGTTTCAGGAATGGCCAAACCAACCAGGACAGCGGGCGCAGGGGCCGCTGCGGGAGCTGCCGGTGCGGGTGCAGGGGCCTCCTCTTTTTTGCCGCAAGCGGACAAACCCATAGCGGCAGCAATCAATGTCAAGGTGAAAACACTCTTTCTCATATCAATCTCCTGGTAAATATTTGCACATTCAAAAACACACTTCAAAATGACCGTCTGTTCCTGTCTCCCGTGAGCGCCTTCTCAGCTTCGGCAAAACACCGTCACTCAAAGAAAACACTCACAAGATGACCCATCACAGGGGCTGCTGATTAAACACCAATCTGTTCAAGCAGCGACCCCGCAAAGATCAAACAAACCGGTTCACCAGATTTTCCAGATACTCTTGCCGTGCCGACACGGGCAATACATCGCGGTTGTCCTGCAACACCTTGTCAGCCAGAGCATCCAGGCTGGTTTTACCGGCCAGCACATCCTGCGCCCACGGCTGGCTCCAGCCTGCGTAACGCTGTGCCACCACCTCTGCCAAACGTCCGTCCTGGATCATTTTTTCGGCAGCCAGCAGGGCCCGGGCGCAGACATCCATGCCACCAATGTGGCCATGGAACAGGTCTGCCGCGTCCAGTGACTGGCGACGAACCTTGGCGTCGAAGTTGCAACCACCGGTCTTGAAGCCGCCCGCTTGCAAAATGTAGTAGAGGGTTTGTGTCAGCTCAGGCACGTTGTTGGGGAACTGGTCGGTGTCCCAGCCCAACTGCGGGTCACCGCGGTTCATGTCCAGGCTGCCGAAGATGCCCAGCGCCAGAGCGGTGGCCACTTCGTGCTCGAAGCTGTGACCAGCCAAAGTGGCGTGGTTGGCTTCGATGTTGACTTGCACCTCTTTTTCGAGACCTGCACGGGCCAGCAGTCCATAGACGGTGGCGGTGTCAAAGTCGTACTGATGTTTGGACGGCTCTCTGGGTTTGGGCTCAATCAGGATTGCGCCCTTGAAGCCGATCTTGTGTTTGTACTCCACCACCATGTTCAGGAAACGCGCCATCTGGTCAAACTCATGCGCCATGTTGGTGTTGAGCAAGGTCTCGTAGCCTTCACGCCCACCCCACAACACATAGTTTTCGCCACCCAGTTTCAGCGTAGCGTCCATCGCGTCGCGCACCTGTGCGGCCGACATGGCAAACACCTCAGGATTGGGGTTGGACGCGGCACCAGCCATGAAGCGCCGATGGCTGAACAGATTGGCGGTGCCCCAGAGCAACTTCAGCCCGGTGCGTTCTTGGTGTTTCGCCAGAATGTCCACCATGTGCAAGAAGTTGCTGCGGCTCTCCTGGGGCGTAGCACCCTCGGGCGCCACATCGCGGTCATGGAAGCAGTAATAGGGCGCACCCAGTTTGCTGAAAAAGTCAAACGACTCTTCGGCTTTTTTCTCAGCCAATTGCAATGCCGTGCCACCTTCAAACCAGGGCCGCTCGAAGGTGCTGCCACCAAACGGGTCAGAGCCTGTCGAACAGAAACTGTGCCAGTAACAGACTGCAAAACGCAGCTGCTCCTTCATGGACTTGCCAAGCACGATCTGCTCTGGGTTGTAGTGACGAAATGCCAGGGGGTTCGTGCTGTCCACGCCTTCATAGCGGATCGGCGCGATGTCTTTGAAATAGCTTGCCAAGTCAGTTCTCCAGAAATTAAACAATGTGCCTGTCGTCTGATAAATATCTCGTTCAGGCGCGGGTTACAAAAGCGGGTCTGTCGCGCGATTGATCGCTTCGAAAAAAACTCATCCACACTTGCCAAAAACCCATGCGTCATCCGCTTTTAGTTCGAACAACGAATTAATTCTATTTTTTTGATCACTGATACATATAGGTGTAAACCCTAGTACGTTAGTTTTTTGAAAAACAAACATGTGACACGTCATAAATCCCCTTTTTTGGGGTCGTTATTGACACTTTCACCCCCCATTTTTAGCAAAAAAATCGCTGTTGGCTGACGCGATACAGCCATAACCAGAGGACAAGACCGGCAAGCCATCGCCACAGGGTAAACCCTGATGTCTTGCCTGGACCAACATGTGGACAATAGTTTGCCAATCAAACTAATTTCATAGCCCCAGCCACAAGCCCCTCTGGAGGTGGCCCACCTCCGCTGCTTCCGGTGAACTCTGTCATGTCAACTCTGCAAACTCAGGTCGAATCGCCACCCAGGATCGGGGGGTACCACACAAGCGCCGAGCCCGGCCCAATGCGCCAGCCATTGTGGTGCCTTGGTATGACCGTCGTGTGGCATCACAGCGCGGCCTGCAGGCACCCACATCAGCGGGCAAGCCGCTTGCACCAGGATGGCCGGCCATGAAAACCACCGGCGACCAGCAACTCGTCAAACGCATCAACCGCAGCGTGTTACTCAGACTGCTGCGGATTCAGCCTGGCTTGTCGCGTGCGCAGCTGGCCCAGGAAAGTGGCCTCACCAAATCAACCGTCAGCCTGCTGGTGCGCGAACTGATTGATGAGGCCTGGATCACCGAGAGCGACACCGTGAACGCCAAAGGCGCGGGACGACCCTCCACCCCGCTGCAAATTGATGGCCGCACGCGTGCGCTGGTCGGGGTGGAAGTGGCGGTCGATGTGCTGCGGGTTGCGTGTGTCAGCCTGGCTGGAAAAATCCTGTGGTCCACAGAAGAGCCCAGACAGGGCATGGAGCCGGTCGAGGTGTGCCAGCAAATCGCTTACCTGGTCGCCCGCGCCCATGAACTGCTGCTGTCATGGGGCTTGCAATTGACGGGGCTGGGTGTTGGGCTGCCGGGTGCGTTTGACGAAACCACGGGCAAGGTGCATTTTGCGTCCAACCTGGGCTGGTGGAATGTCGACTTCTTGCCCCTTTTCACCGCCGCGCTGAAACAGGTCAAGCTGCCGCCGATGCCGGTGTACGTGCAAAACGAAGCCGACACGGCCGCGCTAAGTGAATACGAGTTTGTCGAAGGCCACGCCAGCGATTCGCTGATTTTTGTCACCTGCGACGTGGGGGTCGGCGCCGGCATTGTGCTCAATGACCGGCTGTTCACCGGCCAGTACGGTGGCGCCGGTGAAATTGGGCACGGCATCCTGCAGATCAACGGGCCCCTGTGCTCCTGTGGGCGCCGCGGTTGTGCGGAGACCTTCTTTGGCGCGCGCATCCTGGACAAACTCATCGACCCCAGCAGTGGCGGGAACTATCTGGGGGTGGTTCTGGCCAACCTTTGGACCACCTTCGACCCCAGCGTGCTGATCGTGGGCGGCCCCTCGTGCGCCAAGTACCCGGGCTTGATCACCCGCGCCCAGGAAACCTTGAAAACCTATTCGGACGGTGCCCGCATGCCTGCCCCGCCCGTGCGCCCGGCGCGTTACGGGTTGCTGGCCTCGGCCGTGGGCGCGGCTGCGCTGGTGTTGCACCGCCAACTCAGGCCCATGCAAGCACCCACCGGTTATGCCACCAATGTGGCCTACGACGCCACCCACCCCTAAACCCAACCCTCTGGAGCAATCTTCATGTTTCTCGGTATCGATATCGGCACCTCAGAAGTCAAGGCCGTCCTGCTTGACACCTCACACCGCGTCATCGGCTCGGCAGGCTCGGTGCTCACCGTGTCGCGCCCCCACCCGGGCCACAGCGAACAAAACCCGCAAGACTGGTGGACCGCCACCCAGGCCGCGCTGGGCGAACTGCGGCAAACCCATTCCGCTGAATATGCTGCCGTGCGCGCCATCGGCCTGTCCGGGCAGATGCACGGCGCGGTGTTGCTGGACGCACAAGACCGCGTTCTGCGCCCCGCCATTTTGTGGAACGACACCCGCTGCTCCGAGGAGTGTGTGCAGATGATGGCCGAGTTGCCTGAACTGGCACAACTGGGTGGCAGCCTGGCCATGCCCGGCTTCACCGCCCCCAAATTGCGCTGGGTGGCACGCCATGAGCCCGAGCTGTTCAAGCAAGTTACCAAGGTGTTGCTGCCCAAGGATTACGTGCGCCTGATGCTGACCGGCGACTACGTCACCGACTTGTCCGACGCCAGCGGCACCCTGTGGCTGGACGTGCAACAACGCGCCTGGTCTGACAAACTTCTGGCCCTGACCGGCTTCACGCAGGCACACATGCCGCGTCTGGTGGAAGGCAGCCAGGCCAGCGGCACCCTCACAAACGAGGTCGCCCAGTTGCTGGGACTGTCCAAAACCGTGCTGGTGGCCGGTGGCGCGGGCGACAACGCCGCCAGCGCGGTCGGCATGGGCGCCGTCCAGGCCGGACAAGGCTTTTTGTCATTGGGCACCAGCGGTGTGTTGTTTGTCGTGACCCCGTCTTACCAGCCCAATGCGGCCAGTGCCACCCATGCGTTCTGCCACGCCATCCCCGGTCAGTGGCACCAGATGAGCGTGATGCTGTCTGCTGCCAGCGCGCTGCAATGGGTGACCCACCTGCTCGGCGTCGCCAACGAAGGCGCACTGGCGAATCAGGCGGCATCCCTGACACTGGCCGAGCGCGCTGCCGCCCCGCTGTTCTTGCCGTACCTGGCCGGTGAACGCACCCCCCACAACGACGCCAATGTGCGCGGCAGTTTCCATGGCCTGAACTTCGAAACCGACGCCACCCGCCTGGGTTATTCGGTGATCGAAGGTGTGACTTTCGGCCTGAACGACGGCCTGGCCGCACTCAAGGCCGCTGGCAGCACGGTGCAACGTTTGTCGCTGGTGGGCGGCGGCTCGCGCAGCGCGATGTGGGCACAACAACTGGCCTCGGCGCTGAACATCGAGATCGTCACCCATGCAAGCTCCACCGTGGGTGGCGCTCTGGGTGCGGCGCGCCTGGGCTGGCTGGCCACCGGTGCCGACCCACACGCGGTGTGCCTGACCCCTGCCGTCGAAGCCACCTACACCCCTGACGCGGCTGAGCAAGAGGTGCTGATGCCGCGTTATGCGCAGTTCAGGGCTTTGTACAAACGCTGACCGACACATCACCACAAAATTGGCACCAAGCCCAGGTAAATTCTGGGTTTGGTGCTATTTTTTTGGAGGCAACCGACAGCCGCTACTCAGTCACACAGCGTCCATTTGTCTTGCGAGTGGGATGACTGCAGCACCTTGTTGATGAAATACACACCACGCGCGCCATCTTCCACCCGTGGGTAATCCGCCGTGGTGGCCTGGTTGCCGTCCAGTCTGGCCCGAATATCCGCAGCCACACCCAAGTAGATATTGGCAAAGGCCTCAATGAACCCTTCCGGGTGCCCGGTCGGCAGCCGGGTGGCCTGCGCAGCAGCGGCGCACAGCCCGACCGAGCCGCGGGTCAGCAGACGCGCCGACTCACCCAAAGGCAGGTGCCACAACTGGTTGGGTTGCTCCTGGCGCCAGTCCAGGGTGCCGGTGCTGCCAAACACCCGCAGGCGCAAGTCGTTTTCACAGCCCACACAAATTTGGGAAGCCACCAGCACAGCACGCACCCCACCACGCAGGCGCAGCAAGAGGTTGACGTCATCGTCCAGACTGCGCCCGGCGCCCAGGGTGCCGAGGTCGGCGCAAATGGCTTCGACCTCCAGCCCGGTCACGCTGGCCAGCAGGTTTTCGGCATGTGAACCAATGTCTCCCAAGGCACCCGCCAGACCACTTTGGGCAGGGTCGGTGCGCCACAGCGCCTGTTTGTTGCCGGAGGCTTCCACGGCGGTGGCCAGCCAGCCCTGGTGGTACTCAACGATGACCTTACGCACATCCCCAATCACACCGCTGCGCACCATCTCGCGCATCTGGCGCACCATCGGGTAACCGGTGTAGTTGTAGGTGACGCCAAACACTGTGTTCTGGCGTGCCACGGTTTGCACCAGGGTCTGCGCTTGCTCAGGGGTGTGAACCAGGGGTTTGTCACACACCACGTTGAAGCCGGCCTCCACAAACGCCAGGGCCACCGGGTAATGCAGGTGGTTGGGTGTGACGATGGAGACAAAGTCGATGCGCTCCTCGGGTGGGCGTTTGAGTTCGTCAGCCAGCAGGTCCTGCCAGCTGCCGTGGTTGCGATCCTCGGCCAGAAACAGGTCGCGGCCCGAGGCACGGGCCTTGTCCGGGTGGCTCGACAAGGCAGCAGCGACCAGTTCAATCTGGCCGTCCAGCGCAGCGGCTTTGCGGTGCACCGCGCCAATAAAAGCATCGCGCCCACCGCCGACCATGGCGTAGCGCAGTTTTCTTGAAGCTGCGCTCATGATCTGTCTTTGGCAAAAACCGCGTCAAACGCACCAACGGCGGGTTTGAAGTCCAGCCGTTTGCAAAAGGTCGCACTCTCGGTAGCGCCGTGCACCCGGTCCATGCGGCTGTCTTCCCACTCCACACTCAAGGGGCCGGTGTAGCCAATGTCATTGAGGGCCACAATGATGGATTCAAAGTCCACCATCCCGCGCCCGACACTGCGGAAATCCCAGTGGCGCCGGGCATCCCCAAAGGAGGTGTGCCCGCCAAAAACGCCGACCGAACCGTCCCCCCTGCCCCACCAGACGTCTTTCATGTGCACGTTGTGAATACGGCTTGGAAAAGTCCGCAGGAAGCGGATGTAGTCCACGCCCTGGTAGGCCAGATGGCTGGGGTCGAAGTTGAAGCCGAAGCGGCGGTGGCCCTGCACTGCCGCCAGGGCGCGCTGGCTGGTGGCGGTATCAAAGGCAATCTCGGTGGGGTGCACTTCCAGCGCAAAGTTCACGTCCTGCTCGTCAAACACCGCCAGGATCGGGGCAAAACGCTGGCCAAAGTCAGCAAACCCCTTGTTCCAAAACGCCTGGGATGTTGGCGGAAAGGCGTACAGGCTGTGCCAGATGGACGAGCCGGTGAATCCGGTGACGGTTTTGACACCGAACCGTGCCGCAGCACGCGCGGTGTCCTGCAACTCGGTGGCCGCGCGCTGGCGCACGCCTTCTGGATCACCATCACCCCAGACATGGGCTGGCAAGATCGACTGGTGGCGCTCGTCGATCAGGTCACACACCGCCTGCCCCACCAGATGGTTGCCAATGGCCAAGCACTGCAGGCCGTGGCTGGACAACAGGGCCTGTTTGTCGCGCAGGTAGCTCGGACTTGCCAGCGCTTGCTGGACGTTGAAATGGTCGCCCCAGCAGGCCAGCTCCAGCCCGTCGTAGCCCATGCTTTTGGCCAGCGGCGCCAGCTCCTGCAGGGGCAAATCGGCCCACTGGCCGGTAAACAGTGTGACGGGGCGTGCCATGACCAAACCTCCTTATGCTATACAGGATATAGCTGCTAGCCCTCTATCTATAAGGGCTAGCAGCCGCTTTTACCAAAGACTCAGAACGGTGAATCCGGGAAGTAGAACTGCGCCGCGTTGTCCTTGGTGATCAGCACCGACGGGATGATGTAGGTGGCGGGCAGCTTCTCACCTTTAAGCCGAGCCTCGGCGGTGAGTTTGATCGCGTCATAGATGAACTTGGGCGAGTAGGAAACATTGGCCTGGATGCGCGGGTCCTTGCCGTCCATCAAGGTTTTGATCATGCCCTTGGCACCGGCGCCACCAAACACGATTTTGATGTCGGTGCGTTTGGCCTGGTCAATGGCTTTGAGCACACCCACAGCCATGTCGTCGTCAGCGGCCCAGACCGCGTCGATCTGTTTGAAGCGGGTCAGGTAGTCCTGCATCACCTTGAACGCGTCGTCGCGGTTCCAGTTGGCGTATTTGGCGTCCAGCAGTTTCATGTCAGGGTGGGCTTTGAGCACGCTGTTGAACGCGTCCATACGCTCGTTGTCCAGTGTGGTGGCAATACCGCGCATCGCCACCAGGTTGCCCTTGCCACCCATGGTTTTGGCCAGGTATTCGGCCGGGATCTTGCCAAACGCTGTGTTGTCACCCGAGATGTAGGCGTCTTGTGCGCTGGTGTCGGTCAGGCCACGGTCGACCACGGTGACATACACACCTTTGCTCTTGACCTGCGCCACGGGCTTGGTCAGCGAGGCAGATTCAAACGGGAAGATCACCAACGCATTGATCTTGTTGACGGTCTGCAGGTCTTGCAACTGGTTGGCCTGCTCGGGCGCGCCGGAGGCGGTCTTGACGATGACCTGCAGGTCGGGGTGGGCTTTTTCCAAGTCCTTCTTGGCCTGGTTGGCCCAGAACACGATGCCGCCGGTGAAGCCGTGGGTGGCAGCCGGAATGGCCACACCCAACACCACTTTCTCTGCCGCAAAACTCGGCGCACTGGCCAGGGCCGCCAGGGCCACAGCGGTCAAGGCTAATCTACGGGTGATGGTTTTCATGTTGACGATCTCCTGAGGTTGGAAAAAAGTAGCGTCCTGCTACCGGGGTTGGGAAAAATGGCAAACGGGTCAGCGCCGGCCTCGCTGCGTGAAAGCCACGCCGACGATCACAAAGCCTTGCACCGCCGCGTTTAGGTAAACGCTGATGATGCTGGTCAGATTCAGGATGTTGCTGATCACCGAGAGCAGCACCGCACCCACCACGGTGCCGGTGATGCTGCCCGAGCCGCCCTTGAACGAGGTGCCACCAACGATGACCGCCGCAATGGCTTCCAGCTCCCACAACAGCCCGGTGGTGGGGGTGGCCGAGCCCAGGCGCGGCACATACAGCAGGGTGGCAATGCCAACGCAGACACCCAGCAACACATAGGTCAGGATCTTCACCAAGTCCACATCCACAGCGGCATAACGCGCCACCTGCTCATTGGAGCCAATCGCTTGCACATAGCGGCCAAAAGCGGTGCGGTTCAGGATGAGCCCCCCCAGCAGCGCCACCACCAGAAACACCAGCACCGGGATCGGAATGCCAGCCACGCTGGCGTAATAGACCGGGCTGTAAACGTCGCTCAGGTCGTTGTCCAAGGTGATCGCGCCACCGTTGGAAAAATAGGTCAAATAAGCGCGGTAGATACCCAGGGTGCCCAGGGTCACGATAAAGGGCTCGATGTGGCCCTTGGTGATCAACAGCCCATGCGCCAGGCCAAACGCCGCACCCAGCAGCAGCGCCAGCGCCATACCCAGCACCACAATCAGCACCGGTGAGGCCACCATCGGCGCCAGCGCGTTCATGGTCAAGATGACGCTACCTGCAATCAGTGCCGCCATCGAGCCGACCGACAGGTCGATACCGCCCGAGACGATCACAAAACACATGCCCACCGCAATGATGCCGATGAAAGCGGTGCGGGTCAGCACATTCATGGCGTTGTCCAGGGTGGCAAAATTGCTGTTAAGCCAAGTGCCGGCCACACACAGCAGCACCAGGCCAATCACCGGGCCCAGGCCCTGTAAACGGCCCAGCCAGGGGGTGGCAGCCTGCGCTGTGGGCAGCGCTTTAGTGGGTTCCTGTGGCATGGGTGATCAACTCCTGTTCGGTTAACTGGTTTTCTTCAAGCACGGCTTGCAGCCGACCACTGCGCATCACCGCCACGCGGTGGCACAGACCAATCAGCTCCAGCAGCTCACTGGAAATGACGATGACGGCCAAGCCCTCACGGGCCAGACGCTGGATCAGCGTGTAGATGTCGCTTTTGGCGCCCACGTCCACCCCGCGTGTCGGTTCGTCAAGCACCACCACCTTCGGGTTCGGGTGCAACACCTTGGCCAGCGCCAGCTTCTGCTGGTTGCCGCCCGAGAGCGACGATGCGCGGTTGTTCAGGCTGCCGGTGCGAATGCCGTAGTCGTCCACAGCGGTTTGGAGCGCGGCTTTTTCAGCGGTGATGTCCAGCAGCGGGTGGGCATAACGTTGCAAGGTCATCAGCGTCAGGTTCTCGCGCAGGCCCAGGTTGACATGCAGGCCTTTGCCCTTACGGTCTTCACTCAGGTAGGTCAGACCCTGTTGGTCGGCCGCGCGTGGGCTGCGTAAATCGACCACCCGGCCCTGCAGTTCAATCTGCCCGGCGCTGCGTGGGCGCAGGCCCAGCAGGCCTTCAAACAACTCGGTGCGCCCGGCGCCCACCAGCCCGGCAAAACCCAGGATTTCACCCGGATGCACCTCAAAACTCACGTCCTCGGCCCAGCCTGGCACCGTCAGGCCGGTGACTTTGAGCGCCGGCGTGGCGGAGGGCAAATGCGGCGCCTTGGGCGGGTACAGGTTGGCCAGTTCGCGCCCGACCATCAGGCTGGCCATCTGCTGGCGCGTCAGGTTAGCGGTGGCTTCACGCGCCACAAACTGGCCGTCGCGCATCACCACCACCTCGTCGGTCACCAGCTGCACCTCGTCGAGCTTGTGTGAGATATAGACCAGGGTGACACCATCGGCCTTGAGCTGCGCCATCAGCGCAAACAGGCGTTTGGTCTCGCCCGGGGTCAGGGTGGCGGTGGGCTCATCCATGATCAGCAGGCGGGCCCGGCGCAACAGGGCGCGTGCAATCTCCACCAACTGCTTTTCCGCCACGATCAAGTTGCGCACGCGGGTGGTCACGTCGGCCTGCAAACCGACCTGGGCGATGACCTGGGCCGCCTCGGCCTGCATGCTGGCCTCGTCCAGCAGCCAGCCGCGTTTTTTCTCGTGGCCCAGAAACAGGTTCTGGGCAATCGTCAGGTCGTCGGCCAGGCTGAACTCCTGGTGGATCAGCACAATGCCCTGCTCCTCGGCCTGGCGCGAGCTGGCAAACACCATCGGCTGGCCGTTGATGCGCATGCTGCCGCTGCTGATCGACTCAAAGCCGGACAGGATTTTCATCAAGGTCGACTTGCCAGCGCCGTTCTCACCGATCAGGCCCACGGTGCGCCCGGCCTGCAGCTTGAAACTCACCCCGTGCAAGACCTGCACCGGGCCAAATTGTTTGACCACCTGGTCGAATTCAACGTCGACACTCATGCGCGTTTCCCCTTGCTTTTCAGCGTCTCTTGCATGGCCAACACCCCGGCGCCCACCAGACCAGCCTGCTCAGCCAGCGGGGTGTACTGGATCTCCAGATGCCGGGTCGACAAGGCCAGTGAACGCTGGTAAACACTTTGGCGCACCGATGCCAACAACAACGGGCCGATGCGGGTGATGCCACCCCCAATGAACACATGTGAGGGGTTGAAAAAATTCACGACGGACGCCAGCATCTGCCCGATCAGGTTGCCGGTGTGCTGGATGATGTGGTTGGCAGCGGCGTCACCGTTGCGGCTGGCCTGGCCAACGTCTTCGGGGGTGATTTGCCCTTTGTCGGCCAGACAGGCCGCCAACAGCTCACTGTGGCCCGACTGTGCGGCCTCGATCGCCAGGCGGCTGATGGCCGGGCCAGCGGCCATGGTTTCCACACAGCCCAGATTGCCGCAGTGGCAACGCGGCCCGGCGGTGTCCACACAAATGTGGCCCACATCACCGGCTGAGCCGTTGGCCCCCCGGTACACCTCGCCATGGCAGACGATGCCGCAGCCAATGCCGGTGCCCACTTTGATGACCAGAAAGTTCTGCAGGCTGCGTTGCAGGCGCCACAACTCACCCAGCGCCATCAGATTGACATCGTTGTCCACAAACACCGGGGCGCTGTATTCCTCACGCAGGTAGTCGCGGATCGAAAAACCGTCCCAGTTGGGCATCAGCGGCGGATTGACCAGCTGGCCACTCTCAAAGTCGATCGGCCCCGGCACCCCCACACCAATGCCGATGACCTGCTTGGCGGTGGCGCCGCACTGGGCCAGCATCTGGCGCATCAGCACCCGCACCCGTGACATCACATCACCTGGGCCGCGCCGCACGTCCAGGGGTTCAGCAATCTGGGCCAACACCGTCAAATCGGGTTTCATCACCGCCAAGTCCAGGCTGGTGGCGCCCAGGTCCACACACAACAGCACACCCAGCCCGCCGCTGACTTGCAGCGTCTCGGCGCGGCGTCCGCCGTTGGAGTTGAGCAGCCCCACCTCGTCCAGCAGCCCCTGATCGAGCAGGGAGGCCACCAAGCTGTTGGTCTTGCTTTTTGAATAGGCCAGCCGATGCGAGAGTTCATAACGAGACACACCCGCCGACCAGAAAATGGTTTGCAGGATGCTGATCTCGTCAACAGACAGTGTGTCCCAGTGTGCCAAAGTTTGTCTCCTATCGGCTCTGGCCCCATTCTTGTGAGGCTCTGATCGATCATAGGATCACCACTTAGGCTAAACAAGGCCTAAGTTAGACCTAAATTTGGTCAAAGATCAAAAACACCCAAACCCGTACAAAGGGCGAAAGCCTCTCGGCCAAGTCAGCCAAACACCCCATGCAAAAACCAGGCGGGCGCAGCACTGCTGAGCCGCTCGCGATAGATCCACAACAGGGGTGAGCTGGGACTGCGCGCCACAAAGTAGTCGCGCAAAACAACGGGGCCAGAGGGCGGTGGTGCCTCGCCAGCAACCTGAGGTTGTGGTCCGGGGTCAGGGCGCTCAGCAGACGGCCCGGTTGGCCGCAACACCGCCCACCAGGCGGCCTCCAGCCGCTGCGGCCCCGCCAGCAGGGTCAGCGGCCCCTGGTAATGCGGCTGCTGCTGGACCACCCGCAGCGGCAAAGGCTCGGCCAGCAGCCAGGTGGGGTACAGGGCCGTGGCCCACCCCGTTGGCACAGGGGCTCTCTTATCGGCCATGTTTGAGCTATTTTGGCCTCCAGCCCCTGTACCACAAGGGCTTATCACTATCTTTTCCGAAGTCTTCCTGGGTGCCCGATGCTGGCCCATGATGGCCGCCGATACACCACCAGCCGCTGGGCGCCAGCGCTGCATCTGTTCGGGCCGGTGGTCGGCTTGTGGCAACAGACACAACACGTTGTGGACACCGAGTCGCGCACTCAGACGCTCGAGCAGCTGAGCCAGACTGTCGCCCTGGGCTTGGTCTTCAAGCAGCAGGCTGGCGCTTTGCCCCTGCAACGCCTGGGTTTCGAGCGAGCGCAGGCGCAGCGACAACACCGGCGCGGGCAGCGTGAGCTGGCCCAGGCGCTCGGCCAGCAGGCGCAGCAGGTGGCTGGTGTCGGCACTGGCCTCGGCGCTGCGCAGCACCAGTGCCCCCTGTGTCGCCGTGTTGCGGCGCACATCCATCAACCAACCCAGCTCCACCGCCAGCACTCCGCGCTGGCGCAGCTGCAGCCAGACCTGCAGTTGCGCCAACAGGCGGCGCGCGCCAAACAACAAGGCCAGCGCACTGTCCACGGGCTGGGGCAATTCCAGCGCCGCCTCAAACACCTCGGGCAGGCTCAGCCAGGGGTAAACATCCGGGCGCAAGCCGTAGGCCTGGTCGAGCGCATCCACCAGCGCCGCACCAAAACGCCTTGCCACACCGGCACGCGGCAAGGCCCGCAACTGGCCCCAGCGGCGGCAACCCAGACGCGCCAGCGTGGCCAGATGCGGCTGGGCCGCTGCCAGACTGCTCAGCGGCAACTGGTCCGGCATCAGCGGCGGCTGTGGCGGATGCTGCGCCCGCGCAAGCGCTACCAAAGATGTATCACCTTGCCCATAGTACACAAGGACTACCGGCTTGTTTGACTCACAAATATGGCGCAACAGCGCGGCCTGGCCACCCCACAGCCGGGTGCTGGTCGACACCTCCAGCAGCACCGCGCCGCCGGACAACACCACCTTGGGGGTGAACTGCAGCGCCCACCAGCCCAGGGCGGTGAGCGGGTCGGCCAAGTCAGCCCCCTCAGCCACGGGTGCCCCATGCGTGCCCGATGACGTTGCAGCCACAGGCCGAGCCTCCTCCCTGCTGCGGCCCGGCGCGGCTAACTCAGGCGGCAGCCACAAGGCGATCCAGTGCATAAACAGGCTCCAGCCAGGGTGTGGGGGTGTCCCCGGTGAAGGGCTCCGGTACCAGACACAACAGACCGGGGTGGTTCAACCCAGCCCGCAGCAGACGCCAGCGGCACAGCGTTGAACGCCAACAAGGCACTCAGCGTCACAGGCCGGGCTGGCAGCTGCAACACCTCGGCCAGCGGCGGGCCACGCCGTTTGAGGATCTGCACTGCCAAGTCATCGTCCGGGCTTGACGCGGTTGGCGGCCCAGCTGCCGCCCCCAGCAGCAGCCGCAACACCGCAGGGGAAGACTCGCCCTGCGCGCTGACCGGGCGAAACACACACAACAAACAGCGGTGGGCCTGCGCCGCCAGATGCAAACGCCGCAGATGCTCAGAGCGCACCTGCGCCAACCAGACCAGCAAAGCCGCCACCTCACTGCAACGCAGCGCCTGCTCGGCCGCCCACAGACGCTGCGCCACGGTGCTCGCTTGCACTTGGACCAGGCGGCGCAGATCCAGCCCCTGCGCCGCCAGCGCCGGGCCAAACGGCAGATGTGGCGCCCCCACCAGCACCACGCTGCGGTTCAGCGTGGACAAGGCTGGCAGCAGCAGACGCCACTCGGCGGCATCCCCGGGCGCCTGCAACACCTCACTCAGCGCCCCCAGCGGCCAGCCACCACCAGGCAGCTGGGCATCCAGCAGCGCATGGCCACTGGGCAACACACCGCCGTCGGCACTGGCAGCCTCGGCCAGGGCGTCCGCGCGCCACACGGCGTCGCCAAAGCGCTCAAGCAGGGTGGAAACAGAAGACAGGGCCATGGGGTATTAGACACCAAATACTGTATGCATGAACAGTATTTTAAGGTGCTTCAGCCCTGCTCTCGACCCAGCCACAAGCGCCTGGGTTGCAGGCCAAGCAGCTCAGCCAGAGGCGAAACGGTCACACAGCCACTACCAAAAAAAGAGCTGCTACCCCTTTCCCAATAAGGGCTAGCAGCTCTTTTTCATACAAACCGGGTCCAGGGCGCCACCCTGGCCGTCACCCCATCCCGCTGGGTGGAAACAAGCGCCGATTTAGCCCAACCAGCCCAAAAACCACATCACCCCAACGGCCACCACCAGCATCAGCACCAGGTAGGGCCAGCTCGACGGTTTGTCGGCGTAGGGGTCGCTCAGGCTGCGCTGGGCGTTGGCAGGCAGCTGCGCAATCTGCGTGAGCGAAGTGCCAAACGGGATGTTGATGCGCGCCCGTGCATTGATGGCCCAGCCATTGGCGTCCAGGATCGGGCCCAGGTTGCGGGCGCGCAACTTGAACCAGGCCAGCAACACCGCAGGCCCCGAGATCAGCAACATCACCCCCAACACCACCAGCGGCCACTGCCACCAAGCCAGCGAAAACAGCCCACTGACCACCGACACCGCCATGGTGCCGACCGCACCCAGCGCCAGCCCGATGGCGGCAAAAATACCGGCAAATTTGCCCACATCAAACGGCGGCGGCGGTGGCGCCTTGGCAGCATCACCTGCGGCGGCCTTGGTGCTGGCGCTCAGAGCCGCGCCCACCAGTTTGTCATCCGCCGCTTTGGCTTTGCTGGCGGCCAGTTTTTGCATCTGGCTGCCCACGGCGCGCGCCACCTGTTTGTAAGGTGACCAGAACGCCTGGCGCAGACTGATCGGGTGGTCAATGATCTTGGTGATGGTGGCGTCCCAGTCACGGCCTTGGCGGTCGTAAAACACACCATTGCGCCCGACCATGAGCTGGTCCGAGTCGCCCGCAGTGAAGGCGGCGGCGATGCTGAGTTTGTCTGCCCCGCGCACACAGTCGCAATACACCAGGCACAGCCGGGACAGGCCCGCCAGCGCGGCATGTTTGGCCGCATCGTTGACCGCCACACACAACTCACACGAACGCCCGTCGAGGTACAGCGTGCCGATCTGGAAGGTGGCTTTGCCCTGGCGGGTGTAGAAGTCGCGAAACGCGACAAAGTTGTTGGCCAGCGGCTGCAGGTCGCGCACATAACGGGCCAGTTGTTCCAGGTCGCGCACACCGTCGCCCTCAGCCGAGGGGTCGGGTTTGGCCGCCAGCCAGGTGGTGTAACTGGCCAATTTGCTCTGGATGCTTTGCCAGTCGACCGGGCTGAGCTGGTCTTGCGCACCGAGCAGCGGCGTCACCACGGTGTCGCGCAGGGCTTGGATGCGTGTTGCCCAGGCCGGGTTGATGCCACGGGTCAAGGGCAACACAGCGTCTGAGGTGACATGGGCCAAAGGCAGGTCGCTGATGCCTGGGCTGCTGGTCTGCAGGCTGGCGGGGGCCAGGGCTTTGAGCGCGTCTTCAGACGCATTGAGCACACCACCAGCACGTTCATCAAAGGCGGCAAGCTGGCAGCGGGTGAAATAGTCCTGCACCTTGCCATCGAGCTCAGTCACCAGCGCATGGGCAGCGGCGGTGGCGTCGCCCAGCGGCAGCGCGTCATGGCCATCGGCTTCCCATGCGGCCAGCGCACGTGTCGCGTGGCTGACCTGGGCGGCGCTGGCCTCGGCCACGGTCAGCACATCGGACTCGGTCTTGCCGAGTTCGCGGGCCAGCACCAATGCGGCGGCTTTGATCAACTTGCCGGATTCGTCATCATCACGGATCTGGGCAATGGGCACACCCTCGCACTTTTGCACCAGCAGCTCGGGGTTGAGCAGACGGCCATGGGCCCAGCGGATGGCGGCCAACAACTCGGGCGCCCGCACATGGCCATCGTTGTCGCTGTCGATGAACTGCAGGCTGCGGGCGTCAAACTCGATGCCCTTGACCGGGCACGACAAGGCGACCCAGAGTTTCTGGTCCAGCTCACTCAGCGCCAGCAGGTCGGCTGCTGTGTCGAGTTGCACCTGGTCAAAACCACCTGCCCGAAAAAAACGCCATGGATGAGAGTCAGTGGCCACAATGGCTCCTTGTGTGATGGGATGCCCCAGATATTAGTGCCTGTCTCGCACCCGGTAACCCTGCGTGAACTACAAAACAAAAGCCCAGGCCAAAAACAGCACAAACCCGGCGGACCCCAGCAAAGCGTGGATGGCCAGCACCCAGGCACTCCCCTGGCGTGACCAGCGCCGTGCCAGCACCGAGGTGGCAAACCCCGTGATGACCGCAGTGGCCAACACCAGTGCAGTCGATTTGCCCAGCGCACCAGCGGCGACGACACTGCCGTCGGGTGCACCACGCAACAACATCACCACCATCTCCAGCCCCACCACCCCCAGGATCAGGTGAAAGCCGATGTGGATCGGGTTGCTGCCCAGGCGGCGCAGAAACTGCCAGCCCATCCACAAGCCCAAGCCCATCGAGGCACTCAGCAGCAGCAACAGCGGCAGCATCTGCGTCATGTCATGGCCCTGCTTCAAGATCCGGGGTCAGGCACCGATGCTCGCCCAGCGCCGACGCAGCAACACCCAGGCCACCAGGCCAATCGACAACAGCGCCAGCGAGGTGGCCGCCAGCCCGACGGTGGAATGCATCACCAGCGGCGCAATCACCCCGGCCACCAGACCGTTGGCGCTGGAGCCCACAAAGGCCTGCAGGCTCGAGGCCATGCCCCGGCGGTCCGGGTGCAGGTCCAGCACCAGCAGCGTCACCACCGGCACCATCACCGCCCAGCCAAAGGAAAAAATCGCAATCGGGAACATGGCCCAGGCCGCATGGGCGGTGAACAGCGTATTGGCCAGCAGATTCAGTACCGCCATGCTGAGCATGATCACAAAGCCGTTGCGGATCTGGCGTTTGGGGGCAATCCGCCCGGCCATACGACCACTGACCCAGGCGCCACTCATGATGCCACTGATGGTGAGCACAAAAAACCAGAAAAACTGCGTGGGCGGCAGGGCCAGATGCTCGCCCAGAAACACCGGGGCCGACAACACATACAAAAACATGCCGTTGAACGGGATGCCGCTGGCCAGCGACAGCAACAAGAAACGCGGATCACGCCCGAGCTGCCAGTAACCCTGCATCAGGTTGCTGATCTTGAGCGGTTGACGGTGGCTCAGGTGCAGCGTCTCGGGCAACAAGCGGTAGTTGGCCAGCCACAGAAACACACCGACCCCGGTGAGAAACCAGAACACGCTGTGCCAGCCCAGGTGGGCAAACAACACCCCGCCAATCATCGGCGCCACCGCCGGTGCCACACCAAAGTAGATGGTGATCTGGCTCATCACCTTTTGCGCCTGCGCAGGCGGGAACATGTCACGCACCACCGCGCGTGAAACCACAATGCCCGCGCCGGTGGTCAGCCCCTGCACCGCGCGGAAAAACACCAACTGGCCAATGCTTTGAGACAGCGCACAGCCCATCGAGGCCAAGGTGAAAGCTGCCAGCCCCCACAACACCACTGGCCGGCGCCCGACGCTGTCAGACAGCGCCCCATGGAACAGGCTCATGAAGGCAAAACCGAACAGATAGGCCGACAGCGTCTGCTGCATCTGCACCGGCGTGGCGTTGAGGGACGCGGCAATGCCCGAAAACGCGGGGATGTAGGTGTCAATCGAAAACGGCCCGAGCATGCCCAGCATGGCCAGCAGCACCGCCAGCGCCCAGCGTGGCGCCTGCCAGATGTGGTGTGCGTCAGGATTCATCAGAGGCCACTTCCGGCAAGACAGCGCATAAACAGAGAGAACACAACATCAGAAACAACAAGAGTTGGGGACCGGCGGCTGGGCCGGTGCCTGGGTGACAGAAAGAACGCGAGGAGGCGCCCCCTGGGCTAGGTAGAACAAGCAGCTTGCTCGGTTCGAGGCCACCAAAGGTGCAAGCCGCCCGGTCTGCACCATGGGTGGTCTGGGCGCCAAGGCTGCCGTCAAGCCACGGGGAGCACGGACTTTAGCACTACCACCAGCAACACCGCCACACCCGCTGAAATAGCACTCAAAATGGCTTTCAGCCCTTATGAATAAAGGGCCTGTAGCTACTTATTTTGAAATGGCGCGTGGGCTGCGCCACCTGAGCCAACTCAAGCCAGGGTGGCTTGGCGCACCGCGTGCTCCCACTGCGCCATCAACTCAGCAGCGCGCTGGGGCGACATGGTGGGCAAAAAGGTGCGCTCGGGCTGCCACAGGGACTCCAGCTCTTCCAGCGTCTGGTACACCCCGGTGCCCAGGCCCGCCAGATAAGCCGCACCCAGCGCGGTGGTCTCAACCACCTTGGGCCGGACCACCGGCACACCGAGCAGGTCAGCCTGAAACTGCATCAGCAGGTCGTTGACGCAGGCGCCACCGTCCACCCGCAACTCGGTGATCGGGGCACTTTGCCCCGCCGCCGCATCGCGCCCCATGGCGCCCAGCAGTGCGGCGCTTTGAAAAGCGATGCTCTCGAGCGCGGCGCGGGCAATGTGCCCCAGGCCGGTGCCGCGTGTCAGACCCACAATGGCACCGCGCGCCTCAGGCTCCCAGTACGGTGCGCCCAGACCGGTAAAGGCCGGCACAAACACCACCCCGCCCGAGTCCGGCACACTTTGCGCCAGAGCTTGCACCGCCGTGCTGGAGTCAATCGCACGCAGGCCGTCACGCAGCCACTGCACCACCGCACCACCGATAAACACACTGCCCTCCAGTGCGTATTGCGGGCCAACGCCCACCTGCGCGGCGCGGGTGCTGATCAACCCGTTGCCCGAGGTTTGTAACTGGTCTGCGGTGTGCATCAGCAAAAAACAACCCGTGCCATAGGTGTTCTTGGCCAGACCCTTTCGAAAACAGGCCTGCCCAAACAACGCACTTTGCTGGTCACCGGCGATACCGGCAATCGGGATCGACTGCCCAAACAGGCTGGCATCGGTTTCGCCAAACACATGCGAAGAAGGAAACACCTGCGGCAGCAACTGAGGCGGCACCTGCAGCAGGTTCAGCAGCTCCGGGTCCCACTGGCCGGTGCGGATGTTGAACAACATGGTGCGGGAAGCATTGCTGACATCGGTGGCGTGCACCCGCCCGCCGGTCAACTGCCACAGCAGCCAGCTGTCGATGGTGCCAAAAGCCAGTTCACCACACTCGGCTGCGGCGCGTGCACCCGGCACATGGTCCAGGATCCAGCCCACCTTGGTGCCGGAAAAGTAGGCGTCCAGCACCAGGCCGGTACGCTCCTGGATATTGGCCGCCTGGCCCTGGTCGCGCAGACGCTGGCAATCGGGCTCGGTGCGGCGGTCCTGCCAGACGATGGCCTGGTGCAGCGGCACACCGGTACGCCGGTTCCAGACCACGGTGGTTTCGCGCTGGTTGGTGATGCCGATGGCTTTGACCTGGGAGGCACTGATGCCCGCGCGCAACAAAGCGTCTTTGGCGGTGGCCAGCTGGTTGGCCCAGATCTCCATCGGGTCATGCTCCACCCAGCCAGGCTGGGGGTAAATCTGGCGCAACTCACGCTGGGCCGAGGCCACCACGCGACCGGCGCGGTCAAAAACAATGCTGCGTGAGCTGGAGGTGCCCTGGTCCAGGGCCAAAAGGTAGGTCATGGTGACGTGAAAAGAAAAAGTAGATCAGGGAGTGATGACACAACGCACACCGGCTTCGTCAAGCAGTGTGTCAAAAGGTGATGGCGGAGCCAGGTCGGTAAACAGCACATCCACCTGGTCGATGCGCGCCACCTCCGCCATGGCGGGGCGGTTGAATTTGCTGTGGTCGGCAGCCAGCCAGACCTCACGCGCGCGCTCGACGATGGCCCGCGCCACCGACACCTCCCGGTAGTCAAAGTCACGCAATGTGCCGTCGGCCTCGATGCCGGAGATGCCGATCAGGCCGATGTCGACCTTGAACTGGCGGATGAAATCCACCGTGGCCTCACCCACGATGCCGTTGTCACGCGAGCGCACCACGCCCCCCGCCACAATCACCTCAAAACCCGGGTTGGCCGCCAGGATGGTGGCCACATTGAGGTTGTTGGTGATCACCCGCAGGTCCTTGCGGCGCAGCAGCTCGCGGGCCACCGCTTCGGTGGTGGTGCCGATGTTGATGATCAGCGAACAGCCGTCCGGCACCGCGTCAGCCACGGCGCAGGCGATGCGGTGTTTGGCGGCATCGTTGAGCAATTTGCGCTGACGGTAGGCGATGTTCTCGGTGGTGGAACTGGGCAGACGGGCGCCGCCATGAAACCGTGACAACAAGCCCGCATCTGAGAGCAGCTTGACGTCACGGCGAACCGTCTGCAGGGTGACCCCAAACTGCTCGGCCAGCGCCTCGACACTGACCGAACCAAGCTCCTGCACCTTGCTGAGCATGGAGAACTGACGAGGATTCGGATTGAAGTTCATAAACAGCCCAGAACACAGACCATGGCACGTACTATCGTTGAAAAGCTTCGTTTTAGGCTCTAGGGTTTTCCCTATTGTTCGATTTTTAAAAAATGACTCCAATAACGAACGTAAACGAATTTGATACGAACCCATGAATGATCACCCAAGGGCATCTCCCACAGCCAGTTATGACGTGCTGGTGGTTGGCGGTGGCATCAACGGCGCAGGCATCGCGCGCGACCTGGCCGGTCGTGGTCTGTCGGTGCTGTTGGCCGAAAAAGATGATCTGGCCGCACACACCTCGTCAGCCTCAACCAAACTGATACATGGTGGCCTGCGCTACCTCGAATACTATGAGTTCGGGCTGGTGCGCAAGGCCCTGGCCGAGCGTGAAGTGTTGCTGCGCAGTGCCCCCCACATCATGTGGCCGCTGCGTTTTGTCATGCCACACGATCCCGCCATGCGCCCTGCCTGGATGATCCGCATCGGCCTGTTCCTGTATGACCATCTGGCACGGCGCGAGCTGCTGCCCGGTTCGCGCGGCTTGAATTTGCGCCAACACCCGGCTGGTGCACCACTGCAGAGCCGTTTCAAACAGGGTTTTGAGTACTCCGACGGCTGGGTCGATGATGCGCGCCTGGTGGTGCTGCTGGCCATGGATGCGGCAGAACACGGCGCCCGCATCTGCACCCGCTGCGAGGTGACCCAGGTGCAACGCACTGGAGACACCGGCTGGCAGGTGAACTTGCGTCATCGGGATGGACACATCGAGCCCGTGCAGGCCCGCGCGGTGGTAAACGCCACAGGCCCCTGGGCCAGCCAGTTTCTGCGTGACAGCGCACAACACAAAGCGGTGCGCTCGTTGCGGCATGTCAAGGGCAGCCACATTGTGGTGCCCAGAGTGTTTGAGCACGACTACGCCTACATCTTTCAGAACGCCGACCGGCGCATCATCTTCGCCATTCCCTATGAGCGTGACTTCACCCTGATCGGCACCACCGACATTGAGTACCACGGTGGTCTGGATGCGGTGCACATCAACCAGGACGAAGTCAGCTACCTGTGTGAGCAGGCCAGCCGCTACTTCCAAAAGCCCATTCGCGAGCAAGATGTGGTCTGGAGTTATTCCGGCGTCAGGCCCCTACTCGATGCGGCCGAAGGCACCGACGCTTCGGCCGTCACACGCGACTACGAACTAGAGCTCGACACCCAAGCCGCCCCTCTGATGTCGGTGTGGGGCGGCAAGATCACCACCTTCCGCAAACTCGCCGAAGAGGCTGCCGACCGCCTGTGTGCGGCATTGGGTGCAGGCAATGCAGCCTGGACCGCGCACGCCAGTTTGCCGGGTGCGGACCTGTGCAAAGGACTTGAGTTACCGGCCGGTTCCGTAAAGGACATGCCACATGCGCTGGAGATGCTGGTACGCCAGCACCCGGAACTGCCCCCGGCGTTATTGCAGCGCTGGTTGCGCTCGTATGGTTCGCGGCTGCAGACCTTCCTGAAGGTCGGTGCCTTGGGCCAGCAAGTCGCTCCAGGCTTGTTCGAGGCCGAACTGCACTATCTACACCAGCACGAGTGGGCGCGTTGCGCTGACGATGTGTTGTGGCGACGCAGCAAACTGGGCCTGCACCTGACTGAGACAGAGCGCCAGCAGGTGGCGAGCTGGTGCCAACAACACTGGCCGACATCCGGCCCCAATTGATTTTTACCATTTCCCAAACCCCGCCCACGGGCGCTTATCACGAAGGAGATTTTGCGATGAAACTGACAAAACTTGCTGCCACCCTGGTGCTGGTCGGACTTGGCACCAGCGGCGCCTGGGCCGAGACACTGCGGCTGGCACACGGTCTCAATGACAAACACCCGGTGCATCTGGCCATGGTGCGTTTTGCCGAATTAGCCAAGCAAAAGTCCAACGGCGAACTCGAGATCAAGATTTTCCCCAACGGCACCCTCGGCCAGGAACGTGAAACGCTGGAACAGGTGCAAAACGGCATTCTCGAGATGACCAAGGCCAGCGCCTCGCCGCTGGAAACCTTTGCCCCGGAATACAAGGTGTTCAACCTGCCCTTCGTGTTCCGCAACAAGGACCACTTCTTCAAGGTGCTCGACGGCCAGGTCGGTGAAACGATCCTGAACGCATCCAAGAACCGTGGCTTCATCGGCCTGACCTTTTATGACTCGGGTGCTCGCAGCTTCTACGCCAAAAAGCCGATCAACACGCCTGATGATCTGAAAGGCATGAAGATCCGCGTACAACAAAGCCCAACCACGATCAAAATGATCCAAGCGCTGGGTGCATCCCCCACCCCCATGGCCTGGGGTGAGGTGTATCCCGCGTTGCAAGCCGGTGTGGTGGATGGCGCCGAGAACAACGTCACCGCCCTGACCACCGGCCGCCACGGTGAAGTCAGCAAGTTCTTCTCGCAGACCGAACACCAAATGGTGCCTGATGTGCTGGTGATCTCCACCGCCAAGTGGGACAGCTTGAAGAAACCTTTGCAAGATGCGCTGCGCTCCGCCGCCCACGAATCGTTTGTGTACCAACGTGGTCTGTGGGCTGAAGCCGAAAAGACCGAAGCGGTTGCTGCAGAAAAAATGGGCGTGAAGTTCAGCACCCCAGCCAAACAACCGTTTGTGGACAAGGTCAAGCCGATGCTGGATGAAGAGCGCAAGAACGCACGTATCGCCGGTTTGCTCGATCAGATTGCAGCCACTCGGTAAACCACTCAGAGAAACATCATGATGAGATTGCTACGAACCGTGATCGACCGCCTGTTGCAGGCGGGTTTGATCATTTCCTTCACCGTGCTGGCGCTGTGTGTGATCTGGCAGGTGATCAGCCGCTACGCGCTGGGTAACCCGTCCATCTTCACGGAGGAAGTATCACGGTTTGCAGTGATCTGGCTCAGCCTGCTCGGAACGGCTTACGCCTGTGGCAGGCTGGAGCACATGGCCTACGACATGCTGGCCGAAAAGTTGCAGGGCCAGGCCCTGTTGACCCACATGCGTGCTGTGGCAGCCCTGGTGCTGGCCTTCTCGGCGACGGTGTTCTTGTATGGCGGGCTCAAACTGGTGCTGCGCGCCTTTCAGGTGGAGCAGTTCTCCGCCACGCTGGAGGTACCGATGGGCTACGTCTACAGTTGTATTCCGATCGCGGGGGCATGCATCGTGTTCTACGAGATTGCGATTCTTGTGAATCCCGCCAGCTTCAGGCGCGCCAATGAGGTGGAAGAAGCGATTGAACATGTGAACAAGGAGTTGGCCGCATGAACGCGCTGATGATTCTGGGCGTGGTGTTCACGCTGTTGTTGTTCTTTGGTGTGCCGGTGAGTTTCTGCATCGGCATTGGTACGGTGCTGGCGCTGTTCACCGTGACCCCGTCGATTGACACCGCCTTGATCGTGTCGGCCCAGCGGGTCGCGTCCAGCCTGGACAGTTTCACGCTGGTGGCCATTCCCTTGTTCATCCTGGCCGGGGGCCTCATGAACACTGGTGGCATTGCGCTGCGACTGATTGACTTGGCCAAGGTGCTGGTGGGCTGGTTACCAGGTTCTCTGGCACAGATTTCGGTGGTGGCCAATGCACTGTTTGGCGCCATCTCGGGCTCGGCTGTGGCCAGTGCCGCCAGCGTCGGCTCGACCATGTCGCCGCTGCAACGCAAGGCGGGCTACAACATGCCGATCTGCGCCGCAGCCAATGTGGCGGCCTCCCCCTGTGGTTTGCTGATTCCTCCTTCAGGCGCTTTGATCATTTATTCGCTGATTTCGGGCGGCACACCGGTGGATGTGCTGTTTGTGGCCGGGTACATCCCTGGCATCCTGATGGCTCTGTCGATCATGGTCTGGATACACATCCTGGCCAAACGCGGCGACCTGCCCAATGATGTGCACAGATACACCCGTCAAGAAGCGCTGCTGACATTCTGGCGCGCGCTGCCTGCGCTGACGATGGTGCTGATCATCATGGGAGGCATCGTGGGTGGCATCTTCACCGCCACGGAGGCCGCCGGTGCCGCTGCAGCCTACACCCTGATCCTCAGTCTGCTGTACCGCAGCCTGACCTGGAAAAAGCTGTTCGATGCGATGCTCAATGCTGCCGTCGGCACTGCTGTGGTGATGCTGATGGTGGGTGTGTCCATGACGATGTCGTGGCTGCTGGCGAGCACCGGCTCGATCACCGTACTCAGTGACGCCATCACCAACTTCTCGGACAACCCCTACGTGCTGCTGACACTGTTCAACGTGTTGTTGCTGCTGCTGGGAACTTTCCTGGACATCACGCCGGGCTTGCTGATCTTTACACCGATCTTCTTGCCAGTGGCGATGAAGCTCGGCATCTCGCCGGTGCATTTCGGCATCATCATCACGTTCAACCTGTGCATCGGCCTGGCCACCCCCCCGGTGGGCAGCACACTGTTTGTGGCCGCCCGAATGGCCAATGTGACACTGGCGCAACTCACCAAACCATTGATGCCGATGTTCTTCTTCCTGATCGTGGCCTTGTGCATGGTCACCTACATCCCGGCACTGTCCCTGTGGCTACCTCAAGTGGTACTGGGCAAGATTGGCTAACTGGACTCCCCTCATGAGACTTGACCAAATTCCTCTTTTTTCACTCGATCCTGCCAGCAGCGGCAACCATCTGGTGCTGCGTAGCGCCGAGGGTGCCTTGGCCCATGTGTTTGTGCTCGAACACGACATCGTCCGTCTGCTGGTGTTGCCCGATGCCACCCTGCACTTTCCCCGCACCTGGGCCATTGCGCCCGGTCTGGACGACATTGCGGCCGAGGGCCGTGACCGCTTTGACCTCTCGGGTTTTGCGCTGCCAGACTTTGAGCTGGCCCAGGATGCCGACACCCTGACGGTCACCACCCGCGACCTGCGCCTGAGCATCCAGCTCAAAGGCCTGTTCTGCCGCTGGGAGGTCAAACGGAGTGGTGTCTGGCAAGCTGCGGCCAATGACCGACCGACCCAGGCCTACAACTTTGGCTGGTGGGACCAGCGTGTTTACCACTACCTGCAGCGCGAACGCGGTGAGATGTACTTTGGCCTGGGCGAGCGCACCGGCCTGGCCAACCGCGCCGGTCAGCGTTACCAGATGTGCAACCTGGACCCAATGGGTTACGACGCCCGCAGCACCGACCCGCTCTACAAACACATCCCGTTTTACCTGACCCACAAGCCAAGCAGCGGTGTTTGTTTTGGCCTGTTCTACGACACCTTGTCCGAGTGTGTGTTCGACATGGGCAAGGAAATGGACAACTACCACGGCCACTACCGCTACTTTGTGGCCGAACATGGCGACCTGGACCTCTATTTCATCGCAGGCGACGGCCCGGCCGCTATCACCCAGCGCTACACCTGGCTGACCGGCAGACCGGTGTTTGCGCCGAAATTTTCGTTGGGCTACTCGGGCTCGACCATGAGTTACACCGATGCGCCCAACGCCCAGGAACGCATGGGTGAGTTTCTGGCGCGTTGCCAGGAACACGACATCGCCTGTGAGTCTTTCCATCTGTCCTCGGGTTACACCTCGATTGGTGGCAAACGTTACGTCTTCCACTGGAACCGCGACAAGTTTCCCGACCCGTCCGGGTTTGCCGCCAGTTACCTGGCAAAAGGTGTTCGCCTGTGTGCCAACATCAAACCCGCGCTCTTGCACGACCACCCGCGTTTTGCCGAAGCAGCCGAAGCTGGCTTGCTGATCCAGGACCCCGATGGTCAACCCACAGCCGTGCAGTTCTGGGACGACACTGGTGCCTACCTGGACTTCACCAACCCGGCCACCATCAGCTGGTGGAAAGAACGCGTGACCGAGAGCCTGTTGGAGACCGGTATCGCCGCCACCTGGAACGACAACAACGAGTACGAAATCTGGAGCACCCAGGCCCGCATGTTTGGTTTCGGTGAGCCACGCCCGGCGGTCGAGGCCAGGTCCTTGCAAACCCTGCTGATGATGCAGGCCTCCCACCAGGCGCAGCAGGCTTTTGCGCCTGAGGAGCGGCCCTGGCTGATCTCGCGCTCGGGCACGCCGGGCATGCAGCGCCATGTGCAAACTTGGTCGGGTGACAACTACACCAGCTGGGACACGTTGCGTTTCAACATCCGAATGGGCCTGGGTCTGGCGCTCTCTGGCGTGTCCAATACCGGGCATGACATTGGAGGATTCTCCGGGCCAGCACCCGGACCCGAACTGTTACTGCGCTGGGTACAGAACGGCATTTTCCTGCCGCGTTTTTCCATCCATTCCTGGAACGACGACGGCACGGTGAATGAGCCCTGGATGTACCCCGAGATCACGGCACGCATCCGTGAACTGATCGCCCTGCGGGTGCGCCTGACGCCCTACCTGTACCACCTCTTGTGGCGCTCCCACTCGGCTTACGAGCCGATGATCCGCCCGACCTTCCACGACTTTCCGGCGGACGCGCAGACCTGGGCCGAAAACGACGACATGTTGCTCGGACCCAATCTGCTGGTGGCCTCGGTGGTGGAGCCAGGTGCCACGGACCGGCGTCTCTGGCTGCCCGCTGGCAGCGACTGGCTGGATTTCTGGAGCGGCCAACGCCACCACGGTGGCCAATGGCTCACGCTGGCGGCACCGCTGGACAGCAGCACACCACCTTTGCTGGCGCGTGCAGGCTGTGCCATCCCGCTGAACCTGGCGCCGGTGCATTTTGGGCAAACGGCCGATGTGCGAGGCTTCCAAGTGTTTCCTCTGGAGACCGGGGCGTTCGAAGCCACATGTTTTGAGGACGACGGCCACAGCCAGGCTTATCAACAAGGCCAGTTCGGCTTGTGGACATTGGCCGTCCAATGTGATGCTGAGGCGCTACGTATCCAGATAGCCAAGTCTGGGCAAAAACCACCCGTATCCAATGAGGTGACGCTCCTGATACCGCAAGCGGACCCGCGCTCGGTTGCGGTCGAAGGCGCCACGCTGCTGTCGGAAACCAGTCAGGGAGCCTGGCGTTACCTCACACTGCGTCTGGCAGCGACCGGTGCGTGAAATTTCAGGGACCTTGATATAAAAATAGCTGCTAGCCCTTATCCATAAAGGGCTAGCAGCTATCACTTTTAAAGAAGCCGCCACACCGGTTCACCCCGGCGTGGCGGCTTTCTGTTGTCAGACCTTAGCCGGCGTGTATTTACTCACCGCTTCCCACAAGCCATTGAGGTAGACCGCCCCCAAGGCGCGGTCATACAAGCCATAACCGGGCTTGCCCGTCTCACCCCAGATCATGCGGCCATGGTCAGGACGCCAGTAACCCTCAAAACCCACATCGTGGTAGGCCTTGACAATGGCCGCCATGTCCAGCGAGCCATCACAGGAGTTGTGGGTGGACTCGTAGAAGGTGCCATCGGGTTCGACCTTGACGTTGCGCAAGTGACCAAAGTGGATACGACCCTGGCCACCAAACTCTTTGACCAACGACGGGATGTTGTTGCACAGGTCCGCACCCAGCGAGCCTGAGCACAGGGTCAGGCCGTTGGAGGA
>NZ_JAHFZF010000033.1 GCF_018619435.1 Rhodoferax sp. U11-2br | reverse complement strand
GCCCCACCCCCGTCCAGCCCCCTCAGACATGACCCTCACCATGCAAGACGCGCCACCCTCTTTGCCCCAGCATGCGCCCATGACCCAGTTTGTGGTGAGCCAGGGTGAGTTGATGCCCGGCGGTGACAGCCTGTCACGCTTGGCCGCGCGGGTCGGACAGACCCCGTTTTATGCCTATGGCCGCGCCCAGATACGCCAGCGTGTGGCCGAGCTGCGCCAGGCCTTGCCGTCCAAAATCAGGCTGCACTACGCCATGAAAGCCAACCCGATGCCCGCCTTGGTGGGTTTCATGGCAAGCCTAGTGGATGGCCTCGACGTGGCCTCGGCGGGGGAAATGAAAGTGGCGCTGGATGCGGGTGTCAACCCCAAGGACATCAGTTTTGCCGGCCCCGGCAAACGCGATGCCGAGTTGCGCCAGGCGGTGGCGGCCGGAGTGTTGGTGAACATCGAGTCGTTCCGCGAGGTGGATGTACTGGCCCAGGCGTCCCAGACCCTGGGTTTGCCCGCCCGCGCTGCGGTGCGCATCAACCCCGACTTTGAACTCAAAAGCTCGGGCATGAGAATGGGCGGCGGGCCACGGCCCTTTGGTGTGGATGTGGAGCAAGTCCCTGCCCTGCTGGCCAACTTGGGCCGCGCCGGTCTGGCGTTTGAGGGTTTTCACCTCTACCCCGGCTCACAAAGCCTGAGCACCGAGGCCATCTGCCAGGCGTTGCAGCAGTCGTTTGACTTGGCACTGCGCCTGTCGCAACACGCGCCCGACAAGGTGCGGGTGCTGAACTTAGGCGGGGGCCTGGGCGTGCCGTATTTCCCCGGGGACAAGCCGTTGCAGCTGGAGCCGATTGGAGAGCAGCTGGAACGCCTGCTACAACTTGCCCAGGCCCACTTGCCACAGACCAGTCTGGTGCTGGAACTGGGCCGCTACCTGGTGGCCGAGGCCGGTATTTACGTGACACGGGTGATCGACCGCAAGTACTCGCGCGACCAGCTGTATCTGGTGGCCGATGGTGGGCTGCATCAACACCTGGCCGCCACCGGCAACTTTGGCCAGCTGCTGCGCAAAAACTACCCTGTTGCCATCGGCAACAAGATGGGACATCCGGCCACACAGGTCACCACGGTGGTGGGGCCGTCTTGCACACCGCTAGATGTGCTGGCTGACCGGGTGCCGCTGCCCGAGGCGCAGGTGGGTGATCTGCTGGTGGTGTTCCAGTCCGGGGCGTATGGCGCCAACGCCAGTCCGCACCAGTTTCTGACACACCCGCCGTGTGTTGAAGTGCTGGTGTAACCCCAGATGCGACTGTCTGGCCTGCTCTGCTGGCTGCTAGCGGGTGTCTGCCTGGTGGCCGGAGCGGGTCTGGCCGGACATCACCCGGTGTCACCGATGCTGGCTCTGGTGCTGCTGTGTATGGCAAGCTGCCTGGTGGCCTGGCAACCCCGGCTATGGTTGTGGCTGGTACCGGCCTGCCTACCCTGGCTCAACTTTTCACCCTGGACCGGCTGGCTGATGTTTGAAGAGTTCGACATCTTGCTACTGGGCGCCCTGGCAGGGGGCTACGCCCAATTGGCATGGAACAAACCGGCAGGCCCCAAAAAGCTGCCCCGCAGTGCAGGGCACTGGCTGATGGTTCTAGTGCTGGCCTCAGGTGTGATCTCGCTGTGGCGCGGCCTGGCTGATGCGGGTGGGCTGTCTTTTGACTGGTTTGCCAACTACAGCGATGCATTGAACAGCTGGCGGATCTTCAAAAGCCTGGGCTTTGCCACCCTCTTTTTGCCGCTGCTGCGGCGTGAGTTGTCCCAGTCGACACGCCTGGCCACCACGACGCTGGCAACCGGTGTGGTCAGCGGGCTGGCACAGGTGGTGCTGGCCACACTATGGGAGCGGGCCGCTTTCCCGGGACTGCTGGATTTTTCCAGCCCCTACCGAACAGTAGCCTTGTTCTGGGAAATGCATGTGGGGGGTGCCGCCATCGACACCTATCTGGCGATGACCGCGCCCTTTGTGGTGTGGGCTTTGTATGCCACACGTCAACCCGCCTTGTGGGCCAGCCTGGCGATGCTGGCTTTTTGGGGTGGCTACATCTGTCTGACCACCTTTGCACGCGGCGTTTATCTGGCCGTGCTGGCACCGCTGTTGTTGCTGGCCGGTTTGCTATGGCTGCAAAACCAGGCTCGCCGTGGCCGCAGTGCCTGGCAGGGTCTGCGCCAACAGATGGGCGCACCGGGCTGGCGGCTCAAGGCCAGCGTGGTGTTGGTGCTGGCTTTGGTCCTGGAAGTGGTCGGTGTGCTCGAAGGCGGCAGTTTCATGTCGGAACGCCTGGCCAGCGCCGGACAGGATCTCTCCAGCCGGATGGCGCACTGGAAAAGCGGCGTTGGCCTGCTCAAACATCCGAGCGACTGGCTGCTGGGCAAAGGACTGGGGCGCCTGCCTGCCAACTACGCAGCCCAGGTACCTTTTGAGGAGTTTCCAGGTGACGCGAGGCATCAGCAGCAAACCCGGGACGGGCAAGCCGAGCAACAGTTTGTCACCCTCTATGGCCCCAAAACCCAGGAAGAACTTGGCGGCGTTTTCGAGCTGACCCAGCGCGTTGCGCTCACCGAACCCGAGTTTCACCGGGTGCGCCTGACCGTGCGGGTCAGACAGACGACCCGGATGGAGCTGTTTTTATGTGAACGCCACCTCTTGTACGACCGTGCATGCCAAGCCGCCTTCTTGCTTATCCAACCGGCAGAAGGTGTTGATTCCTTCGCCTGGCAGCCCATCACCGTGGCGCTGCAAGGCCCGTCTTTGGGCTCCGGGCGCTGGTTCGCACCCCGGCTCAAGATGTTTTCCATCTCAGTGATGGATGCCGGTGCTCAGGCCGATGTGGACAACATCGTGTTGACCGGCCGCAGACCACACAATCTGCTGACCAATGGCGATTTTTCTGCCGGTCTGGCACGCTGGTTTCCCGCAGCTCAGTCGTATTTTGTGCCATGGCATCTGGATAATCTGGTGCTGGAACTGCTGGTGGAGCGTGGTGGGCTAGGTCTGCTGGCATGTTTGCTGCTTATTGGTTATGCGTTGTGGCAGTTGGTGCTGGGGCGCGCCAGTTTGCAGCCAATAGCACCTTACCTGGCGGCATCTCTGGTGGCCGTTCTGCTGGTCGGACTGGTGAGCAGTGTGATGGACGTGCCACGGGTTGCGTTTCTTCTCTTCCTGCTGGTTTTCCTGACGATCTCATTGTCAGAGATGCCCCAGAACGCCGTGGGGTAGGCGGCATTAAATCGTTGTTTTGTTGTGATAATGTTCTGAAATAAAAGCTGTTTAGGGTTTGCTCATGAAAATCACCGTGATTGGCACCGGCTACGTTGGCCTGGTGTCTGGGACTTGTCTGGCTGAAGTAGGTAACGACGTGCTCTGCTTGGACGTGGATCCGGCCAAGATCAAAATTCTTGAAGATGGGGGCATCCCGATTTTTGAGCCTGGTTTGCAGGACATGGTCAAACGCAATGTGGCAGTTGGGCGACTGCACTTCACCACCGATGTCGAGCGCGCAGCGCACTTTGGCACGGTACAGTTCATTGCCGTGGGCACGCCGCCTGACGAAGACGGCTCGGCCGACATGAAATATGTCACCGCCGCCGCACGCAACATCGGCAAGTTCATGACGGACTACAAGGTGGTGGTTGACAAGAGCACGGTGCCCGTGGGTACAGCCGATGCCGTGCGGGCAGCTATTACCGATGAACTGCAAAAACGCGGCGTTGACACGCCCTTCAGCATCGTCTCCAACCCCGAGTTCCTCAAGGAAGGCGCAGCCATTGAGGATTTTATGAAGCCCGATCGGATCATCGTCGGTTGTGACGACGAGCAGGCCGCCCACAATATGCGGGCCCTGTATGCCCCGTTCCAACGCAACCACGACCGGATGATCCTGATGGACATCCGCAGCGCGGAACTCACCAAATACGCCGCCAACGCCATGCTCGCCACCCGCATCAGCTTCATGAACGAACTGGCCAACCTGGCCGAGAAACTCGGTGCTGACATTGAACATGTGCGCCGGGGCATCGGCTCGGACCCGCGCATTGGCTACGATTTCTTGTACGCCGGTGCCGGTTACGGTGGCTCGTGTTTCCCCAAGGACGTCAAGGCATTGATCAAAACAGCCGCAGTGGATGCGGGCATCCACCTCAAAGTTCTTAACGCGGTGGAAGAAGCCAACGACCTGCAAAAACATGTTCTGGGCAACAAGATCAAGGCGCGTTTTGGCGCTGATCTGACGGGCAAACACTTTGCGCTGTGGGGCCTGGCCTTCAAGGCCAACACCGACGACATGCGCGAAGCCACCAGCCGCGAAGTGATCAAGGATCTGATCGCTGCTGGCGCCACCGTCACGGCCTACGATCCAGTGGCCGGCACCGAGGCCAGACACTGCTTCCCCAATGAGCCGCGTTTAAGTTATGCCGACAACCAGAATGCTGCCCTCGACAATGCGGACGCACTCGTCATCGTCACCGAATGGAAGGAATTTCGCAGCCCCGACTTTGACAATCTGAAAGCCAAACTCAGGAACCCGATCATTTTTGATGGCCGCAACCTCTACGACCCAAAAACGGTGCGCGGGTTGGGGTTTGAGTACTTGGCCATTGGGCGCTAGGGACGTGCTGTCGGCGCGCCATTCGGCGCGCCCAACAAACGGCCGACCTGGTTGATGCTGCAGAGGACTCCATGATCAAAATATTCAACCACTATTTTCACAAACGAACCCTGTTCCAGATTGGTCTGGATCTGTTGCTGTTGCTGTTGATTGCCTTGATCACCTCAACAGCGCATGAATCACAACACACCGTCCTGGGGTCCAAAGCCGCCATGACCTTTTTGGTCCTGACCGGCGCCATGATGGTTCTGAACGCCAGTCTGGGTTTTTACCAACGTGTACATAACCGCTCATTAGGACAAACCAGCGCACGCGCGGTGCTGGCCTTGTTGTGTATGGCTCCAGTGATTCTGGGCTTGGCGACCCTCTATTTCGATGCAAGATCTTTCGCCTTGACCCTTCTTTCCGCGATTGCGCTGATGTTGCTGCTACGTGTGTATGTGATGCATTTCACACCACGTAACCTGATGCGCCAGCGCGTCCTGGTATTTGGCACGGGCTCACGCGCCCGCTTGGTGGGCACCGCCTTGCTCAAGTCCGACCCGACCGTGGACCTGGTTGGTTATTACGCCGGCCCGAACGAACAAGAAGCCATGGTGTCCGCCTGGGGCTTGCTGTCCATGTCGAATTCACTGACCGACATCGTCAAGGACCAACAGGTTGATGAGATTGTGGTGGCCCTATCCGAGCGGCGTGGTGGCAGCATGCCGCTGCGTGAGTTGCTCGACTGCAAGCTGCAGGGGGTCAAAGTGGTGGACATTGCCACCCACTTTGAGCGAACCCTAGGTCAGATCCGGCTGGAGTCCCTGTCAGCCGGTTGGTTGATTTTTGGTGATGGTTTTGGTACTGGCTGGTTCAGGGCCTTCATCAAACGGGTGTTTGACATCGTCTGCGCCAGCATCCTGATAGTACTGGCTTTGCCGGTGATGCTGATCACCGCGCTGCTGATCGTGCTGGAGGATGGTTTCCCAATCCTGTATTTTCAAGAACGTGTGGGACAGAACGGACGGCTTTTTAATGTGGTGAAGTTTCGCAGCATGCGCACCGATGCCGAGAAGGATGGCAAACCCCGCTGGGCAGCGGCCAAAGACGACCGTGTGACACGTGTTGGCCGGGTGATTCGCAAGCTGCGTATTGACGAGTTGCCGCAATTGTTCAGCGTGCTGGCTGGCGCCATGAGCATGGTCGGCCCGCGCCCGGAGCGCCCCTTCTTTGTCGACAAGTTGACGCAGGAAATTCCATACTACGCGATCCGTCACAGTGTCAAACCAGGCGTCACCGGCTGGGCTCAGGTGCGCTACCAATATGGCTCTTCGGTTGAAGACGCGGCCGAGAAGTTGCAGTATGACCTGTATTACGTCAAGAACCACTCCTTGCTGCTGGACATCGTGGTGATGTTCGAGACCATTGGTGTGGTGGTGATGCGCAAGGGCGCTCAGTAGGCCTTCGGCCATCATGAACAGCGGCAACCTCGATTTGACCGCCTGGAGCGGTGGGCTGGCTGGGGTGTGCTACACGGTCTTTGCATTGCGCTTGCTGCAATCGGGCTACCTGAAGACGCTGCAAGAAACCTCCAAGCTTGCAGTGCTGGGCGCGGTGTTGCTGAGCGCCTTGTGGGGATGGTCCACGTTGCTGCAGATGCAAACACAAGCACCGCTGCTGCCTCTGCTGACCATCCTGCTCGACCAGTTGCGTTACGCCGCGTGGTTCGCTTTTCTGCTGCTCCTGCTGCGGACCAACCGTGCTGGCAAGGCGTCGACTGGCTATAGCCTGATCATCTGGGCCGTACTGCTGGCCGTCTCTGGCCCTTTGTCTCTGGTATTGACCGCCCTGGAAACATCCAGCGTGGGAGAGCCCACACGCTGGATGTTGTTCAGCGCCATGGCCATGCCGGTATTTGCCCTGGTGCTGCTCGAACAGGTTTTTCGCAACGCAACGGAAGATTCACGCTGGAACATCAAGCCTCTGTCGCTTGGGTTGGCAGGCAGCTTTCTATTTGATCTGTATTTGTTTTCTCAAGCGGTGTTGTTCAACCGCCCGGACGAGGACGCCTTGAGCATCCGTGCTGGTGTGCACGCCCTGATGATGCCGCTACTGCTGCTCTCAAGCACCCGACGCAGCGACTGGATCGCCAAAATCCAGCTTTCCCCCAAAGCAGCGTTCCATTCGGCCACGCTGTTGATCGCTGGCGTCTACCTCATTTTTATATCTGGCGTGGGTTACTACGTACGCTACTTTGGCGGCGAATGGGGACGCGCGCTGCAGTTGGGCCTGGTGGTGTTCGCCCTGATTGTGCTGATGATGCTGGCGCTATCAGGGACCATGCGGGCCAAGCTTAAAGTGTTCCTGGGCAAACATTTCTTCCGTTACAGGTACGACTATCGCGAGGAATGGCTGAAGTTCACCCGCGCTCTGTCAGCCAGCAGTTCGCCGCAGGAGCTGGGTTCTCAGGTGGTGCGCGGCCTGGCCGAGATGGTGGAAAGCCCGGCTGGCGGGCTGTGGTTGCGTGCCCAAGGCGAGGCCGCTTTCACCCAGACTGCACGCTGGAACCTGGCCCCCACAGAAGACAAGGAGCCCTTGGACACGGCGATGTGCCAGTATCTGGCCGATGGAGGCAGGCTCATCAACCTCGAAGACTACCGTTCGGCCTCCAGGCGCTACGGCAGCTTGAAAATTCCCGTCTGGCTGCAGGAACTGCCGCAGGCGTGGCTGGTGGTGCCACTGATGGTGGGTGAAGAGCTGACTGGCTTTGTGGTACTTGCCAGCGCACGCACCTTGTTTGATGTGAACTGGGAGGTCAATGACCTGTTGAAAACAGCCAGCAAACAAGCCGCCAGTTATCTGGCCCAAATGCAGGCGACTGAAGCGCTGCTGGAAGTGCGCAAATTTGACGCTTTCAACAAGATGTCGGCGTTTGTGGTGCACGACCTCAAAAACATCGTGACACAACTCTCGCTCATGATGAAAAATGCCAAACGGCTGGGTGACAACCCAGAATTTCAACAGGACATGTTGATGACGGTGGAGAACTCGCTGGACCGCATGCGCCAGCTGATGTTGCAACTGCGGGAAGGCGCTACTCCACCGGGCAAGGCTTTTGGTGTCAACCTGAGTGCCATCGTCACGCGGGTGCAAGCAGTAGCGAAGGCACGCGGGCGCACGCTTGAAGTGTTGGCACTTGAACCGGTCGATACCCGCGGACACGAAGAGCGGCTGGAGCGCATCATCGGACATGTGGTGCAAAATGCCTTCGATGCGACCGACCCCAGCGGCCATGTCTGGCTGACATTGGAGCGCGCTGGTGGTCAAGCCAGCATTGTGGTGAAGGACACCGGCCAGGGCATGACGCAGGACTTCATCCGCGATCGGCTGTTCAAACCGTTTCAAACCACCAAACAGGGCGGCATGGGTATCGGTGCTTACGAAAGTTTCCAATATGTGCAAGAGTTAGGTGGCAAGATTGACGTCCAGAGCGAAGTGAATCAAGGCACCACCGTGACCCTGCTGTTGCCACTGTTTGAGACCCAGAAAAATTCCGACCTACATTCCCTGGAAAGCGCATGACCTCCGAAAAATCTCGCCCCTTGATGATTGTTGAAGACGATCTGGCGCTGCAAAAGCAAATCAAGTGGTCACTGGACCGCTTTGACACCGTTACCGCCAGTGACCGCGAAACGGCCTTGCTACAGTTACGCAAGAGCCTGCCAGCGGTGGTGACCATGGACTTGGGCCTGCCACCTGATGCCGACGCTGTGTCAGAGGGCTTCAGGCTACTTGAACAGATCATGGCATTTGACCCGGACATCAAGGTCATTGTGCTGACAGGTCAGAATGACCAGGCCAACGCGCTACGCGCCGTGGCCATGGGGGCCTACGACTTTTTTGCAAAACCTTTTGAACCCGAACTACTGAACCTGACGGTGGAGCGTGCTTTCCGCTTGTTTGAGTTACAGGCCGAAAACAAACGCCTGCGCGCTCTGCATCAGCCGGACGCGCTGGCAGGCCTGACCACCCGTGACCCACAGATGATGCGCATCTGCCGCACCATTGAAAAGGTCGCAGCCAGCAACGCCACCGTCATGCTGTTGGGTGAAAGTGGCACCGGTAAAGAGGTGTTGGCACGCGGGTTACATCAGGCGTCGCCGCGGCGGGCCGAGAAGTTTGTGGCCATCAATTGCGCCGCCATTCCTGAGAATCTACTGGAGAGTGAGCTCTTTGGTTATGAAAAGGGCGCTTTCACCGGGGCTGCCAAAACCACGCTGGGCAAGATCGAGACCGCCAATGGCGGCACCTTGATGTTGGATGAAATTGGCGATTTGCCCTTTCATTTGCAGGCCAAGCTGCTCCGTTTTTTGCAAGAAAGAACGATTGAACGGGTCGGTGGTCGACAGGAAATTGCCGTGGATGTGCGCATCGTCTGTGCCACCCACCAGGACCTCATGGCTCTTGCCAAGGAAAACCGGTTCCGAGAAGATTTGTATTACCGCTTGGCAGAAATTGTGGTCAACATCCCGCCACTGCGTGACCGTGTGGGTGACTCAGCGCTGCTGGCGCACGCCTTTGCCCGTCGATTTGCGCAGGAACAAAACCGGGCTTCGCTGACGCTCAGTGAAGATGCGGTCAAGGCCATCGAGCAACACCCCTGGCCCGGCAACATCCGCGAGTTGGAAAACTGCATCAAACGCGCTGTCATCATGGCCGATGGTAACCAGATCACCCGCGAAGATGTTGGCCTGCAGGCGGCCAGTGACGCGCTGGACACCTCGCTGGATTTGCGCGTCATCCGCGACAACGCTGAAAAAACAGCCATTCTGGCGGCACTGGGCCGCGTGAACGGCAATGTGCTCAAAGCTGCGGAGTTGTTGGGTGTAAGCCGCCCCACGCTGTACGATTTGATGCACCGGCTCGGGTTGAAATAAGTTCTTCGTTCACATCATTTCCATCCAGGGGTCTGCCATGAGAATCACAAAATATCCTACACGTGCTGCACTGTCAGTGCTGCTGGTGTCTCTGCTGTTGGTGGCTTGTGGCGACAAGCCCGAAGCCATGATCAGCTCTGCCAAAGACTATCTGGCCAAGAATGACAGCAAGGCCGCAGTCATCCAGATCAAAAACGCGCTGCAAAAAAAACCGGACATGCCAGAGGCGCGCTTTTTGCTAGGCAAGACTCTATTGGAAAGTGGTGACGTGGCGGGCGCAGAAACCGAGCTGCGCAAAGCTCTGGCACTGAACTTTCCACAAGACCAAACCCTCCCCTTGCTGGCCACCGCACTGCTGGCCCAAGGTCAAGCCAAAAAGCTGACCGATGAATTTGGGAAAGCCAGCTTGACAGATAAGACCGCGCAAGCCTCACTGCTGACCAGTCTGGCTGGTGCCTACGCAGCGCAGGGGCAAATAGAGCCGGCACAGACTGCACTGAGTGCGGCTTTAGCAGCTGCGCCGGACTACGCACCTGCCAAGCTGATTCAAGCACGCCAGAAAGGTGGCCAACGCGACTTTGATGGCGCGCTGGCCATTGCCGATGAAGTCATTTCCAAAAACCCGCAAAGTTTTGAAGCCTGGAAGCTCAAAGGTGACCTGCTGCGTTACGCCAAAAACCAACCGACCGAGGCTTTGGCGGCCTACCGCAAGTCGGTCGAGATCAAACCTGATTTTCTGGCAAGCCAGGCTGCTGCCGTCACCTTGTTGTTACAACAGAACAATTTGCCTGGTGCAGCCAGCCAGATTGAACAGTTGAAAAAAGTCGCAGCCAACCACCCCCAGACCAAGTTCTTGGAAGCCAATCTGGCCTATCAGAAAAAGGACATGAAGGCCGCACGCGAGTTGACGCAGCAGGTTTTGAAAGCTGCGCCCAACAGTGTGCAAGGACTACAACTGGCTGGCGCCATTGAGCTGCAACTCAACTCGCCATTGCAAGCTGAGGTCTATTTGAACAAGGCGCTACAAGCTGCACCCAACCTGCCGCTAGCCCGCCGCTTGCTGGTGATGACTTATCTGCGATCCGGCCAGGCCACCAAAGCACTGGACACCCTGAAGCCGGGTTTGGTCGGTGACAATATCGATCCCGGTCTGTATGCCGTTGCGGGCGAGGTGTACCTGCAGAACAATGACGTGAAGAAAGCTGAGGAATACTTCACCAAGGCCACGCAACAAGACCCAAAAAACGCCAGAAACCGCACCTCGCTGGCGCTGACCCATATGATTAACGGCCAGGTGGACAACGCGTTTGGTGAGTTACAGAACATTTCGGCATCCGACAGTGGCATCACAGCCGACTTGGCTCTGATCAGTGCCCATTTACGCCGCCAGGAACTCGACAAAGCACTCAAAGCCATCGATGCCCTTGAGAAAAAGCAAGCCGACAAACCTCTGGCAGCCAATCTGCGCGGACGGGTCCTGCAGGCCAAGCGTGACTTGCCTGGCGCCCGCAAGAGTTTTGAACGGGCTTTGCAGATTGACCCCATGTTCTTCCCGGCTGTCGCCAGCTTGGCGGGCTTGGATCTGGCTGACAAAAAACCGCAAGATGCCAAAGCACGCTTTGACGATGTGCTGGCCAAAGACCCCAAAAATGGCCAGGCGCTACTGGCGCTCGCTGAGCTAGCTGGCAGAACAGGCGCCAGCAAGGACGAGGTCGGCAAACTGATCACCAACGCTGTTTCAGCTAACCCCACAGAGGCGGCGCCACGCCTGCTGCTGATTGACTTCCATTTGCGCAACAAGGATGTGAAACTGGCAACGTCAGCTGCACAAGATGCAGTCGCCACGTTGCCAAACAGCCCGGAACTGCTGGACGCTTTGGGCCGCACCCAGCTTGCTGCAGGTGAATTCAACCAGTCCATTGCCAGCTTCAACAAACTGGCTGGCTTGCAACCGCTGTCACCACAACCCTACTTGCGCTTGGCCGATGTACACATGGCCAACAAAGACAAAGTCGCCGCCGCTGCCAGTCTGCGCAAGGCGTTGGATATCAAGCCTGACTTGCAGGCGGCCCAGCGCGGCAGCATCCTGCTGGACATGGATGGCAAAAACATCAGTGGAGCCTTGGCCACAGCCAAGACCATGCAAAAACAAGGCCCCAAGGATGCGGTGGGATATGTATTGGAAGGTGATATCAACGCCTCCCAGAAGAACTGGAGTGCGGCCGCCAACGCCTATCAGACAGGTCTGAAACAAGCCAGCTCTGCCGAACTGGCCGTCAAGTTACATTCGGTGTTGTTGGCAGCGGGCAAAACAAGTGAGGCCGAGAAGTTTTCCGCAACTTGGCAAAGAGACCAGCCCAAAGACGCCGTCTTCTTGTTGTACCTGGGTGACGGTGCCATCAACCGCAAAGACTATTCGGGCGCTGAGAAGTTGTACGCCCATGTGACTCAACTGCAGCCCAACAACGCTGTCGCCTTCAACAACCTGGCCTGGGTCACAGCACGGCTCAACAAGGACGGTGCCATCGCCTTGGCTGAAAAGGCCAATGCCCTATCACCTAACCAACCAGCCTTTATGGACACCCTAGCGGTGTTGCTGTCAGACAAGGGCGACTACACCAAAGCGTTGGAAGTGCAAACCAAGGTAGTCACACTGCAACCTGAGAATCCGATATTCAAGCTGAACTTGGCCAGAATCCACATCAAGGGTGGCAAGAGAGACCTAGCCAAGGTGCAACTGGATGAACTTTCAAAGCTGGGGGATAAGTTTGGGGGGCAGAAGGAAGTGGCCGAATTAATGAAGTCTTTGTGACTTGGGTCTGCTGTTTGTAACTGTCGGTATTATTTACATACAACCCGGTTTTAACGGGCGATATATTGAAAAGTCCTGCAATATCAACAATGTGTGGCCGTTGGCGCACAATTTGCTTGATCAAGCGAATACGAGGTGAGCTTATGAACGAAACACAAACTGAATCTTTGCCACAGCCCGTTGAGTCAACTCAAGCGACTGGTATTGCACGTCGGCGGTTGTTGCGTGCTGGCTTGGCTGCTGGGCCTGTGGTGCTGGCCTTGAGCGGACGATCAGCCATGGCATGCACCGGCTCAACACCGCCCAAAGGACTATCTGCCGCCGCTTGGGCTTCCTTTGAAGCAAATGGTGGCTGTGCGGCCAAATCGTTCTCTGTACCTGTCAAACAATATGCGCTTTGCGGAACTCCACATTCTTGGGACCCCAAAACCAATCCGGGATGTGTCAAAAACTGGCCAATATCCAAGTGCACTCCGTTTAACGCCATTAACAAGAAATCGATGGGGCAGATTTATAGCAATCAGATCCCGAGTTGCAACCCTAACGACATTGATACCAATCACACGGCGGGTTGGAATTCAGGCACAAGTTTTTACAACGCTTTGAAGTGCGGCCCATCAACGTCTATCAGCTCCATCCTGATCAACGATCCTAGCTCATTGAATGCCTATATTTGCGCCGCCTACTTGAACCATTGCACAAACTCCGAATACGCATTGTCGCTTCAAGATATCGTGGACGTTTACAACAGAAAAATCGGAAGCAAGCGCAACTGCTCGGATGATGAATGCAAGAGATTTCTCGCGCAAACAATGGGTTGATACCGTCTGTTGATTCTTTGGCAGATTTGACCAGCGTTCAATTCAGCGGAGAAGATCAAGTCGTCTTGTTCATGCCCGATTCAGGAGATGTTTTCAGGTGCAGCGCCTCACGCTGGCTTGAGTTGCGTAACAGCCGGTCCAACGAATCATCGGATCTCAAAGAACTGCTGGTCAAGTTAGGAATTTGGGCTGACAACTGAGTCTGAAATCTGCTTCGTTTTGCACTGACAATGACAACATGACGTCAGCGCCAGTCGCCAACTATTCCGAACTTCAAGTTGCCAACGCATTGGGTGGTGAGGGTTTTGGACTTGAACTAGGTCGCTTTCGCTGCCTGCTACGGTCTGACTCTGATCTGATCGCTCCGCGCCTGCGACTGCTTTATCAGGATTATTTTGCACACCTGTCGCCAACCGGCTTTTACGACTTCCGCGTTAGCCTGAACAGAACTCGTCAATCTTTTTGGAAACCCTGGGAGATTGAGTTTGACTGGGCAGGAAACAGCGCACTGCAGGCGCTGCCTCTGGCTCACGCCCATCCCCTGTTTGAATGGGGCCTGAACTGGTGTGTGGCAACTGCCAGCGGTGCACACACCGTGATCCACTCGGCAGTGGTGGAGCGTGATGGATTGGCAATGGTGTTGCCTGGGTCACCCGGATCGGGCAAAAGTACCCTGTGTGCCGCGCTGGCGTTGACCGATTGGCGCTTGTTATCGGACGAGCTGACGATCATCTCGCAGCTAGATGGCAAGGTGCAGCCGGTGCCACGCCCCATCAGCTTGAAGAATCAGTCCATCGACATCATCAAGGCCTTTGTGCCGTCTGCTGAACTGACCCCCCCTGTGGTCGCTACCCACAAAGGTGCGATTGCTTACGCCCGACCACCCAGAAGTGCTGTGCAGGCCAGCCACCAGACGGCTCCCGTGGGGTATGTGGTGTTTCCGAAGTTTGTACCGGGTGCACAACTGGACTTTGAGCCTTTGAGCCGCGCCGAGGCTTTGTCAGAACTGATGGAAAACACCTTCAACGTGGGTTTGCTTGGCGCTGAGGGGTTTGCGTCTTTGGCCCGGGCGATTGCCGATGCCAAGTGTTACGCGGTGGAATACGGTGATCTTGCGTCGATCGTGAACTGGGTGAACACAACATGCCGACCCAGCGCCTGATACACCTGCTTAATGCGCCCCAGAGTGTCTCGGAGGTAACTGATGCGCAGTGGAATGGAGTCGTCGAGGCAGGACGCAAAAATCAATTACTTGGCCAGCTGGCGGCAGCGCTGCGTCGTGCGGGTGTGTTCGAGCTGATTTTGCCTGCCGTTCAACGGCATCTGGCGCTCGATGAACTGACCGCCCGGCGACGCGGTGAAGCAGCCTTGTGGGAACTCAAAGGCATGCGCCGGGCAATTGACCCCAGCATCCCCCTGGTGGTGCTCAAAGGCTGCGCCTACATGGTGGCGGGTGACACCAATGCCGGTGGTCGGCTGTTCTCGGACGTGGATCTGATGGTGCCGCGCGCCAATCTGGACGCCGTGGAGTCCTCTTTGATCAGCGTTGGCTGGAAGCCCAGCCTTGTGAATGACTACGATCTGGCGTACTACCGCAACTGGATGCACGAGGTGCCGCCGATGGAGCATGTGCGCCGCCACACCGTGTGTGACCTGCACCATGCGATCAACCCGCCGGTGTCACGCTACTACATTCCTCCGGAAAAGCTGTTTGCGCACCTGGTGGAAGTGTTGCCCGGTATCCACGTGTTGTCACCTACCGACCGGGTCATTCACTGCGCCCTGCATTTGCTGCAGGAAGGTGAACCCAAGAAGTTAATCCGTGACTTGTACGACTTGCACTTGTTGCTACAGCAGCACTTTGGCGCAGACCAGGGCCTGACGCCACTGCTTTTGCGGGCCGATGAACTGGGCGTAAGTGCACCAACAAGAACAGCGGTCGCTGCCGCGCAGAGCCTGTTCATTGACAACACAACAGCGCAGGTCCCCAAAGGCTGGTTGCAAAAGCAGGTAGAAATAGCGGCTTTGAGCACTCTGGACAAAGGCCATCTGTCAGGTGAACTGGCCGGTTGGGCGGTGCTTGCCCATTCCCATTGGATGAAGATGCCCTTGCGCCTGCTTGTGCCGCATCTGACCCGAAAAACTTGGCAGACCTGGTTTCCGGACAAGGAAGTCTAGGTGTCCTGCCAACTGACAGCTGGCTCGACAACGAGCGGTTGACTCGTCCAACAGCCCGCCAGCGGATAATCCCGCCCCTATGGCACTCATCACACTTCTAGACGCCCAGCTGGCATTCGGGCACGTGGCCCTGCTCGACCACGCTGATTTTTCCGTTGAAACGCAGGAGCGCGTTGGGCTGATTGGCCGCAACGGCGCGGGCAAGTCCAGCATGCTCAAAATCCTGGGTGGTCTGGACAAGCCCGACGACGGCACGACGCAGGTACAGAACAACATCCGCATTGCCTACGTCGCGCAGGAGCCGCAGCTTGACGCTGAAGCTACTATTTTTGAAGCTGTCAGCGAAGGTTTGGCAAGGGTCAGAGCCCTGATTGATGAATATTCCGAGGGGCATGGCGATCTGGACGCGATGCAAAGCGAGATCGAGTCGCTGGACGGCTGGAACTGGGAACAACGTGTGGGTGAAACCCTGCACCGCCTGCACCTGGAGCCCGATGCCATCGTGCGCACCCTCTCCGGCGGCAACAAGAAGCGTGTCGCCCTGGCGCAGGCACTGGTGGCCGCACCCGACGTGCTGCTGCTGGACGAACCCACCAACCACCTGGACCTGGACAGCATCGAGTGGCTGGAAGGCCTGCTGTGTGAGTTCAAGGGCAGCATCATCTGTATCACCCATGACCGCTCCTTCCTCGACAACGTGGCAACTCGCATCGTTGAATTGGACCGTGGAAAATTGCTCTCGTACCCCGGCAATTTCGCAGCCTACCTGGTCCAAAAAGAGGAGCAGCTGGCGCAAGAGGCGGTGATCAACGCCCGTGCCGATAAACTGCTGGCGCAGGAGGAAATCTGGATCCGCAAGGGTGTGGAAGCACGCCGTACCCGCGCCCAGGCCCGCATCGTGCGCCTGGGTGAGTTGCGCGCCAAACACCAGGCGCGTCGCGAAGCGGTGGGCAGTGTCAACATGGATGTGGTCACCGGCGGCGCCAGCGGCAAGCTGGTCGCTGAACTGACCCATGTGTCCAAGAGTTTTGGCGAGCGCAAGATCGTGGATGATTTTTCGGCCACCATCCTGCGTGGCGACAAGATTGGTCTGCTCGGCCCCAATGGCGCCGGCAAAACCACCCTGCTCAAGCTGATTCTGGGTGAGCTCCAAGCCGACCCGGCACCCGCCAACTCCCCCGCGCCCGAGCCCGGCCACAGCCCCTGGGGCACGGTGCGCCAGGGCGCCAACATCTCGGTCGCCTACTTTGACCAGATGCGCAATGCGCTGGATCTGGACGCCACGCTGGAAGACTTCATCAGCCCCGGCTCCGAGTGGATCGAGATCGGCAACCAGAAAAAACACGTCAAGAGTTACCTGGGTGATTTTTTGTTCTCCCCCGCACGTGCCAACTCACCAGTGCGCAGTCTGAGCGGTGGCGAGCGCAACCGCCTGCTTTTAGCGCGCCTGTTTGCCCGACCGGCCAATGTGCTGGTGCTGGATGAGCCGACCAACGACCTGGACATCGACACCCTCGAACTGCTCGAAGACCTGCTGCAAAACTACGACGGCACGGTGTTTCTGGTCAGCCATGACCGCACCTTCCTCGACAACGTGGTCACCAGCACCATCGCTTATGAAGGCGACGCCAAGTGGCGCGAGTACGAGGGCGGCGTGACCGACTGGCTGGTGCAGAGCAAACGTGCTGCCGAGATCGCAAAGAGCAAAGGCCAAAAAGCCCCCAAGCCCTTTCATTACGAGCGCGAACAGCTCTCAAAAACGCAGCAAACCAAGCCACCTGAGGCACCCGCCCCAGCGCCTGCAGCCCCAGCACCCAAGACGCGCAAGCTCAGCTTCAAGGAACAGCGCGAACTCGATGGTCTGCCTGACCTGATTGCCAAGCTGGAAGCCGAGCAGGCCGAAGCGGTGGCCTTGCTGGCCGACGGCAGTCTGTATGCAGTGGACAACGCCCGCGCCCTGAAACTCGCCGCGCGCAGCGCCCAGATTGACGAAGAGCTAATGGCCGCACTGGAGCGCTGGGAAATTCTGGGCAACCCCGCTTGACCTGAACCTAGCGCAAGGCCTGCGTGCGCGGCAGCTGGCGGCGGCAAACCCTCAGATCACAAGTCCGCCAGGGGAATACCACCGGCTGACTCGTCCACCCGCAAAAGTGCAATCAGCTCGGCCAGGTCATGGTCCAGCTGTTGCAAGGTGTGTTCAGGCAACTGGGCCAAGGCATCGGGCAGCACACCCTCAAACGGTCCCGGAGACTTGGCCAGCAAGGCCTGCGCTGGGGGCAAGATAAACAGCTGAACCTGGCGTTTGTCAACCTGGCCTTTGTCGGCGCGGATCAGGCCCTTGGTCTGCAGTCCTTTGACCAGATTGCTGGCGGTGGACTGGTGTACATCCATGCTGCGGGCCAACTCACCCAGACCCACGCCGGGCTGGTCGCGGATCACACTCAAGGCCCAGACCTGGGCGCCGCCTAGGCCCACCTGTTTTTCGACTTGTTTGAAATGGGTGCGCACGGCGTTGAACACAACGCGGAAACGGCGCAACACCTGGGTCGATTGCGCCGACTTGGCGCGAGAGGCTTCCGAGGGTGACATAAACAACGGCAAATGATGAAACAGGCGCCATGATAGTGGCCTGACTGCCCCACAGCCACTGGTCGGCACCCGAGCAGAGCAGAGCAGAGCAGAGCAGAGCAGAGCCGAGCCGAGCCGTGTCAGGCGGGCGGCGCCTGAAGCAGCTCCTGGCGCACCAGGCGCATCATCAGGTCGTCAAAGGTGTAAAACCCGTTCTCACATTCGGAGAGCTGTTTCAGCGCAAATACGGCACCGGTACCAAAGGCACGCCGCTCGATCGAGTTGTGGATCAGGCGCACGGTCTGGTGTGGAAAACCAAAAATCACCTCGTGGTGGCCAATGATGCCGCCCAGTCGCAGCGAGGTGATCCGATCATCTTCCACCTGCAGGCTTTGTGCGATCTTGCGTGCGGTGCCGGAGACTTCTGGTTTGTCGCGAAAGTGCTGCTCCAGGATCTCGACATCGGCAAACGGTGCGATCCGGCGCAGCAGTTTGGCTGCCAGAATCAGGAAGTTGATGCCTAAGGTGATGTTGGGGGAGCACATCACCCGGGTGTCACGCCCCAGATCACGCGCAAAGTCCAGGTCAGCTGGGCTGTAGGCCGAAATCGCGCTGACCAACATGATGTGGCGCTGGCGCAGTGCTTCACCATAGGCGTGCAGGCTCTCGGCCTGTGAGAAATCCACCAGCGCATCCACCGGGTGGGCATCGAGCCAAGCTGCCCAGTCCGACGCACCCAGCCCCACCAGCGGGATGCTGGTCTCGGGCACAGTCTGCGCCGCCGGGCTGGTCGACTTGCGCACCACCCAGGCCAACTCAAAACCGGGGGTGTCATGCAACACCCGCGCCACCGCCTGCCCAGCCTTGCCGTAACCCACCAAACCAACTTTCATGTTGTCACCTCCTGTCGTGTTGTGTGTTGTGACGCCAGCATCGGTGCGCCAAGGCCCAATATAACAAACTACATTTGTATCAATGTATCATCCCCCCATGCACTGTGATGGTATGCGGCGTTGCGCCCACTCCCCCAAACAATGAACCTCGACGAACGCAGTTCCACCCTCCTGCAGGCTTTGCGCCACGACCTCTCCAACTGGCAACTCTGGGCAGCACGCGCGGTGGTGATTGGTTTTGCCGCATTGGCGGGCCTGACCGTGGTGGCCCTGACCTGGCTGACCGAACGTGCCTTCGGTCTGTTTGAGCAGTTACACAGCGTGGTGGCCTGGGCCCCGTTGGTGTGGACCCCGCTGTGCACCGCTGCCATTGTTTGGGTGATGCGCCGGTACGCCATGGGCGCGTCGGGCTCTGGCATCCCGCAAGTCATGGCTGCGATGGACGGCTCTGTGGCACCAGAGCAGCGCCATCTGTTTGTGTCGCTCAAACTGACCTTGAGCAAAATGGCCCTGACCAGCTGCGGCCTGCTGGGTGGTCTGTCGCTCGGGCGCGAAGGACCCAGCGTGCAGATTGCCGCAGGTGTCATGCACCACGCCCGGCGTTACCTGCCCGCCAATGCCCCGGTGTCGCACAACGGCCTGCTGATGGCGGGTGGCGCCGCGGGTATTGCGGCGGCCTTCAACACACCGCTGGGCGGCATCATGTTTGCGATTGAGGAGTTGTCGCGCCGCCCGGAACAGCGCAACACCGGTTTGCTGCTGGCCGCCATTGTGCTGAGCGGCTTGATGGCCGTCTCCGTCTATGGCAACGCCACCTACTTTGGCGTGATCCGGGTGGACCAGCTGAGCCTGGCGCTGCTGTGGCCGGGTCTGCTGGTGGCGCTGGCCTGCGGTCTGGCCGGTGGCTTGTTTGCCCGGGTGCTGTTGCTGTCGGTGCGTGGTAGCTCGGCAGATTGGTTCAGCCGCTGGCGGCAAAGCTCACCAGTGGCTTTTGCCGCCGCCTGTGGCCTGGTGGTGGCAGTGATCGGGCTGGTCAGCCACGACAGCACCTTTGGCACCGGCTACCACCACAGCCGCAGCCTGCTCGAAGGCGGGGGTGAAACCACGCCGCTCTACACCCTGCTGAAATTCCTGGCCACCTGGATCACCGCCTGGTCAGGTGTGCCCGGCGGCATCTTTGCACCGGCCTTGTCGATTGGTGGCTCTCTGGGCAATGACGTGGCCCAACTCACCCACTATGCCAATGCACCGACCCTGATCGCGCTGGGCATGGCGGGCTTTCTGGCGGCAGTGACCCAGGCGCCTCTGACCGCCTTCATCATCGTCATGGAGATGGTGGACGGCCATGCCCTGGTGTTGAGCCTGATGGCCACCGCGCTGGTGGCCAGTGGTGTGTCGCGCCTGCTGTCGGCACCGCTGTACCAGGCGATGGCCCACTTGCAGCTACAACGCCTGCCCCAGCACAAACCACCCACCTGAGCTGCAGCCCCACAACAGCCGACCAAAAAAAGGAGCCCCGCGGGGCTCCAAACTCGTCTGTCTTTCCGCTGACTGCCACCGGAACGACCTGCAAAGTATATTTGCACAAATTTATTTAGATCCAAGGGTAAACCCTTGGTGTGCGACACCCCTGGCAGTTCAGGGCGTGGTCAGCGGCACCTGAGCCAGTGCGGGTCTGTCCTGCGGCTCGGGAAGGGGCAGTGTTTTGTCCATCCAAAGCCGCAGATCACGCCACATCTTGGCCATCTCGTCGCTGCTGGGTGTGCGCAAGGCGTTGGGCAACTCGACCGTGACCACCGGAATGCCGCGCTGTACCCCGCTGTAGTTGCCCAGGGAACCCGGGAACACACCCACCTGGTCCAGGTACAAGCGCCCCAGGCGCGTGGGCGGCAACACTGGGCCGTCAAAGTCCAGCACCCCATACGGCGCGTGGATGCTGACGATCAGTTGCGGGTCAAAGCGGCCGATTTCGTCAAACAGGTACTTGGCCTCGGGCTCGCTCAAAGGGCTGGGGCCGGGCCAGCGGCGCGGGTCCTTGCGGGTGCGCTGCTCCCAGTAGACCTTGGTCTCACGCTGCCAGTTGGGGGTGGGGAAGTTGCGGTTCAGGTCCACCCCGTGGGCGTTCATGCGCCAGGGTGTGCGCCGCGCCAAACCGTCTGGGTTGAGCACCGGGACAAAGCGCCAGTGGGTCTGCGCCGGTGCTGCCTGCGCCATCTGCAACCAGTGCAGCGCCACCGACGCGGCCGACAACTCGTCACCATGCATGGTGGCCAACACCAGTACCCGACGTTGCGCCTGTGGCGTGGCCAGATCACGCACCAGGATGGCCCGCCCCTGCACACTGCGTGCGCCGCTGGGCCGCAGCTGAGCGGCCTGGCACAGGGCCGGTGAGACATTCGGGATTTTGGTATAAAAATCGGTACAAGCCCTTGCAGCATAAGGGCTTGCAGCTATTAAAAACGCAACGCCCAGGGCGTGTGACTTCAAACGGATCAACATGCCAAGGATTCTAAGAAAGCTTTTTGATGGGCCGATAAGCCCGCCAAACACGCCAGAGCGCCGTTTTCGGGTAGATTCAGCGCGATGTTTTCAAGTTCACACCGCGCCCAGGCGCAAGCGCCCGCTTTCTCCAGCACCGAATTTCGCACCGCCCTGGGCATGTTTGCCACAGGGGTGACCATCGTCACCGCCCGCACACCGGCGGGGGCGCTGGTCGGGCTGACCGCCAACTCGTTCAACTCGGTGTCGCTTACACCCCCGCTGGTATTGTGGAGCCTGTCACAGGCCGCCAGTTCGATGGAGGCGTTTGCCCAGGGTTCCCACTACGCCATCAACATCCTGGCGGCTGACCAGCAAGCGCTGGCGCTGCGGTTTGCCTCGCGTAGCGCCGACCGTTTTGCCGACCTGGAGTTCACCGAGGGCCACAACGGCGCCCCGTTGATCAGTGGCAGCGTGGCCAGTTTTGAGTGTTTCAACCGCAGCCGTTATGCCGAAGGTGACCACGTGATTTTTGTCGGCGAGGTGGAGCACTGCAGTTGCCGCGCCGGCGCCTCACCGCTGCTGTACCACGGTGGCAAGTTTTACACAGAGCACCCTCTTTACTATTGATAACATAGTAATTAGCCCTTATGCAATAAGGGCTAGAGGTCGATTTTTCTTAAAATCTGCGGCACCCTTGTGCCTGTGCACAACGGCCTGACGATGCTTGACCGGAGCCCAACATGCAGTTCCTGAAGCTCTCCGAACTCATGGCTGCACTCAGCCACGCGCTGGACATCACCGAAGGCCAGCCTGAGGGCCACTGCGTGCGCTGCTGCTGGATCGGCATGCACATCGGCCAGAAGATCGGCCTGGACAACGACGCACTCTGGACGCTCTACTACACCCTGCTGCTCAAGGACCTGGGTTGCTCCAGCAACGCGGCACGCATCTGCGAGCTCTACGTCACCAACGACCTGCAGTTCAAACGCGACTTCAAATGGGTGGACGGCAGCCTGCCTCAGGTGCTGCGTTTTGTGCTGCGCCACACCGGGCCGGCTACGGGTCTGCGTGAACGGCTCAAGGCGCTGGGCGGCATCCTGAGCCACGGCGACGAGATCGCCCAGGAGCTGATCCAGACCCGCTGCACCCGTGGTGCCGATATTGCACGCCAGCTGCGCTTTCCCGAAGCGGTGTCGGCAGGCATCCACGCGCTGGACGAGCACTGGGATGGCCGTGGCCGCCCTGACAAGTTGGTGGGCCAGGCCATCCCGCTGCCAGCGCGGATTGCGCTGCTGGCCCAGGTGATTGATGTGCACCACGGCGCCCAAGGCCGCCACACGGCCTTGGCCGAAGTCAAGGCACGTGCGGGCAGCTGGTTTGACCCGGCGCTGGTGGCCGCTTTTGAGTCTGTGGCACAGGCCGACAGCTTCTGGCAGGTTCTGGCGGCCCCGGCAGTCCAGGTGGAACAGGCGGTGTACGCGCTGGAGCCCGGTGGCCATGAGGTCAGCATCACCGAAGACTACCTGGACGACATTGCTGAAGCCTTTGGCCAGGTGGTGGATGCCAAGAGTCCGTTCACCGCTGGCCACAGCGCCCGCGTGGCCCTGTACACCGCGCTGCTGGCTGAGTCGATGGATGTGCCCGAGGCGCGGCGGCGCTGGCTCAAGCGTGGCGCGCTGTTACACGACGTGGGCAAATTGGGGGTGAGCAACAGCATTCTGGACAAACCCGGCAAGCTTGATGCGGCAGAGTGGCAGGCGGTGCAAAAACACGCCAGCTACACCGAAGCCATCCTGAGCCGGGTGCGCATTTTTGACGAACTCGCACGTGTGTCGGCGGCGCACCACGAGCGCCTGGACGGCCAGGGTTACCCGCGCGGCCTGCTGGCCCAGGACATCACGCTGGAGACCCGCATCATCACCACCGCTGACATTTTTGACGCCATCACCGCCAAGCGCCCCTACCGCGATGCGGTGCCGCTGGCACAAACCCTGGCCATCATGCAAGACAGTGTGGGCAGTGCGATTGATGCTCGCTGTTTTGACCAACTGCAACAGGTCATCACGCAAAACCGGGCACTTTTTCCGCCTTGAGGCAAGCATTTTTTGACGTTTGCTCAACTTTTAAAACAATTGTCAAAAAGTGAAGCGCCAGCGTAAACTCGTGACTCATTCCAACCTTTCACGAGCTTTGTATGAGCCTCCCATCCAGCGAAAACATCCGTGCCGTGGCCCTGGTGGGTCACGGGTCTGTGGGCAAAACAACTCTGGTGGAGAGCCTGCTGGCTGCCACCGGCGCCATCACCAGCCGGGGCGCGGTGGACAAGGGAAACACCGTCTGTGACTTTGACCCGATTGAAAAACAGCTCGGCCACTCGCTGCAGTCGGCCCTGGTCAGCCTGAGCAGCAACAACACCCACATCCACCTGCTCGACACCCCCGGTTACCCTGACTTTGCCGGGCAGGCCATCAGCGCACTGGCTGCGGCTGACACCGCGCTGATTGTCATCAGCGCCCAGACCGGCATCGAACTCACCACCGAACGCATGTTCACTCTGGCCGGTGAACGCGGTCTGTGCCGCATGATCCTGATCAACAAGATCGATGCCGACAACATCGACCTGGGCGCGCTGGTGGACAACATCCGCGAACGTTTTGGCAAACAATGCCTGCTGCTGGACCTGCCCAGCCACCACGCACAAGAGGTGGTGGAGCTGCTGGGCCACGACGATGGCGAAAGCGACTTTGCCAGCGTGGCCGCCGCCCACCGCGCGCTGATCGACCAGCTGATCGAGGAGGACGACGAATTGATGGCGCGTTACCTCGAAGACGGCACCGACCCCAGCCCGCAGGAGTTGCATGCGCCGTTTGAGAAAGCGCTGCGCGCCGGGCACCTGATCCCGATCCTGTTTGTCTCGGCCAAAACCGGCGCTGGTGTGCCTCAGCTGCTGGACGCCCTGGTCAAGCTGGCACCAAGCCCAATGGAGGGCAACCCGCCGCCCTTCTACAAGGGTGAGCCTGGGGCTGAGCCCAGCGCTTTTGCCGCCCAGCCCGACCCCAGCCTGCATGTGCTGGCCCATGTGTTCAAGGTGGTGATGGACCCGTTCATCGGCAAGGTCTGTGTGTTCCGCGTGCACCAGGGCACGGTGCGCAAGGACAGCCAGCTGTTTGCCGGGTCCAGCAAACGCCCGTTCAAGGTCAACCACCTGTACCAGCTGCAGGGTAAGGAGTATGTCGAGGTGGAGGCGCTGGTGCCCGGTGACATCGGTGCCGTGGCCAAGGTCGACGAGATCAGATTTGACAGCGTGTTGCACGACTCCCACGACGAGGACCACATCCAACTCAAACCGCTGACCTTCCCGCAGCCGATGCAGGGCCTGGCGGTGCAGACCCAGCGCAAAGGCGACGAGCAACGTCTGTTCGAGATCCTGCACAAGCTGGAAATGGAAGACCCCTGCTTCACGGTGGAGCGCCACCCGGGCACCAACGAGACCGTGATCCGTGGCCTGGGCGACATGCACCTGCGCGCCAAGATGCTGCGCATGCAGCAGCAGTTCAAGCTTGAACTCAGCACCAGCGAACCCCAGATCGCTTACCGCGAAACCATTCTGGGCCAAGCCGAAGGCCACTGCCGCCACAAGAAACAAAGTGGCGGCGCCGGTCAGTTTGGCGAGGTGATGTTACGCGTGGCACCGCTGGCACGTGGCGCCGGTTTCGAGTTTGAGGACGTGGTCAAGGGCGGCGCGATTCCGGGCGTGTTCATGGCCGCGGTGGAAAAAGGGGTGTTGCAGGCGCTCAGTGAAGGTGCAGTGGCGGGTTTCCCGGTGCACGACCTGCGGGTGACGGTGTATGACGGCAAAACCCACGCAGTGGACGGCAAGGAGGTGGCCTTTGTGGCCGCCGCCCGCAAGGCCACGCTGGAAGCCGTCCGTGCCGCCTCGCCGGTGGTGCTGGAGCCAGTGGTGAGCATCGAGGTGGTGGCGCCGGAGTCCAGCATTGGTGATTTGACCGGCGACCTGGCCAGCAAACGTGGCCATATCACCGGCACCCAGCCGCGCCCGATGGGCACGGTGGCCATCAGTGGTCAGATGCCGCTGGCCGAACTGGGTGACTACCAGAGCCGATTGAAGTCACTCACCGGCGGCCAGGGGTCGTACAGTCTGGCCTTTTCACACTACGCCCAGGTGCATGAAGACATGCAGGCCAAGCTGACAAGCCAATTCAAGCCCGGCAACCTGACCGACGATTGATGACATTTGTCAGCCCACGGGTCGGCGCAAGCCACTAAGATCGCGCCGACCTGTTCACCACACCTTGCAACCGTGCCACACCACACCCTTCTCATCTACTCCACCGTTGACGGCCACACCCGGCATATCTGCGAACGCATGAAATTTGTTTTGACGGCGCTGGGGCAACAGGTCAGCCTGGTGCCGCTGGACCAGGCCGAATCGCTGGATCTGGCGTCGTTCGAGCGCATTGTCATCGGCGCCAGCATCCGCTACGGCAAACACCGCCCGCAGGTCGCCCAGTTCATCAACAAACACCAGCCGCTGCTGGAGCGCAAGGCCAGCGCCTTGTTCAGCGTCAACGTGGTGGCGCGCAAACCCGAGAAAAACCAGCCACACACCAACCCCTACATGGTCAAACTGCTGCGGCAACTGAGCTGGAAGCCGCAGCTGGCGGCTGTGTTTGCCGGGCGGCTCAACTACCCGGCGCTGGGTTTTGTGGACAAGCAGATGATCCGTTTCATCATGCTCATCACCAAAGGCCCGACCGACGCCACCAAGGCCTTTGAGTTCACCGACTGGGCGCAGGTGGAAGCCTTTGCCCACCAGGTGGGTGCCCTGCCGCTGCCGTCCCAGGCCTGAGCGCTGCGCCATGTTCCTGCACCGAGCCCTGAGTCTGCTGTTGTTGAGTGCGCTGCTGGCTGGGTGTGCGTCGATGTCGGAGTCCGAATGCCAGGTGGCCGACTGGGGCCGTGTGGGGCGCAATGACGGTGCGCGGGGTGAGCCCGAACGCAGACTGGCGGATTACACCGAAGACTGTGGCAAAACCGGGGTGGTTCCCAACGCGCAGGCCTATCGCCAGGGTTGGGACACCGGTATCCAGCGTTTTTGCACAGCGGCCAACGGTTGGCAACAAGGGCTGCAAGGACGTGCCGACAAAGCACAGCTGTGTGCGACGCAGCCCGGCGCGGAAGCTTTTACGCGTTATTTGAACGCGGGTCTGCAGGTGCACCAGACCCAGGAACGCATGCGCCAGAACACCCAGGAAATCCAGCGCCTGCACAAGAAGCTGGAGTCTGCGGCCAGTGACGACGAGAAGCGCCGTATTCGGCGCACTCTGCAAGACATTGACCAGGACCAGTTCAGGCTGCGCATGTACATGGGCCAGCAGCAGATGCTGGCGCCCTGAGCAACCGCAGGTTGCTGCGTCTTCTATAGCTATCAGCCCTTATTAAATAATGGCTATAGGCTGATTTGATACCTGATTTGGCAGATTACTGCTTGATGGCTTCGACCTGCACCACCAGGTGCACGTTCTTCGGGAAACCCCATTCAATGCCGTAGTTCATGCCGTATTGGGTGCGGTCCAGCGTGCCTTCAAAGTCGCCGCCGCACACTTCGCGCTTGAGCATCGGGTTCTCATAACAATTGAAGTTGGTGGCCTTCAGGGTCAGCGGGTTGGTTTTGCCCAGCAGCGTGAGTGTGCCGGTCACCTCAGCCACCTTGTCGCCGTTGAAGACAAACTTGTCTGCGGCAAACTTCATGGTCGGAAATTTTTCCACGTCAAACAACTCTGCACTTTGCAGGTGTTTGTTGAACATGGCCAAACCGGTGCTGATCGAGCTGGTGTCCACCACGATCTCGACCTTGCCGGTCTTGGCGGCGCGGTCCAGCTCCACGCTGCCTTCCTTCTTGTCAAAACGGCCCCGGTTGGTCGAGGTGCCAAAGTGGCCGATCTCAAACGTCACATAGGTGTGGGTTGGGTCAATGGCGTAGCTGGCAGCCTGGGCAGACATGGTGCTGGCGAGCAAAACAGCGGCAGCAGCGGCGGGGATGAGGGACAAACGCATGGATAAAAACTCCTGGAGGGTTGAAGGGAAAAAGACAAAAATGTTTACAGCTTGCCCACGCCGCTGAGCGCCAGCTTGAACTTGACCTGAACGTCGTCGGCCACCATCGAGGTGTCGGCCCAATCACCTTCACCAATCTTGAAGGCCAGGCGCTTGATCGGCACCACACCGGTGGCCACGGTCACCGCACCCGTTTGTGTCATGGTCACAGGCACCAGCACCTCACGCACCTGGCCTTTGATGCTGAGTTGGCCAGCCAGCTCATACTTGCCAGCACCCAGGGCTTTGAAAGCGCTGGAGGTAAACGTGGCTTGCGGGAACTTCGGGGTGTTGAACCAGGGCAGCGTGGGCAAGGCGCTGTCGGCCTCGACATTGCCCATGGTGGCGCTGCCCATGTCCACGGTGAACGCCACCTTGCTGGCCGCCAACTTGGCCGCGTCAAAACTGACCTGGGCATCAAAACGTTTGAACTGGCCGCTGACCGGCACCCCCATTTGTTTGGCCACAAAGCTGAGTTCACTTTGCGCGGGCAAGAGTTTTTGCTGGGCCGCCGCTGGCAGGGCGACACTGGCCACCAACAAGGTGGCCAAAACAGGAAGCAGGGTCTTGGTGTTCATAAGAGGATCAAAAAAGGAATAGGAAATAACTCGACCAGGCCCAGGGATCAGCCCCGACCCGGCAACATGCGCAACATCAGGCCATCGCGGTCCAGCCAATGATGTTTCAGGGCCGCACCGATGTGCAGCGCCGCCAGCGCAATTAGCGCCCAGGCCGACAAGCCGTGCAAGGGTTTGATCAGTTCAGCCAATGCCTTGTCGGCGCCCACAAAGTCTGGCAGGGGCAACACACCAAACAACACAATCGGGTAGCCCGCTGCCGAGCTATAAGCCCAGCCCAGCAAAGGCACCGCCAAAAATAGGGCGTACATCAGATGGTGGGTGGCGTGGTAGGCCTGCATCTGCCAGCCCGGCATGGCCAGCGTGACGGTCTGTGGCAACGCGGGTGGACGGTGTGTGACACGCCACACCACACGCAGGACTGTGAGCAACAGGAAACACACACCGGCCCATTTGTGCCAGTTGTAGAGTTTCATGCGGGTGGGTGAAAAGGGCAGGTCAGCCATGTACAGGCCCATCCCAAACAGGGACAGAATGACCAAGGCCAGCAGCCAGTGCAAGACGATGGCCACCGGGCTGTAACGGGGCTGGCCTATCAGGCCGGCAGAAGACGATGAGGAACGGGTCAAAACTATTCTCCAAGGAAGGTCAGCAGGCCAGGACCTGCGTCGGATCGCAGTTTAGAAGTCGCTCAGTGCAAAAAAGTTCAACGAAATTGTTTGCTGCATTCATTTATTTTGACCAAGCAAGACGAAGTGACCGATACTGGCGGGGTGAAACCACGCCAGAAATGCTTTGACCTAAAAAAACAGCTCTTCAGGGATGTTGATGTCATGGAATACCCACATGCCTGAAGCCAAAAACACCCCCGACCCCGTCCTGCCCATGACGGATCAGAAACGACTGGCACTGCTGGAAGCGGTGTTTGAGGAAACGCCTGACGTGATCCTGCTCAAGGACGCCAAAGGCAATTTTTTGCTGTGCAACCGCACGCTGGCGCGCCTGTACAACACCACCCCCGAGGCCATGGTGGGCAAACACGACGGTGACTTTGGTGTGCCCAAAGAGCTGGCCGACGGTTACCGCGCCAATGTGCTGGCGATCATGGCGCGCGGTGAGACCGAGGTGGTGCTGGAAGACAGCCGCAATGCGGTCACTGGCGAGATCCGCCACTTCAAGTCGATCAAACGCCCGTTCAAGGATGCCGAGGGCAACAAGCAGATTCTGGTGATTGCCCACGACATCACCGACCTGGTGCGGGCACAACAACAGGTGGCGCAGAGTGAACAACGCCTGCAAGAGGTGCTGGCCGCCACCCGTGAAGGCATCTGGGACTGGCATGTGGCCAGTGGCCGCGTGGTGCACAACCAGCAGTGGTTTCGCATCCTGGGCTTTGCACACGGTGAACTCACCGGCCATGTGGATGCGTTTTCAGCCCGGCTGCACCCCGACGACAAGGCGCTGGTGTGGCAGCGGCTGCGCCAGTTGCTCAGTGGCAAGGACGAGTACTACCGCTCTGAGCACCGCATGATCCGCAAGGACGGCTCGGTCATCTGGGTGCTGGACCGCGGTCGCGTGGCCGAATACGACGCCCATGGCGCACCGGTGCGGGTGGTGGGCGCCTATGTGGACATCAGTGAACGCAAACGCCATGAGGCGGAACTGCGCCAAGCGCTGGAGCTGGCCAAGTCACGACCGAGCGATTGATTTAAGCCGCTGCTCATGCGCTGCTGAATCCACTTGTCACTGCGGCCATGCTGCTGCCAAGTCTGGCGGGCGCGGTTGAGCGACAAGGCGGGGTCAGCCAGCTCCGGCATACGCTCATAACCCACCTTGGCCAGCCAGAGTTTGATGGGTTCGGCTTTTGGGGCTGGGGATGGATTGGACGATACGCAGCAAGCTTTCTGCAGTGGCGCAATCGGTGAGCCGCTGTTTACCGTCGGCCGCAGGTAATTTCAACTGTCGACAAACTGTCGACAGTTCAGCGCCGTCCTCCGACTTCACGCGAAGTTTCATCTTGAACCAGTAGTCGCGGGCGTTTTCGCTCTCCGTCAGCACCTGCACCACGTCAATCACAGAAAACCACCTCCAAAATCACCCACCCCTGCAGTGCAGCAAACCACTGACCCGCACACTAGAACAAAGCCGCATTGGCCTTGAGTTGCTCGGGGCCGAACCGGTAAATGGTCATGATGTCGACACTCTGGGCACCCAGATGGCGGTAGAACTGGATGCTGGGTTCGTTCCAGTCCAGACAACCCCATTCCAGCCGCTGGCAGCCACGCGCCAGCGCCAACTTGGCCATGAAGACCATCATGATCTTGCCCAGACCTTTGCCGCGCATGGACTCATGCACCAGAAAGCTGTCGATGTACAGGCCGGATTGCCCGATGAACGCCGATGAGGTCTGGCAAAAGTAGGCAAAGCCGACCGCCTTGCCGTCGTACTCACCAAAAATGGCTTCACCCTTGCCTTGACTCAACAGCTGGCGCAGACCCGTTTCGGTCGCGCTGATCTTGTCGCGCATCTTCTGAAAAGTACCCAGCTGGTGCATGAAGTCCAGCAGCAGAGCCGCGTCATCGGGTGTGGCAATGCGCAGCGAAAATCGGGGGTCTTGGGTAGCGATGGTCTTCATGGGGTGGCGTGGAATCCGGCTTGAACACCTGCTCAGACCACACCACGATCCCGCAGGGCGGTGATCTGCGTGGCATCCAGCCCAAGCTCTGCCAGCACTTCATCGGTGTGCTGGCCCAATTGCGGCGGCGCGCGGTGCAGCACAGGTGGTGTGGCCAACAGGCGCAACGGGCTGGCCACGGTATTGACCGTGGTTTGGTTAGATACGTTTTTAATAGCTTCTTGCCATTTTTCCATAAGGGCTAGAGGCTGTTTTATCACTAAACAACGTGCTAACACCTGAGGATCAGTAAAAGCTTGTTCGATGGTGTTGATCGGGCCGCATGGCACGGCCTTGTCTTCCAGCAGTCTGATCCAGTCCGTCGTGCTGCGGCTGCGGGTGACCGGCAGCATCAGGGCCACCAGCGCCTCTCTGTTTTTGACGCGCAAGGTGTTGCTGCGAAAACGTTCGTCCTGTACCCACTCGGGTTGACCCGCAGCCTCACAAAAACGGGCGAACTGACCGTCGTTGCCAATCGCCAGCAGCATGTTGCCATCCAGGGTGTCAAAGGTCTGGTACGGCGCCAGACTGGGGTGGGTGTTGCCCTGGCGTTGGGGCACCTTGCCGGTGTTCAAAAAGCCAGCGGCCTGGTTCGCCAGCACCGCCATGCCCACGTCCAGCAAGGCCATGTCGATGTGCTGGCCTTCGCCCGTTCGGTGGCGCGCCTCGATAGCAGCCAGGATGGCGCTGCAGGCGTAGATGCCGGTCAGCACGTCGATTAATGCCACACCCATGCGCATCGGGCCGCCGCCGGGTTGGTCATCAGCGTGGCCGGTGATGCTCATCAGGCCGCTCATGGCCTGGATCATCAGGTCATAACCAGCGCGCTCGGCATACGGGCCGGTCTGGCCAAAGCCGGTGACCGAGCAGTAGATCAGGCGGGGGTTGATGGCTTTGAGGCTCTCGTAGTCCAGCCCGTATTGTTGGAGGCCGCCCACCTTGAAGTTCTCGACCAGGATGTCGCTGCTGGCTGCCATCTGGCGGATCAGCGCCTGGCCTTCTGGCTGGGCCATGTCCAGGGTGATGGCGCGTTTGTTGCGGTTGCAGGCGGTGAAATAAGTGGCATCCGGCGTGTCGTTGCCGTCGGCATCTTTGAGGAAGGGCGGGCCCCAGTGGCGCGTGTCGTCTCCAGCGCCGGGGCGCTCGACTTTGATCACATCGGCACCCAGGTCCGCCAGCATCTGGGTGCACCAGGGGCCCGCCAACACGCGCGACAGGTCGAGAACTTTGAGGTGGCTGAGGGCGGCTTGCTGGGTTGTCATGGTTTGCTTCTGTTATTCGTTTGAAGTCAGGGGGTCAGTCGTTGACGGATCGTTGTTTGTGGCTGGCCACGCGGGCTTGGGCAGGGCGCCTCAACGCGCTGCGCTTTGCGAAGTCGGCCCCCTGCCCAAGCCCGCATGGCCCAAACGGCGGATGGGTTCGTCGCGCAGAAAACCAGATGCAGGCGGACAAGTTGGCTCCAAGCCCGGTTTCCAAAACCTTCGCTGACACAAAACGCCCAGCGGCGTGCGTTGGGTGTCTGACGCAGCGAAATAAAGGAGGAGGCTTGGGGCTAACCCAAGCCGGGGGACATTCGCGGAGTCAGGCACCCAATGCATGCAGCGGGTCAAAGCTGACAACGCAGGTGTCACCTACTGTTCCTAAACGTCAGCAAAACGCCTGAATCCCCGTCTGCGCCCGCCCCAGGATCAGCGCGTGGATGTCGTGGGTGCCTTCGTAGGTGTTGACCACCTCCAGGTTCACCAGGTGCCGCGCCACACCAAACTCGTCACTGATGCCGTTGCCACCCATCATGTCGCGCGCCAGGCGGGCGATGTCGAGGGCTTTGCCACAACTGTTGCGCTTCAGGATCGAGGTGATCTCGACCGCCGCCGTGCCCTCGTCCTTCATCCGACCCAGCCGCAGGCAACCCTGCAGGCCCAGCGCAATCTCGGTTTGCATGTCAGCCAGCTTTTTCTGGATCAACTGGTTGGCGGCCAGCGGGCGGCCAAACTGTTGGCGGTCCAGCACATACTGGCGCGAACGCAACCAGCAGTCTTCCGCCGCACCCAAAGCACCCCAGGCGATACCGTAGCGAGCGCTGTTGAGGCAGGTGAACGGGCCTTTGAGGCCTTGCACCTCGGGGAAAGCGTTTTCTTCGGGGCAGAACACCCCGTCCATCACGATCTCGCCGGTGATGCTGGCGCGCAGGCCGACCTTGCCGTGGATGGCCGGGGCGCTCAGGCCTGGCGCGCCCTTTTCCAGCACAAAACCTCGTATTGGCCCCACCGTGCCACTCTCAGACACCTCTTTGGCCCAGACCACAAACACGTCGGCAATCGGGCTGTTGGAGATCCACATCTTGTTGCCCGAGAGCTTGTAGCCGCCAGGCACTTTGACCGCGCGACTGAGCATGCTGGCCGGGTCACTGCCGTGGTTGGGCTCGGTCAGGCCAAAGCAGCCAATCCATTCACCGGTGGCCAGTTTGGGCAGGTACTTCTGGCGCGTGGCTTCGTTGCCAAACTCAAAAATCGGCAACATCACGAGTGAACTTTGCACACTCATCATGCTGCGGTAGCCACTGTCGACGCGCTCGACCTCGCGTGCGATCAAGCCGTAGGCGACGTAGTTCAGCGCCGGGCCGCCATACGCCTCAGGGATCGTTGGCCCCAGCAGGCCGAGTTCACCCATCTCGCGAAAGATGGCGGGGTCGGTCCGCTCCTGGCGAAAGGCCTCGATTACACGCGGCTGCAACTTGTCCTGGCAATACGCGGCGGCGGCGTCTTTGACCATGCGCTCGTCGTCGGTGAGCTGCTGTTCCAGCAAAAAAGGGTCTTGCCAATGGAAGGTCGCGTGAGCCATGGGTGTCTTTCGGTGGATGGTGAAACGGGTGCGCACAAGGCAAAGCACAGAGCTTGGCGGCCATGGTAGCGCGCAGTCCGGTGCATCACAAACGATTTGTTGTCACCCAGATATGTGATTCATTCATGTATGGGTTTGACACGAGTCTCTGTTTTCACCTAAGCATGTCGGATCAATTGCGTTCTAGCCCTCTACTCATAAGGATGTAACGCTATATCAAATGAACAGACTCACTGCCCGCTTTGATGGCATTTGTGTATATTGCACATATCATGCGCAGAAAAATCCCATCCCTTCAAGCCCTGGCCTGTCTTGAGGCTGCTGCTCGCCATCAGAGTTACACCCGCGCCGCCCAAGAGCTAGCGCTGACCCAGGGCGCGGTGTCGCGCCAGCTGACCGCGCTGGAAGATTTTGTCGGCGTCGCCCTGTTCAAACGCACCCGCCACGGCGTGACGCTGACCGAACGTGGCCGCGACTACGCTGCGCAAGTGGCCGTCCGTCTGCAGGCGCTGGAGCAGGACACGCTTGATGTGATGAGCCACCAAAGTGGTGCGCTCAACCTGCCCCTGGCAGCGGTGCCGACCTTTGCCACCCGCTGGCTGATTCCGCGCCTGCCGGACCTCAAACGTCATCAGCCCGAGCTGACCGTGCATCTGGAAACGCGCACCCGCCCCTTCATGTTTGCCGACACCCCGTTTGATGCCGCACTGTATGCCGGCACGCCGGAGCAAGTTGCGCAGTGGGCGGGCACCCGGGCCATCAAGCTGCTTGACGAGGTGGTGCTGCCGGTGTGTGCACCCAGCCTGCTGCAAGGTGCAAGCAGCCTGTCGCCCGAAGCGATTGCGGGCCTGCCGCTGTTGCAACAAAGCACCCGGCCCGATGCCTGGCGGCAGTGGTTCGAGGCGCAAGGTGTGGCCGCAACCCAGGCGCTGTCGGGCGCCCGTTTTGAGCTGTTTTCGATGACCGCCGCCGCAGCCGTGCACGGCATGGGCCTGGCGCTGGTGCCCAGGCTGCTGGTGGAGGACGAACTGGCGCGCGGTGAACTGGTGGTGGCCAGCCCACAAGCGCTGGCCAGCGGGCGCGTCTATGTGCTGGTCTGCCCCGAGCGTGACGACCAGCCACCGGCCTTGCAGATGTTTGTGGACTGGTTGTTGCAAGCTGTGCAGGTGGCCAATACGCCCATATCTCCTTAGCCCACCCTTTTCTTCTAAATACAATAAACAATTACAAATAACAATAAACATTAATATCCGTCATTTTTTCTTGGTTTTTATCAACATTTTTGCCGGTTCGGGTGCAAACCCATAGACTCACCTCGCTTTTCTCTGGAATTGCAATTTTTCGTTGTCGGCCGTGGATGCTCTGAAAGAGCCCCCACCCCTCTGACACAGGCAAACCTGACGAAAGTCAGGGACGCAAAGCCACCGGGCTTCGGCACTGATCGCACAGTGCCATGCCAGCGGGGTTGCCGGAACCGGGCCACCGACATGGTCCGGCTTTGGTGTTGCGTTGCTTTTTGGTAACTGAACCTTCAAGGATGCAATATGTTCAAACTCAACTACGTCACGGCAGCCGGTCTGGCAGCCCTTTGCGGCCATGCACTGGCTCAGGAAGACCCCTTGTCGCTGGAGCTGGCCGAAGAGGACAGCACCGAGTTGCGGGCACTGGCCACACCCACACCGGTCACCTCGGGCGCCACACTGGTCAAGGCGGCACCGACTGCCGCAGAAAAGACGGCCCGCTCTTATCAGGGCTGGCTCAACCAGATCAACAAACCCTACGCCAACCAGTTGGCCACCGGCAATGGCACCGGTGTGACGGTGGGCGTGGTGGATACCGGGGTGCAGGTGAACCATCCGTCCTTGAAGGGCCGGGTTGTGGCCACCTACAACGCCTTCAACGGCGGCACCGATGTGACCGATCAAGTGGGACATGGCACCCACGTGTCGGGCATCATTGCGGGCAGCACCACCAGCGGCGGTTTGCTGGAGGGCGTGGCGCCCGGTGCCAAATTGGTGATGGCCAAGGTGTTCACCACCGGCAGCTCCAGCAGTGTGACCATTGGCAAAGGCATTGATTGGGTGGTGAATGTGCAAAAGGCACCCATCCTGTCGCTGAGCTTGGGCTCCAACGCCGCAGCCATGCAGAGCAACATCCAGAACGCGGTGACCAAGGGCACCTTGATCACCGCTGCGCTGGGCAACGATGGCCGGGCCAGCGGCAGCTGGCCTGCCGCGTTTGCCAAAGCCACTTGGGCCAAGGGGCAGATCATTGCGGTGGGTGCGCTCGATGCCAACAACCGGCGCGCGTCGTTCAGCAACTACGACCCAACCCTGGCCAACTGGACGGTGTTTGCACCTGGCGTTAATGTGGCTTCCAGCTACTCCACCCCCTATGCGCAGAGCAGCTACGCCTACATGTCGGGCACCTCGATGGCCACGCCCATTGTGGCGGGTCAGGCGGCCTTGATCAAAAGCAACTGGAATTTCCTGCCCGCCACAGACATCGCCCAAATCATTTTCCAGTCGGCCACCCATTTGTGCAGTGACCCAGTGAGTGCGGCAGTCTGTGCTGCCCGCAAAACGCCCGACAGCATGTACGGCTGGGGTCTGGTCAATGTGGGGGCCTCGTTGCAGCCGATCGGCGGCCTGAATGTCGGCACCAAAACCGGCGCGGTGGTGAGCTACGCTGGTTCCTCGCTGGCCAGCTCCAAGGCCGGTCTGGCCTCGGGTTTAAAAGGAACCAACACCCTGGCGGTCGACAAGTTCAACCGGGCTTTTGTGGTCAACCTGTCCAGCGCCGTGAGCTCAGCTACGGTCAAGACCACCGCCACACCCACGGCAGCCGCCTCCACCATCAGCGCCAACGGTGTCAAGTTCTCAGCTGAATACGCCGAGTCCACCCTGGTGCAGAACTTGTGGAGCAGCACCAACGCCACGTCTTCCAACAAGCTGGGGAAAATGAGCTACAGCTTTTCCAATGACCGGGGCACCTCTTACGGTTTTGGCACCGGCGGGACGGCCGCCAGCTTTTTTGGCCTGCAGTCCACCGGTTTTGCGCCTTTGAGCCTGAATGGGGAAGGCAGCCGCTTCAGCGCACCTTACTTTGAGCTGGCCGAGTCGGCCACCCATTTTGGCTACGGCAGCACCCTCAAGAACGGAACCATTGTGCGTTTTGGCATGGTGTCGCAGAACAGCGCCAACGCCTCGTCCCTGCTGAACCTGTCTGCGCCGGTGATCGCCCGCTCGCTGGCGACCATGGAATTGCAGAAGAGTTTTGGTGATGTCACCGGTGTCATGACCATCGGTCGGCTGCAGGAAGACAATTCGGTGCTGGGTATGACCGGTTCGGGCGCCTTGGGCCTGGGCGCACGGGCCAGCACCAGCTTTGTGACCCTGGCGGGTTCCGTGCCCATTGCCCCCAAAAGCCATTTTTCAGCAATGGCCACGCTGGGACGCACCGCCGCCTATGAGAACGCCCGCAGCTCTTTGATTGACGGCGCCAGCGCCTCCAGTTCCATGGCCTGGAGCCTGGGCTTGGCCAGGCAGGACATCCTGCGTGACGGCGACCAGCTGGGCTTCACGCTGTCCATGCCTTTGAAAACCACGTCCGGCAGCATGCAGGTGACCACTGCGGTGGCCCAGAGTCAGGAAGACGGTTCGCTGCAATACGCCACCCAATCACTCAACCTGCGCCCCACTGGCACCCAGCGCGACCTGGAACTGGCCTACAGCACCCCCATGCGCCTTGGCGGGCGGCTGACGGCCCTGGCGCAAGTCAAGTTGCAACCCGGTCACGACGCCAGTGCACCCACCCAGTTTGGCCTGGGTGTGCGCTACGTGCACGGCTTCTGATCACCCAGCGGCCGCAGCACCCGCCGACCACTCCAGGGCTGACAGGCATGAAAACGATGTCCTGCTTGTTCGCTTGCTGCCTGTGCCTGGCGGCCTCGGCACAAGGTGTTGCTGGTGCCCCCTTGATTCTTCACACAGGCGACTCGGCCAAAGGGGACTCCTGTGAGTCGGTGGCGCTGACCATCGTTGGCCAATCGTTTGCGCATGCCGAGCAGCTTGCCAAACAGCACCAGTTGCTGCTGCGGCGCTATCGCCAGGACCAACACAGCTACCCGGGCACCATGGATGTGCGGCCTGACCGGCTGAACATCGACCTGCAGAAGGGCCGGGTGTTTGCCGCCCGGTGTGGCTGATACAGGCGAAAAGGCGGGCCCGGCCCAGCGTGCTAAGCTGACACTTCCTATCTTTTTTGGAGTGTTTTCCCATGCCCGGTCTTCTGCCCAACATCGATCCCGACGGCCTGCTTGAATTCTCGGTGGTCTACACCGACCGCGCCTTGAACCACATGTCCCAGCGCTTTCAGGGCGCCATGCGTGACATCTCCAGCATCCTCAAAGAGGTCTACCACGCCAAGTCGGCGGTGATTGTTCCCGGCAGCGGCAGCTTTGGCATGGAGGCGGTGGCGCGGCAATTTGCCACTGGCAAAAAGGTGCTGGTGATTCGTAACGGCTGGTTCAGCTACCGCTGGACCCAGATTTTTGACATGGGCCAGATCCCGGCTGCGTCCACCGTGCTCAAGGCCCGGCGCACCAGCGACCACAGCCAGTCACCCTGGATACCCTGCCCAGTCGACGAGGTGGTGGCCACCATTCACGCACAAAAACCCGACGTGGTGTTTGCCCCGCATGTGGAAACCTCGTCTGGCATGTTGTTGCCTGATGATTACCTGCGCCAGGTCAGTGAAGCGGTGCACGCGGTCGGCGGCCTGATGGTGCTGGACTGTGTGGCCTCGGGCACGATCTGGGTCGACATGGAAGCCACCGGCATCGACGTGCTGGTGACCGCACCCCAAAAGGGCTGGAGTGGCTCACCCTGCTGTGCCATGGTGATGCTGAGCCAGCGCGCCCGCAGCGCGATTGAGGGCACCACCAGTTCCAGCTTTGCCTGCGACCTCAAAAAGTGGCTGCAGATGATGGAAGCCTATGAAAACGGTGGCCACGCCTACCACGCCACGATGCCCACCGACGCGCTGATCAGCCTGCGTGATGTGATGCAGGAAACCCGTGCCTACGGTTTCGAGAAAGTACGCGCCGAGCAACTCGCGCTGGGCAGCAAGGTGCGCGCCCTCTTGGAAAGCCGTGGTTTCCCGAGTGTGGCAGCCGAGGGCTTCAAGGCGCCCGGGGTGGTGGTGAGTTACACCACCGACCCGGACATCCAGAACAGCAAGAACTTTCTGGCGCAAGGCCTGCAAACCGCCACCGGTGTGCCGCTGCAGTGTGACGAACCCGCCGACTTCAGAACCTTCCGCATTGGCCTGTTTGGCCTGGACAAGCTGCACAACGCCGACCGCAGCGTGGCGCAGCTGGCCGCCGCATTGGACCAGATGGGCATCGACTGACAAGCAAAGCTGGCACCCGGTGGGTGCCACAACCCCTTTGGCGAAGGGGTCTTGATTGCCTCGGCAAAGGATGACTTGACAATCATTGCCTAGGCAATCATAATCCCGGGCCATGACCACCAAGCCCGCACCCCAAGCCACCACCGCGCCTGAAGCCACACCAGCGCCCGCTGTGGCGTTCTACAACGCACAGTCTTACGACCCCAACGACAGCGTGGGCTACCTGATGCGCCGCATTCTGAACCTGGTGGGTGAAGGTGTGGCGCGCGAACTCGAACCCACCGGGCTGACCAACGCGCAGTGGATGCCGCTCTTCAAGCTGTACCGCGGCAGTGCCACCACCGTGGCCGAACTGGCGCGTGAATGTGGTCACGATGCGGGCTCGACCACACGCATGTTGGACCGGCTGGAGATCAAAGGTTTGTGCCAGCGGGTGCGCTCGCAGGAAGACCGCCGGGTGGTCCACATCGAGCTGACACCGGCCGGCATCGCGGCCGCCCAAGACATCCCCGTCACCCTCAGCAAGATCCAGAACGACTATCTGGCCGGTTTCTCGCTGGAGGAATGGCAAACCCTCAAAAGTTACCTGCGCCGCATTCTGGACACCGCCCAGACTTTGCAGGCCGAGAAAGAACCCCATGACAAAAAATAACAAACACCTGTTGGCCGCCACCTTGCTGCTGGGCAGCCTGGCGGGTTGTGCCGACTTCTCGGGCATCACGGCCCAGTCCACATTGCGCAGCGCCACCGACGTTGGGCTGGCCAGCGCGGCCACCAACCCGGCACCTGCGGTGGACGCTCAGTGGTGGCGTGCCTTTGGCGACGACACCTTGGATCAGCTGGTGGCGCAGGCGCTGCAAGCCAACCCCAGTCTCAAACTGGCCCAAACCCGGATCGCTGCGGCCCAAGCCGCCAGCCAGCTCAGCGACGCCGCACGCCAACCCCAGCTCAATGCACAACTGAACCTGACCCAACAGCTCTACACCGCCAACGGCGCCATTCCTGCACCACTGGCCGGCACCGTGCGTGGCAGCGGCACCGCCCAGCTGGCAGGCAGCTGGGAACTCGACTTTTTTGGCAAGAACCGCGCTGCCTTGCAAGCCGCACTGGGTAACGAGCGCGCCGCCCAGGCCGATGCCCAGGCCGCCCGCGTGCTGCTGGCTGCCCAGGTGGCGCAGAGCTACTTTGCCTGGGTGGGTCTGACGGAACAACGCCATGTGGCCAACCGCACACTGGCCCAGCGTGAACAGACGCTGCAGCTGGTGCAAGACCGCGTCAAGGCTGGGCTGGACACCCCGCTCGACCTGCGCCAAGCCCAGGGCGCCCTGCCCGACGCGCGCCTGCAACTCGAAACGCTGGACGAGCAGATCACCCTGACACGCAACGCGCTGGCGGCGCTGATTGGCACACCAAATCAGCCTCTAGCCCTTGCACCTAAAGCGTTGTCCGCCATCAAACCCATAGCACTTGGCCACCAGCTCGACACCAACCTGTTGGGCCAGCGCGCCGATGTGGCCGCCGCCCGCTGGCGGGTGCAGGCAGCGGAAAAGAGTGTGGACAGTGCCCGCGCCCAGTTCTACCCCAACATCAACCTCACCGCCTTTGCCGGGTTCTCCAGCATCGGCTTCGACAAGTTGTTCAAGTCGGGCAGCGAGCAGTGGGGTGTTGGCCCGGCGCTGAGCCTGCCGCTGTTTGACAGTGGCCGCCTGCGTGCCAATCTGGGTGGCAAAACCGCCGACCGCGACGCGGCGGTGGAAAGCTACAACAGCGCAGTGATCAACGCGGTGCATGACGCGGCCGACCAATTGGCCTCACGCCAGGCGATCACGCGCCAGCAGGCCGAACAGGCGCAAACCGCCCAGGCCGCGCAAGACGCCTATGCCGCCGCGCAACAACGTTTTCGCAGTGGTCTGCTCAACGCCCAGCAGGTCTTGAGTGCCGAAACAGCAGTGCTGGCGCAGCGCCGCCAGGCGACCGAGTTGGCCACCCGCTCGTTGCAAAACCAGGTGGCACTGGCCCGCGCCCTGGGCGGCGGCTTCAGCCCGAGTGCCGATCTGCCCAACTAGACACTACTTTTTAGATAGCTATTAGCCCAACCCATACAAGGGCTAGAGCCCATTTTTATTCAAATATTTGACCGCCATCGACAGGAATCACCATCATGACTGACACCCCGAACACCTACGCAGCCAGCAGCAGCAAGGCCAACCAACGCAAACGGGGCCTGACCCTTCTGGCAGGCGTGGTCGCCGTGGCCGGTCTGGGCTGGGGCACCTATGAGTATTTGGTGGCAAGCCACTACGAGGAAACCGACAACGCTTATGTGCAGGGCGACGTGATCCAGATCACGCCGCAGATCGGCGGCACGGTGTTAAGCATCCTGGCCAACGACACCGACTTTGTCAAAGCCGGGCAAACGCTGGTGCAGCTGGACCCGGCCGACGCCAAGGTCGCGCTCGACCAGGCCCAGGCGGCACTGGCCCAGGCAGTGCGCCAGGCGCGCACGCTGTACGCCAACAACACCACGCTGAGCGCCCAAATCGCCCTGCGTGAGGCCGACATCAGCAAGGCCAAGGTGGACGTGGCGCGCGCCAGCGACGACCTCAAACGCCGCCAGTCGCTCAGCGGCAACGGCGCGGTGTCCCAGGAAGAACTGCAACACGCGCAACAACAGCTGGAAAGCGCCCAAAGCACCCTGGCTGCCGCCCAGGCCGGCGTGGTCACCGCCCGTGAACAACTCAACAGCAACCAGACGCTGACCGAAGGCGCCAGCGTCGAGCAGCAACCCAGCGTGCAGTTGGCCGCAGCCCGCCTGCGCGAGGCCTTTCTGGCCACCCAACGCACCGCTTTGCTGTCGCCAGTGGATGGCTACGTGGCCAAACGCACGGTGCAATTGGGCCAGCGCGTTGGCGCAGGCACACCGCTGATGTCGGTGATTGCGCTGAACAATGTCTGGGTTGAGGCCAACTTCAAGGAAGTGCAGCTGCGCAACATCCGCATCGGCCAGCCGGTCAAGCTGGTGGCTGATCAATACGGCAAAAAAGTCAGCTACACCGGCACCGTGAGTGGTCTGGGTGCAGGCACCGGTGCCGCGTTTTCGCTGTTGCCGGCACAAAATGCCACCGGCAACTGGATCAAGGTGGTGCAACGCGTGCCGGTGCGTATGGCGCTGGATGCCAAACAGCTGGCAGAGCACCCGCTGCGTGTGGGTCTGTCGATGACCGCCGAGGTGGATGTCAGCAACACCGATGGTCTGGCCCTGGCCGATGTACCGCGCGTGGCCACCCCCACGACCGCGCTGACCTACACCGATGAAGCCGCCAATGACTTGGTGAAGCGTGTGATTGCAGCCAACCTGGGCCACGCGTCCTCCACCAAGGTCCAGGCCAAGCTCTGAGCCGTCCACTTCTTTTTTGGCATCCCCCATGTCTTCCTCCACGCCCGCTGCCGCTTACAAGCACCCACCGCCGCTGAGCGGCTCCGCCCGTCTGTGGGGCACGTTGGCGCTCTCGGCGGCCACCTTCATGAACGTGCTGGACACCTCGATTGCCAACGTGTCGCTGCCAGCTATCGCCGGGGACCTGGGCGTGAGCCCGAACCAGGGCACCTGGGTCATCACCAGTTTTGGTGTGGCCAACGCGATTGCGGTGCCGCTGACCGGCTGGTTATCACAGCGTTTTGGCCAGGTGCGCCTGTTTGTCACCAGTGTGCTGTTGTTTGTGCTGACCTCCTGGTTATGTGGCCTGGCGCCCAACATGACCACGCTGATCCTGTTTCGGGTGTTGCAAGGCCTGGTGGCCGGGCCGATGATCCCTCTGTCGCAAGCACTGCTGCTCTCAAGTTACCCACCGGCCCTGGCCGGGGTGGCGATGGCGCTGTGGTCAATGACGACGCTGATCGCCCCGGTGATGGGGCCGCTGCTGGGGGGCTGGATCACCGACAACATCTCCTGGCCCTGGATCTTTTTCATCAACATCCCGGTCGGTTGTGGCGCAGCCTTCATCACCTGGAGCATTTTTCACAAACGTGAGACGCAGACCAAAAAACTGCCGATTGACTCGGTCGGCCTGGCACTGCTGGTGATCTGGGTGGGTTCGCTGCAGATCATGCTCGACAAGGGGCAGGAGCTGGACTGGTTCCACTCGCAGGAAATTGTGGGGCTGGCGGTGGTGGCGGTGGTCGGGCTGTTGGCCTTCCTGATCTGGGAGCTGACCGAGGAGCACCCGGTGGTCGACCTGACCCTGTTCAAACGGCGCAACTTCTGGGCCGGTGTGCTGGCCCTGTCGGTCGGTTACGGGCTGTTTTTTGGCAATGTGGTGTTGCTGCCACTGTGGCTGCAGCAGTACATGGGTTACACCTCCACCAAAGCGGGCATGATCCTGGCCCCGGTGGGGCTGGCAGCGCTGCTGCTGTCACCGGTGGTGGGTAAAAACATCTCCAAGTTTGACCCACGCCACTTTGCCGCGTTTGCCTTCATGGTGTTTGGGCTGGTGTTGTGGATGCGCTCCAATTTCAATACCCAGGCCGACTTTGGCACCATCATGGTCCCGACCCTGATCCAGGGTATCGCGATGGCGTTTTTCTTCATCCCGCTGATGACGATCACACTGTCGGGCCTGTCGCCCGACCGCATTCCGGCCGCTTCGGGTTTGTCGAACTTTGTGCGCATCACCGCAGGCTCGTTTGGCACCTCGATTGCCACCACGCTGTGGCAGGACCGCGCTGCCTTGCACCACGCGCAGCTCAGTGAATACGTCAACCTGGGCAGCAGCGCCACCAACAGCACCTTGTCGGGGCTGGCTGCGGGGGGCCTGAGCCATGACCAGGCGCTGGCCACCATTGACCGCTTGGCCAACCAGCAGGCCTATATGCTGGCGGCCAACGACATCTTTTTTGCCTCGGCCGTGGTGTTTCTGGCGATGATCCCGCTGGTGTTTCTGACGCGCCATGTGCGCGGTGGTGGTGGCGCCGATGCGGCGGCAGGGGCACACTGAAGGCCAGGCGCTGGCACAAACAAACCCTTTCAACTTCAGCTTGGGGCGAGGCTGCCGATAAGTCAAGAACAGCCTGCAAAAAACCCGTTGATGTTGACCCTGAACCCACCTTCACTGCCTGCCACCTGGATCAACCAGCGCCTCACCAACACCACGGCGACCGCTGTGGCGGTCAAAAGTGCCAACGCCCTGACATGGGTGCCCCCCACCAGCACGCTGGTGTCGGTGAACTCGCCCGATCAAGTCGCAGCAGACGTAGAGCCCTTCCTGCACGTGACACAGATACCCGCCAGCTTGAACGCCACCGAGGCAACCTATGGCCCGCAGGGCCTCATTCGTGTGAAGGGTGGGCAGATGCAGGTGTGGGAGCAGGCATCGAACAATACCCTGGGGCAGTTGATGGGGCGCAACACCACTCAGCTGACCGCTCAAGCGCGGCTAGCCGGCCTGGGTGGCGCACTGCTGGAGCAGGTGGGCAGCCATGGCAGCAGCTACCGGCAATCCGTCGTGAATGTGCGTGCACCGGATTCAGCTCAGAAAATTCAGACGACGGCGGCGAATGCCCTGGCGGGATTCCAGAGCACGCCGACTGCCAGGGTGGAACTGAGCATCCAGACCCAATCCGGTGCCCAGGTCCGCCTCGCCATCGTTGACCAAAGCGAGCAAGGCCTCAATGGCACAGGCATCTCGGTCGAAGTGATCGTGGAGGGTGAACTCAGCGAGGCAGAGCGAGCAGCACTGACGTCCCTGGCCAGCGGGTTTGAAAAAGCCATTCAAGGTCTTGCAGGGGATGCCACACAGGTCGATCTGGCCGGACTGACCCAGTTTGACAGCAAGGTGATTGCCAAGCTGGAACTGACGACCAGTATCTATGGCCGCGACGAACACGGTCTGCGTTATGAAAAGCTGGGGGCCAGTTTCAAGGCAGATGCCAACACCCAGGAGATCCAACTCAGGCGCCCTGACGGCGATGTGAAGATGAGCACGGATTTGCGCCAGCCAGCGCTGTGGGGCAGTGGTGAACAAAAAGCCCACGCGGTGCGCCAGTACCTGCAACAGATTGACCAAGCGGCGCAACGTGGGCACGCCAGCGCTGATCTGGTGGACATGTTCAAGTCCACGTTCGTGGCCATGAACGCCGGATATGGCTCGCAAGAGCTCAGCGACACGACCCGTGCAGCGCGGGTCGCGGCGCCTGTCGACCCGCGCACCGATGCCGAGGCCCGGAGCGACGCCGACAAAAGCTGGCTGACGGGTCTGGCTGACTTTGATGCCAAGCTGAGTGCCACACCGCGTGCCTCCAATCCACGCAAAACCATGGAGCTGGACAGCTTTGTCTACGCCATCAACCAGACCACGGCGGTCTCTGGCAGCTCCCGGGACAACCGGGCCATCACACAAACCCAAACCGCAGAACTCAGTGCGGCTTACCACCAGTCACTTAATTCGTCAAAGCCGCCTGTGCTGGAGGATGAGACCGCCTCCCAAAACTACACCTACCACCAGATTGAGGACAACAACAGCAGCCAAGTGCAACTGGCGTACGAGAAAGATACACTGGTCGACGCCACGCTGACACAGTCCTCCTCGCAGTCCCAGCGTGTGCAAAAGTACGAGTTCGCCAAGCTGATCGAAGATCGCGTGACACCGCCCGAGCTGCGTCTCAAACAGACGGATTTGCGGCCTTTGCTTCAACAGCTCGAGGAGCAGCAAGCGGCCCGCAAGATCACGGATGAAGAAAAGCAGAAGCTGCTCACCAGCTGGCACGCCATGGTTTTCATGGCTTAACTAGGCACACACCTTGGATAAACGTCGTTTTGTTGAAAAAACCAGCTGGTTGCGGCCCTACACCCGCTGGGCCACACGGGTGTCGCTGAGCGCCCCAGACTGGTTGCCAGGCTGGCTGCGTTTTGCGCCCCTCAAACTCTCTGCACTGATCTTGCGCAGCTACCACCGCAGCATGCGTTGAACTCAGGCTGCAGCGGGTCCTACGCCCGGACACACTCTTTACGGCCCCTTTACAGCAGCGACGTCTAAAGCACGGGCCGCCCAGGCAGCATGAAGACCTGTTCAACACATTGCAAGGTCACCCTCATGAAGCAACGCCTGCTGTTCCTCGCCGCTCTGGCTGCCAGTGCCTCTGGCATGGCGCAAGACGTGGGCCGTGTTATCTCTTCCACACCGATGCTGGAGCAGGTGGCTGTGCCACGCCAGGTGTGTTCGGTGCAACAGGTGGCAGTACAACAACCCAAGTCGGGCGCTGGCGCGGTCATCGGTGCCATTGCCGGCGGCGCTGTGGGTAACGCCATTGGCAATGGCGGTGGTCGGACGGTGGCCACCATGGTGGGGCTGATGGGCGGCGCCATCCTGGGTGACCGTATCGAAGGCACGTCAGCACCACAATTGCAAAATGTGCAGCGCTGCACAACGCAGACCACGTATGAGAGCCGTGTCGCCGCTTACAACGTGGTCTATGACTACGCGGGCAAACGCTACCAAGTGCAAATGCCGCATGACCCGGGCCGCACGATCCCGCTGAACATCAGCCCGGTAGCTGGCAGCGTGGCATCGGCGCACAACATGTACACCACGGTGTATGACAGCACACCCCGTTATGTGCCACAGGCACCGGTGCTGCTGGCGCCAGCGCGTCACCTGTACCCGGTCATCCTGACCCAGGACAGTCCCCGGGAGCACCGCATGGATCGCCGCTGGGATCGCCGCGACGACCGCAGGGACGACCGGCGTGATGACTGGCAAAACCACCACCGAGATTGGAACGATGGCCGCTGAGGCCATCACCCAGGGACCTCAGAACAACCAGGGCACAAAACGCTTATTGTGCTGGCGGTAGCTGGCGTAAAGAGGATGGTGCTCGCACAACCAGTCCTCTTCCAAACGCGCCTTGGTCAGCAACACGCCGAACAGCGCCACCCAGATCAGCCACGCCAGCGCATGAGCTGGCACCAGTGCCAGCGCTGCTGCCAGCAGCAACACGGTCGTGTACATCGGGTGGCGGATCAGCCGGTACGGCCCGGTGGTCACCAGTTGGCCATGGGTTTTGGGTTCGGGGTGAACATTGAAGTTGCCCAAGCGGTTGTGCCACAAGGTCCAAGCGCCGAGCCCGCCTGACAGGCCCACCAGCAACCAGCCCGGCAGTGTCATGCCAGCTTGCATCAGCGTGGGTGTTGCCATCAGCGCCAGCCAGAGCAACAAACAAAACTGCAGCAACACCAGTACCGCACCGCCAACACGCCGCGGCGTGACACCGAATGGCAACATGTCTGCCCCCTTTGTAGAACAGAGCGTGATTGTGACCACGCTGGCCGCCGGAGCAACATGGCGCTGGACGCCAGCAAATAAAACATCCTCTGCGCGTTTGTCCCGATGTGGGGTCAGGTGTTTCACCCCAAACTCACTGGCACGAAACTCGCTAAGCCTCCTGTCATAAGTTGACCAACTGGTTAGATTCTTGAAAACAAGGCTGCTTTTTGGTGCAACGTTCCCTTTTTCCGTGCCCATGAAACACCCTCAAGCTTCATCACCACTGTCCCAGCTCAGCCCACCCCCAGGGGGACGGCTGGCAGTGGCGATTCGACAGGCCAGCGTGGTGTACCCCACTGCCGATACACCGGTACATGCACTGGACAACATTGATCTGGACATCCGTGAAGGGGAGTTTGTCTCGCTGATTGGCCCCTCGGGCTGTGGCAAGACCACGCTGATGCGGGTGATTGCCGATCTGGAGCCGATCAGCGCCGGCCAGGTGCTGGTCAACGGGGTCAGCCCGCATGAAGCGCGCCTAGCGCGTGCCTACGGTTATGTGTTTCAGGCACCCGCCTTGTTTCCATGGCGCACGGTGCTGGCCAATGTGACGCTGCCGCTGCAGATCCAGGGGCGCTCCAAGGCCGACAGCAAAGTGATCGCCATCGAGCACCTGGAGCGTGTGGGGCTCAAAGGTTTTGAGAACAAATACCCCTGGCAACTCAGCGGCGGCATGCAGCAGCGGGTGTCCATCGCCCGGGCGCTGTCGTTTGAGCCCAAGATATTGATGATGGACGAGCCCTTTGGTGCGCTCGACGAAATCACCCGCGACCGGCTCAATGAGCAGCTGCAGCAGCTCTGGCAGCGCGAACGCCGCACCGTGGTGTTTGTGACCCACTCGATTGCCGAGGCGGTCTACCTGTCGACCAAGATTGTGGTGATGTCGCCGCGCCCCGGGCGCATCGTCAAGGTGATTGACTCACCGCTGCCCAACGAGCGGCATCTTGGCCTGCGCGACACACCTGAATTTGTGGCGGTGGCGCATGAGGTGCGCGAAGCCCTGGCTGACGGACACCATGGCTAAGCCAGCCGGTTTTGTGAGTCAAACAGGCCACAAGGCCTTTCCGGTGCTGGTCATCCTGCTATTTATTTTGGTATTGTGGTATGTCGCTGCGGTGGCCATGAACGCGCCTGGCGCGATTGAGCGGGTGCTGCCGACCGACACGCCCTGGACTTGGCAACAGCTGCTGGCAGCCACCATGGACATGCAGCGCCCGGTCTTGCCGACACCGCACCAGGTGGCGCGTGATTTCTGGAGCAGCCTGGTGGACTGGCCCATCAACTCACCACGCAACCTGCTGTTTCATGTGGCGGTGACGGCTGAATCCACCCTGTGGGGCTTTGTACTGGGCACCCTGCTCGGGCTGGTGCTGGCGGTGCTGATCGTCCATTCACGCACGCTGGACCGCGCCTTGCTGCCCTGGATCGTCGCCTCGCAAAGTGTGCCGGTGCTGGCGATTGCGCCGATTGTGCTGGTGATCCTGGGTAGCCTGGGCTTCTCGGGCGTGGCGCCGAAGGCCGTGATCGCGATGTATTTGTGCTTCTTCCCGGTGACGGTGGCGATGGTGCAGGGCCTGCGCTCACCCCAAAAGATTGAGACTGAGATGCTGCACACCTACGCCGCGAGCAAGTGGCAAGCTTTGTGGTTGTTGCGGCTGCCCGCCTCCCTGCCGTTTTTGTTCCCGGCGCTGCGCGTGGGCATTGCCGCTGGACTGGTTGGCGCCATGGTGGCCGAGTTGCCGACCGGTGCGGTGGCCGGCCTGGGTGCACGGCTGCTGACCGGCTCCTACTACGGCAACACGGTGCAGATCTGGTCGGCACTCGTGATGTCGGCCTTGCTGGGGCTGACGCTGACACTGGCGGTGGCTGGGGTGGAAAAACTGGTGCTGAGTCGCCGCGGGGGCCAGACATGAAACTCTCGCTGGTCAAAGCCCTGGTGTTTGCGGTGTGCAGCCTGGCGGGGGCGTGTTTGTTGTTCATCCATCCAGCCGCACAAGGAAAGCTGCCCGAAGGCGGCTCACCAGATGCGGTGTTCTGGTTGGCCGGTCTGGTCATCGCGGCGCTGGCGGTGGAGTCGGTGCGCCTGTTGGCCGCCCTGGATGGCAGCCGCTGGCTGGGCACGGCCACCGCAGCGCTGTTTGGCCTGTGGGTCCTCTACTTCTGGCAGCTGCTGGTGGTGGCGTTTGAGGTGCCACGTGTGTTGTTGCCACCGCCGGGTCTGATCCTGCAGTCCCTCGGTGAACACAGCGAGGTGTTGTGGGGTGACTTTGTGCAAACCGTGCTCAAGGCGGTGTTGATTGGCTGGGCACTTGGCTCGGGCCTGGGTTTTGCCGTGGCGGTAGCGATTGATCGGCTACCGTTTTTGCAGCGTGGCCTGCTGCCGCTGGCATCTCTCACCAGCACCGTGCCGCTGGTGGCGGTGGCCCCAATTGCGGTGATGTGGTTTGGCTTCGAGTGGCCGTCCAAGGCCGCGGTGGTGGTGCTGATGACCTTTTTCCCGATGATGGTCTCGACCCTGGCCGGGCTCAAAGCAGCGGGCAAGCTGGAGCGCGAGCTGATGTTCAGTTATGCCGCCAGTTACGGCCGCACCTTGCTGGCGCTGCGTCTGCCAGCCAGCATGCCTTTTATTTTTGGGGCACTCAAGGTCAACGCCACGCTGGCGCTGATTGGGGCCATCGTGGCCGAGTTTTTTGGCTCACCCACCGCCGGGCTGGGTTTCAGAATTTCGACCGAGGCCTCGCGCATGAACATGCCCCTGGTCTGGAGCGCCATTGTGGTGGCGGCCGTGACCGGTTCACTGGTCTATGCACTGCTGGTGCAGTGTGAGCGACGGGTGGCGTTCTGGCACCCCTCGGTGCGCGGACTCTGACGATTTTTTTCAACCCCAAGGAGCTTTTGCCATGAGTCGTTCTTCCAAGTTCTCCAGCGGCCTGATGGCTGCGGTGCTGGCCGTGTGTGGCGTGACTGCCAGCATGGGCGCCAGCGCGGCCGACAAGGTCACCGTGCAGCTCAAGTGGCTGCCACAGGCGCAGTTTGCCGGTTACTACGTGGCGCAAAGCAAGGGTTATTACAAAGACGCCGGTCTGGATGTGACGATCAAACCCGGTGGCCCCGACATCTCGCCGGTGCAGGTGATTGCCGGCAATGGCGCCGACGTGGTGGTGAACTGGATGCCTGACGCGCTGGCTGCGCGTGAAGCCGGTGTGCCGCTGGTCAACATCGCCCAGGTGTTCAACCAGTCCGGCCTGATGCTGACCTGCAAAAAGGCCAGCGGCGTGAGCAGCCCGAAAGACTTCAAAGGCAAGACCCTGGGTGTCTGGTACGGCGGCAACGAGTACCCGTTCCTGAACTGGATGGCCAAGCTCGGCTACAAGCCCGGCATCGATATCAAGATCCTCAAACAAGGCTTCAACGTCGACCCGCTGTTGCAAAACCAGGCCGCCTGTATCTCGACCATGATCTACAACGAGTACTGGCAGGTGGTGGACGCAGGTGTCAAGGAGAGCGACCTGGTCACTTTCTTCTATGAGAAAGAAGGCGTGGCCTCGCTCGAAGACGGCCTGTATGTGATGGAAGCCAAACTCAAAGACCCGGCTTTTGTGGCCAAGATGGGCAAGTTCCTCAAAGCCACCTTCAAGGGCTGGAACGACGCGGTGAAAAACCCGGCCGAGGCCGCCAAGATTGTGGTCGCCAACGACCTATCGGGCAGTGCTTCTGAGAAAGTGCAGCAACGCCAGATGGAAAACGTGGCCAAGCTGATCAGCAACGCGGGTACCGCCAAGATCGGTTACCTGGAGCCCGCAGCTTATGAACGCACGGTCAAGGTGCTGCTGGCCGCAGGCAGTTCACCGGTGATCAAGAAAGATCCGGGCCAAGCTGCCTACAGCCACGTGGTGTGGGAAGCATCGGCCAAGTAAGGCGCCTGCTTTTACACTTCTGGGGTCTTATCCGGCAGGGTAAGACCCTTTTTTGATTGACCATGACACCGCTCCAACGCAGCCAACTCCAGCCGACCCTCGACGACAGCGCCAAGGGCCAGATCCGCCAGGCCAACGAGGCGCGCATTTTGGCGGCGGCAGAGCGGGTGTTTGCCGGTGCCGGTTTTGGTGGCGCCACCATGGCCGCGATTGCCGACGAGGCCGGTTTGCCCAAGGCCAACCTGCACTACTACTTTGGCGCCAAACAGGATCTGTATCGCGCGGTGCTGGCCCACACCCTGCAAGACTGGCTGGTGCCCACCGAAGTGTTCACCCCCGAGGCCGATCCCCGAACCGCGATCGAGACCTATATCCGCGCCAAGATGGCGCTGGCGATGGCGCGGCCCCACGCCTCACGCGTGTTTGCCAATGAACTCTTGCACGGCGCGCCGGTGGTCAAACAGCTGCTGACCACCGAGCTGCGCCCCCTGGTGCTGGCCAAAGCCGAGGTGATCAACCAGTGGGTGCGCAGTGGCCGTTTGGCGCCAGTCGACCCGATCCATTTGTTTTTCACCCTGTGGGCGGCCACCCAGACCTATGCCGACTTTGAGGTGCAGGTCTGCGCGGTGCTGGGGCAAACCGAGTTCACCCCGGACGAACAAGCGCGTGCCACCGAACATGTGGTGAGCCTGCTGCTGCGTGGCTGTGGTTTATAAGAAATTGGCTACCAGCCCTTTTACAAAAAGGACTGGTAGCTCTGTTTACTGTAGCTTTTTGGTGCCCACATCTGCTGGGCCATTGCCCTCACTGATCCCCATCCAGGGCCACACACCAACAGCCCAACAGCCAAAACCTCGTGCCAGATGACGTAAAGTGCAAGCCTGCGCCCAAGCGTTGCGACCCTGCTTTTTATCCGAGGACCACCCCCATGCCCAGCCCCCGAC
>NZ_JAHFZF010000032.1 GCF_018619435.1 Rhodoferax sp. U11-2br | reverse complement strand
GCTTTGGTCCTCAAGCATAGCCCAAGGGCCGGCCCCCACGCGCCCAGGGTCAACACAATGGCGCCAACTCACTCGGGCTGGGTGACCTGGGCCAGTTCCTGCCTGGACACTCGCCCGTCCTGATTGCTGTCCACCGCCTCAAAATTGGCCAGCAGACCCGGAATGACCTTGGCCTCGGCCGGGGTCAACTGGCCGTCCTGGTTGGTGTCGGCCTTGTCAAACGCTGCCAGTAAACCCTTGGCAGCCGCTGACGGGCTGGCTGTGGCCGGTGTGGCAACGTCCATGGGTTGCGCCCACAACGCAGCGGTGGTGCTAAGGAGGGCCAGCGCTACCGTGGCAGAACGCAGGGGATGGGATTTGGCTGTCATACAAGAGCTCCGATTCAAGTGGATAGACACCCCATTGGAGCGCCCACCAGCTTCAGCAACAAGGCTTTTTGCCTGCTGTTACCCCGCCTAGCGCCTGCTTACCTCAGACGGATTTGCTTACCTTTTGGCGTTCTGGGGGCACGCCGTGGTTTGCCAGGTGCGGCCAGCGTGCAAACCAGCACTGGGTATCATGAACAACCTCGAACCCAAGGAGCAGCCCATGGCACTGATGGACTTCATCAAGAAACAGTTTCTGGACGTCATCGCCTGGACGGAAGCGGAAGACGGCACCCTGGCCTGGCGTTACCCGATGGCAGACCAGGAGATCCAGAACGGTGCGGTGCTGGTGGTGCGTGACTCCCAGTTGGCGCTGTTTGTCAACGAAGGCCAGGTGGCCGATGTGTTTGGCCCTGGCAGCCACACACTCAGCACCCAGACGCTGCCGCTGCTGACCAATCTGCAGCACTGGGACAAGCTGTTGGCCTCGCCGTTCAAGAGTGATGTCTACTTTTTCAGCAGCCGCCAGCAGCTCGACCAGAAGTGGGGTACTCCCCAGGCCATCACCATCCGTGACGCCGACTTTGGTGCGGTGCGCCTGCGCGCCTTTGGCAACTACAGCTACCGCGTGGCCGACGCCAAACTGTTTCACACCCAAGTGTCCGGCACCCGGGAACACTACAGCACGCAAGACATCGAGGGGCAGTTGCGTGGCCTGGTGTTACAGAACATCAGCACGGCGGTGGCCAGCAGCGGCATTGCTTTTCTGGATCTGGCAGCCAACCAGGGCCTGTTTTCGCAAGCGCTGACCCAGCAACTGGCGCCAGAGTTTGCCAAGCTGGGCCTGCAGCTGGAGAGCCTCACGCTGCAAAACCTGTCCTTGCCTGAGGACCTGCAAAAGGTGCTGGACCAGAAAATCGGCATGGGCATGGTGGGCCATGACATGGGGCAGTTTTTGCAGTATCAGACGGCACAGGCCATGACGCAGTTGGCCAACAGTGGGGCTGTTGGCACCAGTCTGGCCGCCGAAGGCATGGGTCTGGGCGCGGGTATGGCGCTGGGCCAGGTGCTGGCGCAAAACCTCGCGGCCAGCCAACCCAAGCCGGGCGCTGACGTGAACGCAGACGCGCTGATGGCCACCTTGGACAAACTCGCCGACCTGTGCGCCCGGGGCGTTCTGACGGCTGACGAGTTTGCGGCGAAGAAGGCTGAGTTGTTGAAAAAACTGGTGTGAGCTGTTGCCCAGGCGCCTAAAACACCGTCACCTGCCGGATGGCCAGTGCAAACGGCCCGGCTTTACCGTCGGCCACCATCCAGCCAAGCTGACACACCCGCTCGGGCTGCAGCCGGGGCGCACGCGGCACCAGCTGCCCACGCAAGGTGGGCCGCATGCTCGCCACCAGCACCGTGATCTCGCTCCAGCTGTCAACCGCTGGTTGAAAGCTGGCCTGGTAACTCATGCCGTCAAAGCTGGTCTCGGTGCGCACGCTGAACTTGTAGGACCGGCCGTCACCCCGCACCGTCAGGCCATAACCCGCCACACCCTGCCGCGCCAAGGCCCGCGTGCTGGCCCGCACCGAGGCGAAACCACCCTGATTCTGCAGCGACACCACCCCCTCGAACACCGCCCAGCCGGCCTCATCAAAACGCAGGCGGCTGCTGGACAAGCCACCCATCACCCGGTCATCGATCGGCTGCCAGGGGGCGCAGGCCGCTACAGTATCGAACCTCAGAACATTGACCATGATGCGCCATTGTGAGCGCATGACGACCCACACCACAACACCCATGAGCAAGGCTTTCACCAAAGAGTCCGATGACAGCAACAACGACGACGAACTGCAGTTGCCGCCGTTGCCACCGGGCGGCAAGAACTACATCACGCCACAGGGTTTTGCCACCCTGCGCGCCGAACTCAGGGAACTGGTCGAGGTGGAGCGCCCGAAGATTGTGGAAGCCGTGCACTGGGCGGCCAAAAATGGTGACCGCTCCGAAAACGGCGACTACCTGTACGGCAAAAAACGCCTGCGCGAGATCGACCGGCGCATCCGTTTCCTGATCAAACGCCTGGAGATCGCGGTGGTGGCCGACCCGGCCGTGCACCACGGCCACACCCAGATCTTTTTTGGCGCGACTGTCATCTATGTGGATGACGAAGGCGTCGAGCGCAGCGTGAAGATTGTCGGCATCGACGAGGCCAACAGCGCCGCTGGTGAGGTGAGCTGGGTGTCACCCATTGCGCGCACCCTGCTCAAAGCGTATGAGGGTGATGTGCTCAAGCTGGTCATGCCCGGGCGGGTCAGTGAGGTGGAAGTGCTCAAGGTGAGTTACCCGGCGCCGTGAGGTCTCGCCTGGCCACGATCCGCTGCAGCAGATCAATGCCAAATTGGCCTATAGCCCTTATATAACAAGGGCTTACAGCTACAAAATAGATATTGACTGCGGCGCCATGTACCTCGGCGCCACCCCCCTGTATGGCCAGGTCTTAATCGTCCAGCGCCTGCAAGTTGCGCCCCATGAGCTTGAGCAAGGCCACCAACTGCTGCTGCTGTTCCTGGCTCAGGCCAGCCAGCGCTTTGGCTGAGAGTGCCTTGCGTTGCTGCTGAACCTGTTTGTACAGGGCATGCGCCTGCTCGGTGGGGTAGAGGCGGATCACGCGACGATCTTTCTCGTCGGGCAGAGCTTCCAGCAAGCCGCGTGTTTTTAAGCCAGCAATCAAACGCGCCAATTGCCCCTTGTCACGCCCGGAATGCTGCACCAGTTCACTCTGTGTGGCACCCGGATGGTGGGCAAAAAACCTCAGCGCCTTGCGTTCCATCGGCCCGATGCCTGGGTCGGCCTCGCCGCTGCTGCCCAGATGGCGCGCGCGCAACTGGTGCATCAGTCCGTGCAAGACCTCCAGCACATCGTCTTCGGCTGGCGAAGCCGATTGGTTGACAGTATCAACTTGTTTACTCATAATAGATGACATTATCAACCAAATCGATCTAACCATGCAAACCATCTCCCCCACCCGCCGTATCGAACGCGTCCGCCACGAGCTGCATCTGCGTGACGTCACCGTCACCCGCATCGAGCGCCTGAGCCCGGGCTTTGTGGCCATCACCTTCGGTGGTGAGTCGCTGGCCAACTTTGTCTCGTTGTCCTTTGACGACCACGTGAAGTTCATGGTGACTGACAGCAGCGGCAGCTTGCAGCGGCGCGATTTCACACCGCGCCACTTTGACCTGCAGCGCCGTGAGCTGACCCTGGAGTTCGCGCTGCACGACCACGGTCCGGCCAGCCAGTGGGCACGTGACGCCAAGCTGGGCGACACCGCCGTCATCGGCGGCCCGCGCGGCTCAATGATCATCCCGCTGGACTACGACTGGCATCTGCTGGTGGGTGACGCCTCGGCCCTGCCCGCCATGCATCGCCGCCTGGAGGAGCTGCCAGCGGGGTCACACGCACGGGTCATCGCCCATGTCAACAACAGCGCAGACCAGCGGCAGTTTGCGTCTGCAGCCAGTCTGGATGTGCAATGGGTGCACAGCCACGACGACCTGCTTCGGGCGGTGCGCGAGCTGATCTTGCCCGGCGGCGATGGCTTTGCCTGGGGTGCGGGCGAGGCCAGTGTCATGGCGCAGGTGCGCGATGTGCTGCTGACGCACCAACAGCTACCGCTGGCGTCCACCCGCGTCTCGGCGTACTGGAAGCAAGGCACGGCAAACTACCAAAAGGAAAGTACCCACGGCTGAGGTGTGCAGGAAAGGCCGCAACACGGCAAACACGTGTCCGTGGTTTGCCAACAACCCAGAACCGGGCCGGTCCGTTGTCCAAAACCCTCAGCAGGGCAAATCACCCTGTAGGAACATTGCGTCCAGACAGGGCTTGGGCTAAGCTGACTTCCCAAAAAAGGGAGCCCACAATGATCATACGCAAGGAGACAGCGGCGGACATCGCTGCCATCGAAGAAGTCACCATCGCGGCCTTTCAGACGCTGGCCATCAGCCAGCACACCGAACAGTTTGTGATCCAGGCCCTGCGCCAAGCACGGGTGCTGGCGGTGTCGCTGGTTGCCGAATTTGGGGGGCGGGTGCTGGGTCATGTGGCGTTTTCACCGATCACGCTGTCAGACGGCAGCCCCCACTGGTACAGCCTGGGGCCGATCTCGGTCTGGCCCGAGTACCAGCGCCAGGGTATTGGCAAATCACTGGTCCACGAAGGTTTGTGTACGTTAAAAGCCCTCGGCGCCCGCGGCTGCGCCCTGGTGGGTGACCCCAACTACTACCAGCGTTTTGGTTTCAGGAACCAGCCCCAGCTGGTGTATGAAGGCATCCCCCAGGCATATTTCCTGGTGTTGCCTTTTGTCGAACCCGTCCCCCAGGGCACGGTGGTTTTTCACGAAGGATTTGCCGCCCGCGCTTGATCCAAGTCGCTTGCCAGCGACACACAGATGTCATCAAAATGACATGTCAAACCGTCACACTTGCCAAATAACCGATTTAGGCCCGCATGATCGACACCGCACCCACACCAGACGCCACGCCTGTCCCCGCCGTTTTGCCTGTCCCTGCTAAGACCCGGGTCAAAACCAAAACCATCCCAACGCCGGTGCCGGTGGACACCAGCTGGCTGGACCGCGATCTGAGCCTGCTGGCCTTCAACGCGCGGGTGTTGCAGTGGGCCAAAAAGACTGACGTGCCGCTGCTGGAGCGGCTGCGTTACCTGACCATCGTGTCCTCCAACCTCGATGAATTTTTTGAGGTCCGCGCCGCGCTCTACACCAGCCTGGCCAAGCCCAAGGCCGACCTCAGTGCGATTGACGCCAAGGCCCAGGAGTCCTTGAGTGGTGTGGCCCACATGCTGGTGGAGCAGCAATACGCGCTCTACAACGATGTGCTGATCCCGGCCTTTGCCAAAGAGGGGGTGCGCATCGTCTCCCACAGCGAACGCACACTGGCGCAACGGCGCTGGGTCAAGTCACTGTTCGAGCGTGAGGTGCGCCCGCTGCTGCTGCCGGTCGGGCTGGACCCGTCGCACCCGTTTCCGCAGGTGGCCAACAAATCGCTCAATTTCATCGTGCGCCTGTCGGGCCGTGACGCGTTCGGGCGCGAAAACGAGATCGCCATCGTCAAGGTGCCGCGCAGTCTGCCGCGTTTTATCCGCATGCCCGAGAAACTCTCGGGCAAACGCACCCTGTTTGTGTCGATTTCCAGCGTCATACGCAGCCACCTGGAAGACCTGTTTCCGGGGCGCACCGTGGGCGACTTTTCGCAGTTCCGCGTGACCCGCCATTCCGACCTGTCGGTCGACGAAGAAGATGTGAAAAACCTGCGCACTGCGCTGCGCCAGGGCCTGGTGCACCGCAACTACGGCCAGGCGGTGCGTTTGGAGGTGGCAGCCGGCTGTGCCGAGTCTTTGTCGGACCTGTTGCTGCGCCAATTTGAACTGCCAGCCTCGGCCTTGTACCGGGTGCATGGGCCGGTCAATCTGGTGCGTCTGAACCAGCTGATTGACCTGGTGGACCAGCCCAAGTGGTTGTGGCCACGTTATGAGGCCAGTTTCCCGCACCAGCTGGCACCCAACACCCCGATTTTCGAGCAGTTGCAAAAGGGTGACGTGCTGATTCACCAGCCCTATGAGAGTTTTGACGGTGTGCTGGCCTTTCTGCGCGAGGCGGTGATGGACCCCGACGTGTTGGCGATCAAACAGACCATTTACCGCACCGGCTCGGACTCGGTGCTGATGGAGCTGCTGCGCCAGGCGGTGCAGCGTGGCAAGGAAGTCACGGTGGTGGTGGAACTCAAAGCGCGTTTTGACGAAGAGGCCAACATCAACTGGGCCGAGAAGCTCGAATACATTGGCGCTCAGGTGGTGTACGGCATCGTGGGCCTGAAAACCCATGCCAAGATGCTGCTGGTGTCGCGCCGCGAGGGTCGTGACATCCGCCGGTATGCCCACCTGTCCACCGGCAACTACAACCCCAAAACCGCCCGGCTCTATACCGACCTGAGTTATCTGACGGCCAACGCCAGCCTGACCGCCGACATGGAAACCGTGTTTGGTCTGCTGGCCAACCAGAGCCGCATCCCCAAGCTCAACAAACTGATCCTGGCGCCCTTCCATTTACAACGCAGCCTGATCGAACGCGTTGACAAGGTCGCCAAGGCCGCCGCCAGCGGTGTGGCCGGTCGCATCATCCTCAAGATGAACAGCCTGACCGATGAAAAACTGATGGAGGCGCTGGTGCGTGCCGGTCAGGCCGGGGTCGAGGTGGATCTGATTGTGCGTGGCGCCTGTATGCTGCCCGCGCAGCGCGCCGGTTTCTCCCACAACATCCGGGTGCGCTCGATCATTGGCCGCTTTCTGGAGCACTCACGGGTGTTTTATTTCCAGAGCGGCAACAACGAGTCGCTCTACCTGTCGAGTGCCGACTGGATGAACCGCAACATGCTGCGCCGGGTGGAACTGGCCTGGCCGGTGGAAGACGCGGCCCTGCGCCAGCGCATCATCCACGAATGCCTGACGCTGTACCTGGCCGACGCGGTGGACGCCTGGACGATGGGCGCTGACGGCCAGTACACCCAGCTCCAGACCGGACGGGGCCGTGTGGCGGGCAAGCCCAAGGCGGCCCTCGGTGCACAAGGCAGGTTGATGGCCATTTATTCGTCCAAGCCCTGATGGAATAAGGGAGTATTGCTATGGATTTGGTACTCTGGCGGCATGCCCAGGCCCACGATGCCGAGCCTGGCTGCGACGACTTGTCGCGCCCACTCACCAGCAAGGGGGAAGGCCAGGCGGCACGTGTGGCCAAATGGCTGGACCGCCAGTTGCCTGACAGCACCCGGGTGCTGGTGAGCCCGGCCCGGCGTGCCGAGCAGACCGCCCGCGCGCTGGGACGCAAGTTCAAGTTCCGTGACGAGTTGGCGCCCGAAGCCAGCGCCGATGACGCCCTGGCTTTTATCAAATGGACCACCGAGAACGGCCCGTCGCACAAGGGCGCGGTGCTGCTGGTGGGTCACCAGCCGATGTTCGGGCAAATCGCCGCGCGCCTGCTGGGTGTGGCCGAGTCGGCCTGTGACATGCGCAAAGGGGCGGTCTGGTGGCTGCGCAGCCGCCACCACAACGAGGTGGTGCAGGTGTCCTTGCTCACCGTGATCAGCCCCGACCTGATCTGATCGCTGTAGGTGCTTATTGCACCACCAGCTCAAAACTCCACAACATTTTCTGCCAGGCCAGGTTTTCCTGGCGCAGCAGGTGGGCTGACTGCGGAAAGTCGATGGTCCAGGCTTCGTCGACTGTCAGGGTGAAACGCTGGCGTTTGGCGTTGTAGGCCAGTGTCAGGCCCTGGTCCTGCGGGTCTTGGCGGGCGTGGCACAGGATCACCGCCAAGCGCAGCGCCAGCAGCTGCATCACAAAACCGGGCTCCTCCAACTCGGCATCGAGCTTCTTGAGTTTGCCCCGGTGGCCCAGCACCAAGAGGCCCAGTCGGTGCAACTCGGGCAGGCTGAAACCCACGGTGTCGGCGTTTTCCAGGATGTAGGCGCCGTGTTTGTGGTAATCGCTGTTGGAGATGGCCATGCCCACCTCATGCAAGGTACTGGCCCAGCGCAGCTTGCGCTGCAGGCTGGTGGCCTCGGGTGCATCTGGCGTCACCAGTTGCGCCAGCAGGCGCTCGGCCACTGCAGCCACCCGGGCGGCCTGTTTGGCATCCACCGCAAACTTGTGCGCCAAGCGCTGTACCGAGACATCACGGGCATCGCTGGTCTGGCCCTGGCGCTCAATCATCTCGAGCAACACACCGTGGCGCAAAGCCCCCTGGGCCACCTGCAAGGTGTCGATCTTGAGCAGGTCCATCAAACCACGCAGCACACTCACGCCACCGCCCAGCACCGCACGGCGGTCATCTTTGAGACCAGCCAGTTGCACCAGGTTGGCACTGCCGGCACGCAGCAGGCATTTGACCAGCCAGTGCAGACCTTCGGTGGTGATCTGGCCTTCGGGCCAACCCGCCAGTGCCAGGATGTCGGCCACCGCGCCGACCGTGCCCGAGGCGCCATAAGCGGCGTCCCACTGCTGGCGCGGGTAGTTGCTCAGCGCTTCATCGAGCACCGCCTGGGCCGCGATCTCGGCGCGGTAAAGCGCCTGCTCGGTGAACTCCCCATTGGGGAAATACTTCATCGACCAGGTCACGCTGCCCACCCGGTAAGAGGCAGTGTGCTGGGCCTCGGTGCCGCAGCCCAGCACCAGTTCGGTGGAACGCCCGCCAATGTCGATCACCAGCCGCCGCTCGGCGCTTTGCGGCAGCAGGTGGGCCACACCCTGGTAAATCAGCCGCGCCTCTTCGGTGCCGGCAATCACTTCAATTGGGAAACCCAGCACCTGCTGGCCGCGTTTTAAGAAAACATCGCGGTTTCTGGCCTCGCGCAGGGTCTGGGTGGCCACCGCACGCACCTGGCCCGGCTCAAAACCCGCCAGCCGTTCGGCAAAACGTGCCAAGCAGTCCCAGCCGCGTGTCATGGCTTCGAGCGACAGGTTGCGGTCCTCGTCAAACCCGTTGCCCAGGCGCACGGTTTCCTTGAGGTAATCCACGCGCTGGATCTGGCCATGGTCAAAACGCCCGACTTCGAGCCGAAAACTGTTGGAGCCGAGGTCGATGGCTGCCAGGAATGTGCCGTTGTTCATACCAGGAGTTTACGTTTGTGGCGTGACAGCTATATGTCAAAGCCGTGTCAGGCAGGTGTGACTCGAGGTACACGGACTGTGAGACTTGCCGAGCAGCACTTGCCCACAGCGCTGGGCAAGACCTGTTGGCCACGGTTGTTGGCAGATGCGGCAAATCAATCAACACGTGCGCGGCCGTGTGTGCCATACTGAAAATATACAAATATGATTAAAATTGTTAATAAGTGATAAAATTGCTCGCAGATTGATTTGTTAACCGTCGTGGTCAGCGCCCGTGCAGCCGACTCTTCCCGCAACAAAGACACCCGCTGCCGCTGACTCCCAGTGGCCATCTTTTTCAGAGAGAAACCATCATGCTCAACAATTTCAAAATCGGTGCTCGCCTGTCGGGCGCCTTCCTGACCCTGGTGCTACTGCTCCTGGGCATTGCCTACACCGGCTGGGCTGGCATCGAAAAGATGTTCGCTGGCACGGTCGATATGTACGCCGACAGCGTGGTGCCCATGAACAAAATGAGCACGGTGCAATACCTTGCCATTCGGGATCGCACCCTGGTGATGGACATGTTGCTCAACCCGGACCCCGCCAACATCACCAAACGCGTGGCAGAGATGGCAAAAAATGGCGCCACCATCGACAAGGATTGGAAAGACTTTCTGGCCACCCACCTGGCCCCCGAAGAAAAGGCCCTGGTGGCCGAGGTGGAGCCTGCTCTGGCGGCTTTCCGCAATGAGGGGCTGACGCCGGCCAAACAGGCGCTGCAGGATGGCAAGACCGAGGAAGCACTGGCCATTTACAAGACAAAAATCAGCCCACTGGCACCCAAGTTTTTTGGTCCGCTGGACAAATTGATGGAACTCCAGGTGGCCATGTCCAAGGAAGACATCCAAGTCGCTACCCAGGCCAATACCACCACCACCATCATCATTGCCGCTGCCACTTTGGCGGCCCTGCTGCTGGCCGCGATTTTGGCGGTGGTGATCACCCGTTCGGTCACCCGCCCCATTGGTGAAGCGGTGGTGTTTGCTCAGACAACCGCCAGCGGTGACCTCACCGCACGCATCTTGCACGCCAGTCGCGACGAGGTGGGTGACCTGTTGCAAGCCCTGACGGTCATGCAGAGCAGCCTGGTCCAAGTAGTGAGCGATGTGCGCAGCGGCTCCGAAGGGGTGGCCACGGCCAGCTCCGAAATTGCCGACGCCAACCACGACCTGTCAGCCCGCACCGAGCAACAGGCCAGCGCGCTGGAAGAAACCTCGGCCAGCATGGAAGAGCTGGGCGCCACCGTCAAACAGAATGCCGAATCGGCGCGCACCGCCAACCAGTTGGCCATGAATGCCTCCTCGGTAGCGCAACAAGGTGGTGTGGTGGTCGGCCAGGTGGTGCAGACCATGAAAGGCATCAACGAGTCGTCGCTCAAGATTGCCGACATCATCAGCGTCATTGACGGTATCGCCTTCCAAACCAACATCCTGGCGCTCAACGCCGCGGTAGAGGCGGCCCGTGCCGGTGAACAAGGCCGCGGCTTTGCCGTGGTGGCCTCCGAGGTGCGCTCCCTGGCCGGGCGCAGCGCCGACGCTGCCAAAGAAATCAAGCAACTGATCAACGCCAGTGTGGAACGGGTCGGGCAAGGCAGCATCCTGGTGGACCAAGCTGGTGAAACCATGACCGAGGTGGTCAACAGCATCCGGCGTGTAACCGACATCATGGGTGAGATCAGTGCCGCCAGCACCGAACAATCTTTGGGTGTGGCCCAGGTCGGCGAGGCGGTCACCCACATGGACCAGGCCACCCAGCAGAACGCGGCCTTGGTGGAGCAAATGGCAGCGGCGGCCAGCAGCCTCAAGTCGCAAGCCAAGAACCTGGTGCAGGTGGTTGGCACCTTCAAGTTGGGGGAGGCTGGCCACTACGCACTCAGCGGCTCGTCGCGCCCCGCCTTGGCCTAAACAGCAGGCAGGTCACCCGCGCCAGCATGCACACGCGGGCGTGACCAGCACACCCGCGTGCGCATCACGCCATCAGCCTTGGCGCCCATGGCTTCTCCGATAAAAATAGCATTAAGCCCTTTTCCTATAAGGGCTCAAGCCTGATTTGGCTATGAGTGGCTGCGGCAGCAGCGCGTTGAACACCCAACCCACCAGCAGGATGACCCGCTCGGGCAGCGAGACAAGGTGTTCCTGCCTGTGTCGACGCTGCCTTTGCACAACGGATGCCGCCTGTGCATACGTCACGCAAATGTCATCGATCCTCCATCAAAGCGTCATCACGGTCTCGCAACATCCATGGCAAACCAAGGAGCATGACCATGAGAGAACTACCTAACCCCACATTTGCTTTTTCCCCGGTCTCGTTGCCCAGGGGGTCACTTCATCGACCTGACCTACGCCAGCCTGAACCGTCGCCCCATCTGGTTAAAACTGAGCGCGGTGGTTTGCAGGTATCGTGGGCGCGCCATGCCGACGAGGTGCGCCAAGCCCAGCGTCTGAGGTACCAGGTATTTGCCGATGAAATGGGGGCGCGCCTGAGCACCACGGTGCCCGGCCATGACGTGGACATTTTTGACGCCTACTGTGAGCACCTGCTGGTGCGTGACGAGGCCACCCAGCAGGTGGTGGGCACCTACCGCGTGTTGACACCGGCGCAGGCCAAGCGCATTGGCAGCACCTATAGCGATACCGAATTTGACTTGGTGCGCCTGCGCTCCTTGCGCGAACGCATGGTCGAGCTGGGCCGCAGCTGTGTGCACCCGGAGCACCGCCACGGTGGTGTGATCATGGCGCTGTGGGGTGCGCTGGCCGAATTCATGGTGCGCAACCAGCTCGACACCATGGTCGGTTGCGCCAGCATCCCGATGCTGCACAACGGTGTGGTCAGCGGTGATGTGGCGGCCAGCATCTGGCGCCAGTTGCAGTCCACCCACATGGCGCCGATCGAATTCCATGTGCGCCCGCGCCTTCCCCTGCCGGTGGAGCAGCTCGATGCCAGCCTGCAGGTGGAACCCCCGGCGCTGATCAAAGGTTACTTGCGCCTGGGCGCCAAAGTGCTCGGTGCGCCGGCCTGGGACCCGGACTTCAACACCGCTGACCTGCCGATGTTGATGCGCATCCACGACCTGCCAACGCGTTACCGCAAACACTTTCTGGGCAACTGAGCCGCGTCATCACCTGGGACGCTGCCCACCGAGACGGCAGCGCTCAAGCGGTGGTGCGTAAAGCGGCCACCGCCGCCTGGGTGTCACGTGCCAAGGTCCGGCGGTCCCGACCAAGTGGCCGTTGCGGCTCCCCAAAACAAATCACCGCAGCCAAAGGCGGCGCGCTGAGGGTGCGCCAGATCGACTGCAGCAGCGAGTCGTCCCCGATGTAACACGGCGCCAGACTGGTCTGGCCACTGGCGACGTCCGAGAACTGCAAAGCCACTGGCTGCACCGGTGCGTCGGCCGAGATCGCGGCCTGGAACAAGTTGGCGTGAAACGGCAGCAGCTGCACCCCGTTGCTGGTGGTGCCTTCAGGGAAGATGGTCAGTACTTCGTTGTTTTTCAGGCCTTCGGCCATCTGGTGCACCACCCGCACCGCGTCGCGCGGCGATTCGCGTGTCACAAACAAGGTACCCGCGGCGTCAGCCAGTCGGCCCACCAGCGGCCAGTGGCGCACCTCGGCCTTGGCGACAAAACGGTTCGGGCAGCTCGCCATCAGCACCACCATGTCGAGCCAGGAGATGTGGTTGGCCGCCAGCAGCACCGGGCCATGCACGGGGGCTTGACCTTTTACTTCCAATTCAATAGCCAACAGCCCAAGCAATACAAGGGCCCAAGCCTTGATTCCTTCTTCTTTCTGAGTGGCTGTGTGCCGCGGAAAAGCCCAAGCCACCGTCCACAGACCCCGTGCGATGTGCAGGCCCAGGCGGGTTAACTTCAAGGCGGCAAGAGCAGTTTTCATGGCGTTCATCAGCGGTAAACAGGGAAGTTTGCGTCAAACCCATGTCGGTTTGATGACGTTTTGATGGTGTTGTGTCGCAGACAGGTGTCGCGGCATGTTCATAAAAATGTCACATAGGCTTCCTAAGATTGATCTGCGTCAACGACCACGCAGTTACCTGCGCCTCTTGAACCGTCAGACGGACTCTACCCAACACCGGAAAGAAAACCATGTCCCATTTACCCGAAACCTCACGCCGTCAGGCTCTCAAATTTCTCGCCACCGTCCCGATGTTGCCGCTTGGCGTCTTGTCAGCTGGCTCACTGCTGTCGGGCTGTGCCACCTCAGCAGGCAGCGCTGGCGCCGCATTGAGCACCAGTCCGTTTGCTTCGGCCAGCTTCACCTCGATGCCCGCACCCGGCCTGGCCAACCCGGCCGCCATGGCCACCACCCTGGTGGGGTCGAGCCTGCAGGTGAAGCTGCAAGACGGCAGCAGCCGTAACTACAAGCTGGCGTACAAGCCGTTTTTCATCACCGGTGACCAAGTGCCCGACGGCAAAGGCGGCACGGTGCTGGCCGGTGGTTATGTCGACATCCTGAACCGCCCGATCATCGACCGTTCGGTGCCGGGCAAGGAGCGCCAATTTTTCTCGGACTGCCCGGACGGCACCTCGCTGCTGAAGCTCGATGCACCCAAGGTGCCTGGCATCAAGGGCAAGGCGGTGTTTGCGGTGGTGCAGTTTGAATACACCAACGCCGACCAAAGTGGTGTGGACGCTTACGGCACACTCCCCTCACCGATTGCGGTGCTGACACTCGACCAGGACCAGAGCACCGGCGCCCTGAGCCTGGTGAAGTACCACAACGTCGACACCTCCGAGGCACAAGGTATGTGGATCACCTGCGGCGCCAGCCTGTCGCCCTGGAACACCCATCTGTCGAGTGAAGAGTACGAACCCGACGCACCGTTCATTGCCGACAACAAGCAGTTCAAGGCGTTCAGCAAAAACGTGTTTGGGGATGAAAATGTGGCCAACCCCTACCACTACGGCCACCTGCCTGAAGTCACGGTCAACCCGGACGGCACCGGCACCCTGGTCAAACATTTCTGCCTGGGCCGCATTTCACATGAGCTGGTGCAGGTCATGCCGGACAACCGCACCGTGCTGATGGGTGACGATGCCACCAACGGCGGCCTGTTCCTGTTTGTGGCCGACAAGGAAAAACAACTGTCGGCGGGCACGCTGTATGTGGCCAAGCTGGGTTCTGGCTTCTCGATCAACCCGGCCGATGCGCCGGTCAAGCTGTCCTGGATCAAGCTCGGCCACGCTACCAGTGCCGAGATCGAGAAGCTGGCCAACACCCTCAAGCCGTCTGACATCATGACCGTGCTCAAGGCCGACCCGAAAGACGCCAGCTTCACCAAAATCTTCCACAACGGCGCGGCCAACTGGGTCAAGGTCAAACCCGGCATGGAGAAAGCTGCCGCCTTCCTGGAAACCCATCGCTACGCCGCCCTGGTCGGTGCCAGCCTGTCATTCACCAAGATGGAAGGCACCACCGTCAACATCAAAGACAAGGTGGCCTACTCGGCGCTGCAGAACATCCAGGACTCGATGGTCAAGAATGGCAAGGGCTGGTACGCAGACGGTGGCATCGCGCTGGACAAGGCGCTGGTGGCTGGCGGCATCTTTGCCCATACCTTGACAGGTGGCCAGACCGACCAGAGCGGTGCCGCCATCAAGAGCGACTGGGTGCCAGCGGCTACCCGTGCGCTGCTGATGGGTGAAGACATCAGCCCTGACGCCCTGGGCAACCTGGCCAACCCCGACAAGGTGTCCAACCCCGATAACCTGAAGTTCTCGGAAAAACTGCGCACCCTGTTCATCGGTGAAGACAGCGGCACCCATGTGAACAACTTTGTCTGGGCCTACAACGTCGACACCCAACAACTCAACCGCCTGATGTCGATGCCCGCAGGCGCCGAAGCCACCGGCCTGGGGGTGGTGGACGACCTCAATGGCTGGATGTACATCACCAGCAACTTCCAGCATCCGGGTGACTGGCAACCCAAGTTGCACGGCAAGGTGCAGGCCACACTCGATCCGCTGGTGCGTGCCAACTACAAAAACCGTTTTGGCGCCGCCGTGGGTTACCTGACGGGTGACGCCACCAGCGTCAAGCTGGGTTAAACCGGCTCAGCGCCCGCCAATGGCCACCTGGCCAAAGGCGGCCTGGGCCTCGCGCGGCAGGCAGCGCCAGTAACTGGGGTTGGCGGCCACCGTGCTCCCCAAGCGGGCGGCGGCATGCCAGCCCCAGCGTGGCTCGTACAAAAAAGCGCGTGCCAACGCCACCAGATCCGCGTCACCGGCCTGCAACACCGCCTCGGCCTGGTCGGGCTCGGTGATCAGCCCCACAGCCACCGTTGCCAGACCACTGCTGGCATGGATGGCGCGGGCAAAGGGCAGCTGGTAACCCGCGCCCAGGGCGATTTTTTGCTGCGGTGACACACCACCCGAAGACACGTGGATGAAGTCACAACCCGCTGCCTTGAGCAGCTGGCAAAAGGCTTCACTTTGCGATAGGTCCCAGCCACCCTCGACCCAGTCGGTGGCCGACAGGCGCAGGCCCAGCACACCGTCATAAGCCGCGCGCACGGCGGCAAACACTTCCAGCGGAAAGCGAACGCGGTTCTCGAACGAGCCACCATAAGCATCGCTGCGCTGGTTGGCCAAGGGTGACAGAAACTGGTGCAACAAATAACCGTGCGCCGCATGTAACTCGATGGCATCCACCCCGATGCGCCGCGCCCGTAGCGCAGCGGCCACAAAGGCCTCTCGGACCTGTGCCAACCCTGCCAGGCTGAGCGCGGCAGGCGGTGTTTCGGTGGGCAAATGTGGCACCGGCGAGGGCGCCACCGTCTGCCAGCCACCTTGATCGGGTGACAACAACTGCCCGCCCTGCCAGGGCACTGCGCTGGAGGCCTTGCGCCCGGCGTGGGCAAGCTGGATACAGACGGCGGTGGCCGGCGCCAGGGCGCGAGCGCGCTGCAGATGCTCACCCAGCGCGGCCTCGGTGCTGTCGTCCCACAGGCCCAGGCATTGGGGGGTGATGCGGCCTTCTGGCAGCACCGCAGTGGCTTCGATGGTGAACATCGCCGCACCACTGTTGAGCAAGTTACCCCAGTGCATCAGGTGCCAGTCGGTGGCGCAGCCGTCCATGGCCTGGTACTGGCACATCGGTGCCACCACCAGACGGTTGGGCAGGGTGATGCCGCCAAGCGGCGAGGGCAGGTGCAGGGGAGAAAAAAGCAGGCTCATAGTGCTGACAGGGTGGTAGTGTGTAAACAAGCATAGCCCAGACGCCTGTCAGCCAAACATCAGCGGCACGTGTTACCGGTTTGTACCTGAGCCGGGTCAAGCGCCCGTAAAATGATGCCTGACCCGCTTGGAACATGACAGCGACGGCCCTGCGTGCCGCCTAAGCCACAGGTTGGTTTTATTAACTCCCGGAGAAAATCTATGACGATCAAGATTGGTATCAACGGCTTTGGCCGCATCGGACGCAATGTGTTGCGCTCAGCCCTGCAGAGCTTCGACGATATCGAAGTCGTGGCCATCAACGACCTGCTGGAGCCCAGCTACCTGGCCTACATGCTGAAGTACGACTCGGTGCACGGCCGCTTCAAGGGCGACGTGTCTGTCGACGGCAACACCCTCACCGTCAATGGCAAGAAGATCCGCCTGACGCAAGAACGTGACCCGGTCAACCTGAAGTGGAACGAAGTCGGCGCCGACATCGTGATCGAATCCACCGGCATTTTCCTGGACAAGGCCGGCGGCGAAAAGCATCTGGCAGCTGGCGCCAAGAAGGTCATCTTCTCGGCACCTTCCAAAGATGACACCCCGATGTTTGTGTTTGGTGTGAATGACAAGACCTATGCTGGTCAAACCATCATCTCCAACGCCTCTTGCACCACCAACTGCCTGGCCCCTCTGGCCAAGGTGATCAACGACAAGTTCGGCATCAAACGTGGCCTGATGACCACCGTGCACGCTGCTACCGCCACGCAAAAAACCGTGGACGGCCCGTCCAACAAAGACTGGCGCGGTGGCCGTGGCATTCTGGAAAACATCATCCCCTCCAGCACCGGCGCTGCCAAGGCTGTGGGCGTGGTGATTCCGGCCCTCAACAAGAAGCTCACCGGCATGTCGTTCCGCGTGCCGACCAGCGACGTGTCGGTGGTTGACCTGACGTGTGAACTCAACACCAGCGCCACCATGGCCGAAATTTGTGCCGAAATCAAGGCACAAAGCGAAGGCGCCATGAAGGGCGTGCTGGGCTACACAGAAGAAAAAGTGGTGGCCACCGACTTCCGTGGTGAAACCCGCACCAGCGTGTTTGACGCAGACGCCTCCATCGCTCTGGACGGCACCTTCGTGAAACTGGTTGCCTGGTACGACAACGAATGGGGTTATTCCAACAAGTGCCTGGAAATGGTGCGCGTGGTCGCCAAGTAATTCTGGCCTAACCCAACAAAAAGGCCCGTGCTGCGCAGCAGCCGGGCCTTTTTTTACATCTGTTCCGGTCTGACCGGCCGCACCAAGAGCAACGCCGTTTCAGCGGATGAAGTCCTTGTTCTGCCCCAGCATGCTGGGCGTGACCAGCGTGATGCCCGAGTCGGTGACGTGGAAGCGTTTGCGATCGGCCTCCGGGTCCACCCCAATCTGGGTGCCATCGGGCAAATGGCATTCACGGTCCAGAATACATTTCTTGATGACGCAGTTGCGGCCAATCTGCACATTGGGCAAGACCACCGAGTCTTCCACCAGGGTGTAACTGTGCACATGCACACCTGAGAACAACATCGAGCGCCGCACCGTGGCCCCGCTGATGATGCAGCCGCCTGACACTGTCGAGTCGATGGCGCTGCCACGGCGGGTTTCGTCGTCAAACACAAACTTGGCCGGTGGACGCTGCTCCTGCCAAGTCCAGATCGGCCAACTGTCGTCGTACAGGTTCAGCTCGGGTGTCACCTGCACCAGGTCCATGTTGGCGGACCAATAAGCGTCCAGCGTGCCCACATCACGCCAGTAGGCCGGTTTGCCGGGTTCCTGGACACAGCTGTCGGCAAAACTCTGGGCAAAGGTGCGGTAGCGTTTGACGCAATGCGGAATGATGTCCTTGCCAAAATCGTGGCTCGATTTGGGGTCGTCAGCGTCGCGGCTGAGCTGCTCGAACAGGAAGCGGGCATTGAACACGTAGACCCCCATGCTGGCCAGCGCCACATCGGGCTTGCCCGGCATGTGCTGGGGCTGGGCCGGCTTTTCCTGGAACTCGACCACCCGGCCTTCGTCGTTGACCGACATCACCCCAAAACCACTGGCCTCCTGGATCGGCACCTCGATACACGCCACCGTCATGTCGGCTTGGCGCTCCACATGGCCCAGCAGCAGTCGGCCGTAGTCCATGCGGTAAATGTGGTCGCCCGAGAGGATCAGCACGTATTTGGGGTTGGCGTGGCGGATTTCGCGCAGGTTCTGGAACACCGCATCCGCCGTGCCCTGGTACCAGTGTGATTCGTCCACCTGCTGCTGCGCGGGCATGATCTCGATGAACTCGCCCAGACGGCCATCCAGAAAACTCCAGCCCAGCTGCAGATGCCGGATCAGGCTCTGTGACTTGTACTGGGTGGCCACACCCACACGACGCACGCCCGAGTTGACGCAGTTGGACAGGGTGAAGTCAATGATACGGAACTTGCCACCAAAGGGCACGGCCGGCTTGGAGCGCCAGTCGGTCAGCTCACGCAATCGGCTACCGCGGCCACCCGCGAGCACCATGGCAAAGGTGTTGCGGGTGAGTTGGCTGACGAGTCGGGGATCGCGCCCGCTGCGTCTGTCTATGCTGGATGCATCAAAGTCACTCATGTTGGCGCCTTCATTCGTTGTGCTAAGCCTTGCTGCTGGTCAACACCGCTTGCAGTTGCTCATTCTATTGATTTAGAAGCACGAATGGTGCACATCGGCACAGGATTTCAGCATGCGCTGGCAGCGGCCTATTTATACAAAAATGGCCTCCAGCCCTTGTTTAAAAAGGGGAGGACGCTATAAAAATAACATTCCTCTGGGCACCCACCGGGTCATGGACCCAGGGTTTTACTCCGGCACGCAGATTTGGCCACGCTTCAAGGCCAGCAGCGTGCGCCAGCTGATCAGGGCCACCAGCAGCAGCAACACCGTCAGCAAGAGCGGGAACAGCAAGGCAAAAAAACCGCCACCCACGGTGTCCAGCATCACCGAGGTGGCAATCGTCATCGCCGCCATCGGGAACGAATAGGCCCACCACGGCAGGGCAAACGACAGGCGCCAGAAGTGTTTGACCTGCGACAGCAGCAGCAAGGTGATGAACAGGGCAAAGTAATACAGGATGCGCGCCACATCATCGACCACACCGTGGTGCAACTTGACCCAGGAGATGAAACCCACGGCGGGCGGCGCAATCAGGATGAACAGCGTGGGCAGCAGCTTGGCAGGCAGCATCGGGTGAAAGAAAAAACGGTTGAACAACACCGCCAGCAGCGGGGTCCACATCATCAGCCCGACACTAAAATAAAACCACGAGATTTCCTGATACCCCAGCGGCACACCCGCGATGGGCACCAGGATGTTGCCCACAATCGGGATGAACCAGGCTGGGTTGCTGTGCTGCACCTGGAACTTCTCGTGGTGCATCCAGGCCGACAGGATGACCAGGGTGAACAGCAGTTGCACCGTGGCCCCCACGGCCCACAAGACCAGCGAAACAGCCGGTGCGTGGCCCAAGGCCGCAATCGCCAGCAACAACATACCAATCGACATCGCCGGAAAGAAGCTCAGCCGGATGGGGTGGTTGAACTCGACCAGCACCTGCGGGCGATGCAACACCCATTTGCCCAGATAGGCCAAGCTGATGAGCACAAACACCAGCGCCGTCAACACCAGCAGCCCCAGACTGGGCGCCACCGGCCAGTGCCACAGGTGTTCGGCTTTCTCCAGCGCGACGGTGGTGCCCGCCAGGCCCATGACGATGGAAAACATCGACACCGGCAGGTGTTCAAGACGGCCATAGGAGGCCACAGCGGGTGTGGCAACAGGGGTACTCATAACAACAGATCTCCAGTTCATACAGCTGGAAACCATGATACGGGCAGCACTCGCATTCACACGGTGACAAGAGTCACGCAGTGTGGGTGGCCGGTGGGTTTGGGCGCTACTTGCTCACCTGGCCAGGGCTGCGCACTGGGCGCGGCAAGGCCCGCGCATCGCGCACCAACTGGCCACAGTCACTGTCCTGGCCGGGGCCCGCGTCGATCAGCGGCAACAAGGCCAGCAACGGGTTGACCAGGCCCAATGCCACCGCACCGGCAGCGCGCGCGGCCACCTGGCCTTTGTCGACACTGACCTGGGGTTGGACAAAACTGCCGCGAATGTAGATCGGGCTGCGCAAGGCCACCGGGCTGGTGGTTTTGGTCTTGGGGGTGAGCGTCAGGTCCAGCTGCTCACGGGCCAGGTCGATGCTGCCGCTGCCCAATAGGGTGGTGACCTGGGTGTCCACCACCAGTGCCTCGGTCTGCATGACCCCGGACTTCACCTGGAAGTCTGCCACCGCGCAGCGCAGCTTGATCAGCTTGTCGCCGGTCAGGTTCAGCGCCAGGATCTCCCACAGGTGCAGCCCCACTTTTTCCATCATCAAACGGCTGACCTGGCCGCCAGCCACCACCAGGCCCACTTGGCCGTTGGCACTGGCCAACATGTCGCCCACCGAGTTACCCGTGCCAGTCAGCTTGAACTCGCCATTGATCTGGCCAATGCTGGCCTGGTTCAGGTCCACCGTGGGGAACAGCTTGGACAACAACAGCTTGCGTGCCCGAACCTGGGCGCTGGCCTGGATCGGTGTGCTGCGCCCGTCCAGCGTGATGCGGGTCTGCAACTGCCCACCGGCCAGTCCAAAGTTGAGCGGGTCCAGCGTCAGCACCGAGTCCTGCAGTTTCAAGTGAACCGACAGGTCTTCCAGCGGCAGCGCCTCGGCGCGGCGCAAGGTTTTGGCGCTGAGCTGCACATCGGCATCCACCGAGTCCCAACGCTCGGTTTTAAAGGGCAGCTCGGGCAACACCCGCTTTTGTGCCTGCGGGTCTTTCACGGCCTGGGCCAGACTGCCGCTCCGCGCGCCAATCACCGGGCCAAGATCCGCCAGCGCCAGCAGGCGCGAGTTGAGCACGGCGTTCAAGACCGGCCGTTGGCCGCCAGTCGTGACCTCAACAAACCCGGCGATGTCGCTGGTGCCAAAACGACCGCTGAACTTCTCAAAGCGCCAGCGCTGATCCACATGCAACAGATGGCCTGCCACCGCATACGGGCGGGTGTCCGGAAACGTGATGCCCAGCAAGGGGTAAAGCTGCTCCAGGCTACCCCCCGACAACGCCATCTGCATGTCCACGGCCGAGAAAGCCAGCAAGCCGGTCACGGTGCCGTCCACCTGCACCTGGGTCGGTCCGAGGCTGGCTGTCAGCTTGAGCGGGTAGGGCTGGCTGGTGTCGCGCAGCGCCAGCACCGGGCCACCGCTGCCCTGCGCCTTCAGCGGCAACCCCTTGAACTGGCCGGTGGCCGAGAAACTCAGGTCCAGCGCCGTGGCCCGGCTGGTTTCACCCGAGGCGGTGGCCAGCTGAGCGCGGATGCTGGTTTTCTGGTCCAGATCGTCATACCCCAACGTGCCATGATCCAGCGCCACCCGCCCGATGTGGATGCGGTCGTTTTCGTCCTGCTGGTTGATGTCCAGCAACCAGCTTTTGCGCTTGTTGGACTGTTCCAGAAAAATGCTGGCCTGTTCCAGGCGCACTTCAGTGAAAGCGATGTTGCGCTTGAGCAAGCTGCTCAGATCGAGACCGACCGCCACACCGTCTGCCGTAACCATCTGTTTTTCCTTGGCCCAGGCCGGGTTGGCAAAACGCACACCGGTCGCATGTAAACGCGCCACCGGCCAGCCAAAGTCCACCGTCAGATCACCGCTCAACACCAGCTCACGCCCAGTGTGTTGCAAGGCCAGACGCTCCATGGGCGCGCGCAACCAGTTCCAGCCGAACAAGGCGATGACCAGCACCAGCAGCAACACAGCAGTCAACAGGGCCGCCAGCGCCCACAACACATAACGCCGCAACACCAACAAGGAAGGAAAAACCATAAACGTGTGACTTTCACAGGGACGGGTGCAAGGGCACCCTGGGTCTCGCGCGATTGTCTGCGTCAGCGGCTGATGGGACTGTGCGTCAGCGCACCCAGAAACGCGTGGTGCTGGGCGCAACACTTGAGCGATACAGTTTCCCGTACCAGGGCGGCCATGACAAGGCAACATCAATCAGGCATAGTCTTGCCCTATACGCACTCCCAAAAAAACCTTCCCATGATGACCGACCCAAGGGCAGACATCCGCCTGGCCCAGTTACACCTGTATGTGGATATCCATCTGCATGACCGCTACCTGGCGCCGTTGCTGACCTTGGTGGTCGCCGCGATGCTCACCAACTGGGTGCCGGTCAGCTGGGCGGCCATCTGGGCTGGTTTTGAGCTGCTGATCATCGCCAACTACATCCGCGTCTACCAGGCCTTCAAGCGCAGCCAGGCCGGAGCGTCCGACGAGCCACACTGGGCCAGGCGCATCGCCTTGGCCCATGGCGCCCACATGCTGGCCTGGTCGTCGCTGGTTTTCTGGGCCTGGCAGCATGACAACTTTGCCAGCCTGGTGTTCATCATGCTGGTGCACATCGCGCTGATCGCACTGACCACCTCGATGAGCAATGCCCATCTGCGCACACTGGAGCGCGACATGGTCTTTCCCGTCCTGGCCCTGCTTGGCCTGCCCTTGCTCGAACTCAGCTGGTTCAATGTCGGCCTGAGCCTGCTGGGGCTCGGTTTCAGCGTCTTAATGCTGCTGGTGGCAAGGCAGATCAACACCTACTCGACCGAGGCCCTGCAACTGCGCCAGCGCAACGAGATCTTGATCAGGGAGCTGGAATTGCAGGCCTCACGCGATGCACTGACCGGCCTGGTCAACCGCCGCTATTTCCTGGCCGAGGCCAACCAGCAACTCCAGGCCGCCCATCGCTCCTGCCATGTGCTGGCCTTGCTGATCATTGACCTGGACCACTTCAAACAGATCAATGACCAGTACGGCCACCTGGCTGGCGACGAGGTGCTGGGTGCGGTGGTGGATGCCCTGAAGCGCAACCTGCGCACCGGTGACTGCCTGGGGCGGCTTGGTGGCGAAGAGTTCGCGCTGCTCATGCCAGAGACCACCCAGGCCGAAGCCACCGAAACGGCCGAGCGCCTGCGCCAGGCCGCCGCTGCGGTGCCGCTCACGCTGCAGGGTCAGGCCATCTGCCAGACCGTCAGCATCGGCATTGCCTTGTTGCAAAAGGAAGACACCAGCCTGTCGAGCCTGATGCACCGGGCCGACCTGGCGATGTACGTGGCCAAGACACAAGGCCGCAACCGCGTCGTCTGCGAGCTGCCCACGCCAGCGGCAGAAGGCAGCAGCCCGAACGCAGAAACGGCCCCCCTAGCCGTCTGATTCACGCCGGTTGTTGAACAGAACCTGCTTCATATTGGCCGATAGCCCTTATTCAAAAAGGGCTTGTCGCTATCAAAAACAGAGAATAAAGTGTAGCAACCAGGCTGCTTACACCGGACTGCGTTGTGGCACCAGCAGCCCACGCGCCACCGCAGGCCGCGCGACAAAGGCCGCCAGCACACGCGTGACGTGCGGGAAGTCGGCCATGCCGACCAGATCCGCTGCTTGGTAACGCTCAATCAGGTTACGCACCCATGGCAGGATGGCGATGTCGGCAATGGTGTAGTCATCACCCAAGACCCAGGCGCGTGTGGCCAGGCGCTGGTTGAGCACACCGAGCAGGCGCCGGGACTCCGCCACATAACGGTCACGTGGGCGTTTGTCCTCAAAGTCTTTGCCAGCAAATACGTTGAAGAAGCCGAGCTGGCCAAACATCGGGCCGATGCCACCCATCTGAAACATCAGCCACTGAATGGTCTCATAACGTGCCGCCGGGGCGGCTGGCAGGAACTGGCCGGTTTTCTCGGCCAGGTACAACAGGATGGCACCCGACTCAAACAACGCCAGCGGCTGGCCACCAGGGCCCTTGGGGTCGATGATGGCCGGGATTTTGTTGTTGGGAAAGGTCGCGACAAACTCGGGTGAGAGCTGGTCGTTGGTCTCAAAACTGACCAAATGTGCCTCATACGGCAAGCCGGTTTCTTCCAGCATGATGGAGACCTTGACGCCGTTGGGCGTGGGCAGCGAATACAGCTGCAGGCGCTCCGGGTGTTGGGCAGGCCACTTGCGGGTGATGGCAAAAGCAGAGAGGTCGGTCATGGATGCGTCCTTCGGGGGCGGTTGAATGCGGCGGATAATCCGCCTCTACGGCAGTCTATGCCCACTGGTTCCGGCGTGTCCTTACCCTCTCGATTCCCCCCTTTTTTGACTGAGTTTCTGCAGCGATGGCGCCGCCCGACCCGGCGCGAGCTGGTCTGGACACTGGCTGCGCTGCCGACGCTGTTGCTGGTCTACACGCTGCTGCTGATTCCCTTCACCCCTGCCATCAGCGACATCCGCAAGGCCAAGCTGGATTTGCCCGCCCAGGTGATGTCGAGCGACGGCAAGTTATTGACCGAATTCAAATGGGCCAACCGGGTCTGGGTGCCGCTCAAAGACGTGTCGCCCTCGGTGGTGAACGCGCTGATCGCCACCGAAGACCACCGTTTTTACGAACACTTCGGGCTGGACTGGCGGCGCACTGCGTCGGCCGCGCTACAAACCTTCTCAGGTGACCGGCAAGGCGGCTCGACCCTGACCCAACAACTCGCGCGCAACCTGTTTCCCCAAGAGATTGGCCGGGCGCCGACGCTCACGCGCAAGCTCAAGGAAGCCATCACCGCATTCAAGATCGAGGCGCTCTACACCAAGCCCGAGATTCTGGAGACCTACCTCAACACCGTGCCCTTTCTCTACAACGCCTACGGCATCGAGATGGCGGCGCGCACCTACTTTGACAAGTCAGCCGACCAACTCAGCCTGCTGGAGAGCGCCACGCTGGTGGGCATGCTCAAGGGCAACAGCTACTACAACCCGGTGCTCAACCCCGAGCGCGCCTTGCAGCGGCGCAACACCGTGTTGGCGCAGATGGTCAAACGTGGGCAGCTTGAGGCGGCGCAGTACACCAGCCTGAACAAACGCCCGCTGCGCATTGACTTTGAGCGACAGGTGGAAGACACCGGCCCGGTGCCCCACTTTGCGGTGCAGCTGCGCAAATGGCTGATCGACTGGGCCGACGACCACGACTACAACCTCTATGCCGACGGCCTGGTGGTGCACACCACCATCGACGCACGTCTGCAGACCCTGGCCAACCAGGCGCTGGCACGCCAAAGCCGCCACCTGCAAAGCCTCGCCGATGCCGCCTGGCAACCGCGCCGTGTCTGGGGGCCAGACAGCGCCCTGGTCAAGACCCTGGTGCGCGAAACACCGGAATTCCGCCGTGCGGTCGAGGCGGGCCAAAACGCTGACGACGTGCTGAAGGCGCTGCTGAAAGACAGCAGCTTCATGGGCCAGCTGCGCACCCAGAAAACCCGTCTGCAGGCCGGTTTCCTGGCACTGGACCCGCGCAACGGCCAGGTGCGCGCCTGGGTGGGCAGCCGCGACTTTGCGCAAGAGCCGTTTGACCATGTGTCACAAGCGCGCCGCCAGCCCGGCTCCACCTTCAAACCCTTTGTCTACGGCGCCGCCTTCGACAAGGGCGCCAGCCCCGACGACACGCTGATCGACCAGGCGGTGGAGATCCCGCTGCCCGGTGGTGAAGTCTGGCGCCCCAGCGACGGCGGCCCGCCCGGCGACAAACCCATGCGACTGCGCGACGCGCTGGCCTATTCCAAAAACACCATCACCGCCCAACTGATGCAGTCCGTGGGCCCCGAGCGGGTGGCCCGGCTGGCACGTGCCATGGGTGTCAACGAGAGCCCGCTGGAGGCGGTGCCCGCGCTGGCCCTGGGCACCAGCCCGGTGAGCTTGAAGGAAATGGTCAGCGCCTACAGCAGCATCGCGCATGACGGTCAGTACCTGGCGCCAATGCTGGTGACCCGTATCGAAAATCGCCAGGGTGAGGTGCTGGCCGAGTTTGCACCGGCCAAACCCCAGCGGGCCCTGTCAGCCCAAGCCAACTACCAGCTGCTCGACGCCATGCGGGGTGTGGTGGACAAAGGCACGGGCGTGGCCATCCGCAGCCGCTATGGCATCCGTGCTGATGTGGCCGGCAAAACCGGCACCACCCAGGACAACACCGACGGCTGGTTCATCCTGATGCACCCGCAGTTGGTGGCCGGTGCCTGGGTCGGCTTCAATGATGGCCGCATCACCCTGCGCAGCGACTACTGGGGCCAGGGCGCGCACAGCGCCTTGCCGATTGTGGGTGAGGTCACCAAGCAGGCGCTGCGAACAAAACTGATCGACCCACGCGAACGCTTTGAGGCACCGCCCGAGGGCTTTTTCAGCCAGCTGGCCAAGGGCTTGCGTGACTGGGTGCAGGGCCTGATGGCACCCAAGCCCGTACCTGTGCCACAGCCGGTGCATGCGCCCGCCCCCATCCCGGACGAGGAGGTGGTGGAGGAACCCGCTGTGCCCGCCAGCGAGCCGGTCGAGGTGGTGGCGTCCACGGTGACGCTGCCTGCCAGTGCGCCGGTATCGCCCATTTCAGCCTCCACCGCCGTGCCTACGCTGGGACCGGTGGCACCGGTGTCTGTGCCCGCACCCGCTGTGGTGCCGGATGAGGCGGTGCGTTAGGCCCTGGTCGCTGTCTTTGTGAATGGTGTCAAGATTGATCTGTTTGGAGTCAAGCCAGATGACAGCAAAAAATAAAGCGCTCCGGGTGACCTGTGTGACTTTTGTTCTGACTGCTTTGGTCACATTATTCAGAGAATTTAAGCCAGGCTATGCAAATGGCATATGGTTTATCTGGACCTTTTGTTCTTGGAATTATTTTGCTTATGCGTTCGATAAGCGGATGTGGCCATCGCAATTTGTTGAACTCAAAGGCGGCAATGAAGGTAGTCCCATAAAGCGCACGATTTACTTTTGGGGGACAGCAGTGGTCTATCTGGCTTTTATCGCAACCATGGCTTTTGCGAAGTGAGCCATGAACGTAGACACAACCTTCGTCCCATCTCATGAGTTGCCCTCGAATACAGCCGCAAGTCAGAGTTAGAGGCATGCCAACGGCTTACCACTGTTATGCGCTGAAAAAATAGCGCCGACAGAATGAAGCGTGACAAGGCACAGCTACCTAATCAACTCACCCCGCCGTGGCCATCCGCAACCGACGCGCCGCGTCTTCGGCCCGCGCGTCGTCAATCTCGCGCAGCACCGCCTGCATGTCCACACTGGCTTGAGTGCGCTCAAACTGACCTGTGAGTGGTGTGTCCACACTCAGCAGCCCTGCCTGGTACAGGCTCCAGATTTCCGGGCCGTACTGAGTGGCCAGCAGTTCGGGGGCGAACTGGCCAAAGAAGTCGCGCAGATTCGCCACATCGCGCAGCAGCATGCGCTGGGCGTGGTTGTTGCCCGCTGCGTCCACAGCTTGCGGCAGGTCAATGATCACCGGCTCGTCCAGCCCGTCGGCCCCATCCACACCCGTTGTGTGCGCCAGCAGGATGTTGAACTCGGACAAATCGCCGTGTACCACGCCAGCGCCCAGCATACGCACCACCTCTTTGATCAGGGTGGCGTGGTGCTGGCGCGCCTGCTCAGGGCTAAAGGCCACATCGTTCAGGCGCGGGGCGGCGTCGCCATGGGCGTCGGTCACCAGCTCCATCAGCAACACGCCGTCGCAAAAGTTGTAGGGCTGGGGCACCCGCACACCGGCGGCGGCCAGGCGGTAGAGGGCATCAACCTCGGCGCTTTGCCAGGCGGCTTCTTGTTCCTGCCGGCCAAACTTGCTGCCCTTGGCCATGGCGCGCGCCGAGCGCGAGTTCTTCACCTTGCGGTTTTCGGTGTAGTCCACCGCCTGGCGAAAGCTGCGCTGGGTGGCCTCTTTGTAGATCTTGGCGCAGCGGGTCTCCGCACCACAGCGCACCACAAACACCATCGCCTCCTTGCCACTCATGAGCTGGCGCACCACGCTGTCGATCAGGCCCTCTTCAATCAGGGACATCAGTCGGGCAGGTGGTTTCATGGGGCGTTGGGTCGGGGCTGGGGGAGCTGGATTGTCAGCCCCAGCGCACAAATCAGCCCCGTGCGTCTGGCTGAAGCCCTACTGGGGGTGTTTCGGGCAGCGCCAGAAATGTGCGCAGCCGCGCCAGTTCCTCCTCCAGCGCCTGCGCAAACGCCGCATCCGTCGGTGGACTGCCTGCCACGTAACCCAGGTCAACGTCCAGCTGGTTGTCACGCACTGCCAGATTGCCCCAGCCAATGACCTGCTCACGCCACAACAGCGGCAGCGCGTAATAACCGCGCACCCGTTTGGGCGCCGGGGTGTAGGCCTCAAAACGGTAGGCCCAGCCCCAGAACAGCTCAAACCGGCGCCGGTCCCACACCACCGGGTCAAAAGGCGCCAGCAGCCGCAGCATGTCGCCGTTGGTCAAGCGGCGGCTGGTAGGGGTTTCATCAGCAGGCCAGTACCAGGTGACACCGTCAACCCGCGCGCTGGCCAGGCGCTGTTTGGCCCGCTGGAACGCAGCGGCGCGCTGGGCTGCCCACTGCGGTGTACCACCACGCAAGTGGCTGATCAACTCACCGAGCGAGCGCTCGGGCAGGGGGGCGTATTTGTTCACGATCACATCCACCAGCGCGTCCATGGCCTGGGCCGGGTCCGGCGCGGTTTCTGACAGGCCGTCGCGCACGGCATAGGTGCGCACACCACTCACACGCCCGGCAATATGCAGCAGGCCGCGGTAATGCATGTCGTCGAGCAGCTGGGTGCTGGCGTTGGACGAACCACCAAACCAGTTGCGCGCCGAGCCGTGGGCAAAGTGGGTGTCCACCTCACGCGGGTGCACCACACCATGGGCCCGCGCAAAGTCCAGCACCGCCTTGGCCTGCGCAGCACGCTCCGGCGTCCACACCGATTGCAGTACACGTGGGTGCATCAGCGCCTGGGTGCTGCGCGGCACAAAGCCGTAGTTGACGAAAAAGTCCTCTTCAACATCAAGCTTGGGGTAACGCCGCTCCAGATCACCGGCGCGGTAACCTTTGACGCGGTGGCGCAAGGTGAGATCTTGCGCGCGCGCCGGAGCGCGAATCGGGTCGGCCTGCACAAAACCCAGCTTGGCGATGGCCGCAGGCAGTGTGGTGGGTGCAAACAGGCTGCGTGCCAGCGCAAAGCGACGCAGTTGGTGGAGGGTGATGGCCATGGTGCCCAGCCTTTGAATAACTGTGTAAAAATACAGTATATCCAGCAAACGGGGCTTGCCCCAACGGACACAGAGGACTTTCATGACCACCCCCATCCACCATGGCTGAACCCCTGATCAAGCAATACGGCGCCGACGTGCCGCAAGCCATCGCCAGCATGATTGCAGCGGTCTACCCGGCCTTTGACTCTGCCGGTTTTGTGGCCGAGGTGCTGGACGGTTTTGACACCCTGGCGCTGATGGCGCGTGGCCAACACATCGCCCAGGCTTTGCGCCGCTTCTTGCCAGAGAACTACCCCGAGGCACTGGCCATCTTGATGGCGTCCATCGAGCAGCCCCATGGCCGCGACCCCCGACTGACACTGGGCTCGTTTCTGTACCTGCCGCACACACGGTTTGTGGCCAATTACGGGCTGGACCACTTCGAGGCGTCGATGGCCGCCCAACACACACTGACCCAGCGTTTCAGCGCCGAGTTCAGCATCCGCCCTTTTCTGGAGCAGCACACGCAGGCCACACTGGCGCAGTTCAGGGTCTGGGCCACCGACCCCAGCGAGCATGTGCGCCGCCTGGTGTCTGAGGGCTCGCGCACGCGCCTGCCCTGGGCGCCACGTCTGCGCCAGTTCCAGGCCGACCCGACGCCGGTGTTGTCGCTCTTGGACTTGCTCAAGGACGATCCGGCGCTGTATGTGCGCCGCTCGGTGGCCAACAACCTCAACGACATTGGCAAGGACCACCCCGAGCTGTTGACACGCACCACCCAGGCCTGGTTACAAGATGCCAGCCCCGAGCGGGCCTGGATCGTGAACCATGCGCTGCGCTCGGCGGTGAAACGCGGCGAAGCCGGTGCGCTCAAGGTACTGGGTTATGGCCAGGCTGCACAGTTGGCTGTGGGCCAGGTTCAGATCAGCCCCGGCCAGGCGGTGATGGGTGGTGCGGTGCAGATTGGCTTTGCGCTGACCAATACCCAAAACCAGTCACAACGGGTGCTGGTGGATTTGGCAGTGCACTATGTCAAGGCCAATGGTTTGACCCGCGCCAAGGTATTCAAGCTGACCACACTGGAGCTGGCGCCGGGCCAGACCGTGCAACTGTCCAAAAAACTCTCCTTGACCGAGATGACGACCCGCAAACACTACCCTGGTCGCCATCCGGTGGAAGTTCTTCTCAACGGCCAGGCGCAGCCGCTCGGCGCGTTTGAATTGGCGCCGGGTTGATGGACCATTTTTATGCAACCAATTGGCCTCTAGCCCTTTTATAACAAGGGCCAATAGCTATCAATAAAGGAATGCGACGGGCGTGCCATGGACCTTTTTGACGACCTGCCACCGGAGCCGGATGCGACACCCACAAGCCTCGGGCCGGGTGCACTGCTGCTGCGTGGTTTCGTCTTGAACGAGGCGCCTGAGTTGCTGCAAGCGGTTGAGGCCGTGTTGCAGCATGCGCCGCTGCGCCACATGCAAACGCCCGGCGGTTACACCATGTCGGTGTCGACCAGCAGTTGCGGCCCACTGGGCTGGGTGTCCGACCCGCGTGGTTACCGCTATGCGGCACACGACCCGCTCTCAGGCCAGGCTTGGCCAGCCATGCCCGCGGTTGGTCTGGCGTTGGCGCAACAGGCGGCGGCGCGGGCCGGTTACCCGCAGTTTGCGCCCGACGCCTGCCTGATCAACCAGTACCAACCCGGCGCCAAACTCTCCTTGCACCAGGACCGCGATGAGCAGGACCTGAGCGCACCCATTGTGTCGCTGTCACTGGGCCTGCCTGCGGTGTTTTTGTTTGGCACACCCAGCCGCCAAGACCGGCCGCAACGTTACCGGCTGGTGCATGGCGACGTGGTGGTGTGGGGTGGTCCATCGCGGCTGGCGTTTCATGGTGTGGCGCCCTTGGCCGAGGGGGAACACGCGCTGCTGGGCAGGCGGCGCATCAACCTGACGTTTCGCCAGGTCAGAAAGATTTGAGTGCCAAATTGGCTTCTATCCCTCTTTCATCAAGGGCTTGCAGCTATGAAAACAAAAGCACTCAAGCAGCTTGGTCAAAGTGGGCGGCCAACAACGCCAGCGCATGGCGCACCTTGGCAGGCTGTTCACCCCGGCGCGGGGTGATGGCGTAAATCGGCATGACGGGCAGCTGCCAGCCCGGCAGCACCGGCAGCAGCCGTCCGTCCACCAGCGCGCGGCGGTCATCGTCGCTGACCACCACACTGATGCCCCAGCCCGCCACACACAGGGCGTGCAAGGCGGAGACCTGGCTGGCGTGGACGCGGCTGTGCACCTGCACCGCCACCTCGTCACCAGCTGCGTTGTGCAGCAGCAAGGTCTCGTCACCACCGGTTGAGGGCCTGCCGCCGAGCCAGTCGTGCGTGGCCAGATCCTGCGGCTGCTGCGGCCAGCCGCGCTCGGCCAGGTAGGCCGGTGCGGCGCACATCTGCGCGGCCATGCTGCCCAGCTTGCGCGCCACGAGGCTGGAGTCGGGTAGCTTGCCCGCACGCAGGGCGATGTCGACCCGCTCTTCAATCAGATCAATCAGCGCATCGTCGAGCAGCAGGCGCAGCGTCAGCCGGGGGTGCTGGCGCAAGGGCGCGAGCGCCTGCGCCAGCAAGCCGCCCATGCCAATCGGCGCGGCAACACGCAGCTCACCCTCGGGTTCGTCGCGGTGGCGCAGCAGCGCCTGGTCGGCGCTGCGGGCGGCGGCCACCATGGCGCGACAGCCCTCGATGTAGCGTTCACCAGCCTCGGTCAGCGTGAGTTTGCGGGTGGAGCGGTGCAACAGCGCCAGCCCCAGGGCCGACTCCAGCTGGCGCAGATGCTGGCTCACCGCCGAGGGCGTCATCTGCAACTGGCGAGCCGCCGCCGACAGCGACCCCGTCGCCACCACCTCGGCAAACACCGCCATGCGTTTGAGTTGGTCCATCTGCGCCATGTGTTGCGCCCTATTCATTAGTTTTACTTCACAGTGTTAGTCAAATAGACCATCTAGTCAATGGTTTGTGAAGCAAAGACACTATCAGCATCTTAAACACACCGGAGATCACCATGAAAATTGCACTCGTTGGCGCCACAGGTTTTGTCGGCGCCCCCTTGTTGACCGAGTTGTTGAGCCGCGGCCACCAGGTCACCGTGCTGGCGCGTAACCCGGCCAAACTCAGCGCCCAGCCGGGTTTGACCGTGGTGCAGGCCGACGCGCTGAACGCGGCCCAAGTGGCACAGGCCGTGGCCGGGCATGACGCCGTCGTCAGCGCCTACAACCCGGGCTGGACCGAGCCGCGCATCCACGACCTGTTCCTGGAAGGCACCGCCGCCATCGTGGCCGGCACCCAACGCGCGGGTATCAAACGTTTCCTGATGGTGGGTGGCGCGGGCAGCCTGTTTGTGGCGCCCGGTGTGCAACTGGTGGACACCGCTGGTTTCCCGGCCGAGTACAAACAAGGCGCCCTGGCCGCGCGTGAGGCGCTGAACCGGCTCAAGCTTGAAACCAGCCTGGACTGGACCTTTTTGTCGCCCCCGATCATCCTGGCTCCGGGTGAACGCACCGGCCAGTACCGCACTGGTCTGGACAACCCGCTGCCCGGCGAGGGTGAGGCACCTGCCGCCATTTCAGTGGAAGACATGGCCGTGGCCATCGTCGACGAGCTGGAAAAGCCGCGCCACATCCAGCAGCGCTTTACCGTGGCCAATTAGGCCACTGGTGCTGTTTTAGGCCCGGAGGGGCACGACCGACCAGCCTGCGCGCTGGTTGGCTTTGTTGTTTTCGTAGTCCCACACCGTGCCACAGTGGTCGCAACGGTAGCGGGTGACTGTGACCGTTGTCTCGCCACGCAGCTCTTTGCGGTTGGCACCCTGCACCAGTTCGGCATGGCCAGGGGCACGGCGCCAGTTTTGCTGGACAGCGGTGCAGGGTTCACACATTCCCGCGTGGGTGGCATCAGTGGGTGGAATCTGGTCTGGGGTCATGAGGTGACTCTTAAAACACCTGATTGTCGCTGCCCGCTCAAATCGCGCAAGCGCAGGTGTGCGGCATCTTCCAGGTCCAGCGGCTTCTGGTTCTTGGCCTGCAGGTAGTGGTGGGTGAACACATCGAGGTAGGTGGCCAGCACCTCGGCCGCGTGGTTTTCACCGGCCAGTTCCAGGCACAGGGCACCCACTTCTGAGGTGCAGAAGTGGTCGCTGCGGCTGGATCGGCGCAGCCGGTAGTTGGACACCTGCTCAGGGTGCAGGCTCAGCACCGGAAAATTGTTCAGGTACGGGCTTTTGCGAAACATCTTGCCGGCCTCGGCCCAGGTCGCATCCAGCAGCACAAACAGCGGGCGCTTGGGCAGCTGCCCCGGCGCGGCCGTCTCAGGGACCAGCGCATGCACCACGCGCTCAGGTGCCACAAACTCCCCCGGAAACACCACATAAGGCTGCCACTGCGGGTCGGCCAGCAGGGTCAGCAAGCGCGGGTCCACCCAGGTGCGCGCCCAGCTGAATGCAAAGGTGTCACGCACCACATCGGCAATCAGCCAGCCGGTGTTGCTGGGTTTGAGCGGCTCGATGTCGGCCATCAGCAGGCAGACACCCGCCTGGGTGGCCACGTTCGGGCGCAAGTTGCAAAAACAGTGGCTGAACATGACCCGGCAGCCGGGGCAACGCTCTGCCGGGCCACCGCGCATGCGAAACGGTTTGACCGCACGCGCCAAGCGTTCGGTGCGCAGGCGGGAGACGGCGTGGGGGAGGGTATGAGGCAGAGGAGGCTTGGGCATGGGGAGCGGCGATTATGGCGTTGTGCCCAGCCCACAGACCAAGCCCGACCCAGGCCCCAAGAACCCCGCCGCGGGTGACAAACAGGGTTTATTGTTGTTAAAACAGCAATGTACCTGTGATGATTTGGCTGTTTATCTATTGAATCAGAAACTTTACAGTTCATCCCATCAACGCGACGCAACCCTCAAGGCCACGCGATGACGCCGGAAAAGGCCACAGGCCCCACCGGATTCACCTTATCAACTGTTAAAGGATTTGAACCATGAAAACCACTTACGCTGCCGTTCTCGCCATCACCCTGTCTGCCCTGACCGCTGGTTATGCCAATGCCGAGGCTGCTTACCCCGCCGACAACACCTCCGCCGCCACAACCGTCGGCAAGACACGTGCCCAAGTGCGTGCCGAGTTGGTGGAAGCCCAACGCACCGGCGACATCCAGGCTTTTGGCGACTCCGGCAAAAAGCTCAACGAGCTCTACCCCAGCCAATACCCGGTCAAAGCCGTTGAGGCAGGCAAAACCCGCGACCAAGTGCTGGCTGAACTGGCCCAGGCCCAACGCTCGGGTGAGTTCACCCTCCACCAGCACAACGGCGGTTAAGCGCAGCCCAGCCCATGCAACTTTTTTACCATCCAGAGAACTCCATCATGACCAAGTCCATCCAAAGTAGCCTGGCCCTGGCCGCGCGTTTGTTGTTTACCGCCTTCTTCCTGCCCGCCGGTATTGGCAAGCTCGCCGGGTTCTCCGGCACCGTGGGCTACATCGCGTCGGTGGGGCTGCCTCTGCCGGTGGTGGGTGCCGTACTGGCGCTGGTGGTCGAAATCGTCGGCAGCCTGGCGCTGCTGGCCGGTTTTGGCACCCGCATCGCTGCGCTGGTGCTGGGGGTCTTCACCCTGGCGGCGTCGTTCTTCTTCCACGCTTATTGGGCGGTGCCCGCCGACCAGGCCTTTGTCACCCAGCTGCTGTTCTGGAAGAACATCGCGGTGGTGGGCGGCTTGCTGGCCCTGGCGGCCAACGGTGCAGGTGCTTTCAGCCTGGACGCACGCAAGGTCTGAACACCCTCTGACACGAGACCATGCCAAAAACACCCGACGCCTTTGCCCACCTGCCCCATCTTTGGGGCAAGGTAACCGCACCGTGCCAATCGGCACTGCGCGCCACCAACGAGGTGATGGCTGCCTGGGACGCGCTGGCACGCAGCCAGGGCCGCCCGGACAACTGGCGTCTGTCTGACCAGGTGTTGCAGACGTCGATGCAGGCCTTTCTGGCCGACATCGACACAAGGCAGGACCTGTGGGTGTTTGCCTATGGCTCCCTGATGTGGAACCCGGGCTTTGAGTTTGCGGAAGTTCGCCTGGCCAACCTGACAGGTTACCAACGCTGTTTTTCATTCAAGGTCGACATGGGTCGTGGCACGGTGGACTGTCCGGCGCTGATGTTGTCGCTCGAAAACCAAGCGGGCTGCTGCGCCGGCCTGACCTTTCGCATCGCGGCCCATCAGCTGCAGGACGAGCTGGCAATGCTCTGGCGGCGCGAGATGATCCAGGGCAGTTATGTGCCAGCCATGCTGCCACTCAGCACACCCCAGGGCCCGCTGTGTGCCCTGGCTTTTGTGTCCAACACCGCCAGCAACCAGTATGTGGGTCGACAACCGCTGGACAAGACCGCCAGAGCCATCGCTACAGCGTCTGGCTTCATCGGCAGCAATCGGCAATACCTCGAACAGCTGGCCGAGCAGTTGACCCATCTGGGCATTGAGGACGCTTATGTTGGCCAGTTGCTGGCGCAGGTAGCGCAGATCGCAGCCCCTGCGGTGGCACCCCCTTAAACTGTGCCCCAAGCTCCCTCCTGCAACACCACCCCTCACAAGGCCTGACCGTGTCCGACGCCATCATCCTCCAGCAACCCGCTCAGACCGCACAACAGCTCCTGATCTTGCACCATGGTGTGGGTGCCAGCGCGCAGCACATGCTGCCCCTGGGGCAGCGGCTGGCGCTGCAGTTCCCCAACGCGTTCATCGTCAGCGTGCAGGCCCCATCCCCCAGCGACACCCAGCCCGGCGGTGCCCAGTGGTTTTCAGAGCAGGGGCTCACCGACGACAACCATGCCGAGCGGGTGGCTGCGGTGGTGCCGGCCTTCATTCAGAACCTGCGTTTCTGGCAGCAAAGCAGCGGTGTTGAGGCCAGCGCCACGGCGGTGTTGGGGTTTGGCCAAGGCGCCACCCTGGCGCTGGAAGCCGCGCAGGTGCAAACCGGGCTGGCCGGGCGCATCGTGGCGCTGTCCGGGCGTTATGCCCAGCTGCCAAACCACGCGCCAGACAAAACCACGCTGCATTTTTTCCACGGCAAGTCAGACCCGGTGGTCCACTACGGGCACTGCGTGACCGCCGCACAACGGCTGGTGGCCCTGGGTGGTGACCTCACCGCCGATGTCATTCCCTACCTGGGCCATGAGATCACGACCGAGGTGATGGACCTGGTGGTGGAGCGGTTTGTGGGTCATATCCCCAAGCACCATTGGGACGCGGTGTTACAAGCCGCAGCCCAGCAGGCTGCTGCGACGCCCAAGCCTTAAGGCAAACCCCAAACTGTTGGGGTGCAGGCGCCCTCAGGGCGGGCTCAAAGGCTTGGGCACAAAACCAATCACCAGCCCGGTGTCGGTCACGCTGATGCTGCCGGGCTGCAAGCCCATGCTGTTGGGCAGCGCCAGATCACTAGGCTGCAGGCGGTGCAACACCACTTCCATCAGGGCGCGCTCGCTCAAAGTGGGGCCGTAGGTGTTGAGCAGCATGGCCACGCGAGGCTGCAGGCTGGGCATGGTCAGCTGTTTAAAACGCAGTTGGTGGGCGCGCACCGTGAGGTCGCTGGCCTCGTAACGCAGCGCAAAGTCCAGCGCCAGCGTGCCGTGGTGGCTGCCCTGCAGCGCGGGGCCTGCCGCGTCGATGGCCATCTCGGCGCCCAGGCGGTTGTGTGCTGGCAGCAGGCTCAGTTGAGGCGCCTGTAAATCCAGGTTCAACAGCCCCGACACCGGGTAACGCAGCGGGAAACGTTGCGCCACAGCTTGCTGCAAGCGCGCAGCAGACACTTTGAACTGCGGCAGCGCCTGCGTCGCGTCGTCTGGCTGCACCAGGGTATCGGCCACAGCGGCCGAGGTCAGGCCGCCCAAGGGCAGGAAAAAAGCAAGAGAGATCAGATATCGACGGTGCATAGAAGCGGTCCTTTGGAAAGGCATTGTGCGCTACACATGTTGCAGCAAGCACTAGACTCTGACTCCCGCCCCTTCTGAAAGCCCCTCACCTGGGCATCTGCTTTCTATGAACCCTGGTTTGCTCTATGCCGCACTGGCCTACACGGCTTGGGGCTTGTTCCCGGTCTATTTCAAACAACTGGTCGGGGTCAATGCGTTTGAGGTGGTGATGCACCGCATGGTGTGGTCGTTTGTGTTCCTGATGGTGGTGCTGATGGTGCTCAAACGCTGGGCCTGGCTGCGCGATGTGTCGCGGCAACCGCGTGTGCTGCTGGCGTTTGGGCTGTCGGCCCTGCTGTTGTCCGCGAACTGGTCGGTGTACGTGTGGGCGGTGCAAAACGCCCACATGCTCGATGCCAGTTTGGGCTATTTCATCCTGCCCTTGGTCAATGTGGCGATGGGTTTTGTCTTTTTGCACGAACGCCCGCGCCCGGCACAGTGGCTGGCGGTGGCGGTGGCCGCCAGTGGTGTGCTGTGGCTCACCGTGCAGTCAGGCCGACTGCCCTGGGTGGCCCTGGTGCTGGCGGTGACCTTTGGCACCTATGGCCTGTTGCGCAAGGTGGCCAAGCTGGGTGCGCTGGAAGGCCTGACGCTGGAGACCTTGCTGCTGCTGCCCGTGGCCGTGACGCTGCTGGGCTGGTGGACCTGGCATGGGCAAGGCGCACTGGTGCAGGCCAACCCGGTGACCCTGGGCTGGCTGCTGCTGGCCGGGCCACTAACCGCCATCCCCTTGCTGCTGTTTGCGGCCGGTGCCCGGCGCATCCCGCTGGCCACCTTGGGGCTGCTGCAGTACATCTCGCCCAGTCTGCAGATGCTGCTGGGTGTGTGGCTGTATGGCGAACCTTTTGAGCCAGCGCGTGCCATCGGCTTCTACATGATCTGGGCTGCCTTGGTGATTTACAGCGCAGAGGGTTTGTGGCTCATGCGCAGGTGGTCACCCATCAAGTAGTCAAATCGACCTATAGCCCTTGAAAATAAAGGGCATGTTGCTACATTTGGCGTAGCAGCCACGGCCTCGTTACCGGATCTTCATTCGCTCTGGTAGTGCCATGCCTTCGGTAGCGGTGGCGCGACCTGTACCAAGCGCTCAGGGCTTGTAAACCACGTTGTCGTCCACGCTGTACAGCAGGCAAGGCTGTTTGGCCCTTTCTTCACAGCGCTTGAGGGCCAGTGTGTTGACATCGTCTGTGGCGCTGGAGACCCAGGCCCAATGCTGCCTCGTTGGTGCTACCGCAAAGGCCCTGGGCAAGCTGGCCTGAAGGTAGCGCTGGTATTGCTCCTGACCGGCAGCTGCGTCGAGCGGCAGCTTCTGCATGTCCTCCAGCGCAGCCAAGCCACTGGCCGGAAACTGGCGCGCGCGCAGCCGTCCGGGCAAGGTTTCCTGATCGGGGCTGGAAACCCGGCGCAAGTCTGTCACCACACCGCGCTCGAACGCGTTGGTGGGAACAGGTTCGCAACTTGTGGGTTTTTGTGCCTTCAGGCCATCGCAGAAAAACACGCTGTGTCCCAGGGTGGCCGCCACATCGGGGTGAAAGAAGTTTGCCGCGCCTTTGTTCTTTTCGATGGCAATCCAGCGCATGACCAGATCAGGATCGGCCTTGCCGTCCGAGTGCTGGACGATCCAGCTGAACAGCCCGCTCTTGTTGACCGAATTGCGGTCCAGGTTGCCTTGGGTGTCATAGTGCCCATGGAAGCCAACATAAGTGCGCTCCGCCGGATAGTCATCTGTAAAAACCCGGTATTTGCCGCCCAGAAACATGCGCGAACACGACGAAATGCAATACCCCGAAACCGCAGTGGTGACCCCGGCCTCGCGCAGCACATCGCCAACCCGGTAGCCCGTCCAGGCGTCGCCACCGTGCGAGTTGCGCAACACAACCAGGTCAATTTTGGGGTTGGCAGCAAAAGCGTCTTTGACCAAAACAAGCTCTGAGCCTGTGACCGGTCCCGACAAAATAAGGGTGTTGCCAAACGTGGCCAGTTCCATGCCACAAGCCGCACCGCAGCCCAAGGCGGTTAACCCCAGAACGGACAACGTAGCGAAGAGCGAGTCGCGAAACTTCTTAGTGACCTTGAGCTTGTTGATACTGAGAAAGACCAGGCTGGCCATGTGTTTCCTTAAGGTTGGCCGCCGGTGGTGCGTGACGGCTCGCGCTGTGGCAAGGGGATGTACTCGGTCTCACCCGGCACCTGGCCCATGCCCTGGCTGGGGTCCATGGCGGCCCAGGCGCGGGAGGCTTGTTCGATGCGCTCCCTGCTGGTTGACACGAAGTTCCACCAGATGAACCGCCGCCCCAGCGGCTGGCCGCCCACCAGCATCAGGCGCGCGCCGTCTGGCCCGGCGCTCAGCACAGTGCTTTCACTCAGCACAGCCAGCGTGTGGGTCGGCAGTGGCTGGCCGTCCAGCTGCAGATCACCCTGCACCCCATAGACCGCCTGCTCGTCAGCCAGCATCGGCAAGGTCCACTGGCCATGGGCAGGCAGGCGAATGTCGAGGTACAGCGTGGGTGACAGGGTGGCCACCGGCGACTGGGCACCCAGCGCCTGCCCCACCAACACCCGCACCTGGGCGCAACCGTCCTGCAGCTCGGGGATGGCGCTGGCCGGGGTGTGGACAAAACTGGCGCTCACCTCCTGCTTGGATTCGGGCAACGCCAACCACAGCTGCAGACCGTGGTTGACGTAAGTGCTGTGGCGCTCGGCCTCGGGCTTGCGCTCGGAGTGCACGATGCCGCTGCCCGCCGTCATCCAGTTGATGGCACCGGGCTCGATGCGCTGGACGTAGCCCAGGTTGTCGCGGTGTTGGATGACGCCGTCAAACAAATAGGTCAGCGTTGCCAGGCCGATGTGCGGGTGTGGCCGCACATCATGGTTGTCAGCCGGTGTGACGGTGACCGGGCCAAAGTGGTCAAAAAACAGAAACGGCCCCACCGCCTGGCGTTGCGCGGCGGGCAACAGGCGGCGCACCACAAAACCACCGCCCAGGTCATGGGCATGGGCACCCAGCAGCTGCGGCGCGCTCATGCGGCCCGCTCCACGGTGGTGGTGATCTCGGTGGTGACACTGGTCATGAGCTTGTGCACCGGGCATTTGTCGGCCACGGCGCTCAGCTGTGCCAGCTCGGCATCGCTGAAGTTGCCGCTGATCACCAGCCGGGTGCTGAGCTTGTAGACACCGTTGCGCTCCTGGCTGCTGTCGTGCGACACCTCGGTGTGCACATCGTCCACCGCGATGTTTCTCTTTTTGGCAAACCACAAAACGGTGAGCGCCTTGCAGGCACCCAGCGCGGCGTCGTACAGGTCGTGCGGGCTCGGGCCTTCGTCACCACCCCCCTCGGCGGCGGACACATCGGCGCACAGCTGGTGTTCACCCATGTGGATGGTCTGGGCCAGGGGGGCGCCGGGTTTGCGCTGGATCTGAATGCTCATCTGGGTGGTCTCCGGTGGGGGTGAATTTCAGTGTAAAACGGGCCAGTCCATTCACCGACGCGTGAAACACCGCGCGTCACAAGGGCGTGTCACCCAAGCGGAACGGGCGTAACAACATGGTTTGGCGCGAAGCCTAGTTGGCAGGCCGATACATCGCACAAATCTTGTGCTTGTCCGGGTCGCGCAGATAGGCCAGGTAGATGCGCCCGGTGGGAAATTCGCGCCAGCCCGGCGGGTCTTCACACGTGGTGCCGCCGTTGGCCAGACCAGCTGCATGGAAAGCATCGGCTTGCTCGGGCGACTGCATGGCAAACCCGATGGTGCTGCCATTGGCATGGGTCGCGGGCTCGCCATTGATCGGCAGGGTGATGCCAAACAGGCCGGTGGGGCTGCGGTAGAAATAGCGGCTTTTGTTGGCCACCCCTGGGCCGATGCCGAGCGTGCCGAGCACAGCGTCGTAAAACGTCTTGGAGACCTCAAGGTCTTTCACACCAACCATCACATGACTGAACATGGCTTTCTCCGTAGCTTGTACAAAGCGCGGATTGTTGCAGTGTTTTAAAACAAATTCCGGTATCTATCTGACATACAGACTGATGTACCGACATAAGACGGCCGGTTTCGATGGCGTTGCGCTGCAGCACAGTGGCGCGTCCGTGTGGCCTTGCCTAAAGCCTGGCGGGTGGTGCGGCCGATGTGTGGAAAATGCGGGCTTTGTGCCAATCGCTCTGACCGACCCACATGCTTCGACCCTTCACCTCCTACCTGCCCGACTGGACACGCGATTGGCTTGAAATCATTGTTCCGGGCCTGCAGATTCTGCTGATCCTGCTGGTGGCGTGGTTGCTGCAGTACCTGCTGCGCCGGGCGGTGAGCCGCGTTGGCCGACATTACCAGCTGCCGGTTGCGTTAACGATGCCGCTCAAAGGCCTGCTGCGCTGGACCATCATGCTGGCGGCCCTGATGCTGGTATTGGAGCGCGTGGGCGTGTCGGCCACCGTGCTCTGGACCGCCTTCACCGGCTTTGCCACCGTGGGTGCGGTGGCCTTTTTTGCGGCCTGGAGCGTGCTGTCCAACCTGTTTTGCGCGTTCCTGATCTTCACCGTGCGGCCCTACCGGCTGGGTGACTGCATCGAGCTGCTGGACGTGGCCGAAAAACCTGGCGCCCGAGGCCGCGTGGTTGACATCAACCTGCTCTACACCTCGCTCGAAGACAGCGACAGCCCCACCCCGGGCACCCTGCTGCAGATTCCCAATGCGCTGATCTTCCAACGCGTGGTCCGGCGCTGGAAGGGCGGGCAAGCGCCCACACCCGCCGCGCAAGCAGCCAGCAGCAGCCCCGCCGCCGGGCAGACGCCAGCGCCCAGTTTGTAGTGCCAAATTGACCGCTAGCCCTTTATTTATAAGGGCCTGCTGCTATGACGATTTGCAGTGCCCGCCTTGCTGGAAGGGGTCGAGCAGGTTCTGGCAAATCCAGCGTGCCACGGTGTAGCGCCAGCCAGCCTCCTGCGCTTTGTAACGCTCCAGCCGCTTGGTGAAGAGCAGTTCACGCGGCAGGTCTAGAAAAATGATGGTCGCAGGGACCAGGTTGAAAAACACATCCATCAACACCGCGACCAGCGCCGCAGGCACCAGCAACACGCGGGGCATGATGCTCAGCTGGTCCCACGCCGCCTTGGCCGCCATGGTGACCACGAACAACAGGTAAAAAAGGTAGGTGTAGATCGTCCAGTCGATGAGGCCGGCATCAAAAAGGGTCGGAAAAAACATGGTGAGGGGTTTTGGAAGAAAAGCTCAGGATGCCGGGGCTGGCGGGCTGAGTCAAGTCCAAAGCAGCCGCAAGGTGATCAGCCCACGGGCGTGCACAACTCCACCAGAAAACCATTGATGTCGGCCACATAGGCGATGGTCTGGCCCCAGGGCATGACCTCGACCGGGCGCATGGGCGTGGCACCGGCGGCAACGGCCTGCGCCAGCGCGGCGGGCACATCGGGCGTGCACAGCGCAATCTCAAAGCAGGGCGCTTCGGGCTTGGCCGCCTGCGGGTTCTTGCCCAGCTGCTGCATCAGGCGGTGGGCTGAGAACGCCAGCGCGGTGCTGCCGGTGTCCAGCTCGCCGTAGTCGCCGCTCTCGTGCAAAAACCGCGTCGTCAGCCCAAAGGCCGCTTCATAGAACCTGAGCGTGGCGGGCACATCTGGCACGTAGAGGATGGTGTAGCCGAGTTGCATGGCGTGGCCTTTTGGTGGTGGGTTGAACAATGCACGTATTTATACGCCAAATTGGTCTCTAGCCCTCGTTGAATAAGCGCAAGCAGCTATCAAAAAAGAACCGTGAGCCTGCCGCCGGAACCTTCCCCGGCTGCCTTTAATACACGCCCATGAAATCGCGCTTGCCGATGGCCAAGCCGTTGTGGCGCAGGATGTCGTAGGCGGTCGTCACGTGGAAGAAAAACTGCGGCAAACCATAGTTCGCCAGGTAGGCCTGCCCATTGAGTTTTTTCTCCTTCGGCGTGCCGGGGCGCAAGACGATCTCGGCGCCTTCCTTGCCTTCAAACTGCGCAGCGTTCACGCTGTCCAAAAAGGCCAGGGTCTGCGTCAAAAGCGCACCCAGATCGGCAAAGCTCTTCTCTTGCCCCTCCAACTTTGGCACCTCCACCCCCGCCAGTCGTGCCGAGATACCACGCGCGAAATCGGCGGCAATCTGCACCTGCTTGACCAGCGGAAACATGTCGGGCGCCAGCCGCGCCTGCAACAAGGCGTCGGGCTCGATTGACCTGGCGCCAGCATATTCGCTTGCCTGCGCAAGAATGGTTTTCAAAGCCGTCAGCATCTGCTTGAAGACGGGAACCGAGTGGGTGTACATAGCGCTGGTCATAGAGTGTTCCTGTAAGTGTTGGGGAGGGAGAAAGGGCGGGCTCCGCCGTGCCGCTGTGGCATCGCTGGGCAATGTACCCGGTAGCTGCGCGCACCTGCGCTGTAAGGTTGAAACCCCGGTTTGCTGAACGAGTCATTGCCGCAGGGTTTTATGCCAAATCGGCCTCTAGCCCTCGTTGAATATACGAAGGCAGCTATTAAAAATAGAGTATTTATGTGGGCTCTGATGCTTGCACCGTGCATGCACTGCACCCAGCGCGGCGAATGTCACATTTATTTGCCGCACATAAAGCGGTGAATAACCCGCATAATCACCGCATGTTGACCGACAAACCCCAACCCCGGCGCACCTACCTTTGGCAGCGCCCCGACTGGCCGCAGTGGCGGTTTGACGCGGCTGCGCTGGCCGCGCCGCTGGCGCAGGTGCACCGCGCGCAGGGCCATCTGGCGGGCCGCATGGCCGAGTTGGGGCTGGCGCAGCGCGACCAGGCCACGCTGCAAGCCCTTACGCAAGAAGTCATCACCACCAGCGCCATTGAAGGCGAGGCGCTCAACTTGGACGCCGTGCGCTCCTCCATCGCCCGCAGGCTGGGCGTGGACATTGGCGCGCTGGCCCCAGCCGACCGGAACGTGGACGGCGTGGTCGACATGGTGCTAGACGCTACCCAGCACCACGCCCAGCCGCTCACCGCAGAGCGCCTGTTTGGCTGGCACGCGGCCCTGTTCCCCACCGGCTACAGCGGCCGGGTGCGCATACAGGTGGGCACCTGGCGCAACGACGCCGCAGGCCCCATGCAAGTAGTGTCTGGCCCCGTGGGCAGAGAAAAAGTGCACTTTGAGGCGCCGCCCGCCACCGCACTACCCGCAGAGACTGCTGCTTTTCTGCAATGGTTTAACGCCGCCCCTGCGGGCGACGCCCTCATCCACGCCGGTCTGGCCCACCTGTGGCTGGTGACCCTGCACCCGTTTGACGACGGCAACGGCCGCATCAGCCGCGCCGTGGGTGACATGGCGCTGGCTCGAGCAGAGGGCACGGCCCAAAGGTTCTACAGCCTCAGCGCCCAAGTACAGCGCGAGCGCAAACAGTACTACGACCAGCTAGAAGCCACCCAGCGCGGCACGCTGGACGTCACGCCGTGGCTGAGCTGGTTTTTGGCCTGCCTGCTGCGCGCCGTGCAGGGTGCTGATGGCATGCTGGCTGGTGTGCTGATGAAGTCGCAGTTCTGGCAACGCTGGGCAGGCACCCCCATGAACGCGCGGCAAACGCTGGTGCTGAACCGTGTGCTGGACGGCATGGAGGGCAAGCTCACCAACGCCAAATGGGCAGCCATTGGCAAATGCTCCGCAGACACGGCACTGCGCGACATCAACGACCTGCTGGCGCGTGGCGTGCTGAGCAGGCTGGAGGGTGGGGGGCGGAGTACGGGGTATGAGTTATGTACCAACTAGGCCGGTAGCCCTTTATAAGTAAGGACTAAATGCTCTTTTAAATAGAGCAAATTGCAACATTGGCACGCTGTAAAATACTGTGCAAAAATACAGCTTTTATGCATACACAGGCGCTGTCTGAGGAGCTGCCATGAAGAAGATGCCTCGCATTTCCCCCAACCAATGACTCAGAGTCAACGCTTTTTGCCAACATTCGCGCGCTGATCGAGTCCGCCCGCAGCACGGTTGCTCGTGGTGTTGATCTGGTACAGGTGCACACCAACTTCGAAATTGGGAGGCATATTGTTGAGTTTGAACAGCAGGGCGATGAACGTGCGGAGTACGGCCAGCAATTGCTCAAGCAATTGGCAGAACGTCTGAGCGCCGAGTTTGGAAACGGTTTCTCGCTTACCAACCTCAAACTCATGCGGCAGTTCTATGTGCTGTATGTCGCTCGAATTGGTCAGACAGCGTCTGACTTTACGGGTGGACAGACATCGCGCCCAATAGGTCAGACACTGTCTGACCTATTGGTGGCAGGCAATGGCAAGCGCCCCTTCACCCTCAGCTGGTCCCACTATGTCTTCCTGCTGGGCATCAAAAAAACCGATGAGCGCAGTTTTTACGAGATCGAAGCCACCAGCCAAAACTGGACCTTGCGTGAACTGCGCCGCCAGTTTCAAAGCGGCCTGTATGAGCGCCTGGCCCTGAGCCGCGACCAAGACGGCATTCGCCAACTGGCCCAACAAGGACAAATCGTCAGCCAACCCAAAGACCTGCTCAAAGAACCCCTGGTGCTGGAGTTTTTGGGCCTGTCAGAACAAGCCCGGTTTTCTGAGTCGGACCTGGAAGCGGCCATCATCAATCAGATCGAGCACTTTTTGCTGGAACTGGGCAAGGGCTTTTTGTTTGAGGCTCGCCAAAAGCGCTTCACTTTTGATGACGACCATTTCTTTGTGGATCTGGTGTTTTACAACCGCTTGCTGCGCTGCTATGTGCTGATCGACCTCAAGCTCGGCAAGCTCACGCACCAGGACTTGGGCCAGATGCAGATGTACGTCAATTACTTTGACCGCCACGTCAAAACAGATGCCGAAGCCGCCACCATTGGCATCGTGCTGTGCAAAAAGAAACACGAGGCGTTGGTGGAAATCACCCTACCCAAAGACGCCAACATCCACGCCCGGGAATACCAGCTTTACCTGCCCAGTAAAGAAGAGCTGCAGCAGAAGCTGGCTGAGTGGTCCGGGGATGGTGTTTGACTGACATTAGGGTTAAAAATGACCGCCATCCCTTGTTGAATAAGGGTCAACAGCTATCAAACTTGAATCACCACCCTGGCGACATTGCTCAGCCCATGGGCGTGCACAACTCCACCAGAAAACCATTGATGTCGGCCACATAGGCGATGGTCTGGCCCCAGGGCATGACCTCAACCGGGCGCATGGGCTGGGCACCGGCGGCAATGGCCTGCGCCAGCGCCTGGGGTACATCGGGGGTGCACAGAGCAATCTCGAAGCAGGGGGCGTGTGCATTGGCCGGCTGCGGGTTCTTGCCCAGCTGCTGCATCAGGCGGTGGGCTGAAAACGCCAGCGTGGTGCTGCCGGTGTCCAGCTCGCCATAGTCGCCGCCCTCGTGCAAAAACCGCGTTGTCAGCCCAAAGGCCGCTTCGTAGAACTTGAGCGTGGCGGGCACGTCTGGCACGTAGAGGATGGTGTAGCCGAGTTGCATGGGGGCTCCGGTATGGGGTGTCTTAACTATTGTTCAACTCAGCAAACTTGGCCGCCATCGTGGGGTTGCCGCGTGTGAGCTTCTTGATCGTCAGATCGTCGGCTTTGTCGTTGGCGAGCCGCAAGTTGTTCGCTGACTTGTGCAGCGCTTCCTTGGTTTTTTCCAGGTCCTTGATTGCTTCGTCGATGCGCCGAATAGCTTCTTCAAAGCCTTCGGAGGCCAGGCGCCAGTTGCGGCCAAACGCCATTTTGAACTCGTCGAGCTGGGTTTCAAACTTGGTGATGTCCACGTTTTGCGAGCGCACCAGCGCCAGCTCTGACTTGTATTTCAGCGAATTCAACGCGGCATTGCGCAAGAGCGTGATCAGCGGCACAAAGAACTGCGGCCGCACCACATACATCTTCGGATAGCGGTGCGACACATCAACGATACCGCTGTTGTACAACTCGCTCTCCGGCTCAAGCAAGGACACCAACACCGCGTACTCGCACGCCTTTTCAGTGCGGTCTTTGTCCAGCTCTTTCAGAAAATCCTCGTTCCGCTTTTTGGTGGCCGTCTCGTCGCTCTCGTTCTTCATCTCAAACATGATGGAGACGATCTCGGTGCCGTGCTCGTCCGCCTCGCGAAAGATGTAGTCGCCCTTGCTGCCGGTGCGGGCGTCGTTGTCTTTTTCAAAATGCGCTCGCTGAAAGGCCGCCGCACGAATGCGGTTGAACTCAATCTCGCAGTGCTGCTCCAGCGTCTCGCCCACCATCTTGGTCGATAGCCGCGCCTTCATGTCTCGCAGGCGCTCAATCTCGCCTTCGCGGTCGCGCAGCTGCACGGCGAATTGCTCCTTGATGGCTTTCTCTTCCAGCTGGTTTTTGACGGTGATGACGTTGAGCTCGCTCTTCAATGCGTCGCGCTCTTGGGCGACCACGCCCACGGCTTCGTTGACGGCCTCCGTCACGGCCAACTGGCGCGCCACGTCGCTGGCCGCCAGCTTGGCCTCAGCCAACTGGGCTGCGGCTTGCTGAGCGGTACGCGCCTGGGCCAGCTCGTTGGCCAGCGCATCGCGCTCTTTGCTTACGGTGCCCAGGGCTTCTGTGACCGCCAGCTTGCGCGCCACCTCGCCCGCATCCAGCTGGGCCTTCAGCGCCTGAATCTCGGTGTCTTTGGCAGCCGCAGCTTTTTGCAGCGCATTGGTGACCTTGGCCTCGGCCAAGGCAATCGCGTCGCGCTTTTCCCGCTCGGCCAGCTCGAGCCGCTCGTGCAAAGCTTGCTCAAACTCGCCATCGCGCACCTGCTTGAGGATGTCGGCGTACCCCGCTTCGTCGATCTTGAAGGCTTTGCTGCAGTGGGGGCAGATGATTTCATGCATGGGGACTAGGCCTTTTCTTGTTGGTTGGACTGGTTTTGGGCCCGCTTGCTGCGGGCTGAACAGGGGGGGAGTACTGAGTAGCTGTTGTTTGCATAGGCTGATAGCACCCGTGGAATTTGCGCGATAAGCTATTAAAAACGTCGCAATTCTGCAGTGTGCTCAGCCCATGAGCGAGCACAGCTCTACCAAAAAAATAGCCGTTGATGTCGGCCACATAGGCAACGGCCTGGCCCCAGGGCATCACCTTCAGGGGCCGCACGGGTTTGACCGTTATAAATTCTGCGGAGTCCTGATTCAAAAATCACCGCATCAACGACGCGCTAACCAGCAATAATTGAATTTAAATCAACCAAATGCTTGAAGTGAACAGCTTCCCAATATGGAAGTTTTGAAGCCTCAATGAAGCGAATCGCGTCGGAAATATCATTTAGGGGTCTCTTTGCCTGCTTCATTTTGGCATTTGTCGAAATGGCTATCTCTCGAGGTATGTTCGCATTAATTAACAAGCGAACCTCTTTTGAATATGCACCTCGCTCCATAAATGAAAGCAAGCTTGAATCGGCTTCTTTGATTGCGTACGCGGGACCGAGAAGAGAAGGCAATCCAAATGCAATATCCTTCTGCAACATATTAATTGTGCTTTCGGTATTATCCGCGCTTTTTCGAGAGTAACTATTTGAGAGAATTTCAAATAATGGTATTTCCTTCGCCCACCTTGCTGCATTTGAGCTAAAAATTGGTATAACTTGACCAGTTAGGTTCTTTCCTCCTACATATTTTTTTGTTCGCTCTGGAATAATTTGATTAATTTTATTGATAAGTTCTTCTAGTTGCTCGCCAAGTCCGGTAGAAAATATTGATATCGGGAGGCGTAAGTCATCGGCAGACTGTGCAATGAGATTGAGTTCAAAAGGGTTCCAATAACGAAATCTTTTACACACCGCTTCGCTAACGACTAGTTTCTTCATGCGCCCCTTGATCTCATTGATCTCTGTCATACTCAGGGTAATGCCCTTGCGTGCTAGCCACGGTTGAGCGAATTTCTCAGTATAAATAGCGCTAGCTATGTAAGAGGCAACTGAATTTAGCGGGAAGTTATCAAATCTTGATGTGAGCGCATGAACTATCTCTCCCCTGTTTTCCTCGAAAACCTTCGCATAGCTGCCGTCTATCTTTATATCTTCTGGTTTAAATAAGCTGGATTGAACTTCTACCTCTTCGAAGGATGTACCGTCGAGGATAAATGTCCGACCTACAAAATCTCTCAATAATCTTCCCGCTCGACCGCGAAGGTTTGCAATTTCATAATTGCTTAACGTTGGTTTCACTCCAGTCATATCCCTAATAAAAAGGTTGGGATTTCGGAGTACCACGGTCTTAGCTGGAATATTTACACCTTGCATCAGTGTCGTCGTGCAAACGACATGATCAATTATGGATTGACCAATGGCGAACTCGAGCGCATTTCGTATATGGGGAGGAAGTTTTCCATGATGAAAAGCAACTTTTGACTCAATGCATTCAGCTAAATCATAAGAAGGGGAAACGGTCGTTTTAATGTACTCAGCAAGGCTGTGTATCTTTTGGTTTTTTGATTTATGAAGACGCCTTGCAATTGATAGAGCGGTCTTTCTGCATTGTCCGGATGTCGGGGAGAATATAAGTCCACCCTTGTTGGCAACTACTACGTTGAAAAGATATTCGTGAAAACTGTCGCTATATGTTTTCTTAGAGAAACCTGTTGCTCCAATTGTGTTGTCCAATATTTCACTGAGGTGGTTTGAAGACAATTCGGAGAATTGCTTAACTTCAATACATTTTCCTGTCGGGGTAATACTGTAGGCAATGTTGACAACTGGTGAGGATGTTGTCGATTGCTCAGATACAGGTTGGTTAAATAGGGAGGCAGCCATCGATCTAATGTCAGAAATGCGTGGCCCAGAAACGACGGATAGGCGTGGACTGAATCTGTCATGCAAATCAATAATGACATCAATCAACATTTTCGCGCGTGAATTGCTGTCGCCAATATCAAAGGCTCGCTCAATATTCTGAACCTCGTCGATAATTAGCTGCGTAAGGCTGAAGTTACCGTTATTTAAGAAGTCTAGCCGTTCTGTGATGCGTTCTTGCGTTAGCACAAAAAATATTGCACCATTCTGAGCGGTGATATTTTCATCAACCGTGGTCAGTATTCTTATTTTGACACCGCTTTCGCGTGATATCGCGAACAGGTCCGTGGCGACCTGATTCATTAGCGTAACAGTGGGGACAATGTAGAAAGAAACTCCACCGTGCTGCGCCGCATTATGTACAGCACGCAAGCAGAGGAGGTAAGACTTTCCAGCCGAAGTCGGAGCAGATACTGCAACACGTGGAGATCGCTCAAGTTCGTCCCAAAGACGTTTTTGAAACTCAGTAACGATGAGCTTCTTGCCTAGGGTTTCAATCGTGTATTTCTGGCTTTGAAGGTACTCTTCAAGAGTTGAAGCCAAAGATGAATTGACAATCTTTCCATCTTCTCCCTGCAGCATTTTAGAAACTGGAGAAAATCCAATCCTCGTCATTGCTGAATTTATGTATTCCCCAAGCAAGTTAAAATGCTTATGAAAGTGCGTCCACAAAAGAGCGCACATTGCCGCGATTTTTTTACTTTCTTCATTTTTTAGAATTGCGCATTCGATAGCGTTGATGACCTTGTAAAGGTTGACCTCAGTAATAAGATCTTTTTGGGATGTTGATTTCAGTCCGATCGACTCCACTGCGGCGCGCAGTTCGATTTTCAAAAGAATGTCTATAGCTTCTTTCATATTGAATTCACAAATTCATCTAAGAGTGCATCGAGCTTCCAAACAGGAATAATGATATACGTGAAGCGACTGAGGGCTAATTGCTCCAGATCGTTATAAACTGCAGGCATAATTTTTGAGCATTGATGAAGGACGGCATTTTTTATCTGTTCTTTTATTTCTGGACCTGTGCTGGTAAATTTCGCAGTCTCGTTATATATGATGATTGAGACAGGGTTCAGTTTTACCTGTTGCAGTTTGTTTGACAGCAGCTGCTCGGCGACCTGCTTGAGTCCAGGCTCTATGAACCCACCAGCGACAAACTTGCGAATTTCGATATGAAAGCTGCTGAGTGTTTTCTCCATCGAGGTAATTGACTCCTCGAAGGCGCTAGGAAATTGATATGAGCTTTTGTAGCATTTTGATTCGCCAACATAAACCTCATTGCCGCCTGTTCCTTTGTAATGAATTGCGTCAGCCCCAAATCTTTCGTGATTGTCACTTGTGCGAACGGGTTGTTTTCTTAGCAGTGGGGCTGCATGAAAGAGATGCTGCAAAAAAAAGCTAAGGAGTAGTTCACCGAATTGACCTTGAGGTTGTGCAATTCGAATTGTTTCCCGTGCAGAGTTGTATAACGTCGCAGAAGCAGCTGATAGGTCACACGTTGGTCCGTAAGCCTCATCAAATATTCTCTTTGCGTCAGGTTTTGAAAAGACCCAGTCGATTATCGAATCTCTGAGGCCTTGAATGATGCGTGCGTTATTAAACTGAAAGTCCGTGAGTGCGATGTGAGAACCATAGTGCTCCTTTTTAGGTTCAAGGGCTGGCTTAAATTGGAAGACGTGCAGAGCATCTAGTAGTTTTGATGTGTTAGCGAGAAACTTCGTTGTATCTATGCTCATGGTCGTCCTTGTAAACCTGTTCTAAGTGGATGACATCGGAGTTACATCATGGGGTTAGTTTTTTGCGCATTTGGAATCTCTAGCGACCGTAACAACCAACTGCTGCGTAGCCGCCACATAAAACACCGGCGCCGCTTCCTTCTCATCCTCCCCTGCCGCAGGCATATGCCCCACGCCGGGTAGCGCCACCACGGGGAACTCCAGGCCCTTGCTGACCTTCATGGTCATCACCTTGATCTTGTTGCTGATGGGGTCAAAGTCGCCAGAGCCCAGCCGGTTCTCTACCGGCAGCTTGCGTTGCGCCAGGGTGCGGACGCTCAGGATGAGGCCGATGGGGGCCTCTTCGCCCGCATGGCGCTCGTGCTTGTACAGCCATTTGAGGGGCAATAAGTTGACAAAGTGGCTCCAACTCAAATGTCGTGACACTGTCGCGACAAACTGGGTAAGTGGCAGTACAAGCTGCACCTTGTGCCGCAAGCTTTTTGCCGACAGTGTCGACAAAATTGGGATCGCATCGGCAAACGCCACCATGTGACTCATGCTGCTTGCCATTGTCATGACCGGCGGGCGCATTAATGTCTTTGGTTGGAAGACGCTCACAGGGCCTTCTTTCCTTTGGTCAAGCTGCTGGCAATCAGGGTGCGCAGTTCGGCGTGCAGGCTGTTGGCAGATTCAGGGGCGACTTGGTTCATGGCTGCACCTTGCCGATGTGCTGCACGCCAAGCTTGGCGCTGATGGAAGAAATGAAAGTCGCCATGTCAAATTACCCCCTGAATGACATTGTTCTTGTCGCGTGCTTGATGCCGCTACGTTGTCCCGCAACCATGCGGGCCTGCCCTTGTGTTGACATTTTATAGATGGAAAGTGCTTCTAGCCCTTATAAAACAAGCGGTATCAGCTACTCTATTTATAGTTGAGCTAAATCAATTTTTCAGACGCTGACCGGCAGCCAAATGTTGCAAGAACGTTCAAGTCGAACCGTTGCAAGTGAGGACCACCCGTCCACGATGCCGTTCCAATGAATATTGAAAAATTAACGCGACAAGTTAAATTTTCAATGATGGAAAGCTGCCAATTTAGGTAGAACGCTGGCTGTATCGCACCAACTGAAGGGGCGCAAAAGAAGTATTGCGATAAATATCGTGGCGCGATTGGGCGCTCAGGCCCCCAACCTGCGCCCAAACACACCTTCACCCC
>NZ_JAHFZF010000031.1 GCF_018619435.1 Rhodoferax sp. U11-2br | reverse complement strand
GCTTGGTGCGCCCGGTGAAAGGCGCCTATGCCCAGATGCACGATGGAGCCAACTACCCGGCTGCGGTCGTAGGATGGCCGGGTGACCGACTCGGGAAGGTGGGGCAGGCTTCTGAAACTTAGGCGCATGGCAATATTGGCAAAAATGCAGTAGGCTGAACTTAATCTTCAACGCCAGGAATGGCGAAGTAGTTCTTGGCATTGCGAAAACTGATGTCCTGCACCATGCCACCAAAGGTCTCAAAGTCAGAAGGGATTTCTCCGTTTTCCATCCAGCCACCCACCAGTCCACACAGGATGCGACGGAAGTACTCATGGCGCGGGAAAGACAAGAAGCTGCGCGAGTCGGTCAGCATGCCCACAAATCGTGACAAGACACCCAGGTTGCCCAAACTGATCATCTGACGACGCATGCCGTCCATGTGGTCATTGAACCACCAAGCTGAGCCCATCTGGATCTTGCCCGGCACTGAGCCGTCCTGGAAACAGCCCATGACCGTGCCCAGCACTTCCAGGTCATTCGGGTTGAGTGAATACAGAATGGTTTTCGGCAACATGTTCTCGCTTTGCAGCGCATTCATGAAGGCGCCGAGCTTGGCCGCAATCTGCTCATCATTCACCGCGTCGTACCCGGTGTCAGGCCCCAGCTGTTTGAACATGGCACTGTTGAGGTTGCGCACTGCAGCCAAGTGCAACTGCATGGCCCAGCCGCGTTTGGCATTCATGCGGCCAACATCGAGCAATACCGCCGTCTTGTAGGCATCCGCCTCGCTGGCCGTCAACGCGTTGCCACTGAGCAGCTTGGCAAAGATCGCCTCAAGTGCCTGGGGAGATGTGAAGCTGGCAAAGGGCGCCGCCAGGCCATGGTCGGAGGCCCGGCAACCCAGGCTGTGGAACACGGCGTGGCGCGCATCCAGTGCGGTGATCAGCGACTGGTAAGAGCCGATGGCCACGTTGGCGCTGGCACCGAGTTTGTCGATGTAAGCCTGCCAGACGGACAGGTCGTCGGTGGCCAGGGCGCGGTCCGGGCGGAAGCTGGGCACCATCACGGGTTGGCCCGGTTGACGCACAGCGGCGTAGGCGATATGGTGTTCCAGCGAGTCTGCGGGATCGTCGGTGGTACCCACCGCACGCACGTTCATACGCTGCAACAGTGAGCGGGCACCAAACTCGGGGAGAACGATTTGAGCGTTGCAGGCCTCCCAGATGGCTGGGGCGGTTTTTGCTGACAGGGGTTCAAAGATGCCAAAGTAGCGTTGTAGTTCCAGATGGGTCCAGTGGTACAACGGGTTGCCCACCAAACGTGGTACGGTTTGCGCCCAGGCCAAGAAGGTTTGGTAGTCCGGTTCATGGCCGGTGATGACTTGCTCAGGCACGCCGTTGGAGCGCATGGCACGCCATTTATAGTGGTCACCACCCAGCCAAGCATGGGCAAGATTGCGAAAGGTAGCATTGCTGGCAATGTCAGCGGGGGGCAGATGGCAGTGGTAGTCGATGATCGGCATCTGCGCTGCGTAGTCGTGGTACAGCCTCTTGGAGCAATCGTCAGGCAAGAGGAAATCAGCATTCATAAAAGGGGACATGGGGTCACTCCGTGTGGAAAAACAGGCAAGCCAGAGACTCTAACTCAAAGCAAACGAGAATTCAATCAAATTGAAACGGCGTTTTAGTTAAGAAAAAATCCACTTTGACTTACCTCAATCTTACACAAACTAAAATGAAATTTTGTTTCAAAAATTATTGGGCGCCGTTTGATTTTGGCGTATATTCCCGGCACTTGCTGCGGAAGCCCGAGTGCCCCTGGTAAGTTTGTTCAGCGGTGTTCTCTGTTTAATCTAAATGATGAGGCAATTATGAAAAGAAATGTGAAAAAAATCCTGGCGGCGGCACTGATTGCTGCATTCGCTGCAGGTAGCGCTTATGCGCGTGATTTTCGCTCGGCTGACGTGCATCCGCAGGATTACCCTACGGTGATGACCGTTAAGAAAATTGGCGAAATTGTGAGTCAAAAAACCGGTGGCAAATACAACGTCAAGGTGTTTGGCAACAGCTCTCTGGGATCTGAAAAAGACACCGTGGAACAGGTGAAGATTGGCGCGTTGGACATGGTCCGCGTCAGCACAGCTGCGTTCCACGGCATCATTCCTGAGTCCATGGTGCCTTCGTTCCCGTTCATTTTCCGGGACGTCAAACACTTCCGCGCTGCCATGAACGGCCCTGCTGGCGATGAAATCCTGGCTGCTTTCGACAAAGCCGGCTTTGTGGGCTTGGCTCTGTGGGAGTCCGGTGCACGTTCGGTTTACGCCAAGAAACCGGTGCGCAACCTGGCCGATATGAAAGGCATGAAGATCCGTGTTCAGCAGTCTGATCTGTGGGTCAGCCTGGTGCAAGCCATGGGTGCCAACCCTACACCGATCCCGATGGCCGAGGTTTACACCGCCTTGAAGACCGGTTTGGTCGATGCGGCTGAAAACAACTACCCCTCGTACGAGACCGCCAAACACTACGAAGCTGCACCGATCTACAGCGAAACTCAGCACGTCATGTCACCTGAAGTGTTGGTGTTCTCTAAAAAGGTCTGGGACACGCTCACTCCCGAAGAGCACAAAATCATCCGTGACGCGGTGAAGGAAGCTGGGCCTTACTACATTGATTTGTGGACCAAGAAAGAACAGGCTTCCAAGGAAGCAGCTAAGAAGGCTGGCGCCACCTTTGTGGATGATGTCAACAAGCCAGAATTTGTTGCCGCCATGAAGCCGGTTTGGGACAAGTTCTCTCCAACACCTCAACTGAAGGCGTTGGTTCAGAAAATCGTTAACACCAAGTAATCTGGTATTTGACGTTGGGTTGATGATATTGCCCGAAAGTTGCATCGCGCTTTCGGGCATTTTTTTGGAGTAAGTTTATGAAATGGCTAACGTGGCTTAACAGCCGCCTGTCGCGTTGGGCAATGTACATTGCTGTGGCGTGCCTGCTTGGCATCGTTGGTGTGGTATTTGGGTCCGTGATCTGGCGTTATGCGCTCAACGATGCACCCGCCTGGTCTGAGCAAGTAGCGTTGATTCTGGTGATCAATGTGGCCATGTTTGGCGCCTCGGCCGGAGTTCGAGACGAAGGGCACATCGGTATGGAGTCCCTGGTTGGCCTGCTTCCTGCCAAATTCCAGTTTTGGGTTGGTAACTTGGTGGGCTTGATCACCATTGTTTTTGGCAGTTTTCTCGCTTGGGGTTGCTGGACCATGGCTGTGTCAGTGTGGACCAACCAGATTCCAACCCTGGGTATTTCAGAAGCCTTTCGTTACCTGCCCTGTGTCGCGGCTGGGTTGATGATTGTGCTGTTTTCCATTGAGCATCTGATTGCGATGTCTTCTGACACGAAAGTAATTCCATCATGGCACTGACCGTTCTCTGCATCAGTTTTCTGGTGTTTTTATTGCTGGGGGTGCCTGTTGCCTTCTCCATCGCGTTGAGTTGTATTGCGACTTACTGGACCGAAGGTTTTCCACTTGAGTTGGCATTCCAGAACATGATTTCTGGCATGAACGTGTTTTCGTTCCTGGCGATCCCGTTCTTCATTTTCTCGGGTGAGCTGATGCTGCATGGCGGCATCGCGGACAAGATTGTCAACTTTGCCCGCAACATGATCGGTCACCGTCGCGGTGGCTTGGGCATGGCCAACGTGGTTGCTTGCACCTTGTTTGGTGGTGTCTCCGGCTCACCTGTGGCCGACGTCTCCGCCATGGGTGGCGTGATGATCCCGATGATGAAAAAAGAAGGCTACAGCGCCGACTATGCCGTCAACGTGACCACCCACGCGTCATTGTGCGGGGCGCTGATGCCCACCTCCCACAATCTGATCATCTATGCTTTTGCAGCATCGAGCAGTAGCGGCTTGCTCATGGGCAAAGACATCATGATCAAGGGTGTTTCGATTGGGGACTTGATGTTCGCCGGTCTGTTGCCAGTGATTGTGCTGATGATCTGCATGTTGTTTGCAGCCTACTGGGTGGCCAAGAAGGAAGGTTATCCCATTCGCGCCGATGGCAGCAGCACCTTGGACAAGTTTGCGGGCTGGAATGCGGTGTTGACCTCGGGTGTCGCTGCTTTGCCGGGCATGTTCGTTGTGGTGATCATTCTCGGTTGCATCATCATGGGCATCACGACCGCAACTGAAGCGGCCGGTATTGCTGTGGTGTATTCGTTGTTCTTGACCTTTGTCGGTTACAGAACCATGACGTGGGACAAGTTGATGAAGGCTGCTGCCAAAGCCGCCAAGACCACCGGTGTGGTGCTGCTGCTGATTGGTGTCTCCACCATGTTCCAGTACATCATGACCATTCTGGAAATTCCAGACAAAACAGCCGAACTGCTGCTCAGCGCCACCACCGATCCGATGGTGATGTTCTTGCTGATCAATCTGATCCTGTTTTTGCTGGGCACCTTCATGGACATGGCCTCGACCATCCTGATCTGCACGCCGTTGTTTTTGCCTTTGGCCATCCACATGGGTATGGGCCCGGTTCAGTTTGGCATCGTGATGCTGCTTAACTGCGCGCTCGGTCTCAACACACCTCCGGTCGGAACCACCCAATTTGTCGGGTGTGCGATTGGTGAGGTCTCGGTGGAACAGGTCATGAAAAGCATCTTGCCGTTTTACGGGGCGCTGTTCGCCGTGATGGCTGTGGTGACCTATTTCCCGGCATTCTCTACCTGGATTCCGAGCCTGCTCAAAGGCGCGCCAGTTTACTGAGACTCGCAAGAACCCGTCCGACTTCTCGGCACGGGTTCTCTGCCACGATTTAAAACTCTCTGCGGCGTCTAGCCGCAGCACTATTGAGGGGAACTCAATGCCATCTTCTGTTATCCGTTTACACGCCAGTGACGATGTGTTGATCGCCACCATGCAGCTGTTGCCAGGCACCTCTCTGCTGGCCGACAAGCTGGTGGTGCGCGACCTGATTCCGCCAGGTCATAAGCTGGCCGCACACGACATCGCCCAAGGGGCTGCGGTACGCCGGTACAACCAGATCATCGGCTTTGCCAAGGTCAACATTGCTGCTGGTCAGCATGTGCATTCACACAACCTGGGCATGGGCGAGTTTGAGCGCGATTACGGCATTGGCCAAGGTGTTAGCGAGTTGCCAAAAGCCGAGCATCCGGCAACGTTCATGGGCTACAAACGCCCCAACGGCAAAGTCGGTACACGCAATTACATCGCCATCATCGCATCGGTCAATTGTTCGGCCACGGTGGTGCGTGCGATTGCCAGCCATTTCAGCCGGGAAAAACTGGCTGCCTACCCCAACATCGATGGCGTGGTGGCTTTGCCCCACCCGCTGGGTTGTGGCATGGGCGTGGTGAGTGAAGGCATGGACATCCTGCGCCGCACGATGGTCGGTTATGCCCGCCACCCGAACTTTGCTGGCGTGTTGTTTGTGGGTCTGGGTTGCGAACAAAACCAGATTGCCCCCATCGTTGAGATGGTGGGTGCTCACGACGAGGGCATGCTGCAACAACTGGTGATGCAGGCTGAAGGTGGTACCACCGCAGCCATCAAGAAAGGCATTGCGCAGGTCACCAGCATGCTGGAACGCGCCAATACCTACCAGCGTGAAAAAACATCGGTCAGCCACCTGATTGTGGGGCTGAACTGCGGAGGCTCTGACGGTTACTCCGGCATCACTGCCAACCCAGCATTGGGTGGCGCCTCTGATTTGCTGGTGGCGCACGGCGGCACCACCATCCTGTCTGAAACACCTGAGGTGTATGGCGCAGAACATCTGTTGACACGCCGCGCTGCCAGCCCCGAGATCGCACACAAGCTGATTGACCGAATCAAGTGGTGGAAGGACTACACCACCCGCAATGGCAACCAGATGGACAACAACCCGTCGGTGGGCAACAAGGCGGGTGGCCTGACCACCATTTTGGAAAAGTCTTTGGGGGCCGTTGCCAAAGGCGGCACCAGCACGCTCAATGGTGTGTACCTGTATGCCGAACCCATCACCGCCAAGGGTTTTGTCTACATGGACACCCCCGGCTACGACCCGGTGTCGGCGACCGGCCAGGCAGCAGGTGGTGCACAAATCATCTGCTTCACCACGGGCCGTGGCTCGGCGTTTGGCTGCGCGGGGGTGCCCACCATCAAACTGGCCACCAACAACGCACTCTATGAGCGCATGCAGGACGACATGGATGTCAACTGCGGCGACCTGATCACCGGCACCCCCATGACCGAGATCAGCCAGCGCATCTTCGACGCCATCATTCGGCACGCCTCAGGTGAAAAGGTTCGCAGTGAAGAACTGGGCTACGGCAACGACGAGTTCTTGCCGTGGCAAGTCGGTGCGGTGATGTAAATCCCCATGGATGACAGGTCTGACTGGCCTTGAACGGGGTCAGCAGGCATTTTTAAACAAGGTTTTTTTAGGAGCGTAAGCATGGCATCAAAAGATCGTATGGCAGTCCTTTCGGCGATGATGAAACAAAGCATCATCCCGGTTTTTTACCACCCTGATGTTGAACTGTGTATCAACGTCATCCAGGCCTGCGCCAACGCGGGCGCCAAGTGTGTCGAATTCACCAACCGCGGTGACTTTGCTGCACAAGTGTTCCTGGATGTGACCCGCCACTTTGCCAAGGCCGACCCATCGGTGATCATGGGTGTGGGCTCGATCGTGGATGCACCCACGGCTGGCTTGTTTATCGCCAACGGCGCCAAGTTTGTGGTTGGCCCGCTGCTGAACGCTGATGTGGCCAAGGTTTGCAACCGCCGTGGCATCCCCTACAGCCCAGGCTGCGGTTCGGCCACCGAAATTGGTGACGCGCAAGAACTGGGTTGCGAAATCGTCAAGGTGTTCCCTGGTTCGTCCGTGGGTGGCCCAGACTTTGTCAAGAGTGTGATGGGCCCCATGCCCTGGAGCCGCATCATGCCCACCGGTGGTGTGGAACCCACCGAAGAGTCTTTGCGCAAGTGGTTTGGTGCCGGCATTGTGGCCTGTGGCATTGGCTCCAACATGATCACCAAGAAGCTGCTCGACGCCAAGGACTACAAAGGCATCGAAGACAACGTGCGCAAGACGGTCGAACTGGCCGCCTCCATCAAGGCCGAACTGGCCACCAAATAATCAGTCAAGAAGGAATTGAAAAAAATGTCCGCACTTATTATCAAACCCGCATCGGAAGCCAAATGGGATTGTGCTTCGTTCGGCGAAGTCATGCTGCGTTTTGACCCCGGCTTTGGTCGCGTGCGTAATGCGCGCAGCTTTCAAGTCTGGGAAGGTGGTGGTGAATACAACGTGGCCCGGGCCATGCGCAAATGCTGGGGCAAACGCGCCGCTGTTGTGACCGCCCTGCCCAAGAACGACCTGGGTTGGCTGGTGGAAGATCTGATCATGCAAGGCGGCGTTGACATGAGCCACCTGATCTGGCGTGATTTTGACGGTCTGGGCAACAACACCCGGGTTGGCCTGAACTTCACCGAAAAAGGTTTTGGCGTCCGTCCGGCGCTGGGTTGCTCTGACCGTGGCCATTCCGCTGCGTCGCAAATCCGCCCTGGCGAAGTCAATTGGGAAAAGCTGTTTGGCGAAGAAGGTGTGCGCTGGTTCCATACCGGTGGCATTTTTGCGGCACTGGCCAGCAACACCGCCGAAGCCGTGATTGAAGCGGTGGAAGTGGCCAAAAAGTACGGCACCGTGGTGGCTTATGACCTGAACTACCGCGCTTCTTTGTGGAAGAGCCAAGGCGGCAAGGAAGGCGCACAACGCGTCAACCGCCACATTGCCAAATACGTCGATGTGATGATTGGCAACGAAGAAGACTTCACCGCCTGCCTGGGCTTTGAAGTGGAAGGCGCTGACGAACACCTGACCAACATCGAAACCGACAGTTTCAAGAAGATGATTCAGGCCGCAGTGACCGCATTCCCCAACTTCAAAGTGGCCGCAACCACCTTGCGCAAGGCAACCACAGCCACGCTCAACGATTGGTCTGCCCTGCTGTATTACGAAGGTCAGCTGTACCAGTCGATGAAGCGCGACAACCTGGAAATTTATGACCGCGTGGGTGGAGGTGACGGTTTTGCTTCGGGTCTGGCCTATGGCTTCCTGGAAGGCAAGGGCCCGCAAGCCGCTGTGGAATACGGTGCAGCCCACGGCGCGCTGGCCATGACCACACCTGGCGACACCTCGATGGTGCGCGTTGAAGAAGTGGAAGCGGCCATGAAGGGCAAAGGCGCCCGCGTGATCCGCTAAACGCTGGAGGTGGGGTGGTGACACCCCACCAGCGCAAGCGCCTGCCAGTCGGGGCTTGGGTGGGCTGGATACGAAGCCCACGAACAGCTTATATAAAAAAAATAGCACCTAGCCCTTATCCAATAAGGGCTAGGTGCTATTTTTATTGATAACTCGGAAAGAACCTGCCGCCCCCCCCCAGAATCAGGCGCCACACAAGCCGTGGCGCCTGCCGTGATCAGGGTTTGGGTGCTGCTGCTGCGGACTTCAGGAAATCTGCCACCCGTGCCTCAGTGGGCAGCGGTGCCACAGCACCATACCCTTGGGTCGACAAGGCTGCCGATGCCACCGCCCAGCGCGCGCTGGCGAAGACATCCTCACCCCGTGCACGTCGGGCCAGATAAGCGCCGTTGAAGCAATCGCCCGCACCGGTGGCATCCACCGCTTTGACCGGGAAAGCCGGGATCTTCTGAATCTGCTTGCCATCAGAAACCATCACCCCTTCGATGCCCATTTTCATGACCACCACCTTGGTGCCTTGTTGGTGGGCCCAGGCCACCAGGTCTTCGGGCGCATGCAGGCCAGACAGCTTGGACAGTTCCTCCAGCCCGGGCAGAAACTCGTCTGCCAAAGCGATGGTTTCAATGACCGTGGACCGGGCATCCTCCAGGGACCACAGGGCAGATCGCAGGTTGGGGTCATAAGACACACGGGCGCCAGCGGCTCGGGCCATGGCGATGGCAGCAGCCACGGTCTCATGGGCGTTGACGCTGATGGCCTGGCTGATCCCGGTCACATGCAGGTACTTGGTGTTGCCAATCAGCGCGGGCGACAGATCCGATGGCCGCATGCCGCTGGCGGCCGAGCCCTTGCGCAGGTAGGAGAAATGGTGGCCATCGGCGTCATGGTGCACAAAATAGACCCCTGTGGGGGCATCTTTGTGCACGTGCACAGCACTGACGTCCACCCCCTCAGACTTCCAAAGCGCCAAGCACATGTCACCCAGCGCATCACTGCCAACCAGCGACACATACGCACAACGCGCGCCTTGCCGAGCGGCCGCAATGGTGGTGTTGGAGGTGTCGCCGCCAAACCCCTGTAAGTACATCCGGCCATCACCCTGTGGGATCTGGTTGAACTCGACCATTGCTTCGCCAAGGGCGACCAGATCAAATTGTTGCGTCATTTCATAAGCTCCGTAAATAGGGACTCTTTGACCAGTCGCCCAGACTGCTGCATCGCAGCTCGGCGAGCCTGACCAGAGGAATCATCAGACAAGAAAGTCGTCGCGCCGTGGCGAGAATTGGTCCAGCAGCATGCCACCCTGCTCCAGCGACACCACGCCGTGCCACACCTGGCGTGGCGCAATGAAAGAGTCTCCGGCCTTCAAGATGCGCTTGACGCCCGCTACTTCGACCTCAAATGAACCAGCCACAACAAACACAATCTGGTCATGGGCATCATGGGCATGCGCAGTGCCGATCGACCCTTTGTCGAACTGCACCATCACAGACATCAGGTCAGGCGTATGACCCACAATTTTTCGCCGGATGCCATCACCCAGTTCGATCCAGGGGGTGTTGGCGTTGTCAAAGTAATGTTCCATAGCAGTACTCACGGTGGTTAAAAAGACAAGCTTGTGCAGAAAAGTACAAGCTTGTCAGGACAAGACGTTTCCGATAATGTATCATTCATCAAACAATTTGAAACGCTGGTTCAATAAATAGTAACTGCATTTCATAATTGTTATGCGTTGCGTCAATGTCTGCCGCAGCCCGAATCAACCCAGCACCACACAAGGCCCATATCGAGCAACCATGGAAATTCGCCAACCCATCCACAGCGACCACGTTCGCACACTTGACACCGAAGGCCTGCGTAAGCATTTTTTGGTTGAAGATCTGTTCAAAGCCGACGAAGCCACCCTGACTTACAGCCAAATCGACCGCATCATCGTTGGCGGCATCATGCCCGTCAACCAAGCGGTGCGCTTCTCACCTGAGCTGGGCCGTTTTACAGGTACAGACTTTTTTCTGCAACGCAGGGAACTGGGTCTGATCAACATTGGCGGCGCTGCCCGCGTGGTGGCCGATGACGAGACTTTCGAGATCGGTTCGCGTGAGGCCTTGTACATTGGTCAAGGCACCAAGCAGCTGGAATTCACCAGTGTTGACGCTGCACACCCCGCCAAACTGTATTTCAACTGTGCGCCGGCACACACCCACTACCCCAGCCGCAAGATCACCCAGGCACAAGCGTCGCCTGAAACGCTAGGCGCCCCAGAAACCAGCAATCGCCGCACCATCTACAAGTACCTGGTGCCTGATGTGTTGCCGACCTGCCAACTCTCCATGGGCCTGACCCAGCTGGAACCCGGCAACATGTGGAACACCATGCCCTGCCACACCCATGACCGTCGCATGGAGGTGTATTTCTACTTCGACATGAACGACAACGCCGCCGTGTTCCACATGATGGGTGAGCCCACCCAGACCCGCCACATCGTTGTTCACAACGAACAAGCGGTGATCAGCCCGAGCTGGTCGATCCACTCCGGCGTGGGCACCCAAGCCTACACCTTCATCTGGGGCATGGTCGGTGAAAACCAAGTCTTCAAGGACATGGATCACGTGCCGATGAACGCCATTCGCTAAACAAACCGCTCAACACAACAAGGAACAACATGATTTTGGACAACTTCAAACTGGATGGCCGCGTCGCCATCGTCACTGGCTGCAACACTGGCTTGGGCCAAGGCATGGCGCTGGCACTGGCACAAGCTGGCGCCGACATCGTTGGTGTCAACGTCGCTGCTCCGGACGACACCCGGACTCTGATTGAAGCCACGGGACGCCGCTTTCTCGATCTGCGTGCCAATTTGTCAGACGTCAGCAGCATTGACGGCCTGGTGAAACAGGCGCTGACTCTGACAGGCAGCGTCGATATTCTGGTGAACAACGCCGGCATCATCCGCCGCGAAGATGCTATCAACTTCAGTGAGAAAGACTGGGACGATGTGGTTGACCTCAACCTCAAGTCAGTGTTCTTCTTCTCGCAAGCCGTGGCACGCCAGTACATCGCGCAAGGCACAGGTGGCAAGATCATCAACGTGGCATCCATGCTGTCGTATCAGGGTGGTGTGCGGGTTCCGTCCTACACCGCCTCCAAGAGCGGCGTGATGGGCATCACCCGTGCCTTGGCCAACGAATGGGCCAAACACGGCATCAATGTGAACGCCATCGCCCCTGGCTACATGTCCACCGACAACACCAGCGCCCTGCGCGCAGACGAAGCCCGCAGCACAGCCATTCTGGATCGCATCCCGGCAGGTCGCTGGGGTGTGCCAGCCGACATGGCAGGCCCGGTGGTGTTTTTGTCATCGGCTGCTGCCGATTACATCAACGGCTACACCGTGGCTGTGGATGGTGGTTGGCTCGCACGTTAATAACACGACCAGGGCCAAGCGTCTGCACACGTCATCGTCGCAGTTCCATTAGCTGATCTTCAAACGGTGTGACCTCAAAAACTTGCACTTTGTTGGCTACCCAACCCTTTGGTTGGGTAGTTTCTTCGGCTGTAAGGAATATAATTTGAAACACACTTCCAGGGGAATCAAAACAAAATGGCTGATGAATCCTATGATGTCAAGCAACCTGAGTCGGTGGCGGCCGTGCTCAAGGTTTTTGCTCTGCTGCAGGCCTTGTCTGAAAACAACGAGACCGGCATTTCTGACCTCTCAGTGAGGTTGGCCATGCCCAAGGCAACCGTCTACCGGTTTTTGCAAACCATGATGACGGTGGGTTATGTCCGACAGGAAAAGGACAGCGAACGTTATGGTTTAACCATGAAGATGTTCGAGCTGGGCACCAAGGCCCTGCAATTCCCTGACTTGGTCGACCTGGCCAAACACCACATGCAGATGATGGCCGACATCACCGGCGAAACGGTGCACTTGGGAACACTGATCGACAGCGAGATCATCTACATCCACAAAGTGGACTCGCGCCACAACCTGGGCATGTACTCCCGCGTGGGACGACGCGCGCCGTTGCATTGCACCGCCATTGGCAAGGTCTTGATGGCCTGGGAAGACCCTGAGCGCCGTGACCGCATCTTGAAAGGTGCAGATTTCAAGCGTTTCCGGGAAAAAACCATTGTGGACGCCGCAGCGTTTGTGACCGAACTGCAGCAGGTCAAGGCTCAGGGTTTCGGCGAAGACCGGGAAGAATTTGACGACCACATCCGCTGCCTGGGTGTGCCCATTTTTGACCGCCTGAGCCGGCCGATCGCGGGTTTCAGCATTTCGTTCCCGACCTTCCGCTACGACGACTCCAAGAAGGACGAAATTGTGGCCATGCTGCAAGGCGCCGCCAAAGACATCTCGTCCCAACTCGGTTGCTCCAACTTCCCACTGGACAGGTAAGCCTGCCACTGGCGCCTGCGGCAAGGTGGTTTTCTCGCTGATGCCCCAGCTGTGTGATGCGGCCTGAGCGCCTGATCACTCCATGAGTTGGCGCTGAATAAGCCGTCTATGACGGAGACCACTCAGTTAAGGCTCGTTCAACAATGTGATCCTCTGGTTTGTGCACCCCAAGACGCGCGAGCCTTGCGCCATCATGATCACTGTTGGCGCCTGCCATCAGGCAAACAACCGACCTAGTCTGCGTCGACTATCAACACAAACCTCGGGACGGTTCCGTGTTCTGTTGAAACCATCTCCTGCATGTCAGCCAGAGGGCGCATCCAAACGGTATCCTGCATGTCTCCCTGAAGGGGTTTGTAGAGAACACCTGGCTGCAGCGTCGCCTCAATCAGGCAGCTGCCAACCACTGTGTAGAGCCCGCCCTTATAGTGACGCAGTTGTGCGCCGGGTTGGCATTGGCCAGAGCTCAGGGCAACAGGTGGCATGAGCTCAACCTCCAGGAGTCGCAGTTGGGCAATCAGCCGCTCGGACTCGGCAAGACGCATCCGCAACGCCTGATTCTCCAACGTCAACCGCTGCAGCTCGGCAGCGAGGTCGTCAGCAACGGCCGTGACCCGCTCGCGCACGCTGTCACGGCTCAGTATCAAGCGAGCACCCAAAGCTTCCAGCCAGTTCAGAATCTCCACACGCGTGCTGTCTTTGTGCAGTGGATTCTGCAAGGTGGCCTTCTTGACATCTGCCCGCCGACACAGCTCGGACTGGGTGACCCGACCATGGTTGAACGGGTAAATGCCGTTGTGCTGGTCGATTTCCGCCTCAATATCCGCCATGGCAGTACGCAGCCGCTTAAGGGCGGCCTCGGTTCTGGCATTGCCTTTGTCAGGCGCGGTGCTGAGTTGGGGCAGGGTCTGGGTGCTGGACATGGCAGGAGTTTAAAGGCGCGACGTCTCTCAGTTCACCGCCCAATTGGCATCAATCAGAACATGACGTGTTGGCGCCGATGCCGATGTGGGTTAGGGACCAAGAATGGCTCCTTACGCAAACAACATCTGCGGCGGAAGCTTTTTTATGCTTGAAGTGTCATCAGCGCCCTGCTTAGCGCCGCAGGGCAAAGTAGCGTGCCGGCGAGTCGCCGAAGCAGCGCCGGAACATGGCAATGAAATTGCTCGGTGTGGCGTATCCCAGGGCGTCGGCCACCTGGGCTACGGGCCGGCCTTAGGCCAAGCGCTCCAGCGCATGGATCAGGCGCGCCTGCTGGCGCCATTGGGCAAAGCTGCAGCCGGTTTCCTGCTGGCACAGCCTACCCAGGGTCTGCGCGGACAGGCCGGCCCAGTCGGCCCATTGCGCCAGGGTGCGCGTATCTTGCGGCTGCCGCAGTATGGCCTCAGCCACGCGTAGTAGGCGCCGGTCAGTCGGCATGGGCAGGTGCAGCGGTTCCTGTGGTGCGCTGCGGATTTCGTCCTGCAATACGGCCAGGATGCGCTCCTGCTCGGGCTGCAGCTGGTCCTGCTCGGCCCAGGCTACGGCGCGCTGCACCAGGGAGCGCATCAACGGGCTGGTGCCCATCACGCAGGGCACGCGCGGCAGCAGGTCCTGCAGCGATGGCGCGATCAGCCCCCCCAGCCGCGCATGGTGCCACTGACGCTGACCCTGTGCCTTTCGCCCGGCGGTATCCAGCCCGCGCCTCTGCACCTGCACATTTTTCAGGAGTTTCCGTGTCCGCTACGCTTGCTATGCCTTCCGCCTTGCTACGCCCACAAGCGCCGCCCTGGGTGGCGGTGCTCATTGCCTGTACGGCGGCCTTCATGCTGGTGTTGGACGGCAGTATCGTCAATGTGTCGCTGCCAGCGATACAGGCCGATTTGCATTTGTCCACCGCGACCCTGGGCAGGGTGGTGGCCCCCTATCTGTTGGTGCTGGGTGGCTGCATGCTGCTGGCGGCGCGGGCTGGTGATCTGTGGCGGCGGCGGCGTATTCTGCAGGCCGGCCTGTTGGTATTTACCCTGGCCAGCCTGGCCGGTGGAATGGCCACTAGCGGACCTTGGTTGTTGCTGGCCCGAGCCGTGCAAGGCCTGGGCGCATCGGCGCTATCGACCTCCACGCTGACCATCATCATGGCGGTGTTTCCCGCTGGGCCGGAACGCGGCCGCGCCATTTCCTGGTGGGCCACGTCCACCTCCATCGCCTCGGCCGGCGGGGTGCTGCTGGGCGGTTGATTGACCACGGTGAGCTCCTGGCGATGGGTCATGTGGGTGAATGTGCCCATCGGCCTGGTGCTGGTGGTAGCCGTGGCGCTGTGCCTGGCGCCGTCTCGCAAGGCGGCTAAACCGCCCAGCCTGGATGTACCGGGCGCGGTAACCATCACCCTGGGAGTCGGCAGCTTGCTGTTTGGCATCTTGCAGTCCATGGCGCTGGGATGGAATTCGCCCACCGTATGGACCGCACTGGTTGCGGGGGCGGTGCTGCTGCTGTTTGTACGCATCGAATCCCGGGCCCGACAGCCCTTGGTGCGGCTGAGTATTTTTGCACTGCACAACGTGCGCATGGGCAATATCGTGGTGCTGTGCATGGGGGCGGCGCTGACTGCATCTACCTATTTCGGCTCCATCGTGCTGCAGCAAATCGCTGGCTACAGCCCGTTGGACACCGGCTTGGCCATCTTGCCCATGGGGTTGACAGTGGCGATGGCTGCTCCGCTGTCACGCCGATTGATGGAGCAGGGCGTGCGCCGCCTGCCGTTCTGGGGCGGCCTGATCAGTGCAGCCGGGCTGCTCTGGCTGGGCGTTATTCCGGCGCAGCCCGTGTTTGCCACCGATGTGCTGGGGCCCATGTTACTGGTTGGCCTGGGGCTAGGCCTGATGTTGATGACCAGCACCCACACCGCCATCGACGGCGTACCGCCGCAGGCCTGGCCTCCGGCCTGTTCAATACCGGGCGCCAGCTGGGCGCGGCCCTGGGGATTGCCGTGTTGTCCACCTTGGCGCATGCTGTGACCCGGCATGCGGCGCAGACAGCGCCCACCCAGGCCCTCTTACAGGGTTACCAGGCGGCTTTCATGGGCACCGCCGCGCTATGCCTGTTCGCCGCCCTGACCTCTCTGACGCTACGCCCTCGCGCAGCATGAGGGGATTGCATTGGCGCAGGCTCGCACACGGGCCGCACCCCGGCGGCGGCGGACACCATGCTCATCTATTGATATCTTCTGGCGTAGGTAATTCCAGCGCCAGAAGCTGTTTTCACCAAAAAACCTCACTGGCCGTCAGCCCGGACTTCAAACCCCTCCTCACAACCCTCGCCGCCATTGCGCGGAATGGCATGCAGCTTCAGCGTGTCGGCTTCGGTCACGGCGGCGCGCAGCTTGACGGGCACCACCTCGCCAGGTGCGCGACCATCGGCGGGCAGGTTGGCTTCGATCTCGGCCAGCTCCCGCAGCTCGTCCGGGGTCCAGAAGTCCAGCAGCACGCCAACCGCGTCTTCGCGCCGCACGGCCTCGCCGACCACAAGGCCGAGTTCCTGCGGCAGTAGATCTGCCTAGCCGCCATCTTCCATACCACTAGACCATAATCGCGCCCCATGCCCACCCTTCAATCCCAGCGCGAAGCACGCTCCATCGTCCATTGGATGTTGGTGTGGTTTGCGTTGTCCATCGGGGTGGCGGTGGCGGCCCCCGTCGTCAACCCGCAAGCGCTGATGCTGATCTGCAGCGCGGCGGGCAGCGTCAAGTTTGTGGCCCAATCAACCGGCGACAACCCGGACGGTGCACCTTCCGGCATGCAGGGCCACACGCTGGACTGCGTCATGTGTCTGCCCGTCGGCGCCCCGCCGTTGGTCTCATGGGTCCCGGCAACTGGTCCGGCAGTGCGCAGTCCGCAAACGGCATCGCCGCCGGAACATGTTCCGACCCGTTTCGCCAACGCCGCATCCGCTCGCGGCCCGCCTGCGCCGTTCTGAGTGCCGCTGACAGCGCGGGGCGCTGTTCGTCTGGCCACGTCCGTCTTTCCCCTTCGTTAGTTTCGCAATCCTGCTTCAGTGCGTCTGTACGTGGCGTACCGAACGAATATTTTGAGGTAGTTATGAATCGTTTTGCTATGCAATTAATTGCTGCTTGCGCTTGTTCTCTTGGTGCCAGCGCCGCTTTTTCTCATGTGACGTTTGAAGACAAAGCTGCTGCTGCCGGGGCCGGTTACCGCGGCGTGCTGCGCGTGGGTCATGGTTGTGCAGGCGCGCCCACCACTTCGATCACCGTCACCATCCCCGCCGGATTCAACGCCGCACAGCCCTTGGTGAAATCCGGTTGGAGTGTGAGCACCAAGGTCGGCAAACTGGACCAACCCTACGAAATGCACGGCACCAAATACACCGAAGGCGTGCAGGAAATCACCTGGACGGCCAAAGGCGCCGAGAACGCCTTGCCTGACGCGTTTGCAGAAGAGTTCATCTTCCGTGGCACCACGCCCAAAAAGCCCGGCACGTTGTGGTTCAAGGTCGTTCAGGCCTGCGAGAAAGGCAGCAACGCCTGGGTCGAGGTTCCCAGTGCAGGCCAAGATGCCCATAGCCTGAAATTCCCTGCCGCAAGCCTCGAAGTGCTAGATGTGCAGGCCGCTGGCGGTCACGCCCATTGATTTTGACGAGGAGCTTTTCATGACTTTCCCCCGTTGGACTTTGTCAGCCGCATTGGCTGCTGGACTCTCCGTGATGGCTGCAGGCGCTTTGGCGCAGGCGGTGGATGTGCAAAACGCCTGGGCCCGAGCCACGGTACAAGGCCAAAAGGCAACCGGCGCCTTCATGACCCTGACCGCCCCGACGGCGTCCAAACTGTTGAGCGTGAGCTCACCCGTGGCCGGTATCGCCGAGGTACATGAGATGAAGATGGAGGGTGATGTCATGAAAATGCGCGCCCTCGCCGGTGGCCTCGATTTGCCAGCGGGCAAGGCCGTGGCGCTCACGCCCGGTGGATACCACGTCATGTTGATGGACCTGAAGCTGCCATTGCGGAAAGACACCACCATTCCACTCACCCTGGTGTTCAAAGACGCCCAAGGCGTGGAGACCAAGAAAGAACTGAAGGTACCGGTGTCGCAGACGGCGCCTGCGGGTGCGCCTGCCGCCGCCATGCATGGAGACCATGGCGCCATGGGGCATGACGCTGCTGCAGATCACGGTGAGCACAAACACTGAGTGCGTCATCAAAAGCCCTTGGCAACTTGACCATGCGTGCCCCCCAGCCTCGCCCGCCACAAGTCCATCCACCGCCCCTGGGCGATATGGCTAGTGCTGTGCGTTCTGGTGCTGGGGGCACTGGCACCTACGGTGTCACGTGCACTGGTCTGGAATGCATCGGGGCCTATGCAAGAAATCTGTACCGCAGATGGCGGTGCAGTCTGGGTGAGCACCTCACCCGAGTCTTCAACGGACGGAGCCGCTAACGGGCAGGCGCCGCGCCCTTCCTTGGACCATTGCCCGTTTTGCCTGCAAGCCACGGACCGCATGGCGGCCCCGCCGCCCCATCAGCCTCACCTCTTCGTGGAGATTGGCGGAAACCAGGCGTACCCGGTCCGGCAGGCGTTTTTCTTCTTCACAGACATTCAGCGAGCGCCCCCGGCGCGCGGTCCGACAGCACGTGCCTGAGCCTTTGCTGCCCTCGCAGGCAGCAGTCTCTTCATGGTTGATGCGCGTTGTACCCGCGAGTCGACCCGTGTTCCCGCTTTTTTGGATGTATTCCCTATGTCGTCTTCAGCACCCGCGCCCGTGAGCGCGTCTTCATCATCCCGTTTTTATGCTACCGCCTGGCGTTGGCACTTCTATGCAGGTTTGTTTGTTGTTCCTTTCCTCACCGTCCTGGCCATGACCGGTCTGGTGATGGTGTATTTCACCGGCGTCCAGAGTCAGCTAGGTAACCTCGTGTATGTGCAGCCGCAAAACACGACGCAGACGGTGACAGCCCTGGCCAAAGCGGTCTTTGCGCAGTTTCCGGACGCCAAGCTGCAGGAATACATCGCACCCAAGTCCCCGGAGCTCGCCGCCTGGTTCATCCTGGCACAGGGCGATACGACTGAAGCGGTTGCAGTGGACCCTTACACGGCCACTGTGATCACGTCCGTGGACAAAAACAACACGGGCTTTGCCTGGGCACAGGCGCTCATGCCCGAATGGCGGGCAACCGGCCGCCGGTGGTGGAAGTCCTTGCACGCCAGCCTGGGCGTCTGGCTCAGCCTCGTGTTGTTCTCTTTCTTGCTGACCGGCATGTCATGGACCGAGGTGTGGGGCGGCAAATTTGTGCAGCCCTGGGGCACCTTCCCCGCTGCCAAGTGGGATGCGGCTCCCACCTCCGATCTGACACACGCCAGCCTGAATACAGCTGGCATTCGCGATGTGCCATGGGGCCTGGAACAAACGCCTTTGCCGCAGTCCGGCTCGGACGCCGGCGTGCCAGGCGTGGCAGCCGGCGAACCGGTCAACCTCGACGGTGTGGCGGCTTTGGCCCATCGTTTGGGCTTTGCAGGGCAGTTCCATATCAATGTGCCGCAGGATGAAAAAGGCGTGTACACCCTCTCTGCCGACACCATGAGTGGCGACCTGACCAACCCCTTCAAGGATCGCACTGTGCACGTGAACCAGTGCACCGGTCGTGTGCTGGCGGATGCGGCCTTTGCCGACTATTCCATGGTGGCCAAAGGCATGGCTATCGGCATTGCGCTGCACCAGGGGGATATCGGCCGGTGAAGCGCATGGACCAACGTGCTGTTGTGTCTGGCCGTTGTGTTGCTGTGCGTGAGCGGCATCGCGATGTGGTGGGTGCGCCGTCCGAAGGGTAGTGACAGCTTGGTGGCGCCTGGCGTGCCAGCCCAGACACCTTTGTGGAAAGGCGGTGCGCTAGTGATGTTGATCACCGGACTGGCCTTCCCGCTGGCGGGTGGCGTGCTGCTCATTGTGGTGCTTTTGGACTGGCTGCTGATTTCGCGCGTGGCAACCCTGAAAAATGTCTTGTCCTGAAGAACGGCTCATAGATATCTCGGCAATCACGTGTGCACGATAGCGCTCCGCACCGTAGCTCGGCTCCGGCCCCCCATGTTTGAGAGCCAGGTGCACAGCATCTGGCGCCTCGACAGCGACGCACTGCGGACAGGGAACCTGAGGGTGGAAGGCAATGTTGACCTTGTCAGCATCGCACTAGCGGGTGACCTGATGGGGGGAGTATTGGGTGGGGGGCGCGTCGCTCGCTGGTGCCTGTTGTATTGGCCTGAATCCCGGCACAAATCAGACCAACTTTTACGCCCCCCTTTAGGGCTGTGCGCAAGATACTAGCGCTCTTACGGGAAATAAAAGCATTGCGAATTTGTTGGACTCAAGCAATGGCACACTCGACTATTGTGGGCGATCGACCGAAAGCGGAATTCTGATAGATGATATCCACCACTAGGAAGGAAACATGCTCAGGTGGTTTGTCCCGGTTGCGATGAACTTCTGAAACGTATTGCAAAGAGTCAGTCACCAGTACGCTGTCTCTGGAAGTCCAATTTCAAAACTCTGTATCCGGTCACCAGCCTTTTGTGGCGAACATTGCTTTACTGATGCTCGGGTTCGCTGAAACGTAGAGCATCGACCACGCGTGAGAATGCTGGGGACGGTTGCCGACGGCTGGGATAGTAGAGGTAGTAGCCTTCAAATGGGGCGCACCAGTCTTGCAACACGCGAACCAGCTGCCCTTCCTCAATGTAAGGATGGAATTCCTCTTCTGGAAGGAAGGCGATGCCCAACCCCTCTAGTGCTGCAAGCACGATGTGGGGCGTGCTGTTGAGTGCAATTTGGCCGTCAACGCGGACATTCAGTTTTTCTTTTCGGCGCTCAAACTCCCAAACGTACAAGCCACCATGTGTTGGAAAACGCATGTTGATACAGCGGTGTGTCACCAACTCTCGAGGTGTTTTTGGTGCTGGGTTATTGGCGAAGTACGCTGGCGACGCCACGGCGGCCATGCGCAGTTTTGGACCGATCGGTACCGCAATCATGTCTTTGTCGATGGTATCGCCCAAACGCACACCGGCGTCGAAACGATCGGCCACGATGTCTCTGAAGCCGTAGTTGATGTCGAACTCGACTTTGATATCGGGGAGGTTTTTCAACAGGGGGGCGATCTTCGGCAGCAGTGTGGTGCGCACGATGTGATCGCCACAGGTGATCCGCACGGTGCCCGCTGGCTTGTCGCGCATCTCAGTCAACACGTCCATTTCCGCTTCAATCTCATCGAAACGGTGACCGATGGCCTGCAAAAGTCGCTCCCCAGCCGCAGTGGGTGAAACACTGCGCGTTGTGCGTGTGAGCAGCCGGATTTCGAGTTTTTCCTCCAGGCCACTGATCGCTTGACTCAGCGCCGATTGGGTCACACCCAAGAGTGCTGCAGCACGGGTGAAGCTGCCTTCTCGGGCCACCGTGACAAAGTACAAAAGATCGTTGAGGTTTCGTTTCACCATGCCCCATTTTTACATGGCCATTAATTAGTATGGCTAATATGCTCATTAAGCATTCATTAGCTAGTCAAAGTGATCTCCGTTTGCGAAGATACCTCCATGTCAACACCAATGGAGATTCCAACATGACCAAGCAAGCATCCGATCGCCGAGATTTTCTCAAGACAGCCGGCACCAGCGTGGCTGCGCTGGGTGTTCTGTCTGTTGCCAGCAGCGCCGCTTTTGCGGCGGACAACAAGCCCGTGTCAGATATGTCCAATGGCGCCAATAACTTTTTCAAAAGCGAGAAAGTGGCGACGCAAAAGGTGGCTTTTAACAACCAGTACAAGATGAAGGTGGTCGGGAACCTGTTCACCCCCAAGGACCTCAACCGCAACGCCAAACATCCGGCGATCGTCGTCGGCCACCCGATGGGTGCAGTCAAAGAGCAAAGCTCCAACCTGTATGCACAGAAACTGGCAGAGCAAGGCTTTGTCACTCTGGCCATCGACCAGTCATTCTGGGGCGAGAGCGAGGGTCAAACGCGCAACCTCGTCTCGCCAGACATCTACGCCGAAGCCTTCAGCGCAGCGGTGGACTTCCTGGGTACCCAATCGTTTGTGAACAGGGAGCGTATCGGTGTTCTCGGTATTTGCGGCAGTGGCAGCTTTGTCATCAGCGCGGCCAAGATCGACCCGCGCATGAAGGCCATCGCGACGGTCAGCATGTACGACATGGGCGCAGCCAACCGCAACGCGCTGAACCACTCGTTAACGCTTGAACAACGCAAGCAAATCATTGCCGATGCGGCCCAGCAGCGTTATGCCGAGTTCACGGGTGGTGCAACCCAATACACCGGCGGGACAGACCTGGTATTGAATGAAAAAACGCACCCCATTCAACGCGAGTTCTTTGACTTTTACCGCACGCCACGCGGCGAGTTCACACCCGCGGGTGCATCGACTGAAACGACGACGCGCCCCACGCTGACCAGCAACATCAAGTTCATGAACTTTTACCCGTTCAACGACATTGAAACCATCTCGCCGCGCCCGATGATGTTCATCACGGGTGACCAGGCCCACTCCAAGGAGTTCAGCGAAGAGGCCTACCGACTGGCTGGCCCCGCCAAGGAACTGGTGGTCGTGCCCGGTGCGGGCCATGTGGACCTGTACGACCGCGTCAACCTCATCCCCTGGGACAAGCTCAACGCGTTCTACAAGAAGAACCTGGCATAAACGCGACTTTCATGACAGCACAAACAAGTGGGGCCACCGCCGTAGGTGGCCCCGTGTGGGCTACATCAGTGGCTCAGCCTGCCAGGTGGGGCGGTGTCTTTGCCATGGCGCTGTGTGTCTTTGCACTGATTGCCTCGGAATTCATGCCGGTCAGTCTGCTGACACCCCTGGCGCGCGATCTGCGGGTCAGCGAAGGGCAGGCTGGGCTGGGCATTGCCATCTCTGGCGCGTTCGCGGTGCTCACGAGTCTGTCGATATTGGCTATGGCTGGCAACATGAACCGCAAAACACTGTTGCTGGGGCTGACCGCGCTGATGGCAGTCTCCGGGGCGGTGGTGGCGCTGGCCCCGAACTACCTGATCTACATGGTCGGTCGGTCGCTGATTGGCGTTGTCATTGGTGGGTTTTGGTCTCTCTCCGCCGCCACCGCAATGCGGTTGGTGCCGGCCTCTTTGGTCCCGCGCGCCCTGGCCATTTTTAATGGTGGCAACGCACTGGCGACCGTCATCGCCGCCCCGTTGGGCAGTTACCTGGGTTCGGTCATCGGCTGGCGCGGGGCGTTTTTCTGCCTGGTGCCGGTGGCCTTGATCGCTTTTGTCTGGCAGGGGGGCAGCCTGCCGTCCATGCCGACTCAAACTCGCCCGGCGGGCTCCGGCAACGTCTTCAGGCTGTTCAGGCATCCGGTGCTTGCTTTGGGGATGCTGGCAGTCAGCACCTTCTTCATGGGGCAGTTTGTCTTGTTCACTTACTTGCGACCCTTTTTGGAGACGGTGACCCGTGTGGATGTCGCCACGCTCTCGCTTGTGCTGCTGACGATGGGTGTCGCTGGATTCATTGGCACCACCGCCATTGGCTCCGTCCTGAAATGGGACTTTTATCGCACCTTGATCGGTATTCCGATCCTGATGGCTGTCATCGCGGTGGCACTCAGCCTGTTTGGCAGCCAACTTGCAGTGGTGGCTACACTGCTGGGTGTCTGGGGTTTGGTGGCCACTGCAGCACCGGTGGCCTGGTGGTCGTGGTTGGCAAGCATTTTGCCGCAGGATGCAGAGGCGGGTGGAGGGTTGATGGTTGCCGTGATCCAGTTGGCCATTGCCTTGGGCTCCGCCATCGGTGGGTGGTTGTTCGATGTAAGCGGATACCAGAGCACCTTTGTGGCCAGCGCCGCCTTGCTGCTGCTTGCGGCCTTCCTGACTTTTCTGACCGCGCGTTCGCCCACGCCAAGGCGTGCCTAAGCCACACGCAGAACAAGGAGACAGGTCATGACACTCAGCAGCCTTCGCGCCTGCATCGGCCAGCGCCCCTTCGCCAACAAGATCCAACATCTCCGAGCCTGGTGCGAACTGCGGGGCTTTGGCTTGATACTCGGCCTGCTGGTGCTCGGCGGCGCTTGTGACGCCGAGCAGCCACCCGTTCCCAGCCCACGCACTTTGGCTGTCGCACAGGCGGTTGAACCAGCGCTGAACCCGGAGGAATCACGCATGTGGATGACCGTCGGTGAACATCGCTTTGCCATCACCTTGACCAACAATACTGCGGCCCGTGCGTTTGCCGCGCAGCTGCCGCTGACACTCAACATGGCAGACCTCAACGGCAATGAAAAACATGCCGAATTGCCCAAAGCGCTGCCGGTGAGTGCAAGCCAACCGGGAAGGATCCACCATGGCGACCTGATGCTGTACGGTTCAAGCACGCTGGTTGTTTTTTATCTGAGCTTCGACACCTCGTATGCCTATACCCGCCTGGGTCGTGTGGGCGACCCTGAGGGCCTGGCGCAGGCCTTGGGACAGCGCGCGGTGCTGATCCATTTTTCCAAAAAGTAATTCATTTTTATCCAACCAAGGACAACACACCATGACCATCAAAGCCTATGGCGCCCATGCGGCTGACCAAGCTCTTGAACCGATCGACATCACACGGCGCGCGCCAGGCGCGCACGATGTGCAGATCGCCATCGCTTACTGCGGCGTGTGTCACTCTGACATCCACCAGGTGCGTTCCGAGTGGGGCGGAACACTCTACCCCTGCGTGCCAGGGCATGAAATCGTTGGCCGTGTCTCCGCCCTGGGTGCACATGTCTCGGGCGTGCAGGTCGGTGATCTGGTGGGTGTCGGCTGCATTGTTGACAGTTGCAAACACTGCGAGGACTGTGACGACGGCTTGGAGAACTACTGCGACCACATGGTCGGCACCTACAACGCCCCGACCCCGGAAGCACCTGGCTACACGCTGGGTGGGTACTCGCAGCAGATCGTCGTGCACGAGCGTTATGTGCTGCGCATCCGTCACCCCGAGGCACAATTGGCTGCTGTGGCACCGCTGCTGTGTGCCGGTATCACCACCTATTCGCCGTTGCGGCATTGGAAGGTCGGGCCGGGGCAGAAGGTGGGCGTGGTTGGCATCGGCGGCCTGGGGCATATGGGCATCAAACTGGCGCACGCCATGGGTGCACACGTGGTGGCCTTCACCACGTCTGAATCCAAGCGCGAAGCGGCCAAGTTGTTGGGCGCGGATGAGGTGGTCGTCTCGCGCCATGCCGAGGAAATGGCGGCGCATGCCAAGAGTTTTGACTTCATTTTGAACACGGTTGCCGCGCCACATGATCTGGATGCGTTTCTGACCCTGCTCAAGCGAGACGGCACGATGACGCTGGTCGGCGCGCCGGCCACGCCACATCCGTCGCCCAACGTGTTCAACCTGATCATGAAGCGCCGGAGCCTCGCCGGGTCGATGATTGGCGGCATCCCCGAGACGCAGGAGATGCTGGATTTCTGTGCCGAGCATGGCATCGTGTCCGATATCGAGATGATCAAGATGGACGAGATCAACACAGCCTATGAGCGCATGCTCAAAGGTGATGTGAAGTACCGTTTTGTGATCGATTGCGCCAGCCTGGCGGCGTAGTTTTTTAAACCAACCAAACCAGAGGGCGGGTGGCATTGCGACCACCCTTTGGCGTTTGCAGCTTCCAGAGTCTCCTCATGAAAAAAATCTGCGTGCGCCTGCTCCAAGCCTTGGCCCTTGTGGTGGTCTTGGCCGTCGCTGCCATCGCCGCCTACTTGCAGCACCCGTTGTTTGGACACTTGCCCGAGGGTGACCGGCAGGCGCGTATTGCGCAATCGCCCAGCTTCGCCAATGGGATCTTCCACAACCAGATCGACTCGCCGCTAAGCACAACGGACCAATCCGAGTTGTCCATGTGGATGGAGACGATCTTTGGGCAAAAAGGCCATCCCCGTCCACCCAGCGCCATCCCAACGATCAAAACCGACCTGAAGGCGCTGAATGCAACGCAAGACATGGTGGTCTGGCTGGGCCACTCGTCCTATTTTGTGCAACTGGGCGGGCAGCGCATTCTGATCGACCCGGTGTTCAGCACCAACGCCGCACCTGTACCGCTGGCGAACGTGGCCTTCGATGGCGCCAGCATCTATACGGCAAACGATATGCCGGAGATTGACCTTCTGTTGATCACCCACGACCACTACGACCATCTGGATTACCCGAGCATCCAGGCGCTGCGGCCCAAGGTCAAACAGGTGGTCACGGGGCTGGGTGTTGGCGCGCATTTCGAGGCCTGGGGCTACGACAAACGTGCCGTGCAAGAGGCCGACTGGTACGCGACCGTGCATCCGGTGCCGGAACTGCACATCCACGTCGCCCCGGCGCGGCATTTTTCTGGACGCTCGTTCACCCGCGACAAATCCTTATGGGTCGGCTTCGCACTGGTGTCACCGCAGCGCCGGATCTTCTTCAGCGGCGACTCGGGATACGCGCCGCACTTTGCTGAACTTGGGCGGCGCTTGGGTCCGTTCGACTGGGTGGCGTTGGACGCTGGGCAGTACGACCCGCGTTGGGCCAATGTTCACATGAACCCTGAGCAGGCTGCGCAAGCGGCTGAAGATCTGCGAGCCAGAGCATTGACGCCTGCCCATATCGGACGCTTTTCCATTTCCCCCCATGATTGGGACGATCCTTTTAAGCGGATCACGGCCGCCAGTCAGGGGAGAAGCTATGCCCTGTGGACACCAGAAATCGGCCTCCCCATCTATCTCGATGGCCGAGCACATACTTTCACGCCTTGGTGGGAGACAGTCACTAACACCCGATAGCGCGATTCAGGAGCTGACCAAGACGATTTTTCGCGCTCCGAACCCCAGACCTGTTCCAGCCTTGGTGCTCCTGTTTGTGAAAACGTGGTCACATTGCCGACCGTGCAAGGCGTATTTGACCGGCCGGTTTTGCCGTGGTAGCTCCGCAAACCCAACTACCTCTTTGGGCAAAACGGGTAATCACATCGGAGCGTTGCCTTACTGCTACAAATGTCGGCGTCCGAGTGAACCAGTTTCATGAATTTGGAGGACGATCAACCATCATTCACAGACGTCGGCATCGTGCCTATGGACTAAGCCGCTCGCTCGGTATTCGCCTCAGTTTCCACCCTCTGTGCTTTTACGGCGCCTGCCTTCACACCATCGTTGGAGCTGCCTCTGCTGCGGTCAGGGGCAGGCACCCTACATGATCCAGCTTCGGCATTCTCTGGCCCCCGAAAATCAGACGCTGTTGTTTATGTGAATGGCGGCAAAATCGCGATCCTGAAAGACATAGGCATTCAAAGCGCTGAGGGGCACATGTAGCGCTTCGTCCTTTGCAAACGCAGCGAGCAGATAGTCAATCGTGGCCCTGACCCTGGGAGCTATCAACGCTCGATGAGGAAATTGCATCACCATCTCGTAGCTTCCGGGATCATGCAGCCCAAGCATCACAATCTTCAGCCTGCCGCAAGCCAAATAGCGCCACGCATGGTGGACTCCAACTTGTGCGATCCCCAAGCTCAGACTGGCTGCCTGCGCCATTGCCTCAGGGGCGGACAAGGTGACTGCCGCTGCATCCATATCCAGCGTGGTGATGCTGCCGTCAGCGGCCCTAAAGTTCCATGGCGAAGCCTTTCTGCCTAGAAAACGCCGCACGATTAGCTTGTGCTGTCTGAGTTCCTGCGTTGTATGCGGCACGCCCTCTCGATTCAAATACTCAGGTGAGGCGACCAGCACCAGATTCATACGGCAGATCGGACGCGAAATCAATGCGGAATCGGCGATATGACCTCCCCTGATAGTCAGGTCGTAACCTTCACCCACTAGGTCAATCACTCGGTCGTCAAAGTCCGCTTCAACCGTCAAGGCGGGGTAGCGGGTCAGCAGCCCTGGTAACGCTGGCAACAATTGGTCACGCCCAAACCCGGCGCTGGTTGATATGCGAACATGGCCGCTGGTTTCGCTCCGCTGTGCCGCGACCGAGTCCACAGCTGAGTCCAGTGCATCAAGGGCGATGCGGGCTTGCTTGAGAAAGGCTGTTCCTTCATCGGTGAGACTCAGCGTTCTGGTCGTTCGGTTCATCAGGCGCACCCCTAGTGCCTGCTCAAGGCTCGCCACGTTCTTACTGACCGCAGCCGAACTGATCCCCAGCACGCGTCCGGCAGCCGCAAAACTGTCGGCATCTGCCGCCTGGACAAACGAACAAATGGCGCGCACGCGCTGTGACATATCCATAAATGCCCTTCTAAGAGTTGAGCTAAACCTCATCGAATGGCCTTTAGAAAAAGCCACACCAAGCCTTTTACCCCTCAGATTGTCAACTCAAAGTTATTAAACGTTCAACCATAGAGCATCTTCCGGTTTCGAGTGACGAGAAATAGCATTCGTCCCATTGGAATTTCCAATGAATAGACGACGAGGTCTTGTCACCCCGCCACTTGATTTTTACTGATTGCATCGAAGCCTAGGAGTAGTGTGATGTTGAACTTTGAATTCCAGAATCCAACCCGCATCGTGTTTGGACAAGACACGATTTCTCGTCTCGACACCCTGGTGCCAAATGAAGCCCGCGTGTTGGTTCTTTACGGGGGCCAGAGCGCTGAGAAGAATGGCACTTTGGCCGAAGTCCGTACGGCGCTCGGACAGCGCCAGCGCTATGAGTTCGGCGGCATCGAACCCAACCCCAGCTACGAGACCCTGATGAAGGCCGTCGAACTGGTGCACGCAGAAAAGATTGATTTCTTGCTGGCGGTTGGTGGCGGCTCAGTCATTGACGGCACCAAGTTCGTCGCTGCCGCCGCCAAATTTGAAGGCGATCCTTGGCGAATTCTTGAGACTTTTGGTGGAGCCGTCACCCAAGCGCTTCCGCTCGGCGCGGTGCTGACTTTGGCGGCAACAGGTTCAGAAATGAACTTCAATGCAGTGGTTACCCGCAAGTCAACCAAGACCAAGGCATTTTTTGCCACGCCTTTGGTATTCCCTCAGTTCTCGATTCTTGACCCGACAAAGACTTACACGCTGCCCGCACGCCAACTGGCCAACGGCGTGGTGGATTCGTTCACTCACATTGCAGAGCAATATCTGACTTACCCCGTTAACGCACTAGTGCAAGACCGGTTCGCAGAAGGCCTGTTGCAAACACTGATCGAAATCGGCCCGAAAGTAGTGAATGAACCCGCAGATTACGACTCACGGGCCAACCTGTCGTGGACGGCTACCATGGCGCTCAATGGCCTGATTGGCGCAGGTGTGCCGCAGGACTGGGCGACGCACTTGGTTGGCCATGAACTGACATCGCAGTTCGGTCTGGATCACGCGCAAACCCTCGCCATATTGCTGCCGTCAATGCTCCATGTCCGCCGCGATAGCAAACACGCCAAGTTGCTCCAGTACGCCGAGCGAGTGTGGGGCCTCACCACAGGTAGTGAAGACGAGCGGATCGACCAGGCCATCCAGAAGACCCGCACCTTCTTCGAAAGCATGGGTGTCAAAACCCGTCTTTCTGAGTACAGCATCACCGCAGATGCCATCGACAAGCTGGTCCAACCGCTGCAAGCGCATGGCATGACCCAACTGGGTGAGCTGCAGGACGTAACCCCTGACGTTTGCCGTCAGGTCTACGCCGCAAGCCTTTGATCTATTTTTTACAACACGATTTACTTGGAGAACATCCATGCTGGTATCAATCATTTATGACAGTGGCTACGGCCATACCGCCAAACAGGCACAAGCCGTCGCAGAGGGTGTGTGCAGCGTTCCTGGCGCAGAAGCAAAACTGATCGCCGTGGCAGACGGTGCAATTCCGTGGGAAACCCTGGAAACGAGTGATGCCATCATCTTTGGTTCACCCACCTACAACGGCACGATCAGCGCCCGGTTCAAGCAGTTCATGGAAGACTCGACGCGACAGGCCTGGATTCCACAGAAGTGGCGCAACAAGGTGGCTGCCGGATTCACGAACTCAGGTGCTATGCACGGTGACAAACTCCAGACACTGATAACCATGGTGCTGTTCGCAGCCCAGCACGGCATGTTGTGGGTCGGACTGGATGTCTTCCCCGGAAAGACGGCCGAAGAACTGAACCGTATTGGCGGCTGGCTGGGCGCCATGGCGCAGTCCAACGACGAGTCGCCCGAGTTCTCCCCCATTGCGAGCGACTTAAAAACAGCCGCGCACCTTGGCAAACGTGTGGCGGAGACCGTGCAACGTCTTCAACCCGCTGCTTGATTTGGGTTTCTTATTCACTTTTCCATCGACCCAAAAATTTAGCTGGAGATTTACTATGAAATTGCTTTGCCTCGACATTCCCCAACCTGGTACCACCATGGAACAGTACATGCCACATCTGCAAGCCGAGGTACGCCACGGCTGGCAGGTCTACAAGGGTGGCCTGGTTCGCGACTTTTACTTCCGCCAGGATCGTCCCGGCGTAGCCCTCATAGTTGAAGCTGATTCAGTAGAGGCGGCCCAAACTGAGCTGATGGAGTTCCCACTCGCTAAGTCGGGTCTCATCAGCTGGGATGTCATTCCACTGGGCCCCTTCCTGAATTGGGAACTGCTGTTCGCTCCGGGCAATCCCTGAACACACACTGCCAAAAAGACCATCATGAGCAAGCCAGCGCTCTAACTCAAGCCAGTTCTTTTCGAAATCCTGAGAAGGAGATCGCGACCATGGCCCGCTACAAACTCCAAGGCCGTGCGCGTCTGCAACAGTGTGGCGCTTGATACCGAGCGTTTGGACTTTTGTCTTCAGAAGACCCGATGACAGGTCTTGAGGCACCCCAAATGCACCATTCACACCAGCGCAACGTGATGGACACGCATCAGCAGTTGTCCACCTGAAGCGGCGTCGTCGATGTCAAGGGCCCAGGTGCTGCTGCCGTCCGGGTGTCGATCCAGCGGTTTGAATCCCAGCTTGGGATAGTGCTTTTCGACCAACTGGTTGCGTCCGCTCGGCAAGTAGATGCCAATCAGCCGACTGACCCCCTGCTGGAGCGCAGCGATGACCAGTTCGGCAAGCACCGCCTCTTCCACCCCGCGGCCCAGGACCCGGCAACTCATCAGCCAGGTGTCAATGTGCCACTCGGCACGCAGGCGCCGACAGATGACGACGCTGATCATGCCGTTGTCACCGAAGGTGTCGGCCAGGCGCATTTGCCAGGCCAGGATATTGGGGTCGCTCTCCAGATCAGCCACCTCGGCCTCGCTGTAACGCCGGGTGGTCAGGTTGAACTGGTTGGATTTGTTGATCAGCTGGGTGATGCGTGACCGCCCTATCGCGTCAAAAGGCTGGATGCTCAAGACCATGGCGAGAGAATCGAGGTAGGCATGAACGTCGCCCAAACCTTGCTGCAGTGCGATGCGCCGGGCGTTGTCCTGGTAGAAATCGGCCCGCTGGCGGTCTTCAGCGGAAAAGGTCACGGCCTCAAAATAGCCGCCGGCCAACAAGGTGCGGGCATACAGTGCCGGGTCGTCGGGCAGCTCCGGCACCGCGACCTGGGGTAGCAACTCACGCACCAAGCCGCGTTCCGCGGGGTTGTCATCAAGGAAGGTCATGGCATCCAGGCCCAGCGAGAGCGCCTCGGCAATCGCCTGGATGTTGCTGGCCTTGTCGTTCCAGTTGGCCTGAAAAATGGCAATGTGATCTTCGCGCAGTAACATCTCGGGGTGCCGGATAAACGGCAGACGGGCGGTTTCGTCATGGTTCTTGGACGACACCGCCAGCACCACACCGCGCTCACGCAGTTGCAGGGCCGTCTGCTGCACCGCCAGGTGCGCCTCGCCCGTGGAGTCGCCAGAACCAATGACGATGCCTTCCAGGCCATCGTCGCCAATCACCCCGCCCCAGACGGTGTTGTCGAGGTCGAGGATCAGGCAGCGCCGACTCTTGCCGCGCATGGCCGCGATCAACCGGCAGGCATGGTCAGCGTACAGCGGCAGGAAGGTGTTTGAAAACGGCAGTTTGGCCAGGTTCCACAAGGTCGGTGAGTGCCAGTCGGCAAGCCCAACGGTTTCTGCCAGACCGGCCACGTCAAACAGCAGGTCGTTGCTCTGGGCGACCCGTTCGGCGAGCCCGCGATTGACCGCGTCGATCAGGCTGCGCAGGGTTCCGGGCAGCACCAGGTCGAGGCTGCCGAAATGCGTCTCCACCGGCCGGGCCAAGGTTTGTAGGATGCAAACGGTCTTGCTGTTGGCGTGAAATCCTGCGCGGATCCGATCCACATGCTCAAGCACCTCGGCAACCGTCTGTTGGGCCGCCTCAGCATTGCCAGGCGTCAGGCGCAGCGGCAGGCCGTGGTAGTCGATGGCAAGCAAGACCGCATCGGGCCGGGCGCTGTTGATGATCGAGTCGGGCCGCAGGGCCTCCTGCATCGCCTGGTCAAAGTCAGCCTCCAGGCACTCAAGGGCAACACCGTGTCGGGCGGCAGTGGCCACCAGCGCCGACAGCAGAAAGTGCGAGGTCGCGTTGCTGACGATGCCAAGCCGAAACGGCAGCAGCGGCTTGAGTGAACTGCCCTGCTGTTGCAGCTGATTCATGCAGCGGCTCAAGCGGATGAGCTGGTTCTCGTCGAGGGCGTAGCCAGCCAGGGCTTGCAGGCCACGCCCTAGGTCGGCGCCGCTGCTTGGCAAGGCTCGGCATTTGGCAGCGAAATCCGCCGGTGGCCTGGGCAACCAGGCCAGGCTTGAATACAAAGTTTGACTCATGGCCGTTCAACCTCCCTCAAGATTTGGGCAGCGACTTGCTGCGGTGTCTGAAACGGCGTCAGGTCGCGCTGCGTGTCCAGAAAGCGCGCGTCAAAAGCCGCCAGCATGCGTGTTTCGGTGTAGCCCGGCCTGACCGAGCGAACCCGCAGCCACGGGTAATCCGCAGCCAGCACTGCGAGCAGGCCGGCCATGCCGTATTTGGCGATGATGTAGGCACCCATTCCCGAGGCCGCCTTGTGCGATTCATCGCCCATGGCCTGGCTCAGCACCCCTACCACCACACCGCTTTTGTGCAGCCGAAAGCATTGGCGTACCAGACCCGCGAGCAGGCGCTGGGGGCCGAGCACATTGACCTGCCACTGCGAATTCAGCTCGTCAGGCAGGATCTTGCCAAAGGGGGCCAGCGCTAGGGGCGGCGACCCGGCAAGCACCGCGCCAGCCAGCCGGGCCGACTGTGTCGCAAAAAAGGCCAGCGCCTGATCGATGGAAGTGTCCGAAGCCAGATCTAGGGCCAGGGTGAGGCCACCGGTGCGTCGGGCAATCCCATCGGCGGCGGCGGCGCCCCGGTGATAGCCGACGACCGGGATGAAGCCAGCGCCGGCCAGTGCATCACAGGTGGCCGCACCGATGTCGCCCGAGCCACCGGAGACCAGAAAGTGCTCAGGGCCGGACAAGCAACACCTCCGCCTCGCCCTTGGCGATCAGGTTTTGTCCGGCGAACAATTTGAGTTTCAGCAGGACCATGCCGGTGGCTTCCGAAAGTCGGCCGACCACGGCGTCTACCCGCGCCGGCCGCCCGACGTAGAGCGGCTGGCGAAATTGCAGCGAGACGCCGGTCCAGACACTGTCACGCCCCGGCAGAAGCATGCCGATCAGTTGCGACACCTTGGCGACCAGCAAGGCGCCGTGGACCACGGCACCCTCGAAGCCCTTGCTGCGCGCGAAATCGGCGTCAACGTGCAGCGGATTGAAATCGCCGGAGAGCACCGCGAACTGTTGCAGTTCCTCGGCACTGACGACGAAGTCGACGCTGGAACTGAGGCCTTCCTGAAGCTCGCTCCAGGCCAGGGTCTGGCACTGCGCGGGTTTCACAGCTTGGCCACGATCAGATCGACGAATTCGCCGACATTTTTCAGACGCCCCACCTGGGCTGCCGAAAAGCTCACGGCAAAGGCACGCTCGACGGACACCACCAGGCGGATGTGGTTGAGGCTGTCCCACTCGTCTACATCGGCGGCGGTTAGCTCCGGCGTCAGCTCTAGGTTGTCGTCGTCAAAAACGTCGCGAAATATCGCGGTCAGCTTTGCGTAAATATCGGCCAGTTTGGGGGCAGACAGCATTTCAGACTCCTTGTTTGATCAGGTTTGGCAAGTGGTTCAGGGCCTGTGCCAGCCGCTGCGCCCATCGGACGGCGACGGGCGGCCGGGGGTGAACTTCGTCGGAAAAATCTTCCGACTGGTCGGCATCACGTAGGCTCAGGAAGGCCACGCCGCTCGTGCCATCCAGCCGCTGCTGCAGCTTCTGCAATTGCTGGCGGTAGCTGCTGTCGTACGGTGACGCGCTGGCGTGCCACCTGGGTAGCGGCAAATCAACCAGCACCACCTTGCCACCCGATTCGCGGATGGTACTGATGGTTCGGCTCAGCAGTTCAAAAGGTTCATCGACCAGCTGGCCGTTGTGACCCATGTAGTGATCCCAGAACGCCAGGTACTGGCGCTGACGCTCGGCACTGGGCGCGCCGGGCTGACCGGCCTCGGCGCTCGCCACCGGCTTGCCGCCGCGTCGCAGAAACTTGCCGGCGTCACGCGCCAGCCGGTCAACCAACAGGAAAGGCTTGACCAGCGTGACACCGGTATCAAGCCATTGGGCGGGCAGGATCGGCACGGGACCGGCGTCGGTGCGGCGATAAAAGCCATAGCGGTAGCGCTCGATGTCCAGGTCGGTGTCGCCGGGAAAACGATCAGGCGTGTACCAGCGCGCGAGGTCGTCGGCGAACAGCCCGTACCAGACACCCAGAACAAAAACATTGTGCTGACGCGCCTTGGGACTTTGCACTTCGAGAACCAGGTCGACCATCTGTTGCAGCTCCGTCATGTTGGCACCGCCAATGGCCAGGTTGTGGACCCGGACGGACGGCAGCTCGCCTTGCAGCTGGGCCGGCCGAAACCCTGCCAGAACATTGGAGGCGCCGAGCAGAATGACTTTGTCGTCGCTGTTGTTGAGCGGGCTGCGGCTCAGGAATGCGTACTTGGGCTCGGTCATGAAGGGTGAGCGGGCGGCTGATGCGGTGTCGAGGCCACCCGCTGGCGACCAGCGCATGAACGGCGTGGCAAGGATGAGCGCCAGCAGATAGATCAGCAGCAGAAAAAGCAGCAGGAGGGTCGCCTGGCGCAGGATGTGTTTCATGCTAGAAGGCCCGGTAGACAAATTCGGGCGCCTTGTGAAAGAACGAAGACGCCACCAGGATCAGCAACACCTGCGCCGCCAGCACGAGGTTGCGGCCGATGAAGCCTGCGGTGCTGCCAACGGGACGCAGCAGGCCAGCGGCGCCCTGGCTCAGGGCCGTGCTGGCAGAGCTCCAGACCGCCATCACCAGGGCGCTGGCCAGCATGATCAGGGCAAAACTGCCGGCCAGGCCGAAGGGTCCCAGCGCCTGAAGCAATTTACCCAACTGGGCCAGATCGACCCAGAGGCAGGTCAAGGCCAGCGCAAAATATGCAAAGGTGGCACCGCGACAAAGTTGCCGGTAGACGGGCCGCTCAGCCAGGGCCCGGTAGCCGACTTTGCCAAGCCGGCGAGTCAGGCTCAGCTGCCACAGCTTGTTGGCAGCCGCACCAAAACCCAGCAACAGGCCATAGACCACAAAAACCGCGGTCGTGCCGTGCCACAAGCCCATCACCAGAAAAGTGATGAAAAACGCCACAACCCCGAGCCAAGGCATGACCGCCGCAGAACGAAAGCGGCTTGCCAGCGCCTTGAGCAAGGGGTTGAACAGATAGGTCTTGAACCACTCCGAGAGCGTGATGTGCCAGCGCCCCCAGAACTCGAGAAAGTTGCGGGCGGCAAAGGGCTCCCTGAAGTTCTCCGGCAAGGTCTGGCCCAGCAGGCCACCCACACCCATGACGATGTCCATGTAGCCTGAAAAATTCAGGTACAGGTACAAGGTGTAGAGCACCGCCGAGGCGCTGAACTTCGCGGCGAAGCTGACACCTGGCAACACCTCGGTGCTCAGGACGGGTGCTGAAAGCTGGGCGAAGGCGTAGTTGAGCGCCGCTGACAGCACCACCACCTTGACAAAGCCGCTGACCACTCGCGAGAAGGCGGCAAACACCAGGGGTTCGTCCAGGGGCACCGGTGGGATGTCCTGGCGCTCAAAGTCCTGGTAGCGCTGGATCGGCCCCGAGACAAAACACAGGAAGTTGCAGGTGTAGTTGAAGTAGCTCAGCGGTTTCGGCGCCGAGGGCAATTCGCCGGTATGGGCGTCGACCAAAAGGTGGATCAGCCGGAACAGCACGTAGGACAGCCCCATGCTGAGGTAGCTGAACGGCAGCGCGAACGCGCCGTTCAGGAAGGCGAAGCGCTTGAGGACGATGAAAATGCCGATGCTCAGCACCAGACACACAACCAGCCCCCAAGCGGGGCTGCGTCGCACGCCGTGCACGGCGGTATAACCGAGACCAAGGAAAACCAGCAGCGGCACCACGGCCTGGACCGTGTCCACCTGACTGGCGATGAAACTGGCGTTGGCCGTTGCCAGGACCCATTGCCGGTAGGTCAGCGACGTGCTGAGCTGAAAGGCGACGATCACCACTGCGACGAAGAGGATGAAGCTCAGCGAGGTGATCGACATGGGGTTGTCACTTGGGTTGGGCGGCTTCAGAAAGCCCGGACGTCGCGAAAGACCAAGATGATGGTGCGCAGGATGATGCGCAAATCCAGGCCCAGCGACCAGTTGCGCAAATACTCCAGATCACATTCGGAGCGGCCGCGCATGTGCTCCAGGTCATCACCGCCGCGAAAACCATTCACCTGGGCCCAGCCGGTGATGCCGGGGCGCACCTTGTGGCGGACCATGTAACCGGGGATCAGCTTGCGGTACTGTTCATTGACAGCAATCGCGTGCGGGCGGGGCCCGACGATGCTCATGCGCCCCTGCAAGACGTTGATGAACTGCGGCAGTTCGTCGAGCGAGCCCTTGCGAATCAGGGCGCCGAACGGCGGCACGCGCGGATCACCGCGGGTGACCTGGGTGTAATGCCGGTCGCCGTCCTCGGTCACCGTCATCGAACGGAATTTGTAGACGACGATTTCGCGGCCGTCGAGCCCATAGCGATTTTGTTTGAAAAAGGCCGGGCCCGGCGACATCAGTTTGACCCCGATGGCGACGATCAGCAGGATCGGCGTGATCAGCACAAGAATCACCGACGCCAGCACGATGTCGCTCAGGCGTTTGACCACGCCGTTGATGCCCTTGAAGGGTGTTTCACACATGGCCACAATGGCTGTTCCGCCAACGCTGTCAACCCGGCCCTGGATCAGGTCGGTAACAAACATGTCGGGCACGAAAAAAATCGATGCGGTGGTGTCCTTCAAGTCGTCGAGCAGCGTGTGCAGGCGTGACGCCTCGCCAATCGGCAGGGCCAGGTAGATCTGATCGACGCGGTTGGCTTTGGCATAGGCAACGAGTTGCCCGAGCGAACCCAGGTCCTTGTCCCGATCACGTCCGCGATCATCCTCTTGCAGCCGTGATCCGTTGCGGTCATCGAAGTAGCCAAGAAAGTTCACCCCAAGCGCGGGCTCATCGGCGAAGCTCTGCGCCAGTCGCTGGCTGGTGGCATTGCAGCCAACGATGACGGCATAGCGCCGGTTGCGCTCCAGCGCCAAGACGCTGGGCACGACGATTCTGGCCAGGGTGTTGACACCGACCAGGGCCAGCGGCGTCAGGCTCAGCCAGGCCAGCATCACCGGGCGGGGGAAATAGTCGAGGTAGTCCGCACCATAGGCGAAGAGCAGAAGCAAGGTGGCCAAAAAGAACCAGCCTATCAGGGTCTTGCGCAGCATGACCCTGACCGGGCGGTTCAGGTGAAAGCATCCCGGGAAGCTCAGTGAAAAAACCGCCAGAGCAAGAATGAAGTAGGCTGGATCGAGGCTCCTCAGTGACGGATCTCCCGCCAGGGCGGTGACAAAAAGAACCAGCACCGCCAGCAAGGGCGGAACAACCGCCTCGACCAGGTTGACCAGCGAATAGATCCGTCGGGACAGGTGGGCAGGCGATGCAAGGCGCTTGTACGCAGGGGCGGTTGCCGTATTCATGACTTTTCTTTCTGGTCAATATCGATCAAGGCCGGCTGGAGCTCACCGTAGCAACAGAATCTGGCCCGGCGGACCTTCGGGTGGCTGCGCAGGAAACGGGTCATCTCGTCCTGGGATTCCTGCTTGAAGGTCGGCGCACGTGTGACGGTGATGGTTTGCGCATCAACGATGCCCATCTTGAAGTCGCAGTACGACTGCGCCAGCTGGACGTAGCCCCAGCCCCAGAAGTTTTTGTCGGGCTCGATCAGTTCCCGGAAAGCCAGCCAGGCGCGGGCCTCGAACACCGTCAGAAAAACTTCGATCACGTCAACCAGACGGCCCACCTTGCCGAGCTGCTGGAACATGATGCTGTGCGGGCTGTGGGATTGCGCGGACAGTGCCGGCGAGGCCATGTCGAGATGGTTGCGCTGCATGATCGCGGCAAAGTTCGGCCACGAGAAGCTGTCAATATCGACATCCTCGATGCCCAGGACAACGTAGTCGTACGCACTGCAGCGCTGCGCTGTGAGGTACTTCCGAAAGAACTGGTAAACGATGCCCGGCTCGCTGATGAAGCTGCAGCGACTGAAAATAGCCTCGTCGAACCGGCTGCCGTCATAAACAAAGATCAGGTAGTCGAATTGCTCATGACCCCATTTTTTGATCAGCTTGGCCAGCAGGTCTTTCCCTGCGGCGCCAATGGGCGCTGCGTAAAGGCTTTTGCCAAGACGCGGGGCGATGGGCTGCTGCGACTGCCGGCCATCGCGCCGGATGAGCCAGCGCCTGAGCCTCGCCCGTTGTGCACTGCGCAGCAGCTTGGAGCGCAGGGACAGCGCCAGATTGAAAGCGTGTCGCAGCATGTTATTGGCTCCTGGCAATGGTTTGGCGTGCAAAGCCCACAAGTTCCAGGACCAGGCTGCGGTTCAGCAACCACAGCAGGCCCACATAGGCGATGGCGCCAACACTCACCATGACGGCCAGCCTGGGCACCAGGTCCAACTGCCCCAGCAGCCCCAGCCGGGTGCCGTAGACGATGGCCGCCATGCCGGCTGCGGCCAGCGCCGGACTCACGGCGCCGGCCAACTGCACGGCCGCCCGCATGCCGGTCACCCGCTTGAGCAGCCAGAGGTCAATGCTCAGGCCCAGCACCAGCCGGGAGGCCCAGACCGCTGCCGCGGCCTCCAGTGAAAAGCGGCCAAAAAGCAGCATGCCGATCAGCACAAAAGCAATCTGCGGCAGCAAGGCCGCTGTGGGCAGGGCCGGATGACCGGTGGCGTTGTAGATCGGTACCGAAAACAGCCGCAAGAAGAACTGGAAGGTCAGCACGGACAAGAGCGAAACGAAGGGTGCAGCTGCCAGCCAGCGGGCACCAAAAACCAGCTCGACCACCTCATGCGAACAGACCGCCAGACCGGTGAAGACCGGGAACATCAGCGCGGTGGTCAGGCGCACGGCCACCGTGAAGGTGTGCTGGATGTCGCTGCGGCTGCCTTTGAGGCTGGCAAAAATAGGCAGGGCCAGCTGGGCCACCGCGCCACCCACGATGTCACGCAACATGTCCACCGCGCGAAACGCCAGACTCAGGATGCCCGCCATCTGGCTGCCAAGAAAGGAGGCCACAGCGATGATGAAGATGCGCTGGGTCGACAGCGCCATGAGACTGAAGGACGTGGCAACCGCGCCGAAGCGGGTCATCTCGACCAGCTCGGGGCGCGACAGCCTGAAGCGGGGTTTGTCCGGCGTCATGAGCCACAGCGCCAGGGTCGAGAGGACGGGCGTACCCACCTGCTGTGCCACCAGACTCCAGACCCCTGCCCCGGCCACCGCCAGGCCGATGCCGATGATTGCCGAGCCGGTCCGGCCAATCGTCGAGCGCAGGGCCAGGGCGCGGAACTGCATGCGCCGCCGCTGCATCGCCACCAGGGCGCTGCCGCAACCGCTGGCAACCAGGCCCAGACTCATCCAGCGAAGCACCGGACCCACGTCGGGCTGGCCGATCAGGGCCGCAAAGTGATCCGCCAGCAACCAGCAGGCAAGCGTCAACACAATGCCGATGACCAAGGAGGCTGCAAAGGCCGAATTGACATGCCGCGGGGTCGCCTCCCGGGTGCGGATCAAGGCATCGTGGAACAGCACTTCCACCGGCACGGTCAGCAGCTGGACGATGCCGATGGCCACCGCGGCGATGCCGAAGTCCCCTGCCGACAGATAGCGGGAAAAGAAGATCAGCGCGACAAAAGACAGCCCGGACAAACCGACACTCTCGAGCAGCGTCCAGCGCAGCGAGCGGGCGGCGGTGGCACGCACGGCAGGCGTCACAGCGGGCGGCAGCGCTGCAGAGGCAAGCGTCACGGGGGGTGGATCAGCCTGCATGGATGCCTGGATGCTGGTTGAACCACTGATCGGCGTAGTGGCCCAACTTGCCATACGAGTTGTCGTCAAACACCACCTGCTTGCCAAGCAAGGCCGCGAAAATCATGCCATGAAGGCGGCTGGTCTGAACCACGCTGTAGGGTTCGAAGTGCCTTTGCATCCTGGCGGCCAGCCGGTCACAGTAGGCGTACCAGGCTTGACGCGCGCCGAGATGCCGGTTGGTTTTTGCCTCCAGCATGTGCCAGCGCAGGATCAGTCCAAAAACCCGGCGCTGGTGGACCGGGACAAAGTCCATCCAGTCGCGCGCCGTGCGGCCAGCCTCCATCCCGGCGCCGTCGGGCTCGGTGGCTTCAATGTCCTTGCGTCGCAGATCGAGCCGGGCGCCCGACCGGCTTGCTGGTTTTGCCGGGAGACCGCCCCACAGTTGATGCGCCATGTCGGGCATCAGCAGAACCTTTGGCGTGAACAGGTCTTCCACCGCTTCCATCGAACGCTGATCACGCACCATCAGCAACACATCGGGGTGCCGCCGGAAAACCGCCGCAGAGGCCCGCTTGGCCTGCTCCGACTGGAAATGGACGGTCTGCGGCAGCAAGACAATGCGGTGCCTGGGGAATTGGCAGACCACGGCCTCGCGAAATTTCTGGTGCACCGGATACAGGTCGCCAAAATTGCCGCCGCCGTGCAGCACGATCACCGCGTCCGCTGGCATGGCGCGACGCGCCGATTCGGTGAAATTCATGTAGCCGGCGCGCTCGATCACGCGGTAGGCGTAGTCGCTGAAAAACTGTTCGGTGCCCCGCATGATCAGGATGTCGCCGAAGTTCAGATGCACCGGGTAGTCGAGGTAAACCACCGGCCGCTCGCGTGGCAGGTAGTTGACGATGGCCGCCAGCTTTTCTTTGAGTTGTTTCATCGGTGTTTTCATCGCGTCCCCTGGCCGCTCAGGCGCCCTGGTGCGGCAAACGGATGAACTGGCGACGGATCTTGGTCAGCCAGGGCTCCTGCCGCGCCGGTTCACACTGGCGGATGTAACTCAAGGTCGCGGAACTCAGGGCGTAGGCGGACTGCGCCGCGGCCGCGTTCGGTCCGCCGGCGTTGAGGTTTTTGCGGTAGGCCAGGCTCATGCCCACCGCATCGACCATGCCGCGCAGGGCAGCCAGCGGAATGTGATTGCGCCAGCCGCGCAGGGTGAAGGCGCCGGCACCCAACAGCAGGCGCGGCAGCGGTGTGCCGAATTTGTACGCCGAGTACAGGTTGTTGCGCACGGTGTAGTAGTAGCGTCCACGACCCCACAACACCCGATGTTCGGGCGAGACCTTGTGCAGAATGCCGACCTCGGGCACATAGGCGATGCGGTAACCGGCATTGAGCATGCGATAACTCAGGTCGGTTTCCTCGCCGCAAAAGAACAGCCGTTCGTCGTAGGCGCCAACCTCCTCGAAGACATCGCGCCGCAAGGCGTGGCCCGCGCCAATGAAGCGCGTGGCTGGAAAACCGGCATCGGGTTGGCAGCCAACCGGGTAGTCCCAGGACGTGGCGTCGTTGTCACCGGTGAAATAGTTGCTGATGCGAAAGCCGATGGCGCACAACTGGGGCTGGGCGTTCATGTGAGCGACGGCCCGGGCCAGCGTTTGTTTGTCGGCGAACACGGCGTCGCTGTCCAGGGCCACGATCAAGGACGCCGAGCCCATGGCCGAGGCGATGTTGCGGCCACCTGCCACCCCAGTGTTGCGCCCGAGTTTGCTCAGGGTGGCACACGGGACCGTTTGCAGGAATTCTTCGAGCAGCCGCAGGTTGTCGGGTTGGCTGCCCTGATCGGCGATCAGGATGCGCTGGCGCACACCTTGCTGCTCGGCGGCGCTGGCGATGGCCGCGATGGTGTCTTCGGGGCGGTTCCAGGAAAGAATGATGACGTCGACCTCGACTTGGCTGGCTATGGTCATGAAATGCCTCGCTGGTAAGCCCGGATGTAATCGATCTGAAACAGTCCGGGAAAGGGTGTGCTCTGGTCCGGGTCGGGAATCCAGTTCGGGTCGTGGCTGCCCAGTGCCAGATTGGCCAGCAGGTACATGTCCTCGTGAATGGCGTGGGGCCCGTATTCAAAGCTCTTGATGCCGTCGATGAAGAAGACGATGTTGTCCCGTGTCCACTCCAGGCCGTAGATGTGAAAGCCGTCGCTGCTGTCGATCAGCTGGTCGATCCACATGCCGGCGGCTGTGCTGGCGCTGCGGGGTTTTTCGATGGCACCGTGCCTGATGCCGTAGGGCCGGGTCCCGGAAGCTTCCAAAATGTCGATTTCCGGTGGCCAGGTGGCGCGTTTGGGCAGCAGCCAGAAAGCCGGCCAGAAACCTTTGCCACGCGGCAAGCGGGCGCGCATCTCGAAGTAGCCGTAGGTCTGCCAGTACGTCAGTTCGCTGGTGATGCAGCCCGACGTGTAGGAATGATTCCAGATGAAAGGGGCGACGGCGACCGGGTCGGCGCGCTCGGCACGGATCTGTAGGATGCCCTTGTTGATTGAAAAGGGTTGCACCTGCAGCGCTTGCCCGGCGCTGCCGGCAAACTGCGGGTCCATGTAGATCTGCTTTTCCTGGTTGATCACCGTCTTGCGCTCATGCCGGTAGCGGCTGCGCCAGGCCGGCGCACCGGGACGTCCACCGGTGGCGTTTTCGTTGATCCGCGACAGGTCGGGATCGTCAAAATCATCACCAAAGACCAGCCGGTAGCTTGCGGGAACGAAGTTCGGCAAAGCCACCCGGCCAACCGCCGTCACCTCAGCGCTGAGGGTCAATTGCGCCAGCACCCGCCCAAGCGGCTGCTGGCCCTCAAGCGTCATCCCCAAACGGGCCAGCGCGCCAATCTGGATCGGCAAGGGACTGGCTTGCACCGCCGCCTGAAGCCGCAGCGATTCGGTCGTCTGGCCGGTGAAGAGTTGCACGCCCGAGGCGCTCCATTCGAGCCGCACTACCGGGTCGGCACTGCTGTCGCTGAAGCCTGTGAGCAGCAACTTGCCAATGCGGGCGACGATCCAGCCGCTGTTGGAATACCCCAGGCGCAGGCCGCCCGAGTCGCCATTGGCGTCCAGGATCACCCCGCCGCGCCGCCCGCCTTCGGGCAGCACAATGGTCAGCCTGCCGCTCGGTGCACCCAGGTGCACCGCTGAAAACGTCACTTCGTCGGCGGCCCGAAACGCCGGTGCACCCGTGGTCGGCACGAACGAACTGGCTTCGTTGCCGGTTTCGTACTGCGCCCCCCACATCAGCACCTCGCCGAGCGTCAGCGGCGTGCGCCCGGGTTCATAGGGGCTGGCTGGCTTGAGCGCGTAGATCGCCGGCGCTGCCGTGACGGGGCCAAAGGGTTCATTCCACACCACCGCAAAATGCCTGGATCCACTGTCGCGTGGCTGCAAATTGAGGGTCAGGCTGTAACGCCTCCATTCCGGGGTCACCGTGACCACCTGATTGACATTGTTGTAGCTGTTGAAATCGAGCAGGCGCAGGCGCCATTTGCCCGTGCCGCCGGTGGAGCGCAGCCACACCGAGGCCGAGACAAAATCCCCGCTGGCGCTGTTGGCCACGGCGACTTCACACAGGCCGCCGTTCCTGGGCTCGCCGCGGACGATGCGATAGGCACTGGCGCTGCCGTCCGGCGCGAGCAGCTTGCTGGGCGACAGACTGACCGCCCCGCCCCGGGACCAGCCGCGGCTATCGGGCCGGGAGGCGTTGTCGATCAGGTTGCTGGCCGCGCCTTCGATCAGCAGCCCGGTCACGGCGCTGCCCTGCAGCGCAAAACGCGGGGTGTTGGCGGGCAGCAGGCGCCATGACTGGCCGTTGGCCAGGCCGGCCGCGCTGGCCCGCCGGAAGTCCACGCCGGCTGGCAGGCTACCACGAAAATCCAGGGCCAAGGTCGGCACGCTGGCCCAGACCGGCGCGCCCGGGATCAATGCCGTGCTACCCAGCAGCGCGGCCGTCTGCAGCAAGTCCCGGCGCTTGAGTCCCTGTGGCGCGTTCATCTCGGTGATCCGTGATGGCCTGATGCGGAAACCGTCCGCTCGGACCAGCGCCGGCGCTGGCGCAGACCCCACATGGCCAGGGCATACAGCGACGGGCGCAGGGTCTCGCGGTAAACGGCAAAGATGGCAAACGCCACTTCGGCCAGCCAGCGCGGGGTTCCAAGGCCAAGCCTGCGGGCGTAGGCCGCGTAGTACTTGCCAAAAAAGTAGTGCGTGTAATGGATCGACCAGTAGATGCGGCGCGCGGTCTGGGTCCGTTGCCCGCCGGTGCGCACCAGCGCCGGCGGCAGGTGGATGCTGTGGCAGTCGTTGGTGGTGAGCAGGTCGTAACCCTCGGTGTACAAATGCATCTGAAAATCGGATTCCTCGCGGTAGCCGTTGCCGCGGGCGTAGCAGGGGTCATAGGGAAAGCGCTCAAGCAGGTGCTTGTGGGTCAGGATGACGGCGTTGGTCAGCGGCTGCCGGATGTCCCCATCAAAACATGCCCCGTTGACGTATTCGCAGATCACCGGGCGAAAGGCTTTTCCAGGGCGCAGCCCGTGGCCGAAGCGCCGCAGGGCCTGTGCCGGAACTTCCCCGTTTTCCATGTAGACGCGTCGACCCGACACGGCGCCGACGCCAAGCGCCAGCAGTTTTTGCAGGCAGGTCCTGGCGTAGCCGGCTTCGAGGTACTCGTCGTCGTCGCAAAACAGGATGAAGTCGTTGCTGCTGGCCTGGACCCCGGCATTGCGCGACTGGGCCGCGCCCTGGCGGGTATCGTGCTGCAGGATCCGGGTACACACGCCGGGGTGGCTGGTGGCGATCTGTTCCAGCACCTGCGGCGTCTCGTCGTCGCCGCCATCGAGGACAAAAATGATCTCGTTGATGCCATCCTGGACAAAATAGCTCGGTGCGACCAGGCGCAGGGTGTGGGCCCGGTTACGGGTGGGGACGATGAGGCTGATCATGAGGTCTCCATCCGATAGGCGGCCTGGCTGCTGGCGTTTTGCGGCTGGGACCGGGCCTGCTGGCAGGTGGCGATGGCGTCCCTGAGGCCGATGCCGCGTTCACCCCATTGGTAAAGCTGGCTGGCCGCTTCAAAAGCCTCCTGTTGCATGTGGTTGAGCATGTCGATGTGGTCGATGTGCTGGACGATGCTGTCAACCAGATCCTGCAGGTTAGCGCTCAGCAACAGCTGGCTGCGGATGGGCGGAGGTAGACCGGCTGCCGCGGCGTCGATGGTGGCTACCGGCAGACGCTGAAAGATGTAGTCGAGGAACTTCAGCTTGAAGCCGCCGCCGATCATTTCCGGCACCACAGCCAGCCGGGCGCGGTTGAACAAAGGGGCGACGTCGTCGACAAAGCCGTGCAGCACGGTGGCCTTCATGCGTGGTGTCAGCTCGTCCCGCAGTGCCTGCGGCATGTCGCCGATGACGTCAAAGCTGATGCCGTGGCGATGGAAGGTGGCGTCGGCCAGGTCAATGAACTGCCGCAGGTTTTCCTGCTTCACCACCCAGCGGAAGGAGCCGATCAGGACGACGTGTTTGGGCCCGTCCCGGCCAAGCACCCGCCAGGCTTGCCGCTCGCCCGAATAACCCGGGGTCAGCACCACGCTTGGGCATTCTGGCGCCAGCGCCTTGAAGGCCAGCGCGTCTTCCTGGCTGATGGCGCTGATCAGGTCGACATGGCGCAGCACAAAACGCTCAAGGAAATGGACCTTGAGCCAGTTTTGCCAGAGCCCCAGCTTCTTCAGCCAGCCCGCGTCGCTGTGGCGCACCATGTCGTGCCACAGGATGCCTTCCTGATTGTGCGAGACGTGGACCAGGACCGGCGCCTTGCCGGCCGCCCGGTGGCCAGCGAGATAACGCCTGAGCGCCCAGCCGGAGCCGTAGCTGTCGAAAATGATCGCATCCCACGACTGCTGCAACTGCGCCTCAAGGGCCTGCCGGAACGCCGGTGTGTCGTGGATCGCGCCGGCAATCGGCAAATGGCTCAGCAGCGCCCGGCGCGTGCTGCGCTTGCCGCCCACAATTTGCCGCCAGTGCACCGGTGTATCGCGCGGCGGGTGACTGGCACTGGCGGCAAAGCCCAGAAAGCACACCATGACCCCGGCCTCGGCCAGCGCGCAGGCCAGATTGGCCGAATAGACTTTGTCCCCAGCGTCCTGCGGAAAGGGCTGATCGCGGGCGATCCACAGGCATTTCATGAGCCTGCTCCTTTGCCCGGTGATGTCTGGCGCACGGAAGCCGCTGGTGTCCAGGTCTGAAACTGTTCACCACGCAGGGACCGCCAGACGCCAAGTCCAACCGCGGTCAGCACCGTCAGGATGTCAAAAATCTGGGAAAACGGTTTAATCGGGAAGCGCCAGCCAATCACCAGCACCAGCAGCGCCAGGGCCGCCAAGGCCAGCGCTGCCGGGCCTTGCCCCGCCAGCACAATTGCCGTCTCGAAACAGGCGAACGCAAGCACCAGCAGGTAGATGCACAGCCAGCGCAACAGCTTGTGCGACAGGTATTTGTACAAGCTCAGGGCATCGAGCTGGCGCAGCCGCGGCCACAGCAGACGGTGGACATTCAGCGCCTGACAGGCTATGCGCTGCTTGCGGCGAAATTCTTCGCCGGCCGACGTGGCGGATTTCTCGTAGGCGCGCACGTCGGTGGCCTGGACAATCCGGTAGCCATCACACAGGATCATGAAGGAGATGTACATGTCATCGATGATGTTGGGCGGCGGCGGGTGATGCAGACTGCTGCGGATGGCAAACATGGAGCCGTCGGCGCCCATCACCGATCCGGTGGCACCCTCCAGCCGTTTGATCGCTTCCTCAAAGCACCAATAGAGCGAACCGGTAGCGGCAGTGACCGAATCACCGGCGTTCACATAGACCAGGTTGCCACAGACGCAGCCAACTCCCGGGTCGTCAAAATGGCGGCGCAGATGTTGCAGGGCCAGGCCGTCAAGCATCACATTGGCGTCGGTGAAGACGACGATCGAGGCCGTGCTTCGGGCCACCAGACTGTTCATGCCGGCGGTTTTGCCTAGGCGCTCGGTCCCAACCTGCAACACGATGCGGTCGGCATAGGCGCCAAGAAGCTCGGCGGTCCGGTCGCTTGCGGCGTCGACGTGGACAAGGATTTCGAGGGTCGGGTCGAGTTGACGCAGCGCCAGCAGATTGCGCATCTTGGCGTCAATCACCGCCTCTTCGTTGTAGGCACACATGCAAATGGCAAAACTGGGCACATCGACCTGTCCGGGGCCGGGGCCAGTCCGGGGCGGCCTTTTCAGGCGCTTGATGAGCAGCAGCGACAGCGGATAGCTGACAAAGGGGTGAAAGGCGAGCAGCAGGAAAATAGCTCCCAGCCCAAGGAAAAAGACTTGCATCGGTACGCTCCTTCGTCGGTTAGGGGGATGCGCGCGATGGCGCCAGAGTGTCTGGATCCGGCCTTTGGGGCCAGACCAGCAGGCTCAGCGCCATGCCATGGAAAAACGGCACGAAGGGTCCGTTGAGCAGCAGCGTCAGCGCCACCGCGAGTCGGACCAGGATCGGCGCAGTGGAGCGAAAAACGCAGTAAAAAATGAAGCAGAAGTAAAGTGTTGCGCCGAGGACGCCGTACTCGAAAACCATCTTGAACAGCGTCATTTCGGCAACCGGAAACGGCATACGGATCGCGTAATTGGGAAACGCCCCGGCGCCGTAACCAAACAGCGCCTTCATGGGATAGGGCCACAGGTATTGCTCGAACACCCAAAAGCCGCTGATGAACCGGGCAGACGCACTTGAGCGCGTCGAGCCGAACTCGCCAATGCGGCCAGTGAATTTGTCAAGGTCAAGGTAGCTTCCCAAGACGACCAGCAGTAAGCTCCCGCCGAGCGTCAGCCAGGCCAGCCCCCAATGACGTCGGGTGATCAGGACCAGGGGGCCGCACACCGCCAGCACCAGAACGCCCGTGCCCGAGTAAGACAGCATCAGCGCCAGGGCATACAGGGCCACATTTGCCAGCCGATTGTGGGTCAGCAGTTCGATGACGATGGCAACAGCCATGAACTGGCTGAAGAACGATGGCTCGGCGAAAACAATGCCGTTGACGCGGAAGGTCGCGTCGCCATAAGCAATCGGCGCCTGCGCATTGAAGCCATGAATCAGGAAGGCATCGGGGACAAAATTCTCAACGGGGAAGGCAAAGCGGGCACCAAACGCCAGTTGCACGCCGTATTGGGCAATCCCGGCCAGCGCCAGAACACTGGCCAGCTGGAGGAAGAAGTGCATCGCCTGCTCGCCGTTCTGGTCCTGGCTTGGCAGACACAGCACATAGGCGGAATAGAGGGTGACCAGCAACAACATCGAAGCCAGCGAGAAGGACTCGGTGCTGAAGACCTGAATCGTGCCGATGCAGCCGATAAACAGCAGAAAAAAGCTCAGCCGGGCGGTGTCCAGCCGCAGATAGCCCAGCAGCAGGCCCAGCACCATGGCCAGCAGGATGAACAGGTAGGCAATGCTCAGTGACTGGGCGGCAAAAGGCGGCACCGACAGCTTGGCCAGCAAGGTGCTGGCGAGCAAAGGGGTGTAGAGCAGCAACAGCGCCCAACGCCTGCCCTTGGCCTGCGGCAACAAGCCTGTCTGGCTGGCGAGCAGGCCGGCACGACGGGTTTGGGCGGAGACCGCAAGAGAAATGACGGACATCGTGCTCAGGCTCTAAAACTCGTTGACGACGGCGCCAAAGAGGTTGTCAAGCGATCCCGCCAAAGCGGCCGATTGCGCGACGGTGGCGGCATTGGGGCGGCTCACCAAAATGCTCGCACCAACGTTGGAGGCAATCATCAGGGCGTCGGGGAGCGCGGCTGAAGGGGTATCAACCAGCACCACGTCGAAGGCCTGGATGGCTTGGGACAACAGGCTCGGAAGCAGTGGCCGGGACAGCAGTTCGCGTGGATTCGGCGCGGTCGGTCCGGCCGGCAGCAGCACCAGGCCGGGCAGCTTCTCTAGCGATACGGCCGCCTGCAAGCCGGTCAGGCCGCCGAGCACCGAGCTCAGTCCGACGCGGTTGTCGAGCCGAAACAAGTCATGCTGGCGCGGATGCATCAGGTCGGCGTCGATCAGCAAGGTGCGCAGCCCCAGTTGTGAAAACAGCACGGCCAGGTTGGCCGCGATGAAGCTTTTGCCTTCACCTCGTCGGGCGCTGACCAGGGCCAGGCTTTTTGGCCGCGCTGGCTGTGCCGTCCAGCGCAACATCACCTGGGACCGCAGATCGCGCAGACCTTCCACCAGAGGATGTTGCGAACCGAAGGCGGCCATCACCTCGCTGGCGACGGACGCATCGCCGCTGGCCAGGCTGCTGTGTTCAAACTGGAGCGACAGCCCAAACCGGATGTCTTCGGCCTGAAGAATGCCCAACTGACATGCGGCGTCGCCAAACCGCAGGCCCTGCTGTTTTTGCAATTGCATGACCAGAACGGCTTGGGCAGGACTCAGGCGTCCGGCCTCAATCAGGATGGCGCCCAGGGTCCGCAATGGCACCGGGAACTCTTCCACAGCGTGGGGCTGGCTCAATTTCATCAATGTGTTTCCTGGGTGCGGGTAGCGGGGCGGCGGTCGGCGTCAGCGGACCCTAAACGGACCGGGGGGAAATTCCCCTGACCAGGGTCTGCGGCAAACCGTGAGACAGGCGGGCCAGGTAGCCAGGGGCAGAGCCAGCCGGAGCGAACAGCTGGTGAGGTATGCCCTTCTTGTTCAGCACCACCAGGACGGGCACATTGAGCCATTCCGACAGGTCCGACGCGCTGCGCAGGCGACGGTTGAGCAGCTCAAGCAACAGGGCTAGGCCCATGCCAAGCAAACCGCCGAACAACAATGACAAGGCCGTATTGAGAGCCACTTTTGGGCTGGACGGACTGAAAGGCTCGGTGGCCATGGTCAGCATCGCGACATTGGTTTGCGGCATCTGGCTTTCGAGACTGGTTTGCGCCAAGCGCTGGCTCACCATGTCGTAGTCGCGTCTGGCCGATTCCACGTCACGCTGGAGTACAGCCACACTGTCACGTTGCGCGCGCAGGGCCAGAACTTTCTTCTTTTGGGCATCCAGAGAGCTGTCAATTTCGGCCGCGCGCGCGGCATTCATCCGGTCTGCGATGCCAAGCGAGCTGGCGATCCGGCTGGTTTCGCTGGCGATTTGGGTCCGCAGAGCAGCGACCTTGGTCACCAGGTCGACGTAATCCGGATGGGTCTCACGAAGGCGAAGCGCCAATTGCTGACGTTGCCCCTCGAGCTCGGCGAGCCGGGTCTTAAGGGACTGGATCAGGCCATTGCCGATTACCTCGGGAAGGATGTTCGCCGCACCGGCCTGGCTTTGCCGGCCCCGGGTTGTAGCGCGTTGCGTCTGGGCCTCGACCAGTTGGGTTGACAACTCGGTCAATCGGGCGGTTTCAACGTCCAGTTTTTCATCAGCGACGACGATGCGATTGGATTGCTGGAAGCTCGAAAGCCGCAACTGCGCCGCTTCGAGCTTGTCGCGAAATGACCGGGTACGCTCGCTGAACCATTGGTTGTATTGCGTGGCCGAGGCGATCTTCAGATCGAGATTGGTATCGATGTAGGCCTGGGCAAAAGCGTTTGCGACATCGGCCGCCATTTTGGGATGTCGGGACGTGAAGACGATGGAGACGACGTTGCTCTCATGCGTCGGCATGACCTTCAGGTCACGCTTCAGAGGCGCAGCCAGCCAGGCCTGCAGCGAGCCCCGACCTTGGGTCTGTTCGAGCCATTGAATGCGCGCCTGTTCATCCTGATCGAGCTTGAGCAAGACGACGGCCCTTTGCGCCACGCGATCGGACAGGATGATGTCCACCTGTGTCGACATCACACTCGACGGCGCGACGACAGGAAGCACTTCGCCGAGTACAGGGTCGGCCGGTCGGGCATCGACCATGACGGCGGCCTCGGACGTGTATTTGCGCGGCATCAGGAGGTTGAACGCGATAGACAGGACCATCACACTCAGCAACACCCCAAGCACGGTTTTCCAGCGTCCGCGCAAGACCAGAAAAAGACGTTGCAGGCTCACAGTGGCGACCGCATGGAACGCGTTCTCGTCAGGCGCAGCAAAGCAATCGCGAGAAGTATTCCCAGAGACGACAAAACCAGCGCATAGGTTTTTGTCGCATCGTCTTCCTGCAACGACTGGTTGTCGGGGCCCACTTCGGAGGACAAACCCGTTGCAGCCAATGGCCGGCCATCCTTGATTCCCACGGGTCCAGTCACCAGACTTTCAGATAGACGGGGTTCCAGACGTTTCAAAGCCGCCCCAATGGCTTTGGGTGCTGCGACCGAAGCAATGACCGAATGAGACACATCGACGCCGGGTTTTGCCGTGATATAGCTCATCAACACAAACACGGCAAGCGCCAGTGCCAGTCGGACTCTTCCAGTAGACATGTTCATCCTCTGACCCTCACAGAAACTCGATTGGGCAACGTTAATTAATCGAAGCCGGGGCGTATGTGCGCTCGGCCACACACTGCAAAAGTAGATGTCGAACTGGGACCAGACGTTTCCGCCAGAAATGCCGGCAATTTGGAACTGCAGGTGTGAATTGAAGGGCAGCTTTATGGAGCCCCTCAGTCAACGCCGTGATCATCACTTCGTGAATTCAATGGCTACCGTTTAGGTTTACGGGGTGTCTGTACGCTTCACACCCCTAAACGTCGACGCAGGCTGCACTTCGAGTCCGGGGCGATCACTATCGAGTTAAGTGAGAAAACTATTGAGTTAGCTGAAACTCGACAACAAGTTGTTTTGCAGACGACAGGAATTGTCAGCCTGGCTCTTGAAAAGCTTTCAAACGCCCTTATCATTAGCACTCGATAGAGATGAGTGCTAACAGCACCGTGTGATGAACACACATCTCTTCAAGACAACAACAGCCCGCTGACACAGCTGGCGTTTGCGTTTTAACCTTGTTTCAAACTTTAGGAGATCTTTATGAAACTTCGTCCCCTGCACGATCGCGTGATTGTCAAGCGCGTTGAGAACGAAACCCGCACCGCTTCTGGCATCGTGATCCCTGACAGTGCTGCTGAAAAGCCTGATCAAGGTGAAGTGCTGGCCGTTGGCCCTGGCAAGAAGAACGACAAGGGCGAACTCGGCGCAATGAGCGTAAAGGTTGGTGACCGCGTGTTGTTCGGCAAGTACAGCGGCCAGACCGTCAAGGTCGATGGCGACGAACTGTTGGTCATGAAAGAAGACGACCTGTTCGCAGTCGTCGAGAAGTAAGCACTCAATACCAAATAGATAGCTGGTTACGCTTTATTCATGCGGGCTAGCGACTCATTTCACTTAAATATTCTGGAGTCATAACATGGCAGCAAAAGACGTTATTTTTGGCGGCGAAGCCCGCGCACGCATGGTTGAAGGCGTGAACATTTTGGCTAACGCGGTCAAAGTGACCCTGGGCCCCAAGGGTCGCAATGTGGTGTTGGAGCGCTCGTTCGGCGCCCCCACCGTGACCAAGGACGGTGTGTCCGTGGCCAAGGAAATCGAACTCAAAGACAAGCTGCAAAACATGGGTGCGCAGATGGTCAAGGAAGTTGCTTCCAAGACCTCTGACAACGCTGGTGACGGCACCACCACCGCTACCGTGTTGGCCCAAGCCATTGTGCGCGAAGGCATGAAGTACGTTGCCGCCGGCATGAACCCGATGGACCTGAAGCGCGGCATCGACAAGGCTGTGACCGCCCTGATCGAAGAGCTGAAGAAGGCTTCCAAGCCCACCACCACCTCCAAGGAAATCGCCCAAGTCGGCTCGATTTCTGCCAACTCTGACGCCTCCATTGGCGAAATCATCGCCAACGCGATGGACAAGGTTGGTAAAGAAGGCGTGATCACCGTGGAAGACGGCAAGAGCCTGCAAAACGAACTCGACGTCGTTGAAGGCATGCAGTTTGACCGTGGTTACCTGTCGCCCTACTTCATCAACAGCCAAGAAAAGCAATCCGCTTTGCTGGACAACCCGTTTGTGCTGTTGTACGACAAGAAGATCAGCAACATCCGTGACCTGCTGCCCACCCTGGAACAAGTCGCCAAGAGCGGCCGTCCGCTGTTGATCATTGCTGAAGATGTCGAAGGCGAAGCCCTGGCAACTCTGGTCGTGAACACCATCCGTGGCATCCTGAAGGTTGTGGCTGTTAAGGCGCCTGGCTTTGGTGACCGTCGCAAGGCCATGTTGGAAGACATCGCCATCCTGACCGGCGGCAAGGTCATCGCTGAAGAAGTTGGCCTGACACTCGAAAAAGTGACTCTGGCTGACCTCGGTTCTGCCAAGCGCATCGAAGTGGGCAAGGAAAACACCATCATCATCGACGGAGCCGGCCCAGCTGCTGACATCGAAGCCCGCGTCAAACAAGTGCGCGTGCAAATCGAAGAAGCCACCAGCGACTACGACCGCGAAAAACTGCAAGAACGCGTGGCCAAGCTGGCTGGCGGCGTGGCCGTGATCAAGGTTGGCGCTGCCACCGAAGTCGAAATGAAGGAAAAGAAAGCCCGCGTCGAAGACGCCCTGCACGCTACCCGCGCTGCTGTGGAAGAAGGCATTGTGGCTGGTGGTGGCGTGGCTCTGCTGCGCGCCAAGCAAGCTGCTGGCGAAATCAAGGGTGACAACGCTGACCAAGACGCCGGCATCAAGCTGGTGCTCAAGGCCATCGAAGCGCCTCTGCGCGAAATCGTGTTCAACGCCGGTGGCGAAGCCTCTGTGGTGGTGAACGCTGTGTTGGCTGGCAAGGGCAACTACGGCTTCAACGCTGCCAACGACACCTACGGCGACATGATCGAAATGGGTATCCTGGACCCGACCAAGGTGACCCGCACCGCCCTGCAAAACGCAGCGTCTGTGGCCTCTTTGATGTTGACCACCGAATGCATGGTGTCTGAGTCTCCGAAGGACGACGCACCTGCAGGCGGCATGCCTGACATGGGTGGTATGGGCGGCATGGGTGGCATGGGCATGTAAGAGCTCCTTGCCTGGCGACCTACAGCGTCGTTATTTGGGCTTGCCGTACCTCTGGTACTGTCTGCGCCCAAACGCCTAGCTGTAGATCACCATGCGGCGTCGAGTGGCTTTTAAGGCACTCGACTCACCAACAAAAAACCCCGCAGAGCGCGAGCTTTGCGGGGTTTTTTACTATGGTTTCAGAAGCTCCTCGCCCTTGATTCATAAGGGCTAGAGGGCATTTTTCTTGATAACCTCACGTCTGAATGGGCACCAAGTCGCCAGCGGGAACACCCGCCTTTCAGAGCGCGTGGGTGCGCTACAGGCCCAGCTGGGCCAGATCCGCCTGCAACTGCTGCGCTGAAGTGAAATGGATGCCGTGCCAACCCAACGACTGGGCGGTCGTGATGTTGTGTTGGAGGTCGTCGATGAACACGGTGTGATCGGGTGCCAGGCTGTAGCGGCTTTGCAGCAGCTGGTAAATGGCTGGGTCCGGTTTGATCTGCAGCACATCTCCTGAAAAAATGCCGCCGTCAAACCACTGCAAAAACGGGTGGTGTTGCTCCAGATAACGGGCATAAAGCACCGGCATGTTGGACAGGAAATACAAACCGCTCACACCATCGCCTGCCAGACGGCGCTGGTGCAACTGCGTCAACACCGCCAGTGACTCCGACATCACCGTCAAGCGTTCCCCAATGCCCTGCACCAGGGCCGCCAAGTCCTGCTGCGGCAAGTCCAGCCGCAGGGCGGTGCGTGCCACCACCGCATCGGTTTCCAGCAGGCCTCGGTCAAAGTCGTGCCAGTCGGCATGGCCAAACACCTGGTGCGCCAGCTGCGCGGCCTCGTCGGGTGTGCGCACACGCTGCGGGAAAGTCTGCATCAGCAAGATGCCGGGTTGCCAGGTGAATAACACCGCACCAAAGTCAAAAACAATGTTCACGAACACATCCTTGTAAAAGCCATGGCCTGACGCCGCCGCGCCCGCGCCGGGCAGGTTGGGCCTCTGCCGTTGGCAGAGCGCGGTGTTGTGTCCAACAACACCGCGTGTGGGATCAAGCCTGCAAACGGGCCAGCAAGCCCGCTGTGGAGCCGTCCAGCCCCGCTGTGTCGCCACTGAGCAGACGGGCCTCGACGTCCTTGGCCAAGACCTTGCCGAGCTCCACACCCCATTGGTCAAAGCTGTTGATGCCCCAAAGACTGCCCGAGACAAACACGCGGTGTTCCTGCAAGGCAATCAGCGCACCCAGCGAAGTCGGGGTCAGCTCATCCAACAGCAAGAAGGTGCTGGGCCGGTTACCGGTGAAGTGTTTGTGGCCACCCGCATCGGCCTTGCCCAACATCAGCGCCTGCGCCTGGGCCAGCACATTGGCCAGCAACAGGGTGTGGTGGCCGGGCAGGCTATGCAGCGGCTTCTTGACCGCCACAAACTCCACCGGCACCACGTCGGTGCCCTGGTGCAGCATCTGGAAGTAGGCGTGCTGGCCGTTGGTGCCGGGTTCACCCCACACCACGGGAGAGGTCGAAAAAGGCAACGCTTCGCCGCTGGCGTCGACACGTTTGCCGTTGCTTTCCATCTCCAGCTGTTGCAGGTAGGCCGGGTAACGTTTCAGGGCGCAGTGGTAAGGCGCCACACTGCGGCTGGTGAAGCCATGGAAGTTGCGGTACCAGACATCCAGAAGACCCAGGCGCACCGGCAGGTTCTGCACCAGTGGGGCGGTGCGGAAATGCTCGTCCATGTCGTGTGCACCGGCGAGGAACTCACGGAAACCGGTCGCACCAATGGCAATCGCCAATGGCAGGCCAATGGCCGACCAGACCGAATAACGCCCGCCCACCC
>NZ_JAHFZF010000030.1 GCF_018619435.1 Rhodoferax sp. U11-2br | reverse complement strand
GCCGAGCAGGCTGCCCACCGACAGGAAACGGGTAAGGGCGACGGAAGAAGAGGGCGGGGTGGGAGGGGGAGTGTTCTGAGCGTTCATCGGGATGGCATCATAGCGGCCATGACCGACCTGACCCAAGCCGCCTTTGACGGGCGCCAGCGACTGCAAGCCCTGATCCACCAACTGCGCCACTTTCCCTGGAAAAACACGGCCCACACCCTGCGTGAGCGCTTTCGCGAAGACCGCCTGGGTATCACGGCCAGCAGCCTGACTTTCACCACCACCATTGCGCTGGTGCCACTGTTCACTGTGGTGTTGGCGGTGTTTACCGCGTTTCCGATGTTTGCTAAGTTCCAGCTGGTGCTGCAGCAGTGGCTGATCGAGAGCCTGATCCCCGACAGCATCGCGCGCCAGGTGCTGGGCTACCTGACGCAGTTTGCCGGCAAGGCCAGCCGGCTCGGTGGGGTGGGGCTGGGCATTTTGTTTTTGACCGCCTTGGCCTTGATTTTGACGATTGACCGCACCTTGAACGGCATCTGGCGGGTGCGTCAACCGCGACCACTGGGCCAGCGCGTGATGGTCTATTGGGCGCTGATGACCTTGGGGCCGCTGCTGCTGGCCCTGAGCTTGAGCCTGACGTCTTACGCCCTGTCGACCTCCAAAGGGGTGGTGGGTGCGCTGCCGGGTGGCCTGCAGTTTTTGCTGGACGGCTTGCAGTTTGTGTTGCTGGCCTGGGGCATGGCGGCGCTCTACCACTTTGTGCCCAACACCCATGTGCGCTGGTCACACGCCTGGGCCGGTGGCTTGTTTGTGTCGGCTGCGTTTGAACTGGCCAAGCGGGTGCTGGTGTTGTACCTGGCCAAGGTGCCCACCTATTCTGTGCTGTATGGCGCTTTTGCCACGGTGCCCATCCTGCTGGTGTGGCTGTATGTGGCCTGGGTGATTGTGCTGATGGGCGCGGTGATTGCCGCGTATTTGCCCAGCCTGCTGACCGGGGTACAGCGCCGTGCGCGCGCCCATGGCTGGCAGTTTTTGCTGGCGCTGGAGACGCTGCAGCAGTTGGAGCGGGTGCGCCAGAGTCCGGACAAGGGCCTGAGCCTGGAGCAGCTCAGCGCCTTGTTGCGGGTGGACCAATTGCAGCTTGAGCCGGTGGTGGAGACCCTGCTGGCGCTCGACTGGATCGGCCAGCTGGCCGAGGAGCGCTCAGACGCGAGTGCCCGGCTGGTGCTGCTGGCCGACCCCGACACCACCTTGCTGGCGCCGCTGCTGGATGGGTTGCTGCTCAAACAGGAGCCCAGCACCCATAATTTGTGGGAAAACGGCCTCTGGCCCTCATTCAGCCTGCGTAGCGCGCTATAAAAAAAGAAATTGTCGCTGGTGCTGAATGGCGCGATGTATGGCGGCGCAGCACGGTCAATAAGCTGTTATCGTGCAGTCTTCAAAAATTGAACCGGTGTTTCAAAAATCTCCGCCACATTGAGCTATGTCATGTGGCGGCAGCTGGAACGCCGCACAATGGTTGTCAGCCGCACAACGGTCGCTTCGAGCCATCCCTCAGCAGGACGAGATCGCACAGCCCGAAACGGTGACTTTTTTAAATAGTGTCAAAAACTCATGTTGGAAAGCAGATGAATAAACAAGCTAATCTACAAAGCAGAAAAGATACGGTTCAATACATCAATCTTCAATTAGCCTCTTTAGGTCAGCCTCTGTTTCACGACCATGAAGATGACGGCACCAAGTTTTGCAATCCAGAGTTTGAGGCGCTGACCAACGGCTTGATCAAGGGCTTCAAGGAAAAATCCCGCCTGCTGGCGCAATGCCTGTCTCCTGCCGATCAACGCATACAGAATTTCATTGACAGCTACTTGCAGGGGGTGGACTTTGACAAGTCATTGGCTTTGCCCAATGACACCTTGGTGTTGACCCAGGCTGGCCATGCGCGTGAGCTCAGCCTGCCACCCAATGGGGACAGTTTCATCAGTGAAGACATCATCACCTACAGAATCAAACAAGGTATTCTGAACAACCCCAGCAATGACAAACGGACAACGGTTAATACCTTTCATATTGTCGAAGGTGATTTGCCGGCTCCGCTGGATAAAAAAGAAGTTCCCAAAATCACGTTTGCGCATTTTTTGCATGCGGCTTTCCATCCCTCGGATGAGTTGAAAATTTTGCCGTTCACCGCCAACCAGGCAGACAAAGCCAAGGTGTTGGTGTCCCTGTTGTTGCGGCCCATGGTGTGTCCGGAAGTCAAAGGTGTGATTGCCAGGAAAAGCATGGAAGTGCGCTTCTTCACGCCTGGCAGTCTGGTCAGCAATCTGGACTTTGTGGAGTCCATTTTTGGCAATGCCGGTGACCCTTACCTGGCACAAAATGACGCCGGCTTGGATACGGCGCATTGGACCGGGCATACGGGATGTGTCATTTTGGCGCCCCAGTTGAGGAAACTCAGGAAAAAAGAGGTTGGCTTGCCACATTGGGACCAGGCCACCGACCGCCAACGGCATGAAGGCATGTGCTGGAAGTCAGAGGACGAGATTTACAACGACGGCGGCGCGTTCAAGGTCACCTGCCGGGACGACCGTGGTGTGGTTGTCACCATCATTGCTGACAATTATTTTGGGTATTCAAAGAAAGAAATCAAAACCCAGATCAGCTACGCGGCCAATTTGTATGGCCTGGTGGAGGAAGAACATTCCGGCGGTGCCATTGCTTACCCGAAAGGTGTCATGGGTGACATCGTGGATGGCAGCGGGTTTTCAAAAAAATTCGGCAATGTGTATTCTTTTGAAGAGGTGAAATCACTTCTGGGCGAGCGTATCGAGGTGAAGTCGGGCAACTATGCGGTCGACAAAAAATACCCCAACCTGATATACATCCCCGAAAACGCCTACATCAACACCAACACAAACAGCATCACCTGGATGTATGAGGGGCTTGAACAGAAGCTGGTGTTGTCGCCGAATAAAACCTATGTCCACCCAACGGGTAACAAGTTCAGGTTAGAAAAACACAAGGCCATTGCCTTGTGGCGCATTGTGAATACCTCTCCTGAAGGGGTTTTCTGCCATAAGCCCTGCACGGTGTCAGGTGGTGGCAAATCCGAGATATCGAAGTCCATGTTGAACGCGATCACGTACAGTGAATTCAACATCATCGACATTGACGAGGATTTCAAAAAGGCAGATGAAATCATTGAATACGATTATTCAAAACGCTGGAAAAATTACGATCCCAGCTTGCCGCCCTCAGAGTCGTTCCTCAGTCCGAAGAGAACATTGGGCGCTGCTGTGCGCTTGTTGCAGCCATTGGATGTGTATACCGACGAGTACAACAACTTTGTCAGAAACATCCCGGTTCATATCCGCTCGCTGGTGCTGTTTGTCAAACGCCTGTACCGTCAGGATGGCAACAACCTGAACTGGAAAGAGTGCATGTCCGTTGATGTGATCAATGGCAAAAATGGCACCGGTCTCAAATACTTTACCAATCCGGTGGTGGGGAGTTATGTCCGGATCGGCTTCAGCCAAAAAGGCAATTGGCTGTTGAATAAATTGAGGTCCGACTTTTCTGCCAGCGAAAAAATCCAGATGGAAGATGACATCTCGGCTTCCATCACGCTGCCCCGGAGCCAATTCAAGAAGCTCAATCCCGAGTACACCAACCGAAGCCTCAAAGTGGTGGCCAACTGTGAAAGTTACCTGTTTCAGCGGCCTGACGAAGCCATTGTGAGGGGGTATGACAAAGGTGCAGAACGCGACATTGTGTCGAACAACACCTTCCTGACCAATTTTGAGCTCTTGAGAAAACAGGATGCGATTGCCATCTACGAAGACACCGTCAACTTCGACAAATACACCCAGCCGGTCAAAGACCTGATATTGGACGTTGTCAACAGCCCAAATGATGAGGAATACTTTTGTCTGCCATCCCACACGCGCATTGTGGATGGCAAACCAACAAAAAATCCGCGTTATCTGGAGCGCAATATCTTCATCGAGGAAACGGAAGCCAGTTATCTGGGCGAGATCGGCACACGTCTCTACCGGAAAATGAAGTCTGAGGATCCTTTTATTCCTGTTGTCAATGCTGTCTTGCCGGGACGCAGAAACAATCCGGTGGATAAGAAGGCGGGTATTCGTCCGCTGGCGGTTTACAACCCCATCCATTACCAGGAAGCCCCAGAACTGTTCATGGACTTCATCTGTAGTCTCACAGGCAAGTCACCTTCGACCACTGGAGCGGGTTCTGAGGGCGCCTTGACAAAGGGGCCGTTCAATATGTTGACGCCCACCACCGACCTCAACAATGCCTTGTTGTCGCATATCCTGACGGACGCCAATGCCTTCAGTACCGCTGCAGGTTATGTGGGCGCGCAAAACAGGGTTGATCACGATATCAGTTTGTTGATCCCCGAAATCTGGGCGCGCTTGGCAGAAAGTGACCGCGATCCCAAAAACCTCATTCAAAACGGCTGTCTTGAGAAGATCGATGATTTTGAGTACCAGGGCAAAAAGGTATTGGCCAGTCGTCTGGGTTACAGGATCACCGAGCGCTTCTCTTTGATGTGCCTGAACAGATTGTTCGATGAGCCACAAGCTGTTTTCAACGAAAAAATGCTCAAACCAGAGCTGCAAGGTCTGGAAGACTATGTGGATGGCATCAACAACATTGTGGAGGCCCAGCAAAAAGTCGCCCTGAGTTATTTCGAGGATGGCAGTATCGAGGCCGCCATACCTCCCCTGAAAGTCTTGCTGCATGTGATGGCCTACGGCCATTTTGAAGGCAAGGACATCAGCGACCCCGAGCTGCGCAAACTGTTTGATAGGCAAGCCATTGTTGACAGCGACTGGTACAAGGCACGTTTGGTCTTGAAACAGGACAAGGACGTCGCGTTTTATACACAACAGATGGCCTACCTGAAGGACTTCATGGCCGACCTCAAGAACGCGCAGCTGGTGGAAGAGATGAACATTCGGGCGCAATTGGACGATGCCACTGAGATGCTCGCTACCGTCAGCTCCGAGGCGTATCTGGAGAGCCTGGTGGGCACCATCGGTTGTGATCCTTTGTACCGGCGTGTGAGTTGAGCGGTCGCCAGGTTGCGGGTGCCGCTTGACCTGGCGGGCTGCACAAGCAGCCGCCTGTCATGCTGGACGTGTCTGGCAACTGTCTCGATCAGGTGTTCAGCCGGGTTTTGATGGTGAAAAGGGCTTTTGGCCCTTATTCAATATGGGTTATGTGCTATCAAAGTTGAGAGGTCTGGCGCGTTGTGGTGTGGGGTGCCTGTGTGTGCAAGCGAACAGACCTTTCGTTGCTGGCTGGCTAAGCTTGACCAACGTTTACAGACAAGCCTTGTTTGTGACGCCAGCGCCCTGGTATTGAGCCAGGGTGTCCACGTAACGCAAAGGACCTCTCATGCATAAAACTCTCCGTCTGACCGCCAGCCTGCTGGCTGTTGCCGCCTCTTTCACCCTGGTTGGTGTGGCGCAAGCCCAAAGCACCAGCAACAATACCAACGCCGCACCGTATTACCGCGCGGGTGGCAGCTACTTTGACTTCAATGCCGGTAAGTCCGACTACTCGCTCAGTGATGGTGTTGGCATCTGGGATAAAGACGACAGCGACAACGCCTACAGCGCCCACATCGGCAGCTACTTCAATGACAACGTGGGTATGGAGCTGGGTTACACCGACTTTGGCCAAATCAGCCGCGCAGGTGGCAGCACCAAGGCCCGTGGCATCAGCCTGAGCCTGGTGGGCAAGTTCCCGGTGTCGCCGTCGTTCAACCTGCTGGGCAAGATCGGTACCACCTACAGTGACACCGACACCTCGGCCAACGGGTTCTCAGGTATCCAAACCGGTTCTGAACATGGCTTTGGTGTGAACTATGGCGTGGGCGCGGAATACGCCTTCACGCCCAAATGGTCGATCTTGCTGCAATACGAATCCCATGACCTCAAGTTCGCGGGTGACAACAAGGAACGTGTGGACGTGACCTCTCTGGGTGTGCGTTACAGCTACTGATCACGCCCTGGCCGGGTGAATTGACACCCGGTTGACACAGCCCTTCGTGGCTTCGGCGCTTGGCGCATCGGATGCGGCCCCACGGGCCAGTCGGTGCGTCAGGCGCTTTTTTGTGCCCGCCACCTGGCGACTACCGGGTCCGAGCCTGCGTGTGATCTGGGACCAGGTCCGGCAGGTGCAGCGCCCGAGGGGGCTTGAATCTGGCGGGTTTGCCATTAAGATGGCGCGCTGGTCATCCATCAACCTTTATGAGAGCAGAAACACCATGAAAGTCGCCGACATCCTGCGTATCAAAGGCAACACCTTGTACACGGTGTCACCGTCCGAGCCGCTGATCCAGGCGCTGGCGCTGATGGCGGAGCGTGACATCGGCTCGCTGGTGGTGATGGAACATGGTGATCTGGTGGGTATGCTCACCGTGCGCGAACTCACCCAGATCCTGGTCAAGACCGGTGGCAGCATTGGCACCACCATCGTGCGCACCGCGATGGACGACGCACCGCTGACCTGTACCACCCAGACCGACATGGACGAGGTGCGCCGCATGATGCTGGATCGCCACGCGCGCTACATGCCGGTGATGGACAACCACATGCTCATGGGGGTGATCAGCTTTCACGATGTGGCCCGCGCCGTGGTGGACAGCCAGAATTTTGAGAACAAGATGCTCAAGGCCTACATCCACGACTGGCCCGAAGGTGAAAACCCGGACGACGGCCCCAAGTTGTAGTTTTCAGGCGCTTGGCGCGCCCGGCCCGGCCGCTCTGGGATAATCTCGCCCATGAGCGGTAACATTTTCGGACAACTTTTCGCAGTCACCAATTTTGGTGAATCCCACGGCCCGGCCATTGGCTGTGTGATTGACGGCTGCCCGCCCGGCTTGGCCTTGAGTGAGGCCGACATCCAACCCGATCTGGACCGCCGTCGCCCAGGCACCAGCGCCTTTGTCACCCAGCGCAACGAACCCGATACGGTCGAAATCCTGTCTGGCGTGTTTGAAGGCAAAACCACCGGCACACCGATCTGCCTGCTGATCAAAAACACCGACCAGCGCAGCAAGGACTACGGCAACATCGTCCAGACCTTCCGTCCCGGCCATGCCGATTACGCTTATTTCCAGAAATACGGCATCCGCGACCCGCGTGGCGGTGGCCGCAGCAGCGCGCGCCTGACTGCGCCCATGGTGGCCGCTGGCGCGGTCGCCAAGAAGTGGCTGGCTGAGAAATACGGCACTGTGTTTCGTGGTTGCATGACCCAGGTGGGTGAATTGCCCATCACCTTCGAGTCGTGGGAGCATGTGCCGAACAACCCGTTTTTTGCCCCGGTGGCCGATGTCTCCGCGCTGGAAGACTACATGGCGGCCTTGCGCAAGCGGGGCGACTCCTGCGGTGCCCGGCTGCGAGTGAGTGCGTCGAATGTGCCCGTTGGCCTGGGCGAGCCGCTGTTTGACAAGATGGATGCCGACATTGCTTACGCCATGATGGGCATCAACGCGGTCAAGGGTGTCGAGATTGGCGCCGGGTTTGCCAGTGTGGCCCAGTTGGGTAGCAGCCATGGTGATTCACTCTCACCCGCAGGTTTTAAAGGCAACAACGCCGGTGGCACCCTGGGGGGCATCACCAGCGGGCAGGACCTGGAAGTCTCGGTGGCGATCAAACCCACCAGCTCGATTCTGACCCCGCGCGAGTCGATTGACACCAGCGGACACAGCACAGAAGTCGTCACCAAAGGGCGTCACGACCCCTGTGTGGGCATTCGCGCCACACCGATACTCGAAGCCATGCTGGCGCTGGTGGTGATGGACCACGCGCTGCGCCACCGCGCCCAGTGTGGTGACGTGGTGCACAGCCTGTCGCCGATTGCCGCACAGGCTTGAGTCGCAGGTCGGCCACCTTGGCTGGCGCTGAACTATTGATGGCAAATCGGGCTCTAGCCCTTATACCTGCTGGGTGGATGGCTCTATTTATGAGAGTGGACGACTTCCGGTAGGCACCAGAACCCCACACCTTTTGAGCGAGTGTTAAACCATGAAGATCCCCGAATTGCTGGCCCCGGCCGGTTCCCTGAGCATGCTGGAAACCGCGCTGGCCTTTGGCGCCACCGCCATTTACGCGGGCCAGCCGCGTTATTCCTTGCGCGTGCGCAACAACGACTTTGGTGACATCGAGGTCTTGAAACAAGGCATCGACACCGCACACGCCAAGGGCGCCAGGTTCTTTCTGGTGAGCAACATCTTCCCGCACGGCAACAAGATCCGGCATTACATCGACAACATGGCGCCGGTGATCGCCTTGAAACCCGACGCGATGATCATGTCCGACCCCGGCTTGATCATGATGGTGCGCGAGACCTGGCCTGAGATGGAGATCCACCTCTCGGTGCAGTCCAATACCGTCAACTCGGCGGCGGTCAAGTTCTGGCAAAAGGTGGGCTTGAAGCGCATCATCCTGTCGCGCGAGTTGTCGCTCGACCAGGTGGAGGAAATCCGCCAGGCCTGCCCCGACATGGAGCTCGAAGTGTTTGTACACGGCGCGCTGTGCATCGCCTACTCGGGCCGCTGCCTGCTCTCGGGTTATTTCAACCACCGCGACGCGAACCAGGGCAGCTGCACCAACTCCTGCCGCTGGGACTACAAAACGCAAAAAGGCGTCGTTGATGCCTCAGGCGATGTGTTGACCCAGCAAGCTGCGCAGGAGCGTGAGCAGGGCGCCATCCAGCGTTCCCCCGCTGCCGATGAGGTCTACATGATCGAAGAGAGCCAGCGCGAAGGCAGCTACATGCCGATTGAAGAAGACGAACACGGCACCTATGTGATGAACAGCAAGGATTTGCGCGCGATCGAACACGTCAAACGGCTGGTCGAGATTGGGGTTGATTCACTCAAGATCGAAGGCCGCACCAAAAGCCCGTATTACGTGGCGCGCACGGTGCAGAGTTACCGCCGCGCCATCGACGACGCGGTGGCCGGGCGTGAGCTCGACCCGGCGCTGCTGGGCCAGCTCGAAGGCCTGGCCAACCGCGGTTACACCAGCGGCTTTTTCCAGCGCCACACTCCCGAGGCCACGCAAAACTACTTACGCGGCTACTCCGAGTCGGGCCGCAGCCTGTATGTGGGGGATGCGCTTGAATTTGACGCGGCGCGTGGCCTGATGAAGGTCAATGTGCGCAACCGCTTTGCCGTGGGGGACTGGTTGGAGGTCATCCACCCCCATGGCAACAGCGATGTCTTGCTCACGTCGATGGAAAACGTCGACGCGCAGCCGATGACCGTGGCACCCGGCAGCGGCCACACCGTCTGGCTGCCTTTGTCCGAGAGCGCGGTGGGTGCGTTTGTCGCGCGGTATGTCAACCCGCCGGAGGCTGGCGTCCTGGCATCTGAGGGTGTTTCTACCCCCCAGCCCTGATTGGAAAAGGGCCTCTAGCTATGAATATGGATGCGTTTTTGATCAATGAAGACGAGGTAGAGCTGTCCGCCATCCGCGCCCAGGGGGCGGGTGGGCAGAACGTCAACAAGGTCTCCAGCGCCATCCATCTGCGTTTTGACATTCCTGCATCCAGCCTGCCCCAGGACGTGAAAGAGCGCCTGCTGGCCCTGCGCGACAGCCGCATCACCCAGGACGGTGTGCTGGTCATCAAGGCGCAGCAGCACCGCACCCAGGAGTCCAACAAGTTTGACGCCTTGCTGCGCCTGCAGGAACTGGTCAACAGCGTGGCCCACCCACCCACGGTGCGCAAGCCCACCCGGCCTACCCGTGCCTCGCGCCAGCGCGTGCGTGAGGCTAAGTCACAGCGTGCGGGCCTGAAGGCGCAGCGTGCCAGGGTGTCGCATGATGCTTGAAGCGGGCTGCAAGCCATCCCTGCTGGGCATTGCCCGGGTCGAGTTGCACCTGTTCTTGCGCTACCCCAAGCTGTTGCTGGCTGCCGCTGCCGTGGTGTTGATTCCGGCGCTCTACGTGCTGATCTACCTCACCAGCGTCTGGGACCCGTCCGCCCGCACCGGTGACTTGCCGGTGGCCCTTGTGAACCTGGACCAAGGTTTTGTCTACCGCCAGCAGGCTTTCAATGTGGGTCACGATGTGGTGGCGCGTCTGGCATCCAAGCCCACGTTTGGCTACGTGGAGGTGGCCAGTGAGCAAGAGGCGCGCCGTCTGGTGCGCCAGGGTGCGATGGCGTTTGCGCTGATCGTGCCTGCCGACTTCAGCTCCAATGCGGTGCCCGGTGCCAAGGCCGGTGCGGGCAAGCTGGTGGTCTTCACCTCCGAGGGCAACAGCTACCCGAGTGCCGCTCTGGCCCGGCGTTTTGCCGATGACCTCGGGCGCGAGGTCAACCAGCGCCTCAATGAGCAGCGCTGGGAGCTGGTGCTGGCCGATGCCGATGGCTCACAACGCAGCATCCAGCAGCTGCATGATGGTTTGTTGCGGCTGCAACAGGGGGCGACTGATCTGGCCACCGGCGCGGCGCAGGCCGCACATGGGTCGGAAACGCTGGCCGCTGGCGCCGCACGTTCTGAGCAGGGTGTTGCGCAGCTGGCCTCCGGGGCTAAAGAGTTGGACACAGGGCTGCGTACCATGTTTGAAAAACGCCCGCGTTATTCTGACCTCAGACGCCTGGACGAGGGTGCTCAGGCGTTGGTTGCTGGGCAGGAGGAACTCGGCAAGGGGCTGGTGCAACTCCAGCAAGGGGCGCAGCGTTTGCAGCTGGGGGTGACTGGTTTCCGTGACGAAACCGCTGACAGCCTGTTTGTGAGCACCCGTGTCACCGACGGTCTCAACCAGATTGGCGACGGTGTTGGCAGTCTGGAGAGTGGTTTAAAAACCGCCAACACGGCGCACCAGAAACTGGCCGATGGCTCGGTGCAACTCAGCAATGGTGTCAACACCCTGACCAACGGCGTGCGGGCCATGAATGAGGGCCTGCGCAGCGTGGTCAGGCAGCTCCCCGAGGACACCCGTCTGGACGAGCTGGTGCGTGGTTCCGCCAGTCTGAGCAGCGGCGCCCATGCCCTCAAAGCGGGCACCCAGCAGCTGGCGCAGGGCGCGCAACATGTGGCCGGTGGGCTGGCATTGCTGGAGGGCTCGCTGCCGGTGTCGATTCGCAAGATGGAGGGCAACGCCCAAGGCCTAGCCACCTCGGTGCGACCCGCCATCGAGGTGGATGCACCGGTCCAGAACAATGGCAGCGGTTTTGCGCCCAACATCATCCCGGGGGCGCTTTGGCTGGGTGCCAACCTGGCGGTGTTCCTGATCCAGCTGCGCTTGTTGCCGCTGTTTGCCAACGGGCTGTCGCCAGTGGCGCGACTGGCCGGCAAGATGCTGATGCCAGCTGGCCTGGTCCTGCTGCAGGCGCTGCTGGTGTGGGTGGCCATGGTGTGGGTGTTGCACATCGAGGTCCATGACCTGCTGGCGCTGGCTTTGACCGTTGGGGTGGCTTCCCTGACGTTCCTGGCGATTGTGTTTGCACTGACACGCGCTTTGGGGGATGCTGGCAAGGCCCTGGCGCTGGTGTTTCTGGCGGTGCAGCTGTCGTCCTCGGGCGGGGTGCTGCCGGTGGAGCTCAGCGGTGGCCTGTTTGCGCTGATCAGCCCTTACATGCCGATCACCTGGGTGGTCAAAGCGCTCAAGGCCAGCCTGTTTGGCGCGTTCGAGGCCAACTGGGTGCAGCCGCTGCTGTGGGTGGCGCTGGCAGGTGGTCTGGCGTTGCTGTCAGCGTGTTTCATCGGGCGCTGGCGCTATGTCAAACTGCTGGCGATGCGGCCCTCTCTGGATTTGTGACGCATGGTGTTGCAAGATCTCTTGAGCCAATTGCAGCTGTGCCAAGCGGTGCTGCGCCGGTGTGCCGGGCCGCTGCTGGTGGGTCTGCTGGCCTGTGGGGCCAGTCTTCTGGGTTGGGCTCAGACCGCCGTGCCAGCCAGCGCCGCCGCACCACAGACGCCGGCCGCAGACGTTGTGCGCTACTGTGTGGACCCTGACTGGCCACCGTTCGAGGAGATTGACGCCAAAGGCCAGCATGTGGGCATCGCTGCCGAACTGCTCAAACGAGTGGCTCAGCGCAGCGGGGTGAGCCTGCAGCTGGTTCACACCAAAAACTGGGGCGAGAGCCTGGCAGCGTCACAAGCAGGGCGCTGCCAGATCCTGAGTTTTCTGAACCAGAGCCCCAAGCGGGATGCCTGGCTGGTGTTCACGGACCCGGTGCTGGTGGATGACAACGTGCTCATCACCCGCGAGGAACACCCCTTTGTGGCGGATCTGGCTTCGGTCGAGGGTGAGATCCTGGCGCTGCCCAAAGGCACGTCGGTGGAAGAATGGCTGCGCCGCGATTTCCCCCAGCTCAGGCTGATGCTTGTGGACACCGAGGCGCAGGCTTTTGAGGCCGTCAACCGGCGCCAGGCCGACATGACCATGCGCTCCCTGATTGTGGCGGCCAGCACCCTCAAACGCGAAGGCTGGTTCAACCTGAAGATTGCCGGTCAGGTGCCTGGTTATGGCAACCAGCTGCGCATCGGGGTGGCCAAAGACCAGACGGCGTTGCGTGACCGGCTCAACATCGGGGTGGCCAGTCTGACAGCGGGTGAGCGCCGCCAGATCGTTGACCAGCACCTCGCCCTCAATATTGCCACCGCGCTCGACACCCGTTCGCTGGCCTGGCTGGGTGCGGTGCTGGTGGCGGTGTTGTTGACCAGCAGTTACTGGATCTGGCGGCTGCGCCGGGTCAATGCCCAGCTGCATCACCTGTCGCGCAGCGATGCGCTCACGGGTTTGTACAACCGCGCGGGTTTTGACGAGATCTTCAAACGTGAACTGGCGCGTGCTCAGCGTTTTGAGACTGGCCTGTCGGTGATCCTGCTGGACATTGATTTCTTCAAACGCATCAATGACCAGCTGGGTCACACAGCGGGTGACAGCGCGCTGCGTGAGCTGGCCCTGCTGCTGCGTGCGGTGGTGCGCAACGTGGACTCGGTGGCGCGCTGGGGTGGCGAGGAGTTTCTGGTGATCTGCCCGGCCACACAGCCGCAACAGGCGCAGGTGTTGGCCGAGCGTATCCTGGCAGCGGTGCGCTCCCATGCGTTTGGCATCCAACAGCCGATCACCGTCAGCGCTGGACTGGCCAGCCTTCAGCCCGGCCAGAACCCCGACACACTGTTCACCCAGGCCGACGAGGCCCTGCTGCAGGCCAAGCGGCAAGGCCGAGACCGGCTGGTGGTATTTGATCAAAAGGAACGTTTCCCATGGCCATGATCCAATGGTTTCCCGGCCACATGCACCTGACGCAAAAGGCGATTGCCGAGCGCATCAAAAACATCGACGTGGTGATCGAGCTGCTCGACGCCCGCCTGCCGGGTTCGAGCGCCAACCCGATGCTGGCCCAGCTCACGCAGGGCAAACCGGCGCTCAAGGTGCTCAACAAACAGGACCTGGCCGACCCGGAGCGCACCGCCTTGTGGCTGGCGCACTACAACGCGCAGCCGGGCATGCGTGCCATTGCGCTCGATGCCAGCATGGCGGCACCCGCCAAGGCGCTGATTGCCGCCTGCCATGAACTGGCGCCGAATCGGGGCGGTTTGGCCAAACCGATGCGGGTGCTGATCTGTGGCATTCCCAATGTGGGCAAGTCGACCCTGATCAACACCTTGATGGGCAAACGCGCTACCAAAACCGGCGACGAGGCCGGTGTCACCAAGCTCGAGCAACGCCTGGCCCTGGCGCCTGACTTCTACCTGTATGACACACCGGGCATGTTGTGGCCGCGCATCATTGTGGCCAAAAGTGGCTACAACCTGGCTGCCAGCGGTGCAGTTGGGCGCAACGCGTTTGACGAACAGGAGGTGGCGCTCGAATTGCTCGACACCCTGCGTACGCATTACCCGAGTTTGCTCGAGGCGCGCTTCAAGATCAGTGGTGTTGCCCAGATGACCGATGAGCAGGCGCTGGAGGCGATTGGCCGCCAGCGCGGCGCCTTACAAGGCGGCAAAAGCATCAACTGGCAAAAGGCGGCCGAGATTGTGATTTACGACTTCCGCTCGGCGGTGATGGGCCGCATCAGCCTGGAAACCCCGCAGGAATACGCTGAGTGGCTGGCCTATGGGCAAAAACTCGACGCGCAGCGCCAGCTCAAAAAAGACGCGATTGAACTGGACCGCAAAATCCGCTTCAAGCAGATCCCGCGGCCGGGTTCGCGGTGAGGGCGTTACGCCAGACGCGTCAGCGTCACATCCGAACACGGGTGGGCCACACAGGGCAGCACATACCCCTCGGCTTTTTCCTCGGCACTCAAACCCGGCCAGGCGATTTCGTAACGCACCTGGCCGCTGGCCAGCTGGCCGATGCAGCTGCGGCAGGTGCCGTTGCGGCAGGAACTGGGCCAGTCGATCAGGCCCGCCTCAAGAGACAACAGCAAGGGCTGCTCAGGCCAGGCGTCAAAAGCCTGGCCATCGGGCTGGGTCAAACCGGAAAAAAATGGGGGTGTCTGGGGCGAGGACATGGTTTTTATTGTATGGTTAGGTAAATGGCTGCCTAGACCTTGTGGTTATAGGGCTAGCAGCTACTTAAAAGATAGTGTTCGTGTTCGTTGGATGTTAGAAAGAGTATCAAAAAATGAGTTTGAATTTATCGGTTGTCCCAGACAAACAAGACCCCCAGCCGCTGGTGATCTACCACGGGCGCAGCTGCCCGGACGGTTTTGCGTCGGCCCTGGCCGCCTGGCTGTATTACGAGGGTCAGGCCGAGTTTTTGCCGCTCGATCATGGCGATGTCAAAACACTGGCCGACTTGCCGCCCCTGGCCGGACGCACGGTTTACATCCTGGACTTCTCATTTTCGGCACCGCTGTTGCGCGAGATTGACGGCTGCGCGGCCAAGCTGGTGGTGCTGGACCACCATTTGAGTGCTGCTGAAAAACTGAACGGTTTCCAGTGCCAGCACGGTGTGGTGCACTTTGACATGAAGAAATCGGGCGCGCGCCTGGCCTGGGAGTTTTTCCACCCCCAGCAGCCGGTGCCCGACCTGGTGAAGTTTGTCGAAGACCGCGACATCTGGGTTTGGCAGTACCCCGAGAGCGCCGGTTTTCTGGCCGCACTGGACATGGAACCGTTTGAGTTTGAGCGCTGGCAAGCGGTGGCCAACTTCGACGCCCCCCATTTGGCCGCCTACATCGACCGTGGCCGTGCCATGGACGAGAAGTTCAGCAAACTGGCACAGAGCATGAGTGAGGTCGCCCAGCCCCTGAACTTCAACGGGGTGCCCGGCCTGATGGCCAATGTGCCCAGTGCCTTTCACAGCCTGGTGGGAGACATCCTGTGTGAAAAGTCGGGCACCTTTGCCTTGTTGTGGACGGTGGACAAAAATGGTCTGGTCAAGTGTGGGCTGCGCTCACGCTCGGGCTTCAGCTGCATCGCGCTGGCCGAGAGCATGCACGGTGGTGGCCATGCCCAGGCCTGTGGTTTCAAGATGCCTAGCCAGCGTTTGCCCGAGTTGCTGGGTGGCACGCTGACGGCTTAAACAGCGGCTGCACACACCGCTTGCCGTGTGGTCACGGGGCAGGCGGTGTGGGGTTTACTCTGCGCCCAAAAATTTCGCCAAGGTGGCGGTGTCCATGGCGCCGCTGTGGCTGATGACCTCACCACTCTGGCGGTGTTTGGCCACCACAAAGGGCACCGAGTCCTGACCCAGGGTGCTCAAGAGCTGGGTGTTGGCCTTGATGGCTTGCTCGATCTCGGGCGTGACACTGCTGGACGCTGAAATGCCGCCGGTGCCCGCGAGCACTGATTTTTCATGCTCGGTCATGGTTTCCAGCGGTGTGCTGGACGACAGCAGGGTGGCGGCTTGCGCCAGGTTTTTACCCTGGTTAAAAGCCACCGGCACCCAGATGAACTTGACCTTGCCATGCAGGGCTTTGGAGGCTTCCCACAGGTGGCCACAATGCGGGCAGGTCGGTTCAAACAGCACATACACCGGTTGTGCACTCATCATTGCACCCACGGTGAAACCCTTGCCCTGGCTGGCCACGGTGTCATAGGCGGAGCCGGTCATGGCCGTCGGTGCGGCCGTGGCGGCGGCGGGTGCGGTGGTGGCCGCAGGCGCGGCAGGTTCGCTGGATTTGGAACAGCCGGCGACAGCCAGGGCCAAGGTGGTGAGCAGGGGAAGCAGCAGGTGTTGAGGTGTCATGGTGTCAAGGTGGCTTGGGGTAAGAGGGTCGGTGCGCCTGCTACCGGCCTGGCTGGGCTTGGCGCACATGGACAAACGGCATTATCCAGCCCAGTGAAACTGGGCGACAAGATGGTGCGCAAAAGCCTGGGTCAGGCCATGTGTTTGTCTGGCACAAATGCGTGTTCATGTATGAGAAATCGCGCGCGATCCCTGATAAATAAAGGGCCGTGTGCTATGAATGATGAGATTGTGCCGCAGCTCACACTTCGCGGCGACCCAGCCAGCGCTCTTTGAGAAGGTAGGCGTTCACGCCCAGGTCCAACACCGGCCTGGGTGGCAGGTGACTGGGCTGGCCCAGGGCCAACATGTCGGCCACCAGCGGGTTGTCCACACCGCTGGCCAAATCCGCCAGGGTGGTGCCAGCCACCGTCTGCTTGGAAATACCCGCGCCGTTGCATCCGACCGAGGTGTACACATGCTCACCAATTTCTCCCCATTTGGGTGCGCCGTTGCGGGTGAAACAGATCAGTCCTGACCAGCTGTGTTCAAAGTCCACGTCCTGCAGTTCGGGGAAACGGGCCAAAAACAGCTGGCGATGTTGTGACACCTGGCGGCTGGTGTCCAGCGCGAGGTTGGTGGCGCGCGGGGTGTGGCGCACCTGTTGGCGGATCAGGATGCGGTGGTCATGGGTGTAGCGTACCGTGGCACCAGCCACCGCAGACACCGGCGTCAGGCCCCAGTCCTGCGGGTCACCGATGCGTTGGCGCTGCTCTGGCGTCAGCGGCTGGGTCAGCGAGGCGTAGGTTGACAGCCCGATCAGCTGGTTGGCAAAACCCGGCAACTGTGCGGCACAGCCATTGGTGGCAATGACGACGTTCTTGGCACGGATGGCGCCGTAGGGTGTCTGCACCTCAGAGGGGGATGCAAAGTTGAAACGCAGCGCCGGTGTCTGCTCATACAGGCTGACATTGGCGGGCAAATGCTCGGCCAGGCCGCGGGTCAGTGCCGCCGGATTCAGCAACACACAGCCCGGCGAAAAAATGCCCAGTTTGTAGTAGCTGGTGCCCAGTCTTTGGGCCAGCGCGGTCTTGTCCAGCAGTTGAAAAGCTACCCCCAGCGTTTCGAGCGACTTGGCGTAGGCCTCCATGGCGGGTGTCAACTCCGGCTGAACCGCCGCCTGGAATTTGCCTTGTTCCCGCCAGTCGCAGGCGATGTTGTGGCGTTGCACAAGATCTTTCAGGTCGGCGGTACCGGCCTGTAACAGGCGTTTGTAGTTGTTGGCGGTCTTGTGTTCGGCCACGGTGCTGCCCACGCTGTGCGGCACATCGATGACAAAACCCGAATTGCGCCCGGACGCGTTGTCACCCACCAGCCCGGCATCAATCAGCACCACCTGATCCTGTGGCCGGTTCTCAGCCAGGCGCCGGGCAAAAGCCAGCCCGGCATAACCGGCGCCTACGACCAGCCAGTCGGCCTGGTGTTGCCCACGCAGCGGTGCTGAAGCTTGACGCGCGGGCAACAGAGCCGACCAGCCGTTGATGTTGTTGTCCAGGGGCAGGTGGCGAACCTGCACCCGTTTGTTGTTGATCGACAAAAGAAAGCTTCTCCGAATTACCAAGCCGCCAGACCGGTTCCTTTATAGACTTTGGTCAGCGATTCTTTCACCGCATCATTTTGGAACGAAGTGACCAAGGTCTTGACCCAAGGGGCGTTTTGTTTGTCGGTCTTGACGGCAATGAAGTTGTTGTAAGGGTTGTTGGCGATTTTCTCCTGGGCAATGCGGTCTTTGTCGGCCTTGAGCCCTGCCTTGAGCGCCCAGTCGGTGTTGACCACGGCGGCAGTCAGATCGTCAATGCTGCGGCCCACGATGCCAGCGTCCAGTTCCTTGATTTTGATGTCTTTGGGGTTAGCGACGATGTCGGCGGTGGTGGCGAGGATGCCCGAGCCGTCACGCAGTTTGATCAGACCTTGGTCTTGCAGCAGCAACAAGGCACGGCCTTCGTTGGACGGGTCATTGGGCACACCAATCACCGCACCCTTGGGCAGGTTGGCTACCGATGTCACTTTGCGCGAATACAGGCCAATGGGCCAGACCGCGGTGAAGCCGACCGGCGTGATGTGGTAACCGCGCGACTTGATCTGGTTGTCCAGGTACGGCTTGTGCTGGAAGGCGTTGGCGTCAACGTCACCACGTTCCAGGGCCTCATTGGGCTGGGTGTAATCGTTGAAGACCACTGTTTTGATGATCAGGCCCTGTTTGGCGGCCTGGGCAGCGACCACTTTCCAAACGTCTTCGTCCTCACCACCAATGATGCCGACCCGCACCGTGGTTTGGGTTTGTGCTTGGGCGATCATGGGCGCTTGCAGGGCTCCCACGGCCAGCAAACCTGTCAAAAGCAGGCTCAGGGTGGTACGGCGGCCATGGAAGCGGGAGGTCAATGTCAACATGCTGGGTTTCCTTTTCATTTGTTCTCGTGAACCTTCACGGGATGGCAAATGCTAGGTTTCCAGCGCTGCTGTGTGAACGAAGATTTCTGAATATGCTTAGTTGGTCTGCGCACCCATCTGGTGCTTGATGGCGGATGACAGGCACTTTTCTGGTGAGTCTGCTCAGTCCTTGAACTGGGGCTGGCGTTTGCCCATGTTGGCCATCATGGCTTCCTGCAGGTCGTTGGAGAGCAGCATCGCGGCGTTCCAGGTGGCCACATAGGTCAGGCCGTCGGCCACCGAGTGATCACGGGCATAAGTGATCATTTCCTTGGTGCCCCTTATGGACAATGGGGACTTTGCTGCAATCGTTGTAGCAATCTCGCGCACACCGGCCTGCATCGCCTCGCGCGAGTCAAACACCCGGTTGACCAGGCGCATGTGTAACGCCTCTGCCGCGTCAAACTTTCGTGCGGTGTAGGCCAGCTCACGCGCCAGGCCTTCACCAATCAGCCTGGGCAGACGCTGCAGGGTGCCCACGTCGGCGGTCATGCCGATGTCGATTTCCTTGATGCTGAAATGGGCGTCGGCCGAGCAGTAGCGCATGTCGGCGCAGCAAATCAGGTCGATGCCACCACCAATGCAGGCGCCGTGGATCGCGGCCAGCACCGGTTTGCGGCAGCGCTCCAGGCTGGTGAGGGTGTCTTGCAAATCCAGGATCACCTGGCGCAGGTTTTCGCGGGTGCGCGCTTCGCAGTCGTTCTGGATCTGGTCGCCCATGCCCATCATCATCTGCAGGTCGATGCCGGCGGTGAAGGCCTTGCCTTCGCCTTCGAGAATGGCCACCCGCGCCTCAGGTGTGGCATCAACCCACTGGAAGGCGCGGCGCAGTTCGTGCCACATGGCCAGGTTCATCGCGTTGGCCTTGTCGGGGCGGTTCAGACGGATCGTGGCAATGTGGTCGACCAGGCTGATAGTGAGGGTATCGTAAGGCATGGTGCTATCTTTTTGATGGCTATTAGCCCTTGTTTCATGAGGGCTAGAGGTCGATTTTTCTTGTAACTCAGTCGATATGCTGGCGCCCAGCGTCAGGGCCAGTTCGGTGCCTTGCTTGATCGCCCGTTTAGCGTCCAGCTCTTCGGCCTTGTCGGCGCCACCAATCAGGAACACGCTGCAACCCGCAGCCGCCAACTCAGCCTGTAATTCGCGTTGTGGTTCCTGGCCAGCGCAGATCACCACGTTGTCCACGTCCAGCGTCAGTTCACGCTCGCCCACGGTGATGTGTAAGCCAGCGTCGTCGATGCGACGGTAAGTCACCCCGGCCAGCATCTCAACCTGGCGGTTTTTAAGCGAGGTGCGGTGAATCCAGCCGGTGGTCTTGCCCAGACCGTCACCCACCTTGCTGGCCTTGCGCTGCAACAGCCAGAGCTTGCGCCCGCTTGGTTCGATGTGCGGTTCTTTGAGGCCACCCCGCTCGGCGTAAGTGGTGTCCACGCCCCATTCGGCAAAAAATTTGAGGGCACTCAAGCTGGGGCTGATGCCTTCACTGAGCAAAAACTCGGCCACATCAAATCCGATGCCGCCCGCGCCGATCAGCGCCACACGCTGGCCCACCGGTTTTTTGTCGCGCAACACATCGAGGTAACCCAGCACCTTGGGATGGTTGATGCCCTCAATCGGCGGGGTGCGTGGCGTGATACCGGTGGCCAGCACCACGTGGGCGTAGCCACCAGCCAGAAGTTCAGCGGCAGTCACGCGGTGGTTCAGTTGAAGTTTGACGCCGGTGAGTTCAATCTGCCTGCCAAAGTAACGCAGAGTTTCGTCAAATTCTTCCTTGCCCGGCACCTGTCTGGCGATGTTGAATTGGCCGCCAATCTGCGCGGCGGCATCGAACAGGGTGAGGTCCAGCCCGCGCCGGGCGGCGGTGGTTGCAAAGGCCAGACCCGCCGGGCCCGCACCCACCACCGCGATCTTTTCGCGCTTGGCTGCTGGGGTGATGTTGATCAGTGTTTCATGGCAGGCCCTCGGGTTCACCAGGCAACTGGTCACCTTGCCCGCAAAGGTGTGGTCCAGGCAGGCCTGGTTGCAGCCGATGCAGGTGTTGATCTCGTCCGCGCGGCCCTGAGCGGCTTTGTTGACAAATTCAGGGTCGGCTAGCAGCGGCCGTGCCATTGACACCATGTCGCAAAACCCATCGGCCAGCAGTTGTTCAGCCACCTCGGGGGTGTTGATGCGGTTGGTGGCCACCAGCGGAATGCCGACCTTGCCTTTGAGCTGTTGCGTCACCCAGGCCCAGGCGGCGCGTGGCACCTTGGTGGCAATCGTCGGGATACGTGCCTCATGCCAGCCAATGCCGGTGTTGAGGATGGTGGCGCCTGCGGCCTCAATCGCCTGGGCCAGTTCAATCACCTCATCGAGGGTCGAGCCTCCTTCAACCAGATCAAGCATCGACAGTCGGTAAATCAGGATGAAGTGGGGCCCGACCTTCTCGCGGGTGCGTCGCACAATCTCCACCGGGAAACGTATGCGGTTGCTGTAACTGCCGCCCCATTCATCGTCGCGCTGGTTGGTGCGGGCCGCGATGAACTCGTTGATCAGATAGCCCTCGCTGCCCATGATCTCGACCCCGTCATAACCCGCGCTTTGCGCCAGCGCCGCGCAGCGCACAAAGTCGTCCACCGTCTGGTAAACCTCCGCGGTGCTCAGCGCCTTCGGACTGATCGGGTTGATCGGCGCCCGCAGGTTGCTTGGCGCCACCAGTTGGTCGTGGTAAGCGTAGCGGCCAAAGTGCAGGATCTGCATCGCGATCTTGCCGCCCGCCTGGTGCACCGCCTCGGTCACCACACGGTGTTTGTCCGCCTCAGTCTCGGTGGTCAGGCGCGCGCCGCCGGGCATCGGGCGGCCGCGGTCATTGGGCGAGATGCCGCCGGTGACGATCAGGCCCACACCCCCTTTGACACGTTCGGTGTAGAAGGCCGCCATGCGATTAAATCCGTCTTTCACCTCTTCAAGGCCGACGTGCATCGAGCCCATGAGCACGCGGTTGGGCAGGGTGGTGAAGCCCAGGTCCAAGGGCTGGAGCAGGTGGGGGTAAGTCGTCATGTTTGTTCCTCGTCTTTGTTGTGTGCTGGCACGACGCGTCTGGTTGCCAGAGCCGCCGACCATCCCGGGCAGTTTAGGGGTTGTCAGGGCCCGGCCAGCATCGGCGCATAGAGTCGCTTCCCTAACGGAAAAACAGCCTGGCAGGATGATGCTGGAGGCAAGGCGCTGGGTTACCATGAGGCGCATCACTCCGGGCCCTGTATCCTTTTTTCCTGACCACCCTGTGTCGGAGCCAGACCCAGACCCCTATGCCAGCCAGTCAAAAGACCGACCGTATTCTTGCCTGTGACAACGCCGACCTGGACACCGCGTTTCTGCTGAGCATGCTGGAGGCCGACGGCTATTCCAACGTGACCGGCATCAACGACGCGCGCGAGGTGCTGGCGCTGTTGCAGCGCGAGCGTTTTGACCTGCTGGTGCTGGACATGGACATGCCCTTCATCGACGGGGTGGAGCTCACCCGCCTGATCCGGGAGCAGTTTTCGCCAGCCAGTCTGCCGATTCTGGTGATTACCGACAGCGCTGACAAGGAGGCGCGCAACCTGGCCTTGTTCCATGGTGCCAACGACTATTTGAGCAAACCGGTGGATTCGGTCGAGACCTCACTGCGGGTCAGGAACCTGCTGGGCATCCGTGACATTTACAAGAGCCAGCAGGACACCGAGCAGGAACTCGAGCGCCAGGTCAAGACCCGTACCGCCAAGCTCGATATGCTGATCCGCACCGGCATCATGATGGCCTCGGAGCACGACCGCGCCCGACTGCTGGACCAAATTCTGCTGGAAGGCCAGAAGCTGTTGCAGTGTGACGGTGCCACCTTGTACTTGGTGACCGACGAGAAAACCCTGCGTTTTGCCCATCGCACCCGTGACGACCAGCTGCCGGTGGCAGAAATCCCCCTGTATCGCTCAGACACCGGCCAGCCCGATGAGCGTTTTGTCTCGACCTATGTGGCGCTGCACAACACACCGGTACTGATTGATGATGTGGCCTTGGAGACCCGTTTTGACCTGAGTGGTACACGCCGTTTTGACGAACAAACCGGCTACCAAACCGTCTCGCTGCTGACGGTGCCGCTGGCCTCCATCACCGGTGAGGTGCTTGGGGTGCTGCAGTTCATGAACGCGCTGGATACGGCCACCGGCCAGCCCATCCCGTTTGCCCCGGGCCTGTTGCATTTGGTACAAGCCCTGGCGGCACAGGCGGTGGTGGCGTTGGACAACCTGCAGCTGATGGAGGCGCAGGAACAGTTGATGGACAACCTGTTCCAGATGATTGCCACTGCGATCGATGCCAAAAGCCCCTACACCGGGCGCCATTGCAACCGGGTGCCCGAGTTGGCGCTGATGCTGGCCCAGGCGGCCCATGACGACCAGAGCCTGTTTGCCGGCTTTCGCTTCGAAACCGCTGATCAGTGGCGCGAGTTCAAGATGGGGGCCTGGTTACACGACTGCGGCAAGGTCACCACCCCGGAGTACGTGATCGACAAGGCCACTAAGCTGGAGACCATCAACAACCGCATCCACGAAATCCGCACCCGCTTTGAGGTGCTGCTGCGCGATGCCGAGATCAGCCGCCTGCTGGCATTGCAGGCGGGACAGCCAGCTGAGCAGGCCAACGCGCAGTACGCGGCGCGGGCGGCCCAATTGCAGGACGATTTTGCATTCCTCGCGGCTTGCAACACCGGCACCCGGCCGTTGTCCGCGCAGGACCTGGCGCGCCTGACGCAGCTGGCGGCTGGCACCTGGCTGCGCCATTTTGACGACCGGCTCGGGCTGTCGGTGGCCGAGGCCGAGCGCCGCGCCAACGAGCCGGTGCAGCCTCTGCCCGTGACCGAGCCTTTGCTGGCCGACAAACCACGCCACATTTTCGAGCGCGACAGCGCGCACCAGCTTGACCCGCGTTATGGCTTCAGGATGGATGTGCCCGAGAAGCTCTACAACCACGGCGAACTCTACAACCTGAGTGTGGTGCGTGGCACGCTCACGCTGGAAGAACGCTTCAAGATCAATGAACACATGATCAGCACCGTGATGATGTTGGAGAACATGCGTTTCCCGAAGTCGCTGCGGCGGGTTCCTGAATACGCCAGCACCCACCACGAAACCCTGACCGGCACCGGTTACCCACGCCGACTCGGCAGTGCCGAGCTGTCGATTCCGTCGCGCATCATGGCCATTGCCGATATTTTTGAGGCCCTGACCGCTCCTGACCGGCCCTACAAACAGCCCAACACCGTGTCCGAGGCGATCAAGGTCTTGTTTGAACTCAAGCAGGCGGGCCAGATTGATGCCGATCTGTTTGACCTGTTCCTGAGCTCCAGGCTGTATGTCACGTATGCGCACAAGTTCCTCAAGCCCGAGCAGATCGACGAGGTGGACATCGCGGCCTACCTGGGCCAGGTGACACACTGAGTCCTCGGCCACCTCGGACCATGTCTGGCTGGACCCATACCCACCGCTGGTCAGTGCGCTGGTCTATGCGTTGGTTGGTGCCCGTGGCAGTGGTGGCGTTGTGTGTGTTGGTCACGCTGCTGGATCCGCTACCGCTGCAGATGGCGCGCAACGGTCTGTTTGACCAGCTCCAGCGCTGGCAGCCGCGCCCCTATAGCCCGGCGCCAGTGCGCATCATCGACATCGATGACGAGAGCCTCAAGCGTCTGGGCCAATGGCCCTGGCCGCGTACCCGCATCGCTGAACTCACCACCCGCTTGCAGGCGGCGCAACCGGCGTCCATCGCGTTTGACGTGTTGTTTGCCGAGCCCGATCGCACCTCACCTCACGCCATGATGGATCTGTGGCAGGCCACACCCGCTCTGCGCCAGCAACTGCAGGCTTTGCCGGACCACGACGCGGTATTCGCCCAGGCGCTCAGATCGGGGCGGGTGGTGCTGGGTTTGGCGCTTGAACGGCGTGAACAACCTGGTGCTTTGCCCGCGCTCAAGGCGCGGTATGTGGCCACCGGTGAGCCGGCCCAGCCGTATGTGCCCGCTTTTTCTGGCGCCATCAATCCGCTGCCCGAGCTGGCGGCCGCTGCCAGTGGTCTGGGGGCGATTGTTTTCCTGCCGGACGCGGATGGTGTGGTGCGGCGGGTGCCTTTGTTGATGCGGGTGGGTGACACCCTGGTTCCTTCCCTGGCTGCCGAAGCCTTGCGGGTGGCGCAGGGTGCCAAAAACTTCGGTACCCAAACCGTGGCGCAGGCCGGGGTGGGTCTGGCCGAGCTGCGTATCGGCCGACAGTCTGTGCCGACCACCGCGCAGGGTGAGGTCTGGGTGCACTATTCAGAACCCGTGGCGCAGCGGTATATCCCGGCCTGGCAGGTGCTGGCCGGTGAGGTCACTGCGTCGGAGCTGGCAGGCCAGATCCTACTGGTGGGCAGTTCGGCCCAGGGGCTGCTGGATTTGCGCTTCAGCCCACTGGGTGGGGCACTGCCCGGGGTTGAGGTGCATGCACAGGCGCTGGAGCAATTGCTCACTGGGGGGGGCGGCTTGGTCTACCCGGCCTGGGCCCAAACGCTGGCGCTGCTGCTGGCGCTGCTGGGTGGGCTGGGCGTGGGATTCATTGCACTGAGTTTTGGCGCCGCTTTTTCGCTGGCTGCGTTGGTGACGCTGCTGCTGGCGCTGGGGGCGCTTGTGGCTTATGCCTTCAGTCGCCAGGGGGTGCTTCTGGATGGTGTTGCCCCTGGTATGACGGTCATCTTTAGCTATGTTTTTTCTAGCGTGGTGCACCATCTGCAAAGTGAGCAGCGCCAGCGCTGGATACGCCAGGCCTTCTCGCGTTATGTGTCGCCGAATCTGGTGTCCTACCTGATCAGGCAGCCCGGTGCGCTGGAACTGGGGGGCAGGCGTCAGGAGTGCAGTTTTGTGTTCACCGACTTGACCGGTTTCACCAGCTGGATCGAGAAGATGGACCCACAACAGGCGGTGCGCCTGCTCAACGACTACCTGGACGGCATGATTGCCATTGCCTTCAAACACGAAGGCACCTTGGACCGGATTGTGGGTGACGCGCTGGTGCTGATGTTTTCTGCGCCGGTGGTGCAGACCGACCACCCACGTCGTGCCTTGAACTGTGCCTGGGAGATGCACCAGTTTTCCACCGCCTATGTGGCGCGACTGGCGGCCCAGAATGTGCCTTTTGGGCTGACCCGCATTGGGGTGCACAGCGGCGAGGTGATTGTGGGCAATATGGGGGGCAAAACCCTGTTTGACTACCGGGCGCTGGGTGACCCGATCAATACCGCAGCGCGGCTGGAGAGCGCCAACAAACAGTTTGGCACCCTGGTGTGTGTCTCCAGAGCCGTCCTGCGTTTTTGCCCGGAGTGGCCGGTGCGGCCCATTGGTCAGGTGCTGTTGCAGGGCAAAACCCAGCCGATTGAGGTGTTTGAGCCGTTGGCCCCTGAGCAAGCGGGTGATGTCGCTTATGCGCAGGCGTTTGAGTTGTTGCGCCAGCAATCACCGCAGGCGCTGCAGGTTTTTTCTGAACTGGCCAGCCGGCGCCCGACCGACCCGCTGGTGGTTTTACACCTGACCCGGTTGCGCGCCGGGCAAATGGGCGACCTGCTGGTGCTGAGCAGCAAGTAGCTTTAGCGCACGATCACTTCCACACGCCGGTTGCTTGGCTCATCGGCATCGTCCGGTGTTTTAACCAGCAGGTTTTTCTCGCCATGCGACTCCACCGAAAGCCGCTCAGTGCTGACACCCGCATCGCTGATCAAGGCTGACACCAGCTTGGCGCGTGTCAAACCCAGTTCATAGTTGGCTTGTGCTTCGCCTTTGGTATCGGTGTGGCCAATCACGGCCACATCCACGCCTGGGCGATGGCTGATGTCTTCCTTGATCACGGGAATCTCGGCCTGTGAGGCTTTGGTCAGGAGCGCTTGGCCCGTTTCAAAATACAGCAGGTAGCTGGTCGGTTTCTTGGGGCTGGCCGCCAACGCTGCACCAAAATCTATTTGCAGTTGTTCGTTGGTTACGGTGAAGGTCTCACTGTGCGTGCCCCCCATCAAGGTGCCTTGGTTCTTCTTGTCGAGCACGGTGGTGTGCTGCCCGCTGGTGACCACCACCTTGCCCAGGGTGCCATCCTCATCTGGCAGCAACACCACATAGTTTTTGGCACAGCCGGTCAGGCTTAGCAACAGTGCGCTGGCCAGCAACCCAAAAAGCGTGGCAAGAGTGGGGCGTGTGTGTTGGGTAGACATGGTTTACTCCGGCACCACCAGCGCCACAAAATGGGTGCCGCGCACACCAATCGTGCCGGTAGGTGTGCGTACCGACACCGCCGAGGGTTTGAGCTTGGCAATCACACCCGAGACATAGTTGAGTGAGCCCTTGCCCAGGCTGGCGCCGAGTTTCAATTGGTCCTGCGCCGGGTTGAACAGGTACTCCTCTACCATCAGTTCGGTGTCCGGACCCATCGACAACAAGGTGTTGTCGCTCAGTGTGATGCCCAGGCTGGAGGCCGGGCCCGTCTTCAACGTATCCGATGCTCTCACAGGTGTGCCGGGCGCGGCTGTGGTGCTTTGGCCGCTCGCTACCACCGTGGCCTGCCCCTGCACCGTCTTGATGTAACCGATGACCGCCTCATCGGCCCAGGCGGCCGTTGTCACCAGACCGAGTACCAGTGCCCCTGAGGTAAGAAGTGGCTTGATCTTCATGCAGTGTTCCTGTCAAAAGTGCTGTGCCGAATTGCATGCTACCAGTGTTCAGCGTGATGGGCCAAGACGTTTGCTGAGGTGTGCGGTGGCGGCGCCACAGTGGGGTCGCGGCATTTTTCCGCCGTCCTGTGGTTCAGAACATCAGCTGGCGCTGGCTCACCAAGTGGTGCCGGGTCTGGCTGATCGGGTCGGTGAACACCAGTTCTCTGGCCAGCAGTTGCAGCGGGTGCTTGTGGTCGACCTGGCCTTCGGGTGTCAGTTCGGGGTACAGACCATCGTGGAGGATGGGCAGGCCGAGCGCCAGCATGTGGACGCGCAACTGGTGGCGCTGGCCGGTGACGGGGCGCAAGGCATACCGTGCCAGATTCCCTTGCACCTGCAGCACCTCGATGTGGGTCAGCGCATTGGGCACACCGGGCACCTCGTGCTGCAGCATGAAGTGCCCGGCCTCGGTGATGCGGCTGTGGCGTGTTTGTGGCATGGGTACATCCGCTCGCCAGGGCGCAATCGCGTGGTAGGTTTTATGCACCTGGTGTTGGCTGAACAGGGCGCTGTAGGCGGCGCGGCTGCTGGGTTGTTTGGAGAACAGCACGAGCCCGGCAGTGTCGCGGTCAATGCGATGGATCGGCACCAAGTCGTCCAGCCCCAGCTTGTTCTTGAGCCGCACCAGCACCGTCTCAGCCAGGTAGCCACCGGAGGGCACCACCGGCAAGAAGTGGGGCTTGTCCACCACCAGCAGATGTTCGTCCTGGTATAACACCACCTCCTCAAACGGGATGGGGGATTCGTTGGGCACCTCGCGGTAGTAATAGAGCCGGGTGTGGGCCGGGTAGGGTGACTGGCAGGCCTGCTCAGGAGTGATTGAGTTGCCGTGCTCGTTGATCACATCACCCCGCGCCAGGCGTTCCAGCCAGGTGTGGCGCGCTACATTGGGAAAACGCTCGACCAGAAAGTCGATCAGGCTGGGCCAGGGGCCTGCAGTCAGACCCACACAGCTGGGGCCGACGCCGTTGCGGGCCGGTGGTTTAAATGCGCTCAAACACCAGATCCCAGACGCCGTGGCCGAGCTTGAGGCCGCGGTTTTCGAACTTGGTCAGTGGCCGGTAGTGTGGTTTGGGCGCGTAGCCTTGTAATTCTGGGTGAGACACAAGCGCGCTGTTTTTGAGCAGCGGCTCGGCACCCAGCACCACCAGCATCTGCTCGGCGTATTCCTGCCAGTCGGTGGCGCAGTGGATGTAACCGCCGACCTTGAGGCGTGCCGCCAGCTTGGCCACCAGCGGGCCCTGGATCAGGCGGCGTTTGTTGTGGCGCGCCTTGTGCCAGGGGTCGGGGAAAAAGATGTGCACCCCGTCCAGGCATTGTTCGGGCAGCATGTGGTCAATCACCTCCACCGCGTCGTGCGCGCAGATGCGGATGTTGCGCAGGTCCTGTTCACCAATGCGTTTGAGCAGCGCGCCGACGCCGGGGTCATGCACCTCGCAGCACAAGAAATGGGTGTCCGGCAGCAGCGCGGCGATGTGGGCGGTGGCCTCCCCCATGCCAAAACCAATTTCCAGAACGAGAGGTGTCGGTTTGATGTCATTTTGGCCTGTAGCCCTTTTTTTATCAGTGAATGCTGCTACAAAATCAAGAGTATTTGGCTGGTACGGCAGCAAGAAACGCGGTCCCAATTCGTCCAAGGCTTTGGTCTGGCCTGCGGTGGTGCGCCCGGTGCGTTTGACAAAACTGCGGATGGCGCGCCGCTCAGGGATGGCCGGTGCTGGTGGGGTGTCTTGGGTCATGGTGTGGGTGCTCAAAGTGCAGTGGATTGTAGATTTGTCGTGAAAATGCGATCAAAATGGCCCCGCTTGCCAAGACACCTCTCATCGGACCTTCACCTATGTCAGACAACCCTGCGCTTTCTGCCCATGCCTCGATGACCGAGGCGGGAGCTGAGCGTCGTCTGCGGGCGATTCTGGATGCCTTGCCCGATTTGTTGTTTGAGGTGGATCTGGCGGGGCGTTATCTGGATTACCACTCGCCCCGCACCGACTTGCTGGCGGTACCGGCTGAGGAATTCATTGGCAAGACGCTGCATGAACTTTTACCCCAGGCCACTGCTGACGCTTGTCTGGCCGCCTTGAAGGAGGCGCACACCCTGGGTTTCTCCAAAGGGTGTCGTGTCGAACTGATGCTGCCCAGCGGGCTGAGCTGGTTTGAACTGTCTGTCTCGCGCAAGGACAATGGTACGGGGCAAGCCGAGAGTTTTATTGTCTTGTCGCGTGATGTCAGCCAGCACGTTCTGGCAGAACGCAAACTGCAGCGGCTGACCCAGCTTTACGCCGCCTTGAGCCAGTGCAACCAGGCCATTGTGCGTTGCAAAAGTGAGGCCGAGCTGTTCCCGATCATCTGCGCCGATGCGGTGAAGCATGGTGGTTTGAAGCTGGCCTGGATCGGTGTGATGGACGCCGCCACCGGGGTGATCAAGCCGGTGACCTGGGTGGGGGAGGGATCTGACTCCCTGAGTGGTTTGGTCATTGACACCAGCACCGATGCCAGCCAGGGTCTGGGGCCCTCAGACCGGGCCTTGCGCGCCGGTGAACCCTACTGGTTTCAGGATTTTGCCAATGACCCAGACGCCCAGGTCTGCCACAACCGGGCCAGAACTTATGGTTGGGGCGCTGCCGCTTCCTTGCCGCTGCATCGCCGTGGCCAGCTGGCGGGCCTGTTGACGGTGTATGCCGGCGAGGCCCATGCGTTTGACGACGCGGCCCGCTCGCTGCTGCTGGAAATGGCGATGGACATCAGTTTTGCGCTGGGTCGCTTTGCTGACGAAGCGGACCGTCGACGCACGCTGCTCAGCCTGGCGGACAGCGAAGAGCGCTATCGCAAGGCGTTTCACACCAGTCCTGACGCGTTGAGCATCACCCGCCGGTCTGACGGGTTGTACATTGATGTCAACCGCGGCTTTGAGCAGGTGACTGGCTGGATGGCCACTGATGTGCTGGGACAAACCGCTGAGGGCCTGAACGTTTGGCGCTGCTCCGAAGATCGCCAACGCCTCGTTGACGCGTTAAACCGCGACGGGCATTGCGACAACCTGGAAGCAGAGTTCTGCCGCAAGGACGGCAGTGTGCTGACCGGCCTGGTATCAGCCGCCTTGGTGCGTCTGGACGAGGTGGAGTGTGTGTTGTCGATCACCCGTGACATCACGGAAAAAAAACGCACCGACGAGCGCATCACCCAGCTGGCGCATTTTGACCAGCTCACCGGTCTGCCCAATCGCAGCCAGCTGCAGGCGCGATTCGATTTTGCCCACCAATTGGCACAGCGCAGTGGCGAGGGCCTGGCGCTGATGTTCCTGGACCTGGACCACTTCAAGAATGTCAATGACACCCTGGGCCACAGCATGGGCGACCGCCTGCTGGTGCAGGTGGCTCAGCGCCTGAGCGCCACACTGCGCGCCGGGGACACCTTGTCGCGCATGGGAGGGGATGAGTTCATCCTGTTGTTGCCTGCGGTCAACGAGGAGCGTGCCAGTCAGATTGCGATGAAGCTGCTGGCCGTGATGCACGAGCCGTTCAAGATGGACACCTACGAGCTGGTCAGCACCCTGTCGATTGGGATCGCCCTGTATCCCTATGACGGCTTGGACTTTGAAACCTTGTCCAAAAACGCCGACACCGCGATGTACCGCGTCAAGCAGGCCAGTCACAACAATTTTGCTTTTTTCACCCAGGAGATGCAGTCCCATGCGGCGCGCAAGCTGCAGCTGGTCAACGCCATGCACTTTGCCCTGTCGCGTGGCGAGATGACGCTGCATTACCAGCCGCAGTTGTCCTTGCAGGATGGCCATATCGTGGGTGCAGAGGCCTTGCTGCGCTGGCAACACCCGGAGATGGGCAACCTGTCACCGGCTGAATTCATCCCGATTGCCGAGGACAGCGGTCAGATTCTTGCCATTGGTGAATGGGTGTTGCGCAGCGCCGTGACCCAGCTCAAGCGCTGGATCGACGACGGCATGGCACTTATGGTGGTGTCGGTGAACCTGTCGGCGGTGCAGTTTCGCCACCCCAATCTGCTGAGCATGGTGACCCAGATCCTGGGCGAGGTGGGCTTGCCACCCCAATACCTGGAACTGGAGTTGACCGAGGCCATGGCGATGGACGACCCGATGGCCGCCATCACGCTGATGAACCAGTTGCACGATCTTGGCATCCACCTGGCCATTGACGATTTCGGCACGGGTTACTCGTCTTTGAGTTACCTCAAGAAGTTCAATGTGTCCAAACTCAAGATCGACCAGAGTTTTGTGCGGGACATCAGCGACGACCCGGATGACAAGGCGATCGTCACCGCCATCATCAACCTGGCCGCGAGCCTGAACCTCAAGACCATTGCCGAGGGGGTTGAGTCTGCCAGCCAGCTGGCTTTTTTGCGCCTGCAGGGTTGTGATGAGGCGCAGGGTTATTACTTCAGCAGGCCGCTTCCGGTGTCGGCATTTGAGGCGTTTGTCCGGGCGCAACAAGCTGTGATCTGAACCGCCTGATGGCGCGGTGACAGCTTTTTTGGGAGGCTCCTGAGCGGGCGCCCGGTGAGCAGCCCCATGGTTCTAGGGTCAGATCAGTCGTTCAGCCAGCCCAGGTCCGGCTGCCAGTTTTCCACCCAGCCCAGCACCGCGTCGGTGGGCATTGGGCGGGCGATGCCATAACCTTGTGCCAGATCACAGCCCACACGCAGCAGCAGGCCGCAGTGGGCGGCTGTTTCCGCACCTTCGGCCACGGCCTGGCGACCAAACGCACGGGCCAGGCCCAGAACCCCTTCCACGATGGCGCGGTCTTCCGGGTCGTCGAGCATGTCGCGCACAAAGGACTGGTCGATTTTCAGCACCTGGGCTGGCAGGCGTTTCAGGTAGGTCAGGCTGGAGTAGCCGGTGCCAAAGTCATCCAACGCAAAACGGACACCCATCGCGGCACATTCGCGGATGACGGCGGCCACCGCATCCACTTCATCGAGCGCGGTGGTCTCCAGCACTTCCAGTTCCAGGCTGCCATGGGGTGTGTCAGGATAAGCGGCCAGACACTGCTTGAGCCTGTCAACAAAATCGGGCTGCTGCAAGTGTTGGGCCGAGATGTTCACACTGACCGCCAGGTGCAGCCCGAGAGAGGCCCAGGCCTGGGCCTGGGCCAGTGCTGTTGTCAGCACCCATTCACCGAGCGCCACACTGAGCGCATGACCTTCGATATCGGGTAAAAAGAAGCCAGGTGCCAGCAGCCCGCGCTCGGGGTGTTGCCAGCGGATCAGGGCTTCAAGACCGACCACCTTGCCGCTGCGCAGGTTGACCTTGGGCTGGTAGTGCAGCACAAATTCCTGCTGCTCCAGGGCCTGCTGCAGGCGGTCCAGTGTGTCGTTGCGGGCGCGCAAATGGCGGTCGTGTTCGGCATCAAACAGGTGGTAGCGGTTTTTGCCCGACAGCTTGGCGTTGTACATGGCCTGGTCGGCCTGGCGCAACAACTGGTCGGCGGTGCTTTCTTCGGCCTGGGGGTAAAAGCTCACACCGATGCTGGCTGAGACCTTGAGCATCAGGCCATCCACTTCGGTCGGGCGCGAGGCCACCTCCAGCAAACGCCGGATCAGCGCCACACTGTCCTGCACATCGACCAGGTCGACAAACACCGCGACAAACTCGTCTCCTCCGAGTCGGGCAATGGTGTCGCCCTCACGCATCATGGCCTTGAACTGGCTGGCAATGCTGGTGAGCAACAGATCACCCATGGTGTGGCCATGCTGGTCGTTGATGGTTTTGAAGCCGTCCAGGTCCAGATAGGCGACAGCCACCTGCAGGCCCCGGCGTTTGCCCTGGGCCATGGCCTGTTGCATGCGATCAGCCAGCAGCACCCGGTTGGGCAGGCTGGTGAGCGGGTCGTAGTGGGCGATGCGCTCCAGGTACTGCTGGTGTTCCTTCTGGAAACTGATGTCTGAGTAGCTGCCCACGATACGCAATGCCTGGCCTTTGGCATCACGCGTCACCACCCGCCCGCGGTCCTGCACCCAGATGACTTTGCCGTCCTTGCGGATCAGGCGGTGCTCGGAGTGGTAGTCGTCGCTGACACCGTTGACCAGATCGTTGATCCGCTTCTTGACCGCTTCCAGATCCTCAGGGTGGACCAGTGTGACAAACGCTTCCGAGGTGGGCGGGATCTCGTGTTCGGCGTAGAGCAAGGTGGCATACCACTGGCGGTTGTGGACGACGTGGTTGCTGGGCAGATGCCAGTCCCAGATGCCCTCGCGTGTGGTTTCCATCACATGCTGCAGGCGCTGCTCACTCTCGGCCACCTGGCGTTGGGCTCGCACCAGATCGGTGATGTCCTGGCCCAGTACCAGCACCTGGTCGTGGCCATCGACATCTTTGAGTGGCTTCTTGATGGTGCGCAGGTGACGCACTTCACCCGTGAGGGCATCGCGGCTGTCTTCCATCACCACCTGGGTGGTGCCTGCGGCAATGATGGCCTGGGTGCTGGCCCGGAAAAAGGCCGCCATCTCCGGGGTGACGCCGAAGTCCTCATCGTGTTTGCCCACCATGGCCTCAGGCGTGGTGTTATAGAGCCGGGCGACGGCCTGGTTGCACAACAGGAAGTTGCCGCGCTGGTCCTTGAGTACCAGCGCATCAGGAAGTTCATCGATGATGGTGCGCAGAAAAGCTTCACTGGCGCGCAGTTCGCGTGTAGCCCGGTTGCGCTCGGAGATGTCGATGTCGATGCAATACATCTCGGGTTCACCCGCTGCGCTGTGCAACATGACATGGCTGGAGAAAACCTCCACCGCTTGCTTGTCCCGGCCTTGGAGTGTCAGCTCGGCCGAGCCAATGGCCGGGCCGCCGTGGGTCCAGGCGTCGACAAAGCCAATCACCGCCTCCCGCATCGGTTCAGGAATGATCAAGTCTTCAAGCTGGCGGCCCAGCGCCTGTTCGCGGGTGTAACCATACAGCTGCTCACTGGCACGGTTCCAGTAAATCACCTGGCGTTGCCGGTTGTAGCCTTGCACCGAGATCGAGGGCAGTTCCTCAAAAATGGTTCTGAAGCGGTGTTCACTCTCAGACAGCGCGTCTTTGGTCAGTTTGAGTTCGGTGATGTCACGGGCCACACCAAACAGGCCGATGATCTCGCCCTGGGCATTGGTGATCGGGTACTTGCGGTTGTCCACCCAGCCGGTGCGGCCATCACGGGTGGGAATCGCCTGCACCTCGTGGGCAACCGGCAAACCGGCAAACACCTGCTTCTCCAGGCGGTAATAGACATCGGCGAAGGCTTCTGGGAACACGTCGTAATCGGTTTGGCCGATCAGGTCACGCCAGTGCTCGGACGGGTCGGTGATGCCCACCAGGGTCTGGCTGGCACCGGTGAAGACGTGGTTGCGGTCTTTGAAGTAGATGAAGTCATCGGTGTTCTCCATCATGGCCACAAAGTTGGGCATCAAACGCTGGGCGTTGGGTTGGTAGAGCGTGCGGGCATCGGCAAGCTGCACGTGCAGCGCCACCGGCATGTGCTCTGGCTGGCGCCGGTAGCGCAGTCGGCAGCAGCGAATGCGGCCGTCCGCATGGCGCAGGCGGATGTTGAGGCTGCCATGGGGTGGGCCAGCAGCCTCTGTGAACAGCTGTTCGGCCACATCCTGGTCGTCCGGGTGGATCAGACCGGTCCAGCTGACGGTACCGTTCAGGAAATCCTGCGCGGGCACACCCAGCAGCGTCAGGATGGACTCGCTGGCCGTGACAAGCTGTGGTGTGGGCTCGCAAGCAAACCCGATCGAGGCTTCCAGGTGGTGTGTCATGCTGGTGTGTACTCCCGCTTCATTATGGGCACACCGGCGGGTTTTGAGAAGCTTGTTAGCGGGGTGGCGCGCTGGGCCACAGGGCAACCCAGGCCGCCAGCGCCTCGGCCAGGGTGCCTGTCTGTGACAACAGACCCAGCGTCTGGGCTGCCTGGTTGAGCGCGTCCAGGGGGCGCTGCAGGTCCAGTGCGGCTGCACCGTTTTGTTTGGAGAGTTTCTCGCCATTGGCGCCCAGCACCAGCGGTGTGTGCAGATAGCGCGGTGTGGGCAGGCCCAGGGCGCGCTGCAGCAGGATTTGCCGGGCGGTGTTGTCGGCCAAATCCGCGCCCCGCACCACGTCAGTGATGCCTTGTGCTGCATCGTCCACCACCACCGCGAGCTGGTAGGCAAAACAGCCGTCTGCACGTTTAAGCACAAAGTCACCCACCACCGTGGCCACGTCCTGCTGCTGCGAGCCCAGGCGGCGGTCCAGCCACTTGGTGGGCTCCACCAGGGCTTGGGTGCAGAGGGCGGGTTGGTGTGGAAATACTATTGAATCAGTAGCTACATCCCCTTTTTGAATAAGGGCCAGAGGCATATTTTTTATATATATGTCGGTGCGCAGGCGCCACGCCCCGGTGGTGGCGCTGTGTGGCCCTGAGCGGCAGGTGCCGGGGTAAACCAGTTCACCATGGCGTGGTTTGCCTGCGCCGTGTTGGGCCAGCACCGCCTCAATCTGTTTGCGGGTGCAACTGCACCGGTAGGCCAGACCTCGCTCGACCAGGGTCTGCAACGCCTGCTGGTAGAGCCCGCTGCGCTGCGATTGGTACTGCGGTCGCTGATCCGGTACCAGCCCACACTGGCCGAGTTGCTGCAAGATGAACTCGCCCAGACCGGGCAGGCAGCGGCTGTGGTCCACATCTTCGATACGCAGCAGCCAGCGCCCGCCGTGGGCGCGCGCATCGAGCCAGCTGGCCAGGGCCGCCACCAAGGATCCTGCGTGCAAAGGACCGGTGGGTGAGGGGGCAAAGCGACCGGTGTAGAGACTCATGGTTGGCGCGGTGAACAGTGGCTTTTTGGTGACAACCGCACCATAGGCGCGGCCATCAAACCGGTCGGTGCAGGCACCCGGAACAGCCGCCGCCAGGCAGCTCGACGCTGCTTTGTGCCTGCCTGGCTCGCAGCTTACAGCACCGCCAGAGCCAGTTCCAGACCGGAGACAAAGGCGTTTTCCACCCGGTAACCCTGGCACCAGTCGCCGCACAGGCCCAAGCCCAGTTCGGCATTGAACAAGTGGCTCTGGCCCAGGGTCTGGCGGGTTTTGGCGTAGAGCCAGCGCTGGCTGTCGACCAATGCGGGTTCGGCGTGGATGCCGGTAACTTCGCCAAAGGCCTTGAGCAGCTTGGCCTGCACCCGCACCGGGTCATCCTGCAGATGTTCCTGTGACCAGTCGGCACTGGCCTGTACCGTCCAGCGCTCAATCGGGCTGCGTCCGGGTTTGCTCGATTCACGGGCCAGCCAGGCAATGCGGTGGTGTTTGCTGCGCGCCGCGCTCCACTGCGGCCCCAGTGTAGACAGATCGGGTTGCATGGCCTGGGGGAAGGCCAGCATCAACGTCCAGCAGGGCGCCATGTCAACCCCGTCGAGCAAGGGCAGCCAGGCCTCGGCCAACTTCGAAGTTTGTAGCAGACTTTGCGCTTGGGGGCTTGGGATAGCCATCAAAACAGCGTTAAATCCGGAGTACACATGGCGCGCGTCATCGGGACCTTCGGTGCGCAGTTGCCAGGCCCCGGGTTTGAGGGCATCGGGCTCGATCAGGGTGACGCGGGCGTGTAACTCGATCTGGCTGGGTGCCTGGATGTCGCGTGCCCAGCCCGCCACCAGCGCGTTCATGCCCGGCACACCGACCCAGTGTGCTTCGTTCACCGGTGCTGCGGAGGTGTCAACCTGGCCTGTCTCGTCAATCACCTGCACGGTGTTGGCGCTCCAGCGTTTGACTAGCGCGGGCGAGGTTTCCAGCGCCATGACAAAACGTGGGTCGCGTGCGGTGAAGTATTGGGCGCCGTGGTCAAACGAGCCAAAGGCGCTGTCGCGGGTGGCCATGCGTCCTCCCAGACCGCCACTTTTTTCAAACAGAGTGACGGTGTGGCCCGCCTGCACCAGGGTGCGTGCGCAGGTGACACCCGCCATGCCCGCACCAATGACGGCAATGTGTTGGCGCATGCGAGGGGATTTGTTCATAGTGTTGGCTCCAGAGGTAAAGGTGTGTAGGCGTGTTGTGTTGTTGTGAAGGGCAAGTTGTCTCCCGCCGTTGTGACCGACTTTACACGCCTCGGTGACGCTGCAGCAAAGCCGCGCGTGTGGTGGCGCTGCCCAGCACATCCAGCCACCACTGCATTGCTCGCCCGGGCGTGGCACTGCTGGCGCGCCAGGCGTAGTTCAGACTGACGACGCGCGGCGCGCGCACCGTGTTGCGTGCCACTAACCGCCCGGTGGCGAGGTGGTCCACCACCATCGATTCGGGCAAAAAGCCGCAGCCTAGACCGCGGATGTGGGCGTCGAGTTTGTCCTGCATGGTGGCCACGGTCAGCACGTCCTGGCCACCCAGCAACCCGATGCTCATGCCGCGCCCGCGGCTGATGGTGTCGGCCACCGCCACGGCGCGGTGTTGGCGCAACTCCTCATCACACAGCGGTTCGTTTGACGCGGCCAGCGGGTGGTGGGGTGCCACCGCAAATACAAAACGCACTTCTCCCAGCAACTGACCGTGCAGGCCGATGTTTTGCGTCATGTCGGCCACACCCAGGGCCAGGTCGGCCTGGCCACTGGTCAGCGCCTCCAGCGTGCCTGAGAGGGTTTCGTCACGCAGCCGGATGCGCGTGGGTGGTGCGCCTTCCAGAAAACGCTCACACAGTTCCATCACCGTGGCCTTGGCGATGATGGCGTCCACCGCAATGGTGAACTGCGGCTCCCAGCCGGTGGCCACACGTTTGACACGGTTGGCCACCGCGTCAATCTCTTGCAGCAGGCGTTCACCTTCGCGCAACAGCTCCAGCCCGGCCTGGGTGGCCACCGCCTGGCGTGAGCTGCGGTCAAACAGCAGCACATCCAGCGCGTCTTCCATCTGGCGGACCCGGTAAGTCAAGGCGCTGGGCACCATGCCCAAGGCCCGCGCGGCGGCCGCAAAACTGCCGGTATCGGCAATGGTTTGCAGCATGGCGAGCGCTTCAGGGGTCAATACCTTGCGTGCGGTTTGCATGGTCGACATTCTTTTATTCGAAACATTTGAATGATGCCATCAAAACCTCAGGGAGATCACAGAGGTGTGCCCGGCTAAAGTGGCCATTGTCCTATTCACACAAGGAGTCACCTTGATCCAACTCAGACCTTCGCAAGAACGCGGTTTTGCCGACCACGGCTGGCTCAAATCGTTCCACAGTTTTTCGTTTGCGGGTTATTTCGATCCGGCGCACATGGGTTGGGGCAATTTGCGGGTGATCAACGAAGACCGTATTGCGCCCGACAAGGGTTTTGGCACCCATGGCCACCGCGATATGGAGATCGTGTCCTATGTGATGTCGGGGGCTTTGGCGCACAAAGACAGCATGGGCAATGTGCAGACCATCCGGCCCGGCGAGGTGCAGCGCATGAGTGCGGGCAGCGGTGTGCAGCACAGCGAATACAACCACGCAGTGGATGAGACCACCCACTTTCTGCAGATCTGGATCTTGCCCAATGTGCAAGGCATCGAGCCGGGCTACGAGCAAAAGACGTTCGAGACTGAGCGCAAGCAGGGCCGCTTGTGCCTGGTCGCCTCGCCGGACGGCGCCCAGGGTTCGGTCAGCCTGCACGCTGACGCACGCCTGTATGCAGGTTTGTTCGAAACCGGGCAAACTGCCGATTTGGCTTTGGCGGCGCAACGCAAGGGGTATGTGTTTCTGGTGCGCGGTGAACTGGTGGTCAACGGCCTCACGCTGCACGCGGGCGACGCCGCGCTGCTGGACGATGAGCCGTTGCTCACGCTGTCCGACGGCGTGGATGCCGAGGTGCTGGTGTTTGATTTGTCCGCCTGATGTGCCTGCGGGCCGGGGTGTTTGAGTGATCGTGTCAGTTGTTTTTATTTAACCTTTAGGAGTTGTTTCATGGCCAAAGTTGCAGTTGTTTTCCATTCTGGCTACGGCCACACCCTGCGCATGGCGCAATCTGTGGCCGACGGCGCCGCTGCCGAGCTGGTGGCGATTGACGCTGACGGCAACGTGTCTGAGGCCGGTTGGGCCACCTTGAATGCGGCGGACGCCATCATTTTTGGCAGCCCCACTTACATGGGCTCGGTGAGCTGGCAGTTCAAGAAGTTTGCCGATGCCACCAGCAAACCCTGGTTTGGCCAGGCCTGGAAAGACAAGGTGTTTGCCGGTTTCACCAACAGTGCCACCATGAACGGCGACAAGTTGTCCACCTTGCACTATTTGTTCACCCTGGCCATGCAACACAGCGGGATCTGGGTGGGCACCGGCATGATGCCCAGCAACAGCAAGGCGGCGCAGCGCAACGACCTTAACTATGTCGGCTCGTTCAGCGGCGCCATGGCGCAGTCACCGTCGGACGCCTCGCCCGCAGAGATGCTGCCTGGTGATCTGGAAACCGCGCGGCTGTTTGGTCAGCGTGTGGCGGCTGTTGCTGCCAAGTTCAGCGCCTGATCAAAGCTGACGCTGACCCGGCCCAGCGTGGCCGGGTTTTTGTCAGGTGTGGGCGCCAGGTTTTTGAAGTTTGTATGCATTTTTTACCGTTAGCCCTTATGGATAAAGGGCTGATAGCTATAGACTGAGTAGCATTTTTGCTGCTCTGACACGGTCCTGAGTCCGGTGAGGACAGGTGTCAGCGGGGGGTGAGCGGGGCAGGGCAAAATCTGTGCAAAACAAACAGAAGATCTGAGCCCTGATGCAAGCTGCTTTACCTCCTTTTCCATCCCTTGATATTCACCTGTTGCCGGCCGCGCTGTTGACCGGAGGCTTGCTCGTTGGCGGCCAGGCACTGGCCCAGGTCGTCGCTTCGGTGTCTGAAAAAGACTTTTTGTCGGACATGCCGATTGTGCTGAGTGTGTCGCGCCTGCCGCAGCGCCTGGACGAGACCCCCGGTGCGGTGAGCATTCTGGACCGCGACACCATCCGCAACTCTGGCGCGCGTGATGTGGCCGATCTGCTGCGCCTGGTGCCGGGTTTTCAGGTCAGCAACGCGTTTGAGAGCGTGGCGCCGCTGGTCAGTTACCACGGTGCGTTTGACGCCTACTCGAACCGGCTGGAGGTGCAGATTGACGGGCGTTCGGTGTATTCGCCGTATTTCACTGGCAGCGTTGGCCCGGGCTTGCAGACGGTGGCGATCGAGGACATTGAACGTATCGAGGTGCTGCGTGGCTCCAACTCGGCCGCTTATGGTGCCCGGGCGATGCTGGGGGTGATCAACATCGTGACCCGCCACACCGCCGACACGCTGGGTGCACAAGGTTCGGTCACCGTGGGTGAGAACGGTATCCGCGACACCCAGGCGCGCCTTGGCTGGGGTGACTGGCGCGGCAGCTTTCGCCTGACAGCTGACACCCGTGAGGACGACGGTCTGACCGGCGCCTACGGCCAGAACCGGGTTTCACGCATCAACTTCCGCTCAGACCTTCGCCCCAATGGTGTGGATGAGGTGCAGGTGCGCCTGGGCGCGTTGAGCATCGATTCGGGTCGGGGCAGGGCGGGTGAAACCGGCAACGCCCAGCGACATTTTGACTTTGGCTCAGCCTACGCCCAGCTCGACTACAAACACAGTCTGAGTGCGGACGAAGATGTGTCGCTCAAGCTGTCACACACGCAGGAGCGTTACGCCGATGGATTCCCCTATGACCTGCGACAACTCAACCGGGTTCGTCCCTTTCTGGATGACGCGTCCTACTTCATCAGTCGCCCTTTTACCTCCAGCGACATTTACACCGTCAGTGCCGACGGCACAGCTAGCAGTGATGTGCTGACCCTGCAGCACAGCTTGCGCCGCAGTGATGCCATCAGGCTGGTGTGGGGCGGGGAATTCCGCAGCGAGCGGGTTCAGTCGCTGGCGCTGTACAACACACAAAGCACCTTTGTGAACGACTTCACCCGCTTGTTTGGCAATCTGGAGTGGCGTGTCGCCAAAAACTGGTTGCTGAACCTGGGCGCCTTGGCCGAGCACAGCAGCGACAACGGTGATTCGCTGGCGCCAAGGGTGATGCTCAACTGGCATGTGTCCTCGGGACACACCTTGCGGGCAGGCCTGTCCAAAGCCTACCGCCCGCCTAGCAGCATGGAGCGTTTTGCGGATGTCCGGTATTACTGGAACGGTCATCAGCTGATGCAGACCGGGCGTGGCAACAGTGAGTTGTTGTCCGAAGAGCTGACGAGCAAGGAGGTAGGTTATCTGGGCGAATTTCCTTACTGGCGCATGGCATTGGACGTTCGGGTGTTCGATGAGAAGCTCAAACACTTTATCCGCGTTCAGGACGGGCGACCCAAGTCCTACCTCAATGACGAGAGTTTTACGATTCGGGGTGCCGAGTACCAACTCAAATGGCAGCCCTGGGGCGGCGCGCAGTTTGTCCTGAATCAGACCTACACCGACATCACGACCGTTAGTCCCGGTGACGCCGTGGCAGCGCCGCAGCTGGCCAGCACCCTGAGTTATACACAAAAATTGCCGGGGCAGATGCAAGTGATGTTGACGCATGCAGATAGCCGTGGATGGTCCATGTTTGGTGGCAGTGAGATGGATGCCCAAGCTTCACGGCGCACCGATCTGCGTGTGGCGAAGTCCCTGCGCTGGGGCACACGGCGCGGTGAGATCGCGCTGGTGGTGCAGAACATGGGGTCGGCTTACCGCGACTTCAAAAAGGAGTTCTTATTCCAAAAGCAGGCCTACATCACCCTGCGTCTGGAAGACTGAACCCGCTCATGGCCGTGGTCTTGCGCTCTGTGTTCTTGGCCCTGACGCTTGGCGTCTGGGGCGCCTGGGCGCAGGTGCCGGATGTGACGGCCCGGGTGCTCATCGTCAGCAGCGATACGGCCGCCGCTTACACCCAAACCGCCGAGGCGCTGACCGACCATCTGGTGCGCCAAGGTATTGCCAGGACCGATATAGCGCAGTCCTTGGCCGCTGATCTTGCTGTGCGATTCAAGTCGGGTCAACCACCCCGACCCACGGTCTATGTGGCGTTGGGCAGCGAGGCCACACAACTGCTGATGGCTGCAGGCACCCAGGCATCGGTCTTGAGTGCCCTGATTCCGCGCAGCAGCTTTGATCGCATTGTGCGAAACCAGGGCAAGACGGTCTCTGCCCGCTTGAGTGCGATTTACCTGGACCAGCCCCTGGCACGCCAGCTGGCACTGGTCCGGCTGGCCTTGCCGCAGATTAGGCGTCTGGGTGTGTTATGGGGAGCCGAGTCCGCTGACCGGGCGTCAGGGCTGAGGCCGCTGGTGGCCGCCAATGGCCTGGAACTGCAAGAAACCAGAGTCACCCAGGCCGACGATTTGCCTTTGGCCCTGGCGCAGGTGTTGGCTGGCAGCGATGTGCTACTGGCTTTGGCAGACCCGGCAATTTACAACAGCAACACCCTTCAAAACATCCTGATGTCGAGTTTTCATGCGCGTATCCCCCTCGTCGCTTTTTCACCGGCCTATGTGCGTGCAGGCGCGGTGTTGGCACTCTACACCACGCCAGTGCAGGCGGGTCAGCAGGCGGCCGAGCTGGTGCTGGGGGTGTTGCGTGGCAAACCCCTGCCAGACCATGTGCTGGAGCCCAATGATTTTGAAGTGGGTGTGAATGCCCATGTGGCACGTGTGTTGGACCTGACGCTTGACGCCCAGGCACTGCGTTTGGCCTTGCGACGTCTGGAGCGACTGCCATGAAGAAGACACTTGATATCCGCAGTCGCATGTTGTTGGCGGCCCTGTTGCCGCTGGCCCTGATCAGCACCTTGTTGGCCACCGTGTTCCTGTTGGCCCGCTTTGGTGACATGCAAGCGGCCTACGACCAGCGCAATCGCGCCGTGGTGCGACAGGCGTCGGTGGCCAGTGAATATGGTTTGTTTTCGGGCAATGTGCCGCAGTTGCAGGCGTTGGCCGTGGGGGCTTTGCAAGAGACCGATGTGCGCTGGGTGGGTATTCTGAACGTCAAGGGCCAGCTGTTGGCCAGCGCGGGCCAGGCCGACCAGGCGTTTTCCTTGCCCATGAGTGGTCTGGAAATGCAGGGTTTTGCGCCGGATCGGCGGCTGGATTGGTTGGCACAGCCGGTGTTTCCAAGCACCGTGCCGATCGACGATCTGTTTGAAAACAATGGTGTGCAAAAGTCGCAATCACCAGTGCAACTGGGGCAGGTGGTGATGGTGTTTTCGCGCCAGAGTGTGGACACCCGCAAACACGACTTGCTGCTCTCGGGCGGGGTGATTGGTGCCTTGAGCCTGCTCTTTGGCATGGCTTTGGCAGTGGTTTTGAGCCGGGGTGTGATCCGTCCGATCACTCGCATCACCCAGTTGGTCGAGCGTATTGGTCAGGGTGATTTTGCGGCGGTGGACAAGCTTTGTGACCAGGCTTCTGCCCACGATCCGCTGCAGGATTTGCAGCGCCACATCCATCTGATGGCCAAGCGCCTGTCAGAGGCGCGGGTTGAACTCGAGCAGCAGATCGAGCTGGCCACCCAGGCCCTGCGCGAAAAAAAGGACGAGGCGGAACAGGCGAATGTGGCCAAGTCGCGGTTTTTAGCCGCTGCCAGTCATGATCTGCGCCAGCCCACCCATGCGCTGGGCTTGTTTGTGTCACGCTTGGCGCAGTTGCCGCATGACCGGCAAACGGGTGAGCTGATTGGCAACCTGGACGCTTCTGTGCGTGCCATGCAGAACCTGCTGGACGGTTTGCTGGACATCTCCCGTCTGGAGGCTGGTGCAGTACAGGTGGACAGACGACCATTTGCCCTGTCTGGCCTGTTTGACCAGTTGCAGCAGGCATTGAGCGCCGAGGCCGCCGACAAAGGGCTGCGCTTGCGGGTACGACCCACCCCCTTGTGGGTGATGAGTGATGCCACTCTGATTTACCGCGTGTTGCTCAATCTGGCGGGCAATGCCTTGCGTTACACAGAACGTGGTGGTGTGCTGGTGGCAGCCCGCCAAAGGGCATCGGGCCGGGTTGAGCTGCAGGTGTGGGACAGCGGCATCGGCATTGCGCCGGAACACCAACAGGCGGTGTTTGCCGAGTTTTACCAGGTGGGCAATGCCGCCCGGGACCGCACCAAGGGCTTGGGTCTGGGGCTTAATATTGTCCAGCGCACAGTCAATTTGCTGGATCACCCTCTGAACATGATGTCGCGGCCTGGCAGGGGCACCAGGTTCACCCTGAGTTTGCCTTCAGCTGCTGGCCCGCAGGCCCAGGAGGAAGAAGTCACCAAAGACAAGATGACGCCTGATGATGTGCGTGAGCGTTGTGCGTTGGTGGTGGAAGACGATGCCCTGGCCCGCAGCGCCCTGGTGGGTTTGCTGGTCAGTTGGGGCATGCGTGTGGCGCAGGCGCGTGGTGCGTCGGATGCTTTGGAGTGTCTGGCCCAGGGCCTGGTGCCCGACGTGATTGTGAGTGACTACCGATTGCAGGAAGGGCACAACGGTATGCAGTTGGTGCAAGGCTTGCGCCAGCGCCTTGGCACCGCCACACCCGCCTGCCTGATGAGTGGGGACACCGATCCCGGGCTGATCCAGGCGGCGCAGGCGGCGGGCCTGACGCTGCTGCACAAACCCGTGCGCCCGGCTAAGTTACGCAGCCTGCTGCGCCACCTGTTGATGGAGCAAGCGGATCAGCGGGAGGTGACAGGCGCAGACTTGTCGTAGCCCCAGCGGCCCGCTTCCAGGGCGGCCTGGGTGCGGGTCTTGACACCAAAACCCCGCAAGATGCTGCTGACGTGGTTTTTGACGGTTTCGTCCGACAGGGACAGCTGCTCGCTGATGTCGCGGTTGCTGCAGCCACCCAGCAACAATTGCAGCACCTCCTGCTGGCGCGGCGTGAAGACCGGCGCCCTGATCTCGGAACAGGCGGGGGTTTCCTGGTGCGCCGACCTGAATTCCAGCGGTGAATAGACCTCGCCACGCAGCACCTGACGCAACGCATGTAATAACTCGTCACTCAAGCCAGACTTGGTGACAAACCCGGCCGCACCTTGCGCCAAGACCCGTTGTGCAATGCTGGGGTTGGCCGAGCCCGACAGGATCACCACCGGCAGCTCCGGGTGGCGGTCACCAAAAATGGCCAATGCCGCCAAGCCGTTCATGTCGGGCAGGTGGTAGTCCAGCAACACCAAGTCTAGGTCGAGGTGGGTGGATGCGAGCACAAAAGCACGGGCGCAGTCGGGGGCTTCGAACACCTCGGTGGCCTCGTGTGGTGACAACCCCTGCAGCACCTGGCACAGGCCCGCTCGTACCAGCGCATGATCATCCACCACCAGAATCTTCAATCCAGACGCTCCAAAAGTTTACCTGGGACGGCCCCAGAATCGTCCCACACAGGCACGCTAACGCAGACGCTGAACCCCATGTGACCAGTCGGTGCTGAGGCGATGAGGCGGTTTTGCGTCCGTCCAGTTCCTACAATGCAGGTATGTTTGTTCACCTGCGCCTACACACCGAATTCTCCGTCATTGACGGCACCAACCGAATCGACGAGATTGTCAAATCTGCCGCTTCGGACCAGCAACCCGCCTTGGCGATCACCGACCTCAGCAACCTGTTTGGTGCGGTCAAATTTTACAAAGAAGGCCGCAAGCGCGGCGTCAAACCGATCATCGGCGCTGAAATATGGCTTGAAGGTCTGGGTAAAGAGGCCACCCAGCTGTCCCGGGTGTTGCTTTTGGTGCAAAACCATGCCGGTTACCTGAACCTGTCCGAACTGTTGGCACGCGCCTGGACCCAAAACGGCACAAAAACCCAGGCCAGCATCAGCCTGGCCTGGTTGAGCGAGCTCAATGGCGGCTTGATCTGCCTCTCGGGTGCCCAAGCCGGGCCGGTGGGGCAGGCGCTGCTGCAGGGGGACGAAGAGCGCGCGTTTGATGCAGCCATGCAGCTGACCAACGTGTTCCCGCACCGTTTTTACCTGGAGCTGCAACGCGCCGGGCGAGCGGAAGACGAGCCACAGGTGGCCGCCGCGGTGCAGCTGGCGCAACGCATGCAGCTGCCGGTGGTGGCCACCCACCCGATCCAGTTTGCCGCACCCGAAGACTTTGAGGCCCATGAAGCCCGGGTCTGTATTGCCGAGGGCGAAATTCTGGCCAACCCGCGCCGGGTGCGCCGTTTCACCCGTGAGCAGCACTTCAAAACCGCTGAACAAATGGCAGAACTGTTTGCCGATGTGCCCAGTGCCCTCGCCAACAGTGTCGAGATTGCCCGGCGTTGCAACCTGAGCCTGGTGCTGGGCAAGCCGCAGTTGCCGGACTTTCCCATTCCACCGGTCAACGGTGTGGTGATGGGCGCCGACGAGTATTTTCGTTACGCCTCGCATGAAGGGCTCAAAGCGCGGATGGCGCACCTGTACCCCGACCCCGCCAAGCGCGAGGCCGAGATGCCGCGTTATGTCGAGCGCCTAGAATTCGAGCTGGTCACCATCCTGAAAATGGGTTTCCCAGGTTACTTCCTGATTGTGGGCGACTTCATCAACTGGGCCAAGAACAACGGTTGCCCCGTCGGGCCCGGGCGGGGTTCCGGCGCCGGTTCGCTGGTGGCCTACGCGCTCAAGATCACCGACCTGGACCCGCTGCAATACAACCTGCTCTTCGAACGTTTCCTGAACCCCGAGCGGGTGTCGATGCCCGACTTTGACATCGACTTCTGCCAGGGCAACCGTGACCGCGTGATTGACTACGTCAAGGACAAATACGGCAAGGACGCGGTGAGCCAGATCGCCACCTTTGGCACCATGGCGGCGCGTGCGGCGATCCGCGACGTGGGTCGGGTGCTGGACATGAGCTACACCTTTTGTGACGGCATTAGTAAACTGATCCCGAACAAGCCCGGGGTCGCCGTGACCCTGCAGTTGCCGCCGCCGGACCGACCTAAAGACGACAAGATGGTCTACGCCTCCGAGGCAGAACCGATCCTGGCCGAGCGCGAGGCCAAGGAAGAAGATGTGCGCACGCTCTTGGAGTTGGCGCGCAAGCTGGAGGGCATGACCCGCAACATCGGCATGCACGCCGGGGGTGTGCTGATTGCGCCGGGCAAACTCACCGACTTCTGCCCGCTCTACCAGCAGCCTGGCAGCGAATCGGCGGTGAGTCAGTACGACAAGAACGACGTGGAGGCTGTGGGCCTGGTCAAGTTCGACTTTTTGGGTCTGGCCACGTTGACCATCCTGGAAATCGCCCGCGAGTTCATCGTCAAACGCCACAAGGGTCAGGAAAACTTTGCGTTTGAGAACCTGCCACTCGACGACAAACCCACCTACAGGCTGTTTCAAGAAGGCAAGACCGAGGCCGTGTTCCAGTTTGAAAGTCGCGGCATGCAGGGCATGTTGCGCGACGCCAAGCCGACCCGGCTGGAAGACCTGATTGCGCTCAACGCCTTGTACCGCCCTGGTCCAATGGACCTGATCCCGAGTTTTGTGGCGCGTAAACATGGGCGCGAGGTGGTCGAATATCCGCATCCGCTGGTGGCCAACATGCTGTCCGAGACCTACGGCATCATGGTCTACCAGGAACAGGTGATGCAGACCGCGCAGATCCTGGGCGGCTACTCACTCGGTGGCGCCGACATGTTGCGCCGCGCCATGGGTAAAAAAGACGCGGCAGAAATGGCCAAACACCGCCAGATCTTCCGCGATGGTGCCGCCAAAAACGACATCAGCCAGGACAAGGCCGATGAAGTGTTTGACTTGATGGAAAAGTTTGCCGGTTACGGCTTCAACAAGTCGCACGCTGCTGCTTACTCGCTGTTGGCCTACCACACGGCCTGGCTCAAGGTGCATTACACCGCCGAGTTCTTCTGCGCCAACATGACGGTGGAAATGGACGACACCGACAAGCTCAAGGTCTTGTTGGAAGACGCCATCAAGATGGGCCTGAGTTTTGAGCCGCCGGATGTGAACCGCGGTGTCAGCCGGTTTGAGCCGGTCTCTGACAAAGTCATCCGTTATGGCCTGAGTGCCGTCAAGGGCAGCGGCCAACAAGCGATTGAGGCTATTGTGGCGGCGCGTGAGGGCCGGGGTGTGGGCCCGCTGGGTGACACACGCGGCCCGTTCAAGAGCCTGTTTGACTTCTGCGCCCGGGTGGACCGCAGCCGCATCAACAAACGCACGGTCGAGGCGCTGATCAAGGCGGGGGCCTTTGATGCCATCCACCTCAACCGCGCCAGTCTACTGGCCAGTGTGGACCTGGCCTTCGAGTTTGGTGCCGCCACCTTGGCCAACGCCAACCAATGCAGCCTGTTTGACATGGGTGGCCCCGATGAGCTGGGCTCCAGCACCCAGGAGCCGGAGCTGGTTCAGGCCACGCCCTGGGGGATCAAAGAGCGGTTGACCTACGAGAAAACCGCCGTCGGCTTTTATCTGTCAGGCCATTTGTTTGACGAGGTGGCCGATGAGGTGCGCCGTTTTGCGCGGCGCGCGATCGACGACCTGATCGACACGCGCGAGCCGCAACTGCTGGCAGGCATCGTCACCGATTTCCGAGTCATCAACGGCCAACGCGGCAAGCTGGCGCTGTTCAAGCTCGACGACAAGTCGGGCGTGATCGAGGCGCGTGCCGACGAGGCGCTGATCAACGCCCACAAAAACCTGCTCAAGGACGACGAACTCATCATCGTCATGGGCAAACAGCAGCCCGACCGCTTCTCGGGTGGCATGCAGCTCACCGTGACCCAAATCTGGGACCTGGAGCAAGCGCGCTGCCGTTTTGGCAAGTTTCTGCGGGTGACCCTGCCCAAGCAGGCGCAGGGCAGGGCGCCCGATGTGGCGCGGCTGATCAAGGACTACCCGGCGCAGCGTGAAGAAACCGAACAAGGTGTTTTGATGCGGGGTCTGCAGGTGCGAATGGCTTTGACCTGCCAGGGTGATGAGGGCGCTGCGGCGGTGGAATTACAGCTCGGTGAACGCGCCCGTTTCTACCCCAGCAATGCGGCCCTGGCCAGCTGGTGGGCGCAGGTGGCGCCCGGCACCGCTGCCATTGTTTATGACTGATATTGGCCTCTAGCCCTTATAAATAAAGGGCTGGTAGCTATCATTGGTGTGGTTTGTCGTCGACTTGGCTCGGCTGCGTTTACACTGCACAGGCTTGTCGGGGCGCCAGAGACGAAAGTCGAGGCTGAGACCACTTCTGTGGAACCCGCTGAACCTGATCGGGGTCATGCCCGCGTAGGGAACAACGCAATTGGCATCGGTGCACCTGAGGGCGGCTCACAAGATTTTCCCAGGTTGACCCCGGCACTCCAGGCAGGCTTTTCTTGACCTACTGGAGACCGCCATGACACCCACCGTCGACACCACACAAATCACCCGCGGCATCACCCGCACCCCGTTTCCGGGTTCGTCCAAAATTTATCTCGCCGGTTCGCGCCCCGACATCCGGGTGCCGTTTCGTGAGGTGGCGCTTTGCGACACGCTGGTCAAGAGCGACCCGACACAGCGTGAACCCCGCCGTGTGCCCAACCCGCCTTTGCGCCTGCCCGATGCCTCTGGCCCCTACACCGACCCGGCGGTGGCCATTGACATCAGCCGTGGTCTGCCGCCGCTGCGCAGCGGCTGGATCAGCGAGCGGCAGGACACCGAGGCCTTGCCTGGCCTGAGCAGCCGTTACGGCCAGCAGCGCTTGGCCGAGCCCAGCTTGAACGCCTTGCGTTTGGCTCACCAATCCAGCCCGTGCCGGGCCAAGGCGGGCGCCAATGTCACTCAGATGCACTACGCCCGCCGTGGCCAAATCACGCCCGAGATGGAGTTTGTGGCGATTCGTGAAAATTTGGTGCGTGCCCAGCTGGCCGAGCGCCTGGCCACCGAACGCCTGCCGCGCCCCGGCCAGGCCTTTGGTGCTTTGATGACGCAGCTGGTGACCCCCGAATTTGTGCGTGATGAGCTGGCGCGCGGGCGCGCGGTGATCCCGTGCAACATCAACCACCCCGAGAGTGAACCGATGGTGATTGGCCGCAATTTTCTGGTCAAGGTCAACGCCAACATCGGCAACTCGGCCACCACCTCCAGTGTGGAAGAAGAGGTCGATAAGCTGGTCTGGGCCATCCGCTGGGGCGCTGACACGGTGATGGACCTGTCCACCGGCGACAACATCCACGAAACCCGCGAGTGGATTCTGCGCAACGCACCGGTGCCGATTGGCACCGTGCCGATTTACCAGGCCCTCGAAAAAGTCAACGGCCGTGCCGAAGAACTGAACTGGGAGATTTTTCGAGACACCTTGATCGAACAGGCCGAGCAGGGCGTGGACTACTTCACCATCCACGCCGGCGTGCGGCTGGCCTATGTGCCGCTCACCGCCAACCGCTTGACCGGCATCGTCTCGCGCGGCGGCGCCATCATGGCCAAGTGGTGCCTGGCGCACCACCGCGAGAGTTTCCTTTATGAGCACTTCGAGGACATCTGCGAGATCATGAAAGCCTACGACGTGAGCTTCTCACTCGGTGACGGGCTGCGACCCGGTTCGATTGCCGATGCCAATGACGAGGCCCAGTTTGCCGAGTTGCACACGCTCGGTGAGCTGACCCAGATTGCCTGGCGGCATGACGTGCAAGTGATGATCGAAGGCCCCGGCCATGTGCCGCTGCAGATGGTCAAGGAGAACGTTGACAAACAACTCAGCGCTTGTTTTGAGGCGCCGTTCTACACCCTGGGGCCGTTGATCACCGATGTATCACCTGGCTACGACCACCTCTCGTCGGCCATGGGTGCGGCCAACATTGGCTGGTACGGCACTGCCATGCTGTGTTACGTCACGCCCAAGGAACACCTGGGCCTGCCCAACCGCGACGATGTGAAACAGGGCCTGATCGCCTACAAGATCGCCGCCCACGCCGCCGATCTGGCCAAAGGTTACCCAGGTGCGCAGATGTGGGACAACGCCATCTCGAAGGCGCGTTTTGAGTTCCGCTGGGAAGACCAGTTCCGTCTGGCGATTGATCCGGATACCGCGATGGCTTTCCACGACGAAACCTTGCCCAAGGAGCATGCCAAAGTGGCCCATTTCTGCTCGATGTGCGGGCCCAAGTTCTGCTCGATGAAGATCTCGCAGGAGGTGCGGGAGTTTGCGCGTATCTCGGTGCCGTCTGCGCCCCTGGGCAGCGCCCCGGCACCCAGCGCCGAACAGCTGGGCTCGGCCCTGGCAGACAAGGCGACCGAGTTTCGCCTGGGTGGCCAGGAGATTTATGGATGAAATTGGCCTCTAGCCCTTATTGATAAAGGGCTGGTAGCTATTTAAAAAGAAGCCTAATCCTTAGGTCGGAACACCAGCAACAGGCTCGACGGCATGCTGCCGTCGATGTCGCGTGGCAACACTTCGGTCTTGTCGATGGCGCGGATGACCGCTTCGTCCCAGTCTTTGATACCACTGCTCTTGGTGATCTTGCGGCTAACAATGGTGCCGTCGGGTGCGGCACGCACCTCGACCTCGGTTGTTGGGTTGCCCTGGATGTCTTCGGTGAACACGATGTTGGGCTTGATCTTGGCACGGATGCGCCCACCATAACTGGCCGACGGCCCAGACGACTTCAAAGCCGTGCCGGTGGCGTTGGCACTGCCGCTGGCACCGGCCAGCCCTGCCATACGCTGCAGGTTCTTCTGGCGCTGGGCTTCAAGCTGCTTCGCGTCCAAAGCGGCCTGTTTCTTCTCCGCAGCAGTTTGCTGCGCCTTGGCCGCTTGTTCGGCCTTGAGCTTCTCTTGTTTGAGCTTGTCCTGCTTCAGCTTGTCTTGTTTAAGCTGTTCCTGTTTGAGTTGCTCTTGCTTGAGTTTGTCCTGTTTCAACTTCTCAAGCCGCGCTTTTTCCAGTTTGTCCAGGCGCTCTTTCTCGCGCAGTTTCTCCTGCTTGAGTTCTTCGAGTCGGGCTTGTTCTTTCTTCAGTCGCTGCTTTTCCTGCTCCAGCGCAATGTCCACTTTGGGCGGTGGTGGGGCAGGGGGCTCGACCACCGGGGCCGGTTTGGGCGGCGGCGCTGGTTGCGGTTCTGGCTCGGGTGCGGGTTCTGGTTCGGGCTCAACTGCCTGGGGCGCGGCCTCCACGGGCACGCTGGACCAGAGTTCCGCCTCGGCGCTGAGCACCGGGGTGTCGTGTTTCCAGCGCACACTCCAGGTCAGGCCAAGTAACAACAAGCCGTGTACCAGCAGCGCCAACACAAGCGCCCGCAGCATGCCGGGTGGTGAGGGCGGTGCAAACTCCAGGCGATCAGTCCCAACGTGCATGCTGACTCACTCAGTTGGCCAGTTGCACCGACAGGCCCACCCGTGCCACACCCGCGCGCTGCAGGCTGTCCATGACCTTGACCACGGTTTCGTACTTGACGTTTTTGTCAGCACTGATCACCACCGCCGGGTTCTGGGCACCGGCCTGCGCCTCTTTGACCACATTGGCCACTTCTTTGAGACTGACCGAGCTGGTTTTGTCTTTCACTTTGAGTTCCAGCGACTCGTTTTTGCCAATCACAATCTGCACCACCTGGTCCGGTTGTTTGGCGGCTTTGCCGACACTGGGCAGGTCAATCATGCTGGGCGAAATCAGCGGTGCAGTCACCATGAAAATGATCAGCAGCACCAGCATCACGTCGATGAAGGGCACCATGTTGATCTCGTTGATGGTGCGGCGACCCCGGCCCCGGCTCACAACAGCTGGCATGACACGCTCCCGGTTCAGTGGCTGACAGAGGACTGCGCGCCGACATTGCGCTGCAAGATGTTGGAAAACTCTTCGATGAAGGTTTCCAGCCGGATCGCAATGCGGTCGATGTCGCGGGCAAAACGGTTGTAGGCCACCACCGCCGGAATCGCGGCAAACAGGCCGATGGCGGTGGCCACAAGGGCCTCGGCAATGCCGGGGGCCACCGTGGCCAGTGTCACCTGGGTCAACGCGGCCAGGCCGGTGAAGGCGTGCATGATGCCCCACACCGTGCCAAACAGCCCCACATAGGGCGACACCGAGCCGACCGAGGCCAGGAACGACAAATGGGTTTCCACCACGTCCATCTCGCGCTGCAGGCTGGCGCGCATGGCCCGGCGTGCGCCGTCCATCAGGGTGCCGGGGTCGGTGATGCGGCGTTCACGCAGCTTCTGGTATTCACGCATGCCGCTGGCAAAAATGCGTTCCATCGGGCCGGCGGTGCGGGCGTTTTGGGTGGCGGCGGCAAACAGGTCGTTGAGGCTGCTGCCCGACCAGAATTCGCGCTCGAACGTGTCGTTGAGGGCTTTGACCTTGCCCAGCGAAAAGAGCTTGCGAAAGATGGCGGCCCAGCTGGCAATCGAGATGCCCATCAGCAGCAGCATCACCAGTTGCACCACCAGGCTGGCGTTGAGCACCATGGAGATGATCGAGAGGTCTTGGTTCATAACAACTTGTCCAGGATAACTTGGGGAATTCGGCTTGGTTTGCCCACCACACTGACCCAGCTGGCCCGTATGGTGGCTTCACACAGCAGCACCAGGCTGTCTGGCTGTTGCCGCCAGGCCTGCTGGTGGATTGTCAGTGACGCCCGACCGGCTTCTGTGAGTGATGTTGTAAGCAAAAGTTCATCGTCGAGCCGGGCGCTCTTGAGATAACGCACCTGGGCATCACTGACCACAAACATGCCGCCGGTTTCTTCGCGCAAGGCCTGCTGGTGGATGCCTCTGGCACGCAACCACTCGGTGCGGCCGCGCTCAAAAAACTTGAGGTAGTTGGCGTAATAAACGATGCCACCGGCGTCGGTGTCTTCCCAGTACACCCGCACCGGCCAGGTAAAGGGCGACGGCGCCGTCGCAGAGGGTTGTTGCGGCGCTGTCATGCCAGTAGGGTGCGCAGTCGGCCAATTGCCTCTTGCAGTTGTGGCAGCGCGTTGGCGGTGGAAAAACGTATGAACTGCCCGGTGTTGGCGTGGCCGAAGTCACGCCCGGGCGTCACCGCCACGCGGGCACGGTTCATCAGCTCAAACGCCAGGTCCCAGCTGTCTTTGACACCCAGTTTGGCGCAGGCAGCAGAGCAGTCGGCCCAAGCGTAAAACGCGCCGTCGGGCGGCACCGGCACAGTTAGGCCCAGGCGGTTGAGCTCCGGCAGGAAGTAGTCGCGCCGGGCCTTGAATTCGGCACGGCGGCGTTCGTATTCACGCAGACTGTCGTCCTCAAAACAGGCCAGCGCGGCGTGTTGCGCGATGGTGCTGGGGCAGATGAACAGGTTTTGCGCCAGCCGCTCGACCACCGGCACCACATCCTCGGGCACCACCAACCAGCCCAGGCGCCAGCCGGTCATGTTGAAGTATTTGGAGAAACTGTTGATGCTGATGATCTGCTCATCGAGCGCCAGCGCAGTCTGGCCAAATTCGGCCTCAAAACTCAGGCCCAGGTAAATCTCGTCAATGATGGAAATGCCGCCATGCCCTTGTACCACCTCATGGATACGCTTCATTTCTGATAGCGATATGGAGGTGCCGGTGGGGTTGGATGGGGAGGCCAGTAAAACACCGCGTGTCTGCTTGTTCCAGGCCGCAGCGACTTTGTCGGCACTGAGCTGGAAGCGCTCGGCCGCTGTGGTCGGGATCAACACCGCGGCGCCGTCGGCAGCCGACACAAAGTGCCGGTTGCACGGGTAACTCGGGTCGGGCATCAACACCTCATCACCCGGGTTGATCAGCGCCAGGCAGGCCAGCTGCAGCGCAGCCGAGGCCCCGGCGGTAACCACAATCCGGCTGGCCGGTACTTCCACCGCAAAACGTTGTTGGTACCAGTGGCTGATGCGCGCGCGTAATTCGGGCAGGCCGGTGGCCGGGGTGTATTGCGACAAACCGCTGTGGATGGCGCGGACAGCAGCTTCTTGCACCAGCGGTGGTGCGGTGAAATCGGGTTCGCCGATGTTCAGGTAGATCATGGCGGGGTCAGACGCGGCTGCGCTGGCAGCGAGTGCCTGCGCGGCTTTGGCCACCTCCATCACATAAAACGGCTCAATGCGCTGGGCGCGCCGGGAGACTTGCATCTTGTGTGTGAACAAACCTTTAGGCTGAGGCGCGCCCAGACGGGCGGTCGGCCGCCACCTCGGGCGCACGCAGGCTGCGCGCCAGGCTGTTGAGCACCGCATTCACATACTTGTGGCCGTCGGTGCCGCCAAACTCCTTGGCCAGCTCGATGCATTCGTTGAGCACCACGCGCCAGGGCACGTCCGGGCAGTGGGCAAATTCGTAGACACCAATCCACATGCAGGCGTGTTCGATCGGCGAGATCTCGGCCAGTGGGCGGTCCAGCACCGGCTGGATCTGGGCGTCGAGTTCTTCCGCCTGTTCGGCGCAGCCGTGTAGCAGGGCGTCAAAATGCACCGCGTCGGCTTTGGAAAAACCGGCCAAGTCGCGCGTGAACAGGTCCACGTCTTCCAGGCTGTTTTTGCCGACCAGTACCTGGTACAGCCCCTGCAGCGCAAATTCACGCGAACGCGAGCGATCGGACTTGCTGGCGGCCTTGCGGGCACCGGTGCTGGTCAGGCCCTTGCGGGGTTGGCGGGGTGGGCGTTTAG
>NZ_JAHFZF010000029.1 GCF_018619435.1 Rhodoferax sp. U11-2br | reverse complement strand
GGTGGTGAAGTGAACGGGCGGAGGGGGCTTGCGAAAGAACGGCACTTTTTTGACAAACAGCTTGAGTGCGTGCCAGTGGATACGAAAAGCGATGCCAAAGGTCATCATCGGGTAGCCCAGCAGGGCGCGCCTTGCCGATTGGGCGGTCAAGGGCTCCAACTGCCCTGCCACACTGGTCTCGATCAGCGGGCCAGCAGCATCGTCAAAGTCGATACGCGCCACGGTGCGTTTGAAGTCCGGCGTGGTCATGAAACGAAAGCGGTAACCCCCTTCCACCGGGCAAAACGGCGACACATGGAACACCTTGGCGGCGCGCAATTCCTGGCCGAAGCTGGGTTGGTCCAGCAAATAACAATGCCGCTCGCCAAAGGTGTTGTTGACCTCGGCCACGATGGCGCGCAGGCTGCTGTCTGGCCGGTGGCAGTACCAGAAACTCACCGGTTTGAAGGTGAAGCCCAGCACGCGCGGGTAGGCATGGAGCCAGACCTCACCGGTAGCGTCCACAATGCCCTCGCCTGCCAGCAGTTCGTCGAGCCAAGCCAGCGCGCCACCTTGGTCGGCACCCCGGCCATCACCATGGTCCGTGTCATAAAAACTCAGCGGTGCCCAGTGGTTGCGTGCCAGCGCACCCGAGCCATGGGCCCGCAGGCTGCGCATCGGCAGCATCAGGAAATAGGTCGGGTAATGGAAGTCGTGGCGTATTGGTTTGAGGCGGGTGTGGCGCACTTGGCCAAAACCGATCAACGGCTGCAGCGGGGCGGGGTTGGGGGCGGACACACTCATGCCCTGGTTGAGGTGATTTTGAAGAAAGTCATAGCAGAATGCGCTTGATTCATAAGGGCTAGGGGCCTGTTTGTCATGTGTTCGACAAGCTGGTGAGGCGCTGCGCCACCTCCAGCCCGGACTTCAGACCGTCTTCGTGGAAGCCATAACCCGTCCAAGCGCCGCAGAAGTAGGTGTGTTGCTGGCCTTGTAATGCAGGCACCTGGGCTTGAGCGCGGATCGCGTGCAGGTCAAACACTGGGTGGGCGTACTCAAACTCGCCGAGGATGCTGGCCGGCTCAATCGGTTTCACCGGGTTGAGCGACACCAGCACAGGCTGGCTGAAAGGCAGCGGTTGCAGGCGGTTGAGCAGGTAATGCAGGCAGACCCGCGCATCACGCTGGACCGCGCCCTTGGTGCTGGCACTCTCAAAGTTCCAGGACGCCCAGGCTAGCTTGTTGCGCGGCAGAACCGACGCATCGGTATGCAACACCGCCCGGTTGGACTGGTAACGGATGCTGGCCAGTGTGTGTTGTTCGGCCTGGCTCGGCTGCGCCAGCATGGAGAGCGCTTGGTCCGAATGGCAGGCCAGCACCACCTTGTCAAAACGTTCGGTCACACCCTGGCTGGTGATGCTGACCCCGTCGGCGTCCCGAGCAATACGCTGCACCGGTGTGTTCAGGCGTTTGTCGCTGATGTGAGCAAGGATCTTGTCGACGTAATGGCGCGCGCCGCCCTGCACCGTCCACCACTGCGGGCGGTTGCTGACCTGGATCAGGCCGTGGTTGTGGCAGAAGCGGACCATGGTGGCCACCGGGAACTGCAGCATCTGCTGGGTCGGGCAGCTCCAGATGCAGCCCAGCATCGGCAGCAGGTACCAGTCGCGGAACTCGTCGGAGAACTGTTCTTGGCGCAAAAAGTCGGCCAGCGGCTGCATCAGCTCGGAATCCAGGCCCTGCAGCGCCAGTTCGGTGGTCAGCCGGTTAAAGCGCAGCAGATCTCGCAGCATGCGCCAAAAACGTGGGTTGAGCAGGTTGCGGCGCTGGGCAAACACGGTGTTGAGCGAGGAGCCGCTCCACTCCAGCGGTGCACCCCCGGCCTGTCCCGGCACCTGGACCGAAAACGACATGTCGGACTGGGTGGTGGGCACCTGCAACTCGGCCAACAGCCGGATCAGGTTCGGGTAGGTGCGTTCGTTGAACACCAGGAAGCCGGTGTCCACGCCGTAAGTTTGCGGCCCCTGCGGCGTTGGCAGGGTGATGTCAACGGTGTGGGTGTGGCCGCCAAAATAGCTGTCGGCTTCAAACAGGGTGATTTCGGCATGGCCGCGCAGGGTGTGGGCAGCAGCCAGACCGGCAATGCCGGAGCCAACAATGGCGATTTTCATAAGAGGCGAGTTCAGTAAAAACGAGAACGTTACTTTGTGACTAATTAGTAATTTATCACATTGACTCGTTTTGCGCTGGCCTTTTTCACGCTGACCTTGCCGCTGCAGGCCTGGCTTGGCCGCTCCCACTGTGTGAACCGGCCCTGGACCAGGCTCGGTCAAGCCCCGTCAGGCCGGGTAATGACGCGCGCCAAAAATGGCTGAACCAACCCGCACCAGGGTGCTGCCCGAGGCCACCGCGGCCTCCAGGTCGGCGCTCATGCCCATCGACAAGGTGTCGAGTCCAAGGCCTGCGCCGTTCAAAGCATCAAACAGGTCTCTAGCCCTTGTGAATAAAGAACATTCAGCTTCAAAATCAGGAGCTGGATCGGGGATGCACATCAGTCCGCGCAAGCGCAACTGCGGCAGCTGGCCCACCGCCTGGGCCAGTGCCAGCGCGTCAGCCGGGGCCACGCCGGACTTGGTCGGGCCGCCGTCGACATTGACCTGGATACACACCTGCAACGGTGCCAGATGGGCCGGGCGCTGTTCACTCAGACGCTGGGCGATCTTGAGCCGATCCACCGTGTGCACCCAGTCAAAATGTTCGGCTACCAGCCGGCTTTTGTTGCTCTGGATCGGACCGATGCAGTGCCACACCAGGGGCAGCTCGCGCAGCTCGGTGATTTTCTGCACCGCTTCCTGGATGTAGTTTTCACCAAACCAGGTTTGTCCGGCGGCATACGCGGCCTGGACGGCATCGGCACCAAAGGTTTTGGAAACCGCCAAAAGTGTGACGGAATCGACGGGTCGGCCAGCACTTTGGCAGGCAGCTTGCAGGCGCGAGCGCACTGCGGCCAGTTGTAATGGAATCGTGGTCATAATTGCTTTAGCGTAACAAACAATCCCGGGGGTTTTGTGGATATCACCCAATTGCTGGCATTCAGCGTCAAAAACAAGGCATCCGACCTGCATCTGTCGGCAGGTTTGCCGCCGATGATCCGCGTCCACGGGGATGTGCGCCGCCTCAATGTGGATGCGTTGGACCACAAACAGGTGCACGCCATGGTCTACGACATCATGAACGACGCCCAGCGCAAACACTACGAGGCGTTTCTGGAGATTGACTTCTCGTTCGAGATCGAAGGCTTGGCGCGTTTCCGGGTCAACGCCTTCAACCAGAACCGGGGCTGTGGTGCGGTGTTCCGGACCATTCCGAGCAAAATTCTGACGCTGGAGCAACTCAACTGCCCGAAGATTTTTGCCGACCTGGCACTCAAACCGCGTGGCCTGGTGCTGGTGACCGGGCCCACCGGCTCGGGCAAATCGACCACGCTGGCGGCGATGGTCAATTACCTCAACGAAAACGAGTTTGGCCACATCCTCACCGTCGAAGACCCGATTGAGTTTGTGCACGAGTCTAAAAAATGCCTGATCAACCAGCGCGAGGTCGGCCCCCACACCCAGAGTTTTGCCGCGGCCCTGCGCTCGGCCCTGCGCGAAGACCCGGACGCCATCCTGGTTGGTGAAATGCGTGACCTGGAAACCATCCGCCTGGCGATGACTGCGGCCGAGACCGGCCATCTGGTGTTTGGCACCTTGCACACCAGCAGCGCCGCCAAAACCATCGACCGGATCATTGACGTGTTTCCGGCCGAAGAAAAAGAGATGGTGCGCGCCATGTTGTCCGAGTCGTTGCAAGCGGTGATCTCGCAGACCTTGTGCAAAACCAAGGACGGCCAGGGCCGCATCGCCGCGCACGAGATCATGCTGGGCACCAGCGCCATCCGCAACCTGATCCGCGAAGGCAAGGTGGCGCAGATGTATTCGAGCATCCAGACCGGCAACAGTGTCGGCATGCAGACACTGGACCAGAACCTGACCGATCTGGTGCGGCGCAATGTCATCAGCGCCGCTGAAGCCCGCACCAAGGCGAAAATTCCCGAAAACTTCCCCGGCTAGATGTGGCACCCCCCCGGCTTGCCCACTGCGCCGGCAACGGTTTCAACCGTTGTCGCAAGTGGCTGCGGGGGCCATGCCGGTGGCCCGACAAAGCCGGCTCCAAGGTATTTCTGGCTCTATTGGGCTAACTCGTAGACTGACTCAGTTTGAATAAGGAGGTGTTCTGATGGAACGCGATCAAGCCACGACATTTATCACCGACCTGCTCAAACTCATGATTGGGCGTGGCGGCAGTGACCTGTTTCTGACTGCTGAACTGCCTCCGACCATCAAGGTGGATGGCAAGGTCACCAAGGTGTCGCCGCAGCCACTCAACGGCACCCACACCATCGCGCTGGCGCGTTCCGTCATGAATGACCGTCAGATGGCCGAGTTCGAGCGCACCAAGGAGTGCAACTTTGCGATCTCGCCGCCCGGTCTGGGGCGCTTTCGGGTCAATGCTTTCATGCAGCAGGGCAAGGTGGGCATGGTGATGCGTACGATCCCGAGTGTGTTACCCACCATCGACGGCATGAAACTGCCGCCGGTGCTCAAGGAGATTGTCAACGCCAAGCGCGGCCTGTGCATTTTGGTCGGTGCCACCGGCTCCGGTAAAACCACCACGCTGGCGGCGATGGTGGACTGGCGCAACTCGACCACCTATGGCCACATCATCACGGTGGAAGACCCGATCGAGTTTGTGCACGCCCACAAGAACTGTGTGGTGACCCAGCGTGAGGTCGGTATCGACACCGACAGCTGGGGCGCGGCTCTGAAAAACACCCTGCGCCAGGCACCCGATGTGATTCTGATGGGCGAAATCCGTGACCGAGAAACCATGGAGCTGGCGATTGCTTTTGCCGAAACCGGGCACATGTGCCTGGCCACCTTGCACGCCAACAGCACCAACCAGGCGATCGACCGGGTCATCAACTTCTTTCCGGAAGAACGCCGTCAGCAGGTACTGATGGATCTGTCGCTCAACCTCAAGGCCATGGTCTCACAACGCCTGATCGTTAAACCCGACGGCAAGGGTCGCACCGCGGTGGTCGAGATCATGATCAACTCACCATTGATTTCCGACCTGATCTTCAAAGGCGATGTCGCCGAGATCAAGGAGATCATGAAAAAAAGCACCGAACTGGGCATGCAGACCTTCGACCAGTCGCTGTTCAAAGCCTACGAAGAAGGTGGCATCAGCTACGAAGACGCCTTGCGCAACGCCGATTCGGTCAACGATCTGCGTCTACAAATCAAGCTCAACAGCAAACGCAGCAAGAGCAGCAACCTCGCCGCTGGCACCGAAAACATCACCATCACCTGACATTTTTGAAAGACCCCAATACATGACGAGCAAGAGCTACGAACCCATTCCCTCCCGCCGAGTCGCCTTTTTGGGCCTGGGGGTGATGGGATACCCGATGGCGGGCCACTTGGCCCGTGCGGGACACCAGGTCACGGTGTACAACCGGACAGCATCAAAATCCATAGCATGGTGTTCAGAATACACAAGGGCTGATGGCCAAAAAAATGCTGTAAGTTACGCCGCTACACCACGCCAGGCGGTGCAGGGTGCCGAGCTGGTGTTTTGCTGTGTGGGCAACGACGACGACCTGCGCAGTGTGGTGTTGGGCCCAGACGGTGCGTTTGCCGGCATGCAAGCCGGTGCGGTGCTGGTGGACCACACCACCGCCTCGGCCAATGTGGCGCGTGAGTTGTATGCCCGCGCCAAAGAACTGGGTCTGAACTTTGTTGATGCGCCGGTTTCCGGTGGCCAGGCCGGTGCCCAGAACGGTGTGCTCACCGTGATGTGTGGTGGTGACAAGGCAGCGTTTGAGGCCGCCCAGCCGGTGGCGATGGCTTTCTCCAGAGCCTTCACCTATCTGGGTGACAGCGGCGCGGGCCAACTCGCCAAAATGGTCAACCAGATTTGTATTGCCGGGCTGGTGCAAGGCCTGGCCGAGGCGGTGGCTTTTGGTGACAAGGCCGGGCTCGACATGAACCAAGTGCTCGACGTGATTGGCAAGGGCGCCGCACAAAGCTGGCAACTCGACAACCGTGGCAAAACCATGGTGGCCGATCAGTTTGACTTTGGTTTTGCGGTGGACTGGATGCGCAAGGACTTAGGTCTGGTGCTCGACGAAGCCCGGCGCAACGGCGCCAAGTTGCCGGTGACCGCGCTGGTGGACCAGTTTTACGCCGATGTGCAGGCCATGGGTGGGCGTCGCTGGGACACCTCCAGCCTGATCAAGCGTTTGAAATAGGTTCCCCCCTGAGCCGCGCCTGGCGGCGCGTCATCCCCCAAAGGGGGACAACACCTGCGGCCCGGCAGAGCCGGTTCCGCGGTGTTACTGGCTTGGGCTGTGGCTGTCGGAGCCGATCAGGCCACTCGCCGTTTATTTGGCCGTTGACTTGGACTCGGGTGCGGGTTGTGGCAACAGGTTTCGCAACTCGTCTTCACTGATGATCTCGAACACCCGCACCACTTTTTGCACACCACTGGTCGAGCGCGCGATGTCGGTGGCGCGGTCTGCTTCACGCTGGGTGACGCGGCCCATCAGGTACACCGTGCCGCGCTCCGTCACCACCTTGTAGGCATTGGCAAACAGGTCTTTGGCATCCACAAAACCGGCCTTGACCCGGCCGGTGACTAGCACATCGGAGGAGCGCTGCGTCAGCGTGGAGGTCCCTAACACAACCAGCTCGTTGACCACAGATTGCACGTTGTCCACCCGGGCCACCACCTGTTCCACCAACTGGCGGTCTTGCGCTGAGGGCACTTCACCGGTCAGCAACACACGCCGGTTGTAGCTGGTGGCATTCACATGCACGCGATCACCCAGGTTGTCTCGGATGCGGCTGGCGGCGCGCAGCTCAATGCCTTCGTCCTCCAGTTGGGCGCCCGAGGTGCGCCGATCGGTGGCCACAAAGCCGGTCATCACCGCGCCGCCCATGATCACCGGGAAACAGGCTGTCAAGCCCGTGCTCAGGCCAATGGCAAGCGCCATGACGCTGACAAGTCGTCGTGAGGGGTAGTTCATAAGGGGTTTTCTGTATCGCCGAGTAACAGCTCATCCACCGCGTCACATAGGCAGTGCAGCGTCAGCAGGTGAACCTCCTGGACACGTGCCGTGCGTTCGTGCGGCACACAAATATGCACATCGGTGTCGCGTAAAGCACGGTTGAGCTTGCCGCCACCACGACCACTCAGGCCAATCACCACCATGTCGCGCTCGTGGGCGGCTTCCACCGCCTTGAGCACATTCTCCGAATTGCCGCTGGTGGTGATGGCAATCAGCACATCACCGGCCTGGCCCAGGGCACGCACCTGGCGTGAGAAAACGACGTCGAAGCCATAGTCGTTGCCGACGGCCGTCAGGATCGAGCTGTCGGTGGTCAGGGCGATGGCGGCCAGTTCGGGGCGTTCGCGCTCAAAACGGCCGACAAACTCGGCGGCGAAGTGCTGCGCGTCGGCGGCCGAGCCACCGTTGCCACAGGCCAGCACCTTGCCCCCGCTGGTGACACAGGCCAGCAAGGCTTGCACCGCGTTGGCAATGGGTTGACTCAAAACCGGCGCGGCCTGGTATTTCAGGTCGGCACTTTCGATGAAATGTTGTTGGATTCGTTGCTCTAGCATGGGTGGCATGATACCCGGACCGGACTGAATCACGCCTTAAAACCTTGGCAAAAACGGGTTATCACAAAGTCTTACACCCGCCGTCCTGTCTAGGCCGCGTCAAACGCGCCCTGAATCCACACCACCTCGCCCGATTGCACCGTCACCACATCAAAACGGCAGGGTGGCAGGCGTGCTAGTCGCATCAGGTAGTGGCGTGCCGCCAGCACAATCCGGCCTTGTTTGACCGCGCTGACACTGGCGGCGGCACCGCCATGGCTGGCACTGCGGCGCTGGCGCACCTCGACAAACACGCAGGTGCCGTCGGGCGCACGCATGATCAGGTCGATCTCGCCGCCACCGCGTCCCGGGGTTCGATAATTGCGCTGTAACAGCACCAAGCCAGCGCGCTGCAAATGCTGCAGCGCCAGCGCCTCGGCGGCGTCGCCCGCCTGCTTGGTGGTGCGGGGTTTGAGCTGCCCTTTTGTCGAAAGAAGTCCCATGTTGAATTCTCCCCCCTTGTCCCGGCTAAGCAGCACCTTTGTCAACGCTCTGCAGGCAGCGCGTGACGCCGCCGCTGGCCAGAATTATCTGCCTGGTGCCTTGTATGTGGTGGCCACACCGATTGGCAACCTGGCCGACGTCACCTTGCGCGCCTTGCACCTTCTGCAACTGGCCGACGTGGTGGCCTGTGAGGACACGCGCCACACCCAGGCGCTGCTGCGCGCCTATGGCATCGACAAAACGCCGGCGCAACTGCTGGCGGTGCATCAGCACAACGAGGCGCAAGCGGTGCAAACGGTGCTGGAGCGGTTGCAGCAGGGCCAGCGGGTGGCCTATGTCAGCGACGCAGGTACCCCTGCCATCAGCGATCCTGGCGCCAGGCTGGTGGCCGGGGTGCGTGAGGCGGGTCTCTGTGTGGTGCCGCTGCCCGGCGCCAGCAGTGTGATCACGCTGCTGAGTGCGGCCGGTGTGTTGGCCGACAGCAGCGGGCACAGCGGTTTTGTGTTCGCCGGTTTTTTGCCCGCCAAAGCCACGGAACGCACGACCGCTGTGCTGGCGCTGTCGGCGGAATCACGTGCGGTGGTGCTGCTGGAGGCGCCACACCGCATCGAGGCCCTGGCCATTGCCCTGGCCGTGCTGGGTGAACGGCCACTGACCGTGGGGCGTGAGTTGACCAAACAGTTTGAAGAAATTGCCACGCTGCCGGCCAGCCAGTTCCCGGGCTGGCTCAGCGCCGATGCCAATCACACACGGGGTGAATTTGCGCTGGTCTTGCATCCGGCAGCCGCGACGGCCAGCGCCGGGCCGGACACCCGTGTGTTGCAACTGCTGCTGGCCGAGTTGCCGCTGAAAACCGCCGTGAAACTGGCGGCCGAGATCACCGGCGAGCCGCGCAACGCCTTGTACGAGCTGGCGTTGACGCTCAAGGCCGGTTGAACAAAGCTGCGCTGTGTGTCAGCCCGCCCGGGCGCGTGAGTACAAGGGCAAGACCTTGGGCAGGTTGGCCTCGATGTCAGCGATGCGGGTTGTGCCCGCCGGGTGGGTCGACAACCATTGGGGTGGTGCGCCCTTGTTGGCCACGGCCATTTTTTGCCACAGGCTGACACCGGCGCGCGGGTCAAAACCAGAGCGCGCGGCCAGCTCCATGCCGACCAGATCGGCCTCGGATTCGTCGCTGCGGCTGAACTGCAGTGTGAGCAGCTGGGCGCCGTAGTTGGTCACCGTCTGCCCGAGTTCGCCCAGGCCCAGAACCTGGCTGAGCAAGGTGGCACCAATGCCGGTGGCGGCGTTTTTGCCCATGCGTTCACGTGCGTGTTCACGCAGCGCATGTGCGATTTCATGACCCATGACCATGGCCGCCTCGTCGTCGCTGAGTTTGAGCTGGTCCAGGATGCCGGTGTAGAACGCGATCTTGCCGCCTGGCATACAAAACGCGTTGATTTGTTTGCTGCCAATCAGGTTGACCTCCCAGCGCCAGTTGGCAGCGCGCGGGTTCCAGCCGAGGGCGTGGGGGATGATCTTCTGGGCCATGGTGCGCAGGCGGCGCAGCTGGGGGTTGTCCTTGCCCGCCAGAGCATTCTGCGCGGCGGCTTGTTGCAGCATCTGCGCGTACTGCTGGGCGGCCGATTTTTCGATGGTTTCGGCAGGCACCAGCTTGGTGAACACCGAGTTGCGGCCCACATCCACCCCTTCGGCTTGCGCCAGCTGCAGCCCTGCGCCCGGCACAGCCAGTGTCAGGGCGGCACCTTGCAGCAGCAATCGCCGCTGCGCGCAAAAGTAGCAGCTGTGGTGGTTATTCATGGTTGATTTGTCCTGTCAACTGACATGGCCCTTCTGTAGAGTGAGGCCCTCAGATTCGTGATTTTGTCTGTGCAATTGTGGCTCAAGGCGCGAAAATTCAAGCCACATAAAAACCATTTGCGCCCAAGGCCTAGGAGACATTTGATGACCGCCCCCCTGTTTGTTGCGTCGATTGACGCCTGTGTGGATCACATCCTGGATGCCGTTGCCGGGCCGATTGTGTTGGGCATCCCGTTGGGGGTGGGCAAACCCAACCCGCTGGTCAATGCGCTGTACCAGCGCATCAAGGCCAACCCGGCGCGCCAGTTGCGCATCATCACGGCCTTGTCACTGGAGAAGCCGGTCGGTCACAGTGAGCTGGAGAAGAACTTTCTGCAACCCCTGGTCGAACGGGTGTTTGGTGACTACCCGGACCTGGACTACGTCAAGGACCTGCGCGCCAACCAGCTGCCCCCCAACATCGAGGTGCAGGAATTTTTCATGAAAACCGGCGACTACCTTGGCAACGTGGCGGCGCAGATGGGCCATATTTCCACCAATTACACCTTTGCTGCGCGTGACATGGCGGTGCAGGGCATGAATGTGGTGGCGCAAGCGGTGGCGGCCAAGGGGGAGGGTGAAGGTTTGCGCCTGAGCCTCTCAAGCAACCCCGATATCACCCAGGCGGTGGTTGAGAGTGTGCGCGCCAGCGGACAACCGGTCATCACGGTCGGTGTCATCAACCACAAGACGCCCTTCATGCCCAATGGCGCCGAGATCAGTCCCGATTTTTTTGATGTGGTGGTGACCGACCCGGCGGGCACCCACGATGTGTTTGCGCCGCCCAACAACAAGGTCAGCCCCGCCGACTACGCCATCGGCCTGCATGCCTCTAGTTTGGTGCAGGACGGTGGCACCTTGCAGATTGGCATTGGTTCCCTCGGGGATGCGATTGGCCAGTCGTTGATCGTGCGGGACCGCCATGGGCCGGAGTACCGGCGCATTCTGGCGTCGATCTGCCCGGGCGGGCTGGCCGGACGGGAACTTGGGCGTTTTGACATCGGGCTGTATGGCTGCTCGGAGATGCTGGTCAACGCCTTTTTGCGCCTGATCGAGGCCGGCATCATTCGCCGCGAGGTGTATGACGATGCGGTGTTGCAACAGCTGCTCAACAGCGGTGAGATCCCGGACAACTGCGTCACGCCTCACATGCTGCAGGCCTTGCTGGATGCCGGGCGCATCCGCTCCCCACTCTCCGAGGAGGACCTGGACTTCCTCAAACACTATGGCATCCTGCGTGCCGAGGTGGTGCTGCATGGCCAGCAGCTGCGCTGTGGCAGCCACCAGTGCAGCAACCAGATCCGCGAGCCGGCCAGCTTTGCGCAGGTGAGCCAGCACATGTTGGGCACCCACCTGCTCCATGGGATGTACATGACCGGCGGGTTTTTCCTGGGGCCACGCGACTTCTACGAGCGCCTGCGCACCATGGCGCCGCAAGACCTGGCCAAGATCGACATGACGCGCATCGACTTCATCAACCAGCTCTATGGCAACGATGCGCTCAAACGTGCCCAGCGGCGCAAGGCCAGTTTCATGAACACCACCATGGTGGTGACCCTGCTGGGCGCGGCGGCCAGTGACACGCTGGAGTCGGGCCAGGTGGTCAGCGGGGTCGGCGGGCAATACAACTTTGTGGCGATGTCCCACGCGCTGGCGGACGCGCGCCTGATCATGATGTTGCGCGCCACCCATGACAACAAACATGGTCTCAAAAGCAGCATCGTCTGGAACTATGGCAGCGTCACCATTCCGCGGCATTTGCGTGATGTGGTGATCACCGAATACGGCATTGCTGAGTTGCGGGGGCAGTCGGATGGTGAGGTGGTCAAACGCCTGATTGCGATTGCCGATTCACGCTTCCAGGACGAGCTGGTCAAACAAGCCAAGGCGCACGGCAAACTCGAAGCCAACTATGAAGTCCCCGAGTGTTACCGCCACAACCTGCCCGAGGTGATCGCCGCCAAGATCAAACCCTGGTCTGAGGCCGGGCTGCTGCCCGACTTCCCCTTTGGCACCGACCTGACCGAAGACGAGTTGCACATGGTGCGGGCTTTGAAGAAGATGAAACACGCCAGCCACCATCCGGCCGAACTGGTCACGATGGCGGTCAAAAGTCTGTGGGAGGGCAAAGAGGCGCCGCCCGCTTATCTGGCGCGCCTGGGGCTGGACGAGGTGCACAGCTTCAAGGACCGCGTGATGCGCCGCCTGTTTGCCAATAACCTGTGATGTTTGTCAAAAAAAATAGCTTTTGGCCCTTGTTTTATAAGGGCTAGAGGCCAATAACGCTTATAAACCTCAGGCAGAGCAACAGGCCGGGCATCTGCTGATGCCGCCCCGTGCCTATTTGATGCAGACCGAGCGCACCATCTTGAGGTCGGTCAGGCCCATCATGACTTTTTCCATACCGTCCATTTTCAGGGTGCGCATGCCGCCTTCCACCGCCGTGGCAAACACCTCGGCGACGCGGGCGCGCTCCTGGATCTGCTTCTTGATGCCGTCATCGGCAATCAGCAGCTCGTGCAGGCCAACACGGCCTTTGTAGCCGGTCTGGTTGCACTTGTCACAACCCACATGGCGGTAAAAGTGCAGCTGGCCGTTGTCGGCGTACAACTGTTTCCAGTTGTCGATCAGCTGCGTCAAGGCGCCCTCGTAGTCCTGCGCCCAGGCGGCCGAGTGGCGCAGCTCCTCGGCGTATTCCATCGCGAACAGGCGCAGCTCTTCGGCGTCGGGCACATAACTTTCCTTGCAGATACACAGCTTCTTGGCCAGCCGCTGCGCCAGGATGCCCAAGAGTGCATCGGCAAAGTTGAACGGGTCCATGCCCATGTCCAGCAGCCGGGTGATGGATTCGGGTGCCGAGTTGGTGTGCAGGGTGGAAAACACTAGGTGCCCGGTGAGTGAGGCCTCCACCCCCATGGCCACAGTTTCCTTGTCGCGCGACTCACCGACCATGATGATGTCGGGGTCGGCCCGCAAAAATGCCCGCATGATCAGCGCAAAGTCGATGCCGGCCTTGCGGTTGATCTGCACTTGGCGCAAGCCTTTCTGGGTGATTTCGACCGGGTCTTCGGCAGTCCAGATCTTGGTGTCGGGCTTGTTCAGGTGTTTGAGGATCGAGTGCAGCGTGGTGGTTTTGCCCGAACCGGTGGGGCCACACACATAAAACAGGCCGTAGGGTTTCTCAATCGTCTGGATCACCCGCGCCATGTTGTGGCTGGTCAGGCCCAGTTTGTCCAGCGGAATCGGTTCACCGGCTGCCAGAATCCGCATCACCACGTCTTCCACCCCACCGGCTGAGGGGATGGTGGCCACCCGCAGTTCGATGTCGAGCGGGCCGTATTTCTTGAACTTGATCTTGCCGTCCTGCGGCTTGCGGCGCTCGGAGATGTCGAGGTCACACATGATTTTCAGGCGTGTGACCATGGCCTGGCGGAAATGCGCCGGTACCTCGATGTAGGGCTGCAGCGAGCCGTCAATGCGAAAACGGATGCCGGTCTTGAACTTGCCCGGCATCGGCTCGATGTGGATGTCCGAGGCGCCCTGGTGGTGCGCGTCGATGATCACCTTGTTGACAAACTTGACCAGTTCGTTGTCGGCCGCAGCCGATTCCAGCGCGTCGCTGAGGCCACCGTCGTCGTCCATCGGGCCACTGTCCATGTCGGCCAGCATCTCGCTGATGCTGCCACCGGTGACCTCGATGCCAAAAATCTGTCCCAGGGTGTCACGAAACTCGGTGTGGGTGGTGACCCGGTAGGAAAAGCTGGTGATACGCGGAAACACCTGCTGCACGATGCGTGAACTGCGCACCGCCTCCGGGTCCAGGCACATGATGACCAGCCCAGTGGGTGAATCCTCCAGCGGAATCCAGCCCTGCTCTTCAATAAACTCGCGCTTGAGGGCGCCGTGCAAGGCTTCTGCACGGATGCGCCCTTCGGTCCAGGGCTCATAAGGCACGCCAAAAAATTTGGCCAAGGACGGTCCGATCTGCGCGGCGCGGACCTGGTACTGGCTCAACAGCAGGCTTTCTACCGTGAGCCCCTGGGCACGTGCGTCCTGCAGGCATTGCTGCAGTTCACTGGCGGTCATCACACCGTCAGAGACCAGCCCGTCGTATTTGGTCACCATGCGCCGTACACCTTCCTCGGTGCCATGGATGCGGTGGCGGATCGCCGTGGCCAGGGTTTTGCATAACTGCGAAATACCCTCTATCTCCAGATCACCAAAGGGTTTATTGCTCTTGTTATTGATGACCTGCAAGACGCCGTAGAGGGTCTCACCCTCCAGAATCGGCGCCACCATCATCTGCCGGGTGCGGTAGCCCGAGCGTTTGTCCACCTCTTTCAGGAACGACAAGGCCGGGTGGATGGTTTTGAGCGACTCATCGTCATACACATCGGGCAGGTTGACCAGCATGTGGCTGTAGGCTACGTACCCGGCAATACTCTGCGGGGAGATCGGTAGTTTCAGGTCGCGGCTGCTGTTGAGCCCGGTCTTGACCTTGGAGATGATGGCCGTGTTGTCCTCGTTGACCACATACAGGGTCAAGCGGTCGGCATCAAACAGCTTGCAGATGTCCTGGCTGGCTTCGAGCATGATCTGCTCGATGTTGTCGGTCTCGTGGATACGGGCCGTCACATGCTGAAGCTGCTTGTAAAAAAGTGCTTCAAACGTCATACCACTTCGATCGGCGTGGTGGATTTTGAGGCCAGTGTTCATGACGGTTTGATCTCAAACAGAGTGCAGGGTTCCAGGGCCGGTGGCCAACCCGTGTGCCGGGTCAACCGTCCCCATGGATCAGCTCTGGAGGAATTGCATTTCTGTGCCCGCCAGCAAGATCCGGTCACCATGTTTCAGCACAACCGGCTCTTCACCCACGGTGTTGCCATTGAGGGTCAGGCGATCTTGGCCTTCGACGTGGTGCACAAAATAGTTGTGTCGGCGTTGGGTGATGGCGGCCACCGACACCCCGGGTTTGCCCACCGTGGTAACCACTTTGGTCAGGGCCATCTCGCGCCCCGCAGCGGCACCGGTCAGCACCTTGATGGCACCTTTGAGCTCTGGAACCGCTGCCGTGGGGGCCACAGGCATTGGCGCAGGCGCTTGCGGCCTGTGCATCATGGTGCGTTCATAGGCATCGTCGGCCCCGGCAGCGTCAAACCGGATCTTGTATTTGCCCATTTCCATGACATCACCGTGCTGCAGGACTTGCCGCTTGACCGCCTTGCCGTTGATGTAGGTGCCGTTGGTACTGTGCAGGTCTTCGACGGCCACCTGATCGCCGGTTTTGATCAGCACCGCGTGTTCGCCGCTGACCGTCAGGTTCTCAATCACGACGTCGTTGTAGGGCCTGCGCCCAATGCTTGTCCGGTCCTTCGTCAGAGTGACTTCACTGTGGACGACGCCGTCCATCATCACCGTTATGTGGGACATGATTCTCTCCTGTACAACGCAGTATATGGGTTTGAACCGGGCACAGCACCTTCCTGGATCAGGGCTTGCCGAACAAGCGTGAGATTAAACCGGATTTTTCCGGCGCCTTGCCAGCCTGCGCCAACAAGACCGAAATGTTGTCGCGTCCGCCATTGAGGTTGGCGCGTGCCACCAGCTCGGTGGCCAGCAGCGTCAGGTTATTGTGGTTGTTCAGGGTGAGCAGGATGTCCTTGTCGGACAACATGTCGGTCAGACCATCGGTGCACATCACGTACAGATCGCCTTCCTGGACCGGGTGTTCGTGAATTTCGACCCGCACCACGTCTTCCACACCGAGCGCCCGGGTCAACAAATTTTTGCCGGGTGCATACGCGGCTTGCTCTTGTGTCAGATAACCCGCATCCACCTGTTCCTGCAGCATCGAGTGGTCTTTGGTGATCTGGGTCAGCACCCCGTCACGCAGGCGGTAACAACGTGAGTCACCCACATGCCCCAGAACCAGTTTCCCGCCATGAAAAACACCTGCCACCAGTGTGGTCCCCATGCCGATGTACTGCGGGTTGGCATTGGCCGCGTTCAGGATGGCCAAATTGGCCTCGTCAAAGCAGGTTTCAAGCATCCTGGCCACCTGCGACGGGCTGTGGTGCCTGTCTTCGGTCGACAACCAGCGCACCAACTCGGAGGTGACCAGCTGCACAGCCATGCTGCTGGCCACTTCGCCAGCGTTGTAGCCACCCATACCGTCTGCCAGTACCGCCACGCCCAGATCGGTGTCAAAGGCCAGGGCGTCCTCGTTGTTGGCCCTGACCAGGCCGGCGTCGGTCAGCGCGTGAAAACTGTAGTGCATCATGAATCGTCAATGTTCCTGTCCAGCCTGTCCTTGATTGGCGGTTCCTGAATGTGCGGCACGACCACCTTGGTGGCAGTGTGAAGGCCTAACGTCACATTTTGCCCTGAATGTGCGGTACACCTGCGGGCCATCCGGGCGCTGGCCCGCAGGGCTATAAAAAAAGCGTTCAAACCACCCGGGCTTGAACGCTTTGTCGAGCAGTTGCGGCGGCCACAGGTCGCCAGCACCCGCAACAGGTTTACAGCAAAGCTTTGAGCAATTTGGCCATTTCAGACGGGTTGCGTGTGACCTTGAAGCCACACTCTTCCATCACAGCCAGCTTGGCCTCGGCGGTGTCGGCACCACCTGAGATCAAGGCGCCAGCGTGGCCCATGCGTTTGCCAGCAGGTGCGGTGACACCGGCGATGAAGCCCACGATCGGTTTTTTCATGTTGAGCTTGCACCAGCGTGCGGCTTCAGCTTCGTCGGGGCCACCAATTTCACCGATCATGATCACCGCGTCGGTGTCCGGGTCGTCGTTGAAGGCCTTCATGATGTCGATGTGTTTCAGACCATTGATCGGGTCACCCCCAATACCGACCGCGCTGGATTGACCCAGGCCGATTTCGGTCAACTGTGCCACCGCTTCATAAGTCAGCGTGCCGGAGCGGCTGACCACACCGATGCGGCCCTTGCGGTGGATGTGACCGGGCATGATGCCGATCTTGATCTCGTCGGGCGTGATCAGACCCGGGCAATTCGGTCCGAGCAACAAAGTCTTTTTGCCGCCAGCAGCCTCTTTGGCCTTCATCTTGTTACGCACTTCGAGCATGTCACGCACCGGAATGCCTTCGGTGATACAGATCGCCAGGTCCAGATCGGCTTCCACAGCCTCCCAGATGGCGGCAGCGGCGCCTGCGGGCGGCACGTAGATCACTGACACGGTGGAGCCGGTTTCCTGGGCCGCTTCCTTGACGGAGGCGTAAATCGGGATGCCGAAGATGGATTCGCCGGCCTTTTTCGGGTTCACCCCGGCGGCAAAACAATGTTTGCCATTGGCGTATTCCTGGCACTTTTCGGTGTGGAACTGACCGGTCTTGCCGGTGATGCCCTGGGTGATGACCTTGGTGTCTTTATTGATGAGGATGGACATGGTGTTTCCTATTCAGTCTCAGGCTGCGGCTTTGACGGCAGCGACCACTTTCTGGGCCGCATCGGCCATGGTGTCGGCGCTGATGATCGGCAGGCCCGACTCGGCCAGCATCTTCTTGCCCATTTCTTCGTTGGTGCCTTTCATGCGCACCACCAGCGGTACCGACAGGTTGACCGCCTTGCAGGCGGTGATGATGCCGGTGGCGATGGTGTCGCACTTCATGATGCCGCCGAAGATGTTGACCAGAATGGCCTTGACCTTGGGGTTTTTGAGCATGATCTTGAAGGCTTCGGTGACCTTCTCGGGGGTGGCACCGCCGCCCACGTCGAGGAAGTTGGCGGGCTCTGCGCCAAACAGCTTGATCGTGTCCATGGTGGCCATGGCCAGACCGGCACCGTTGACCAGGCAACCGATGTCGCCGTCCAGGCTGATGTAGGCCAGGTCAAACTTGCTGGCTTCGACCTCGGCCGGGTCTTCTTCGTCCAGATCGCGGTAGGCCACAATTTCCGGGTGGCGGTACAGCGCGTTGGCGTCAAAGTTGAACTTGGCGTCAATGGCCTTGATGCCACCATTGCCTTCCAGAATCATCGGGTTGATTTCTACCAAGGATGCGTCGGTGTCCATGTAGACCTGATACACCTTTTGCAGCACATCCACCGCCTGCGCGACCGAGCCTGCGGGCACACCAATGGCGTTGGCCAGTTTGGTGGCCTGCTCGACCGTCAGGCCGGTGGCCGGGTCGACGATCTCGGTGACGATTTTCTCGGGCGTGCTGTGGGCCACCTCTTCGATGTCCATGCCACCTTCGCTGGAGACAATCATCGCCACGCGCTGGCTGGCGCGGTCGGTCACCGCCGAGACGTAATATTCTTTCTTGATGTCGGCGCCGTCTTCAATCAGCAGGCGACGCACTTTTTGACCTTCGGGGCCGGTCTGGTGTGTCACCAGCTGCATGCCCAGGATCTCACCGGCGAGTTTTTTCACATCGTCAATCGAGCGCGCCAGCTTCACGCCGCCGCCCTTGCCACGCCCACCGGCGTGGATCTGTGCCTTGACCACCCAAACCGGGCCGCCAAGTTTTTGTGCGGCTTCGACCGCTTCTTGAACAGTGAATGCTGCAATGCCGCGGGGCACTGGCACACCAGCTTGGCGCAAGATGTCCTTGCCTTGGTACTCGTGAATTTTCATGAGGTCTCTCTCGGGAACGGAAGTTGATAGTGCACCTGAAAGCCGTTTGTGGTCAACGGTTTACCGACGCTGGGTGATGCGTCGCGGACTGTATCATGATGAATTGATTCAATCTTTAGCCAGTCTTACAAGACCTGGCGTTTTTATTCACCATGCACAAAATCTTCATCGACGGCGAGGCCGGCACCACCGGACTGCAGATTCGCGAACGTTTGCAGCAGATGCCCGGCATTGAGCTGCTCAGCATCGCGCCCGAGTTGCGCAAGGACGCCGCCGCCAAACGTGCGCTGATGGCCGAAGTGGACTTGGTGGTACTGTGCCTGCACGACGAGGCTGCTATTGAATCTGTATCAATGATCGCAGATATTGAAAGGGCTACAGGCCAAGAAGGCCCTAAGGTCATCGACGCCTCCACCGCCCACCGCACCGCACCTGGCTGGGTTTACGGTTTTGCCGAACTGTGTGCTGGCCAGCGCGATGCCATCCAAGCCGCGCGGCGTGTGGCCAACCCGGGTTGTTACGCCACCGGCGCCATCGCCCTGATCCGTCCGCTGGTGGATGCCGGGCTGATCCCGGCGGACTTCCCGCTATGCCTGCCTGCTGTGAGTGGTTATTCGGGTGGCGGTCGCCCCATGATCGAAGCCTACGAACAGGGCAAAGCCCCGGCTTATGAGTTGTACGCGCTCGGCCTCAAACACAAACACATCCCGGAAATCCTGGCCAACACCGGCCTGACGCGCCGCCCGTTGTTTGTGCCCTCGGTCGGCAACTTCAAACAGGGCATGCTGGTGCAGATCCCCTTGCATCTGGACCTGTTGCCCGGCCAGCCCATTGTGGCCGACTTGCATGAGGCACTGGCTAAACATTACGCAGGCAGCGAATGGGTCAGCGTGGTGCCCACTGGCTCGGACAGCAAACTCGACGCGGTGGCACTCGACGGCAGCGATGCCATGGAGCTGCGCGTGTTTGGCAACCAGGATGGCAACGACAGCTTCCGCCACGCGCTGCTGGTGGCGCGGCTGGACAACCTGGGCAAAGGCGCCAGCGGCGCGGCAGTGCAAAACATGAAACTGATGCTGGGGCTCTGAAACGATGGCGGTCGAGCTGTCCAAAGAGACCCGCGCGACGGCGGTGGCCTCGATTGAGCGCTGGTTCACGGCCAACATGGACTTGCGCATTGGCAACATGCAGGCCGCTGAACTGCTCGACTTCTTTTTGAAGGAGCTGGCGCCGAGCGCTTACAACCAAGGGGTGGCTGACGCCCAGGCGCAGATGCTGGCCCGTGTCAACGAGCTCGACATCGATTGTCACGAGAGTGAGTTTGCCTACTGGAACGGTGGGCGACGACGCGGTACCTGACGCCCGGCCAGCGGCCCGTTACTCGTCGTCAGCTCCGGCGACCACCCGTCGGATGGTGTCGCCACCAAAACCGCGGCTCGCCAGAAAACGCATTTGTTTGGCCCGCTGATCGGCGTCTTGCGGGGCCTGACCAAACTTTTTTTGCCAAACATCGCGCGCACGTTCGAGCTCGGTGGCGCGCAAACCCTGAACAGCATCTGCCACCGCCTGCGGGTCGAGCCCCTTGGCTTGCAACTCCTGCTTGATGCGTGATGCGCCAAGTTTGCTGGCGCGGCGGTTCACCACCGACTCCAGCACCCGCTGTTCACTGATGAAACCCTTGGCCTGCAAGTCATCGAGCGCGGCGGCGAGGCTGCCGGGCTCTTCCTCAAACGGCGCCAACTTGCGCTCCAGCTCCAGCCGCGAGTGTTCACGGCCGCTAAGCAGGCGCAGAGCGCGCCCTTTGAGGGAGGGTGTGGCAAAGCCCATTCAGCAAATTACTATTAAAAATGAAGCTATATACCCTTATTGAATAAGGGCTATACCGCCTTTTTGCTGGCAGCCTTGGCTGCAGCATCGGCCGGCTCGGAGCCCGCCAGCAGCGGGATGCCCAGAGACGCGCGCACCTTGTTTTCAATTTCGCGGGCGAGGTCGGTGTTTTCTTTCAGGAACTCGCGTGCGTTGTCGCGGCCCTGGCCGATTTTTTCACCGTTGTAGGCGTACCAGGCGCCGGACTTGTCGAGGATGTTGGCGGTGACACCCATGTCGATGATTTCGCCCTCGCGGCTGATGCCCTGGCCAAACATGATGTCGAACTCGGCGGTCTTGAACGGTGGCGAGACCTTGTTTTTGACGACCTTGACCTTGGTTTCGTTGCCAATCGATTCCTCCCCCTTCTTGATCGTGCCGGTGCGACGGATGTCCAGCCGTACCGAGGCGTAGAACTTGAGCGCGTTGCCGCCGGTGGTGGTCTCAGGCGAGCCAAACATCACACCAATCTTCATACGGATCTGGTTGATGAAGATGACCATGCAGTTGGTTTTTTTGATGTGGGCGGTGAGTTTGCGCAGCGCCTGGCTCATCAACCGGGCTTGTAAGCCGGGCAGGCTGTCACCCATTTCGCCTTCCAACTCGGCCTTGGGGGTCAGGGCCGCCACCGAGTCGACCACGATCAGGTCGACCGCGCCGGAGCGCACCAGGCTGTCGACAATTTCGAGCGCTTGTTCACCGGTGTCGGGCTGGCTGATCAGCAGGTCTTGCAGATTGACACCGAGGTTCTGGGCGTACTGGATGTCGAGCGCGTGTTCAGCATCGACAAATGCACATTGGCCGCCAGTTTTTTGCATCTCGGCAATCACCTGCAGGGTCAGCGTGGTTTTGCCGGAAGACTCCGGGCCATAAATCTCCACAACACGACCACGCGGCAGACCACCTACACCGAGCGCAATGTCCAGCCCAAGTGAGCCGGTCGACACCACCTGGATGTCTTCGATCACTTCGCCTTCACCCAGGCGCATGATGGTGCCCTTGCCAAACTGTTTCTCGATCTGGGCCAGCGCCACCTGCAGGGCTTTGGCTTTTTCGGCGTTGGCGGGGGTGAGTGTTTTTGCGGGTGCGTCCATGGTGGTCTCCTGAGGTGTCAACAAGTGGGCGGATAGGAAAGCTTGCGCATCCTCTGTCAATAACTACAGGCTGGATGCTTGAACAGTAGTTTACAAGCACTGTTAAAAATAGAAAAGACAATTTATAGTCAATTTGGTTTACTATTTTGGACATGGACACCTCCCCTTCTGACACCGGCTGGCGCCAGGCGCATCTGGGCCACTGGCTGGCGCTGGCGTTGCAGCGTTTTGATGCCCGTGTGTTGCAGCTGATGGCGCGCAATGATCGGGTGCCGCTGGCGCTGTCCAACCTGGCGGCGCGCGGCAGTTTGACCGCCTCCCACATCCACATCACGCGGCATCTGGCGCTGCAGGGTTCGCGCCTGACCGAGCTGGCGCAGCGTGCTGGTGTCAGCAAACAGGCGATGGGCAAGCTGGTGGACCAGTGCGCTGCCTGGGGCCTGGTGCAGCGCCAGGACGACCCGCAGGACGCCCGTGCGCGCCGCGTGTTATTCACCCCGACCGGGCTGGCCTGGCTGCAGGCTTTTGAAGAAGCGGTGACCCAGGCCGAGGCCGAATTACGCGCCGCCGTCGGCTCGGAGGTGGCCACCGTGATTGCTATCGGACTGGAAGCATACGCGGCCTAAAATGGCCTGAAAAGAACGCGAGACAGCCCGTAACCCATAAGGCCCTAGCGGCCATCACGAGGAGACAGCCATGCGAATTTTGATTGCCGAGGACGACCAGGTGCTGGCAGACGGTTTGCTGCGTACCCTGCGCAGTTCGGGGGCCGCGGTGGACCACGTGGCCAGCGGCACCGAGGCCGATGCGGCACTGATGACCAACACCGAGTTTGACCTGCTGATCCTGGACCTGGGGCTGCCCAAAATGCACGGGCTGGAGGTGCTCAAAAAACTGCGTGCGCGCGGCTCCTCGTTGCCGGTGCTGATCCTGACCGCCGCTGACAGTGTGGAAGAACGGGTCAAAGGCCTGGACTACGGCGCCGACGACTACATGGCCAAACCCTTCAGCCTGCAGGAGCTCGAAGCCCGCGTGCGCGCCCTGAGCCGACGCGGCATGGGTGCCGCCAGCAGCACCATCAAACACGGCCCGCTGATTTACGACCAGGGCGGCCGGGTGGCCACCATTGACGGCGTGATGGTCGAGCTGTCGGCGCGGGAGCTGGGCCTGCTGGAGGTGCTGCTGCAGCGTGCCGGGCGCCTGGTCAGCAAGGACCAACTGGTCGAGCGCCTGTGTGAATGGGGCGAAGAGGTCAGCAACAACGCCATCGAGGTCTATATCCACCGCCTGCGCAAAAAGATCGAAAAAGGCCCGATCCGCATCGCCACCGTGCGCGGCCTGGGCTACTGCCTCGAAAAGATCCCCGGGTAGCCCACACTTCTTCGCCACACCGTGAACGTTTTTCAGCGCGAACAGCGTTCCCTGTTTGGCGAAATCCTGGACTGGATGCTCACGCCATTGTTGTTGCTGTGGCCGGTGAGTCTGGTATTGACCTGGCTGGTGGCGCAAAACATCGCGGGCAAGCCGTTTGACCGGGCGCTCGAGTACAACGCCCGCGCCATGGCGCAACTCATCACCATGCGTGGCAACAAGCCCGAATTTGTGCTGCCGCGTCCGGCGCGTGAACTGTTGCGCGCCGATGACTCCGACACCGTGTATTACCAGGTGATCGGGCCGCGCAGCGAGCTGCTCAGTGGTGAAGCTGATCTGCCTGCGCCCTCGGCCGAAGAGAAGGTGGTACCTGATGAAGTCCGCATCCGCGACGATGTGATCCAGGGTTTTGACATCAAGGTGGCCTACATCTGGGTCAAGCTGCCCACCCGCAACGGCGACCTGGCCTTGGTGCAGGTGGCCGAGACACTGGAAAAACGTTCGGTGCTGGCCACCGAAATTGTCAAAGGCGTGATGCTGCCGCAGTTTGTCATCCTGCCACTGGCGGTGTTGCTGGTTTGGCTGGCGCTGGTGCAGGCTATCCAGCCCCTCAACCAGCTCGAAGAGCGTATCCGCGCGCGCCGACCCGATGACCTGAGCCCGATCGATGCCCAGGCGGTGCCGCTGGAGGTGTCGCCCCTGGTGGATTCGGTCAACGACCTGCTGTTGCGCCTGACCGACTCGATTGCCACCCAGAAGCGCTTTCTGGCCGATGCCGCGCACCAGCTCAAAACCCCGCTGGCGGGGCTGCGTATGCAGGCCGACCTGGCCCAGCGTGAGGGCGCCAGCGCCGAGGACCTCAAACACTCTCTGCGCCAGATTGGCCGCGCCAGCATCCGTGCCACCCACAGCGTCAACCAGCTGCTGTCGCTGGCGCGGGCCGAGAGCAGCGGCTCGGCCATGCCACGCGCCCTTTGTGACCTGGCGGAGGTCTGTATGTCGGTGGTGCGCGATAGTGTGCCGCGGGCGCTGGAAAAACACATTGACCTGGGTTACGAGGGCACCCAACCCGGCACACCTGGCTGCACCATGTTGGGCAACGTCACCCTGCTCAAGGAGATGATCCGCAACCTGGTGGACAACGCCATCAACTACACCCCGTCCAGCCTGGCGTCACCGGGCATGATCACCGCAAGGGTCTTGACCGAGCCGGTGGGCCGTTTGCTGGTGTTGCAGGTGGAGGACTCTGGCCCGGGCATTCCGGAGTCAGAGCGTGAACTGATCTTCCAGCCGTTTTACCGCGCCTTGGGTACCGATGTGGATGGCTCGGGCCTGGGTCTGCCGATTGTTCTGGAGATTGCCCAAAAACACGGTGCCAAGGTCAGCCTTGAAGACACCTTGCCGGGCCACACACCGCCCGGCGCCCGTTTTGTGGTCACTTTCACCGCGACCCTGCCCGATGAGGTGCCACAGGCCTGAGGCCAGCTGTCAGGGCTGGGATGTGGCAGCGCCGGGTGCCGAAGCCGCAGCCTGTTCAGGCGCTGATGCGGGCTGTGGACAAAGCACCAGCGGTTTGCCGGGCAATGCGGCCTGCAGGCTGTCCAGCGCCGCCAGGTCGGCCGCGCTGATGCTGGGCAGGCGCAGGTGGTAGGTCACACTGGCCTGGCGCTCTTGTATCACCCGGGCCGAACGCACCCCGCGTTTGACCAGGTCTTGCAAACCGGTTTTGGCCGACTCTTCCGTGGAAAACACACCCAGCGAGAAGCCCGGTGACAGCGCTGTGTTGCTCAAGGCAAAAAACTTGACCTTCAACTCTGTCAGCTGCTCACGTTTTTTGGCCAGCTCCGTCGCCTGGTTGTAGGGGCCCATGTAGACCATCCAGCGTGCGGGCAGCCGACTCTCGTCCAGCACCCAGGCCCCAGGTGGCAATTTGGCCGTGAGCAGCGGGCGCAATGTGTCGACCTGAGCTTCATCCAGTTCACCACTTTGCCAGCAGCTGCTGGCCACTGGCTCGGCGGGCGTCAACGCAGGGGCGGGCTCTGGTGCGGATGCAGCGGTGTGTGCTGCGTCTGCCTTGTCCGTCAGCACCACAAGCGCCTCGGGGCGAATCTGTTGTGTCACGCGTTGCGGCTCGTGCTGCTGTGTCGTGCCCCAGCCGTAAGCAAGCAACCAGCCTTGCCCCCGGGCGAAAACACCCAGGTTCAGCAACACCAGCAGCAGAACCATCAGGCGCCACATAGCCGCTCCTAGTGACCGTTGGCAGGGTTTGCCGGGGCAGCGGCCCGCCGCACACTGACCTCGGCACTGGTCACACGCTGCAGACCCTGCCCGGTTTGCAACAGCAAGGCCCCCACCGGGTCCACCCCCATGGTCACACCTTGTTGGCCGTCGCTCAGGGTCACCGGCGTCTGCGCCAGCGCATCACGGGCATTAAAACGTGCCTGAAAGGCCGCAAAACCCTGTTGCTCAAACGCCCGCAGGGTCTCCACCAAGGGGGGCAGTATCTGGGCCAAGGCCTGCATCGCGCTGATGCCGGGCACCAGCTCGGCCAGCCCGGCGGGTTCGGTCGACAAGCCAGCCACCTCGGGGCGTTGGATATTGAGGCCGATGCCAATCACCACATAACGGCTGCCAGCCAAGGCCGCTTGCCGGGTGTTGGCGGTCTCGATCAGGATGCCTGCCAGCTTGCGGCCCTGCCACCACAGGTCATTGGGCCATTTCAGGCGGATCTCGGGGTGCAGGCTGTTGGCCAGGCTCCAGCCCACGGCCAGCGACAGGCCTGACCAGTCCTTGGGTGCCAACGACAGGCCCAGGGAAAACATCAATGTGCCCGGGCCAGCGCTGCCAGCCGCTCCCGGGCTGCTGTGCCAGGGGCGTGCCATGCGCCCGCGCCCGGCGGTCTGGTGTTCTGCAATCAGCAGCACCGGGTCTTCCACACCGGCGCGCAGTCGGCGCATCAGCTCGGCATTGGTGGAGTCGATCTCGGGCAACACCTCGACGCTGAAGCCGGGCAACTGGGGCTCCACAACTTGCCATAGGGCTTCGCTGGGCCAGAGCGTCAGGGCGGGTAGTGTCATGGGGTGGCGCTACTTGCGCTTGCGTTTGGGTGCCAGCAGGGTGCCACGGCAGTTTTTGGCGCCACACCAGCACGGGTACTCGGCCTTGAGTTTGGGCGTGTAACGCTCGTCGATGATCAGGCCGTAGTCGTAGTGCAGCTCTTCACCAGCGGCGATATTGCGCAGCGCCTTGATGAAAATGCGGCCCTTGTCTTCGTCGGCCTCGCAGTTGCCGTCGCAAGAGTGGTTGATCCAGCGTGACGAGTTGCCGTTGACCCCGCCGTCGATCACCCGGGTTTCATTCACATGAAAATAAAAGGTGTGGTTCGGGTTGGTCGGGTCGTGCGGGTGGCGCGCCTGGGCTTCTTCCCAGGTGATGATCTCGCCCACATACTCGATGATGGTTTCACCCTCGGCGATGTCCTGCAGTGCATAAACACCCCGGCCATGGATGCCGGAGCGGCGCACCTGGATGCGGCGGGAGGTAGCGGGTGATTTTTTCGACACGGTTAAAAAATTTGGTATCGTGAACTCGTATGGGTGCGCGTGTGCGCCCGCGAGGAACAGGGATTGTATTCAGATGACTATCGCAGAAAACACTAAAACAGCAGTGGCAGGCAAAACACTGGTCATTGCAGAAAAGCCCTCGGTGGCACAAGACATCGTGCGTGCACTCACGCCGGTGGCGGGCAAGTTCGAGAAACACGACGAGCATTTCGAAAACGACAGTTATGTGGTCTCCAGCGCGGTGGGCCACCTGGTCGAAATCCAGGCGCCCGAGGCCTACGACGTCAAACGCGGCAAATGGAGTTTTGCCCATCTGCCGGTGATCCCGCCGCACTTCGAACTCAAACCGGTTGACAAGACCAAGACCCGCCTCAACGCAGTGGTCAAACTGGCCAAACGCAAGGACGTGGGCCAACTCATCAACGCCTGTGACGCGGGCCGCGAGGGGGAGCTGATCTTCCGCCTGATCGAACAATACGCCGGTGGCGCCAAACCGCTGGGCAAACCGGTCAGCCGGCTGTGGCTACAGTCGATGACACCCCAAGCCATCCGCGACGGCTTCAACGCCCTGCGCAGCGACAAACAGATGCAACCCCTGGCCGACGCCGCCCGCTGCCGCTCCGAGGCCGACTGGCTGGTCGGCATCAACGGCACCCGCGCCATGACCGCGTTCAACTCGCGCGACGGTGGCTTTTTCTTGACCACCGTGGGCCGGGTGCAAACCCCGACGCTGTCGGTGGTGGTGGAGCGCGAAGAACTGATCCGTGGTTTTGTCTCGCGCGACTACTGGGAAATCCATGCGTCATTTGCCGCCCAGGCTGGCAGCTACCCGGCCAAGTGGTTCAACCCGGCCTGGAAAAAGGATGCTGAAGACGCCGAGAAAAAGGCCGACCGTGTCTGGAGCCAGCAAGAAGCTCAAGCCATTGCCGACGCAGTGCGTGGCCAACACGCCACCGTCACCGAAGAAAGCAAACCCACCACCCAAGCCAGCCCGCTGCTATTTGATTTGACCAGCTTGCAACGCGAGGCCAATGGCAAGTTCGGCTTCAGCGCCAAGACCACGCTGTCGATTGCGCAAAGCCTCTACGAGCGCCACAAGGCCCTGACCTACCCGCGTACCGATTCACGCGCCTTGCCTGAAGACTATGTGCCGGTGGTCAAACAGACCTTTGAGATGCTGGCCAACTCCGGCATGCGCCACCTGGCGCCGCACGCGCTCACCGCGCTGAACAACAACTACATCCGGCCCTCCAAGCGCATCTTCGACAACAGCAAGGTGAGTGATCACTTTGCCATCATCCCCACATTACAAGCGCCCAGCGGGCTATCAGAAGCAGAGCAAAAGCTGTATGACCTGGTGGTCAAACGGTTCATGGCGGTGTTTTTTCCGAGTGCCGAATACCAGGTCACCACCCGCATCTCCAAGGCGCTGGAGCACCACTTCAAGACCGAAGGCAAGGTGCTGGTCAAACCGGGCTGGCTGGCCATCTACGGCAAGGAAGCCGCCGACGAAGTGGCTGATGCCAAGGACGGCGACAAAGGCCAGAGCCTGGTGCCGGTCGCCCCCGGCGAAAAGGTCAAAACGGAGTCTGTCGACCCCAAGGGCTTAAAAACCCGGCCACCGGCTCGCTACTCAGAAGCCACCTTGCTCGGCGCCATGGAAGGCGCCGGAAAAACCGTGGAAGACGACGAACTGCGCGAAGCCATGCAGGAAAAAGGCCTGGGCACACCCGCCACCCGCGCCAGCATCATTGAAGGTTTGATCTCCGAGAAATACATGCTGCGTGAAGGGCGCGAGCTGATCCCCACCGCTAAAGCCTTCCAGTTGATGACCCTGCTGCGTGGCCTGGGTGTGGAAGAACTCTCCAAGGCCGAACTCACCGGCGAGTGGGAATACAAACTCAGCCAGATGGAGCAAGGCAAGCTGAGCCGCGCCGCCTTCATGGCCGAGATTGCCGCGATGACCGAACACATCGTCAAAAAGGCCAAGGAATACGACCGCGACACCGTGCCTGGCAACTACGCCACGCTGAGCTCACCCTGCCCCAACTGCGGCGGTGTGGTCAAAGAAAACTACCGCCGTTATGCCTGCACCGGCGCGGACGGCCACAGCGAAGGCTGCGGCTTCTCGTTTGGCAAAACCCCGGCTGGCCGCACCTTCGAGCTGGCCGAAGTCGAGCAATTTTTGCGCGACAAAAAGATTGGCCCGCTCGACGGCTTCCGCTCCAAGGCCGGTTGGCCGTTCACCGCCGAGATGGTCATCAAGTTTGACGAAGAGGCCAAGAACTACAAGCTTGAATTCGACTTTGGCGACGACAAAAAGGGAGAGGAAACCGGCGAGCTGGTCGACTTTGGTGAACAAACCAGCCTGGGTGCGTGCCCAAAATGTGGCGCGGCAGTGTTTGAACACGGCAAAAACTATGTGTGTGAAAAGTCTGTGCCCACCGACGCGCAACCCACACCAAGCTGCGATTTCAAAACCGGCCAGATCATCCTGCAGCAGCCGATTGAGCGCGAGCAGATGAGCAAGTTGCTGGCCACCGGCAAAACCGATCTGCTCGACAAGTTTGTCAGCATGCGCACCCGGCGCAACTTCAAGGCCATGCTGGTCTGGGACGCCACCGCTGACAAGGTCAACTTCGAGTTTGCACCCAGCAAGTTCCCGCCGCGTAAAACCGCTGCGGCACCGCTGACACGCGCCGCAGTTGATAGCAAAAAAGCAGCTTCTAGCCCAGGTGGAACGAGGGCTACAGGTGCAAAAGCCACTAAACCTGCTGCCAAGAAGACGACCGCCAAAACCCCGCGCAAGGCACCCGCTGCTGGTGCGGGCTCCACCCCCAGCGCGGCTTTGGCTGCGGTGATTGGTGCCGAACCGATTGCGCGTGCCCAGGTCATCAAAAAACTGTGGGACTACATCAAGGCTAACAAGCTGCAAGACGCCACCAACAAACGCGCCATCAATGCCGACGCCAAGCTACTCGCGGTGTTTGGCCAGCCGCAGGTCAGCATGTTTGAACTGGCGGGCATTGTGGGCAAACACCTGGGTTAAAGAGTCGCATCAGTATTGGGTGTGGTGCCTGACAAGCGCCACACTGCCTTTGGCCCCTTGCATGACTGCAGTTTTAGCACCACACCCAACGGTCACCACAACTTTCCACTATCAACTTTAGAGCAGACGAGTTGCTCGGCCTGGAATGCAGATGCTGCAGCAACTCTTGCCAATCCATCAAGTTACCCACAAAGAGACTGACTCATGAAAAACACGAACCCCACGGCTCTGCAGCGACTGATGCGCCTGAGCCTCATTGTCCAGATCACGATCGGCCTGGTCCTGGGCATCGCTCTGGCCCTGATCGCGCCCGGCGCGACCCCATCCGTCGCGATACTGGGAGACCTCTTCATCTCCAGCCTGAAGGCCGTCGCGCCAGTCCTGGTGTTCATCCTGGTGATGGCCGCCATCTCCAGTCACGAACATGGTCAGCCGACCCATATTCGCCCGATCTTGATGTTGTATGTTGTTGGCACGCTGGCCGCTGCTGCGGTGGCGGTCATCGCCAGCTTCAGCTTTCCAACCACGCTGGTCCTGAGCGCGCCGCCGGCCGCTGGCACACCACCGAGTGGCATCGTGGTCGTGCTCAAGAACCTGTTGCTGAGCATATTTACCAGTCCGGTCAAAGCCCTGCTGGAAGGCAACTTCATCGGCATCCTGGCGTGGGCGGTCGCCCTTGGCATGGCGCTGCGCCACGCCAGTGCTGCCACGCGGACGATGCTCAACGACCTGGCCGACGCGGTGACCGGCATCGTGCAGACGGTCATCCGTTTTGCGCCGTTGGGTATCTTTGGCCTTGTCGCTGGCACGCTGGGCGAATCGGGTTTTGGTGCCTTGCTGGGCTACGCGCATCTGCTGCTGGTCATCGTCGGTTGCATGCTTTTTGTTGCGCTGGTGGTGAACCCGATGATCGTGTTCTGGAAGATTCGCAGCAATCCTTATCCCCTGGTTTTCACCTGCCTGCGTGAGAGTGGCGTGACCGCCTTCTTCACCCGCAGCTCGGCAGCCAATATCCCGATTAACCTCGCACTGTGCAAGCGTTTGGGCCTGCACGAGGACACCTATTCGATCACCATTCCGCTGGGCGCCACGATCAACATGGCTGGGGCAGCCATCACGATCTCGGTGATGGCCCTGGCCGCCGCGCACACACTGGGCATTCATGTCGATGTACCGACCGCGCTGCTGCTGTGCGTCGTGTCCTCGTTCGCCGCTGCCGGCGTGTCAGGGGTGGCGGGCGGCTCGCTTCTGCTGATCCCGATGGCCACGTCGCTATTCGGCATTTCAAACGATGTGGCCATGCAAGTGGTGGCGATCGGCTTTGTCATCAGCGTGATACAGGACTCGACCGAGACCGCCCTGAACTCCTCCACCGATGTGCTGCTGACCGCTGCCGGCTGTGCCGCTGAAACGGGCGAACCGTTGAAACTGGCGAGCACAAGTCAATAGCACGGTTGAGTTGCTGTGCGGAGAGCGCTTTATCGGGCGACGTCCGGGCGGGCGTCAGCGCAAGACCGTCGAGATCATGGCGTAGCGGTCCTTGCCGAGTTCTACGTGCACCTTCATGCGTTGACTGTCGATGTCGGTGACTTCAATATGATCACTTCATTGGCACGCAATCCGGTGCCGTAGGCAAGCGTCACGATCGCCGTACAGCGCTGCCCGACCTCCACAACCTGCCCCTTACTGATCCAACCACTCACAAATCGGCTGCCACTGCGCTAGGTCACGCGCGACACGCTCGGGGTCCAGGTCAAACACGGTCAGGCCACGGGCGGCGAGTTGCACGTAGTTCTGGGTGTTGCGCACATAACCCAGTACCGGCAGGCCGGTGGACTCGACAAAAGTGCGCAATTGCTCAGCGGCGCGGGTGCGTTCATCCACCCGCATGCCTACGATGCCGATCTGTGTTTTGGCGGCTTGGGCGCTTTGCGCCAGCTCGTCCAGGAAATCTTTGGTGGCAAAGATGTCAAACACACTGGCTTGCAGCGGCACTACCACCTTGTGCGCCAGTTTCAGCACCTCCTTGAGGCGTTTGCCGTGTAGCCCGGCCGGGGTGTCCAGCACCACATGGGTCGTGCCTTTGGGCGGTTTGGCGATGTCGTCGCGGTCCACTTCCCAGCTGGTGATGGGCCGGGCGCTGTCGGGTCGCAAGGACAGCCAGAGTTTGCTCGACAACTGCCGGTCGGCGTCGCCCAGCATCACCGACTGGCCACGCGAGGCAAAGTAGCCCGCGATCTGGGTTGAGAGTGTGGATTTGCCCACACCCCCCTTGGGGTTGGCCACAACAATCACTGGCATAGATGCTCCTGGTTAAATAGCTACTAGCCCTTTATATAAAAGGGCTAGAGGCCAAAAATGCTTTGAAACCTTGGCGTTTACTCGTCTTCGCCACCCAGCAGGCCACCGAGCAGACCACCACCCAGCAAGGTGCCGCCCAAGGCCGCACCACCGAGCACCGAACCCTGCTCTGACGAGCGCCCACCCGCAGCCGGGGCCGAGGCGATGATGCGGTTGGCTAGGCGTGACAGCGGCAGCGACTGCAGCCAGATCTTGCCCGGGCCGCGCAAGGTGGCAAAAAACAGGCCTTCGCCGCCAAACAGCGCCGATTTGATCTTGCCCACGTACTGGATGTCAAAGTCCACCGACGGCTGGTAGGCCACCACACAGCCGGTGTCCACCCGCAGGGTTTCGCCTGGGGCCAAGGTGCGCTCCATCAACGTGCCACCGGCGTGGATGAAGGCTAGGCCGTCGCCGTCGAGCTTTTGCATGATGAAGCCTTCACCCCCGAACAAGCCCACGCCCAGCTTCTGCTGGAAGGCAATGCCCAGCGACACACCCTTGGCGGCGCACAAAAACGAGTCTTTCTGGCACAACAAGGTGCCACCCAGTGCACTTAAGTCGATCGGCACAATCTTGCCGGGGTAGGGTGCGGCAAAGGCCACGCGCTGTTTGCTGGAGGCGGTGTTCTGGAACACGGTGGTGAACAGGCTCTCACCGGTCAGCAGGCGCTTGCCCGCGCCCATCAGCTTGCCAAACAGGCCACCTTGCTGGGCGCCGTCGCCAAACACGGTGTCCATCTGGATACCGGCCTGCATGTACATCATGACACCGGCCTCACCCACGGCCGCTTCACCGGGGTCGAGTTCAACCTCGACGTATTGCATTTCGTTGCCAAAAATCTCGTAGTCCACCACATCCATCGCCATTTTTCACTCCTTGAAACAGCAGCGCCACCCGGCCTGCCCGGGCGCAACGATAGCAAGATTTTTTGACAGCGCCACCCCATCTGGCGCATGGGTAAGAATGACCTCGCGCAGACACCAAAATGTCATTAAAGTGTCGTATTCTGGCGTGCTGGCACAGGATGTGCATGCCACCTGGCCTGAGTTTCACCCATCAACCCAAAGGACTCATCCATGAAAATCCGCTACACGTTTGTTGCTGCTGCTGTGATCGCGCTGGGCTGCGCTGGCCTGGCCCAAGCCCAGGAGAAAACCCTGCGTTTGCTGACCTGGGCCGACTACGCGCCCGCGGATGTGGTGGCTCAGTTTGAGAAGGAAACCGGCTACAAGGTCGAACTGACCCTGTCCAACAACGAAGAGATGATCTCCAAGCTGCGGGCCACCGGTGGCGCCGGGTTTGACCTGGCTCAGCCCTCGCAAGACCGCATTGCTGGCCCACAAACTGAATTCGGCATCTACAAACCGATGGACCTGAGCAAGCTCAAGACCGAGCTGTTCATCCCCAGCATGTTGGATGCCACCAAGATCAACACCACGGTGGCTGGCAAGGTGTATGGCCTGCCGCACATCTGGGGCACCGACGGCCTGGTGGTCAACACCAAACTGGCCAAGATGGAGAACTACACCGACCTGTGCAAGGCCGAGTTCAAGGGCAAGGTGGCCTACCGACTGAAACGCCCAACCCTGCTGGCTTTTGCCTTTGCCTCGGGCAAAGACCCGTTTGCGCTGTACAGCAACCCCAAGGCCTACACCGAACTGATGGACGAAGTTGGCAAGACCCTGATCGCCTGCAAGCCCAACGTCAAGTTCTACTGGGACAACAAGGACCAGCTGCTCAATGGCATGCGCGCTGGTGAAATTGTCGGCGCCATGATGTGGGACACGGGCGGCTGGAAGCTCAACAACGAAAAGCCTGAAATCCAGTTCCTCGCACCCAAGTCTGGTGCACTGGGCTGGATCGACACCTTTGCGATTCCCGCCAAAGGCAAGAACGACGCTGCCGCCTACGCCTGGATCAACTTCAACATGCGCCCCGAAATCGCTGCCAAGGTGGCTGGCTCGGCGGGCAACTTCACCGCCTCCAAGGGTGCAGACCAGTTGATGGATGCCAAGCTCAAGGCCCAGTTTGCGACCAGCTTCCCCGAAGCCGCGCTCAAGAACATCAAGTGGTACCCGGCTGTGCCCGCTGGCATTGAGGACATCGAAGGCAAGGTGCTGGATCGCATCAAGGCCGCCAACTGAAGTTGACTCTGCGGGCCACGCCCGCACACCCTGCCAGGCCGGACATCCCCGGTGTGGCAGGGTGCTATTTGGATCTGGATGTGCGTTGGACCTGTCTTGACACCTTCCCCTCTACACGCCAACCCGGCTGCCGCGCAGCCTGACCTGCAAGCCACCCGTGTCGCCAAGCACTACGGTGCCTTCCGTGCGGTGGACGACTTGTCCTTCTCGGTGGCGCGCGGCAGTTTCTTCTCGATCCTGGGCCCCTCGGGCTGCGGCAAAACCACGCTGCTGCGCATGATTGCCGGGTTTCTGAGCCCCGACTCGGGCGAGATCCTGATCGGCGGCAAGCCCATGAACGGTGTGCCGCCTAACAAACGCCCGGTGAACATGGTGTTCCAGCACCTGGCGCTGTTCCCGATGATGACAGTGGGTGACAACGTGGGTTATGGCCTGGCACGCCGGGGTGTGGCCAAGGACGAAATCAAACGCCGGGTAGGCGACATGCTGGCGCGGGTCAGCCTGCCCGGTGCGCAGAACAAACGGGTCGACCAGCTCTCGGGCGGGCAGAAACAGCGTGTGGCCATTGCCCGCAGCTTGGTGCTGGAGCCGACGCTGCTGCTGCTCGACGAGCCGCTCGGCGCGCTGGACCTGAAGCTGCGCGAGCACATGAAGATCGAGCTCAAGCAGTTACAAGCCGCGTTTGGCACCACCTTTGTCTACATCACCCATGACCAGTCCGAGGCGCTGGTGCTGAGTGACCATGTGGCGGTGATGAACCACGGTCGTTTTGAGCAGGTGGGCACGCCGCAACAGCTGTATTACGAGCCACAGACGCCGTTTGTGGCGGGTTTTGTGGGTGCCAACAACCGCCTGGCTGGCCGCGCCACCGAGGTAAATGGCAACATGGTCACGGTCACCAGCGCGCATGGTCTGGTGATGCCAGCACGTGCCATTGGCCAGATCAATCGGGGTGATGCGGTCGAGGCCTTTGTGCGGCCCGAAGTCGCCCGCCTGGCGCGCCAGGCGGCGGTGCTGACGGATGTGGGTTTGCCGTGTTTCAGTGCACGGGTCGACAGCTTGTTATTTGACGGTGCCAACTCGGCGGTGTTGCTCACCGAAGCGCAGTCAGGCACCGAGTTTCGTATTGCCTTGCCACAAACCGGTGAGTTCGCCGACCTGGCGGTGGGTGAAACCGTGTTTTTTGGCTTTGACCCACAGCGTGCGGTGTGTTTTGCTGCCAGTACCACGGCCAACGACCATGTCTTCAGCTAACACCCCCAACCAGTCGCGCCATGTGGCGCGGCTGATGCTGATGCTATTGCTGGCTCCGGCCTTGTTGTGGCTGCTTGGGCTGATTGTGTTGCCGCATGTGGAGCTGGGTATTTTGTCGATGCGCGCACGTGTGGCGCCACGGGTGTACGAGCCCAGCCTGGCGCAGTTCCGCACCTTTTTTGAAGAGCCGCTGTACTGGCATACCTTCATGCGCACCGCGCTGATGTCGATTGTGGCCACTGCCCTCACGCTGCTGATGGCGTTCCCGATTGCCTGGACGATTGCCAAGTTGGTGCGGGGCCACGCCAAATCGATGTTATTTGTGATGTGCCTGATCCCGTTCTGGGTGAGTGAAACCGTGCGTACCCTGGGCTGGATGATTCTGCTGCGCGAGTCGGGCGTGTTGCCCGCGCTGCTGGTCTGGCTGGGTGTGACACCAGCGCCGGTGGAGCTGCTCTACCACGACGCCACCATTCTGGTCGGACTGGTCTACACCTCGATGCTGTTCATGGTGATCCCGCTGATCAGCGCGCTGGAAAGCCTCGACGACTCGCTGATTGAAGCGGCCTACGATCTGGGTGGCAACGGCTGGTCGATCCTGCGCCAGATCGTCATCCCGCACGCGGCGCCCGGCATTGTGGCGGGTTGTATCGTGGTGTTTATGCTGACGCTGGGCAATTACCTGACGCCCACGCTTTTGGGTGGCAAAAACTCGCAGTGGTTCACCGAGCAGATCTACACCCAGTTCATCACCCGCTTCAACTGGGAGCAGGGTGCGGCGTTTGGTTTCTTGCTGCTGGCCCTGAGCACCGCCATCGTCTGGGTTGGTCTCAAGCTCAGCGGTCAGAAATTTGGTGAAGTGATGCAACGCTCATGATCAGCTTGAATGCTTCAAACTTAATAGCTACTAGCCCTCTGTATCCGAGGGCTAGAGGCCAATTTTGCTTAAAACCCTTTGGAGGTGCCGCGTGATTGCCTCCCTGCCCCGCCCGCTGTGGTTACGCGCCAGCACCGTGGTGTATGGCTTGGCCTTTTTTGCGTTTTTGTTCCTGCCCTTGGTGGTGGTGGCGGTGTTTGCTTTTAACGACGCACCTTACCCAGCGCCACCCTGGCGTGGTTTCACGCTGGATTGGTTTGTAGGCCACACCGGGCGCACCGGCCTGTTTGCTGACGCGGCTTTGCTGGGCAGCCTGTGGACCAGTGTGGTGGTGGCTTGCTGGGTCACGATCCTGTCGGTGCTGGTTGGCACCGCCAACGCGTTTTTGATTGAGCGCACCCAGTTCCGTGGCAAACAGGCTTTGAGCCTGCTGATGCTGGCGCCGCTGGTGATACCGGGGGTGATTCTGGGTATCTCGATCCTGGCCTTTGCCAGCCGCATTGCCAATCTGGCCGACGACCTATGGGGCCTGGAGTTGGAGTTTCTGCGCCCCGGCCTGCCGCTGGTGGTGCTGGGCCAGTTCTCCTACATTGTGTCGATTGCCACGCTGACCATCACCGCGCGCCTCAAGCGATTTGATGTCACCCTGGAAGAAGCGGCCTACAACCTGGGTGCGTCGCGCCTGGCGGTGTTGTGGACCATCACCCTGCCGTACCTGAAACCCGCGCTGATCGGCTCGGCGGCGATCTCGTTCTTGATGAGTTTCGAGAACTTCAACACCACGCTGATGCTGGTCGGCTCCGACTCACCACTGACCGTGATGATGTATGGCCGCATGCGTGAAGGCGCCACGCCGGTGCTTAACGCGGTGAGTTTGCTGCTGATGGTGGCCTCCGCCGTCCTGGCCTTGACCATGATGCGGGGCAACAAACCCGGCACCTCCAACAACACCCACTGACGGGCATCAAGCGCGGTTCAGGCCGCTTTGTCCAGCTGGGTAACCGGCGGGTGTGAGAGCAGCCATGGCAGGTTACTTTTGGGTGCTGCGCCTGTGTTTCTGGTCGTATTGAACGGGCACACCGTGTGTGCTGCTGTGGCCTCAAGCGCTGGCTTGGCCGCAGAACCGCTGTCCATCCAGTCCAGCCACTCCGCCTGCCAGTTGGGGGTGTGGATGGGTTCTTGGCTGTTGGTCGTCTCTGGCCAGGTGTCGACCTCGCTGTCGTCTGCCGACACGCCCAAAGGCTGATGGGCTGCCTCCAGCCAGTCGGCCATCCAGGTCGGGGTGTCCAGCGCCTGCTGGCGCTTCAGGATCTCTGGCCATTCCAGCCAGGCATGTTCAGCCGCCACTGGGGTGAGCATGGGTTTCAAATTCACAAATGCGTTCATGACGAACTCCTGGCAAAGGGCGAAGTTGCCTTGTCTGAACAGGTCAAGCACAAGGACAACGGGTTGTATGGGTCAGCCGTCAGCACCACGCAAGGAACGGCTGGTAAGGGAAAACGATGGCCGAATGTAGTGCTGTTGCTGCACCGCAGCAAACTATCATTTATGATGCTTACCCTTAGTTTTATTTAGCCTGCCGCCCGCCGGCTCGGCCTCCACCGTGGTTTACCGACTCCCCGCCCTGTCCACCTTCCGCACCTTCGAGGCAGCGGTGCGCCACCTCAGCTTTGCCAAGGCTGCAGCCGAGTTGAACGTCACCCCGGCGGCGGTCAGCCAGCAGATCAAAAAGCTGGAGTCTTACCTGGGTGTGGCATTGTTCCAGCGCGGCCCCAACGCCCTGACGCTGACCGACGACGCCCAGGCCATGTACCCCAAGATCCGCGCCGGGCTGGACCAGTTTGCCGCCGGGGTGGAACTCACCCAACACCATGCGCAGCGTACGCTGCATGTGACGGCGCCACCTGCTTTTGCGGCGCGTTGGCTGATTCCCCGGCTGGGCCGGTTTTCTGCGGCCCACCCCGAGGTGCTGGTGCGCATCACCAGCCTGATTGGCAACATCGACGAACCCGACGCGGTGCTGGCCCAGTCCGGTCAGTTGATCGACCCACGCAGCGAAACCAGCGAGGTGGCGATCCGGTTTGGCAACGGGCGCTACCCGGCCTACCAGGTCGAACACCTGTTCACTCCGGACTTTGTGGTGGCTTGCCGCCCCAGCCTGTCTGTGGGTGAGCTGGCGCTGCAGCAGCCACAGGACCTGAGCCGGCATGTGTTGATCCACGACGACTCGACCCGTGAGGTGGTCTCCATGCCGAGTTGGCAAAGCTGGCTGCAGAAGGCCGGTGTCAGCGGTGTGGATGTGGCGCGTGGCCTGCGGTTTTCAAACGCCATCCTCACGCTCGAAGCCGCTTTGGACGGCCAGGGTGTGGCGTTGGTCCAGCAACAGCTGATCGAGGCCGACGTGGCCAGCGCCCGGCTGGTGATCCCGTTTGCCACCAGTTTGCCCTCGTATTACGCCTACCACCTGGTGTCTGCCAAAACCGCCATCACCCAGCCGGTGGTGCTGGCCTTTCAGCAGTGGCTTCGGCAAGAAATTGACCAGGGCCAGACTTAACGCCTTTAGTGCCTGGTTTGCCGCCGGTTCGCAGTAAAGTGCAGCCATGACCATTCAAACCCTGACCGAATCCCAGCAGCAGGCCCTGCTGTCTGCCGCCCGCGCTGCCCAGCGCCAGGCCTATGCGCCGTATTCCCGCTATCCAGTAGGCGCTGCGGTGCTCGACGACCTGGGGCGCATCCACGCCGGCTGCAATGTCGAAAACGCCGCCTACCCCGAAGGTGTGTGCGCCGAAGCCTCGGCCCTGAGCGCGATGGTGCTGGCGGGCAGCACCCGCGCCCGCGCCGTGCTGGTGGTCGGCAACGGTGGCAAAAACCATAGCGCCTGGACCACACCCTGCGGTGGCTGCAGGCAGAAATTGCGTGAGTTTGGTGCACCAGACCTGCCGATCCTGTGCGCCAACGACGAAACCACCGGCCCAAGCTACACCCTGGTTCAGTTGCTGCCAGAAGGTTTTGGACCCGATCACTTAGGAGCCCAAGCATGAACGCGCTTGCCACCATTCAGGCCCGCGCCGGGCAATTACAACCCCGCATCGCGGTGGTGCTGGGTTCAGGCTGGGGCGGGCTCACCGAACACATCACAGACGCCGTCCAGATCCCCTACAGCGAGCTCGAAGGTTTCCCGCAGCCCACCGTGGCAGGCCATAGCGCCATGTTGTGGCTGGGCAAGATTGGCAGTCAGGCGGTGGCCGTGATGAGCGGGCGCAAACACGGCTATGAAACTGGCGCGGTCGACGGCATGGCGCTGCCGCTGCAAGTGCTCCAGGCGCTGGGTTGCCACACCCTGGTGCAAACCAATGCCGCAGGCAGCCTGCGGCTGGACATGCCACCCCAAAGCCTGATGCTGGTCAGCGACCACCTGAACCTGCCGCAGCGCTCACCCCTGGTCGGACTCACCGGCAACCAGCGTTTTGTGAATATGGTGGATGCTTATGATCCTGAGCTAAAACTGCATTCAGCCCTCGTCGCCAAAGGGCAAGGCGCTACACTTTTTGAAGGTGTCTACGCCTGGCTGCTGGGCCCGCAGTTTGAAACCCCGGCCGAGATCCGTATGGCCAAATTACTCGGTGCCGATGCGGTTGGCATGAGCACCGTGCCCGAGACCATCCTGGCGCGTTACCTGGGCCTGCGTGTGCTGGCGCTGTCCTTCATCACCAACTACGGCGCGGGCTTGTCCACAGAACAGCTGAGCCACGCCCACACCCTGGAGCAGGCGAAAGAAGGCAGTGCCAAAGCCAGCCGTTTGCTGGCCGACATCATTGCCGCCTTGCCGTGAGTATCCCGTTTATGAGCCCCTCCATCCGTCGACCCCAGGTCTGTGTGTTGGGTAGCGCCGAGCCCGGCTCTGCCGCTTATGAACTCGCGGCCCAGGCCGGCGCGCTGCTGGCGCAACTGGGCATCACTCTGGTCAGTGGTTGTGGCAGCCCGGCGACCCGGGTGGCGGCTGAGCGGGCGATTGGCGCGGGTGGCCTGGTGCTCAGCATCGTGCCGCCGGACCAGATGCCTGCGCCCGACTGGCCTGCCACTGTGGTTATCCCGTGTGGCATGGGGGACGCGCGCAACCTGCTGATGGCGCTGGCGGGTGATGCCTGCATTGTGATTGGCGGGCGCGCTGGCACCATCTCGGAAGTCTGCCTGGCCTGGTTGCACAAGCGGCCTTTGCTGCCGCTGGTGGGCTGTGGGGGTTGGTCCAACGACTTGCCGAGCAACCCGCCAGACGAGCGGCAGAACGCACCGATCCTGCCCTGGGGCTCGATGGCTGAGCTGGAGGCCCAGTTACGCGAATTGGGCCTGGTGCCAACCTAGTTTCAGGGCGCCAGCACCCGAATCTGCAGCAGACGCTGGCTGTTGGCTGCAGCCTGGCTGCTGTACACCCCGGCTTGTGAGGCACTGCCGCTGATGGCCACGGTGACCCATTGGCCCAGCGGTGCATTCACCGTGGTGACCAGTTGGCTTTTACTCTGGTCGGGCAGCTCGGCACCGGTGCGGTGGCCAACACGGGTCGACTGCACGTCTATCTCCAGGCGCACCGGCTGTTTGCCACCAAGCCAATGTGGCTGCACCTGCAGGCTCTGGCCCGCTTCCAGCCACACCAGACCATTCGTTACGCCACCACCCGTGTTGGACGCCGACACGCCCGACGCCGCCATCGAAGCGCTTTGCACCGATACCGACTGCACCCACTGCATCGGCATGGACTTGGACACATTGAAGCTGGCTTTTTCGCCATTGCGCACGCTGACCGTTTGTGCCGTCATCAGCGCCTCACGCGTTGTGGTGCTGGCCGAGTAGCCCCCTTCATTGCCAGCCTCCACCTGCCGCACATCCACAATCAGGTTGCGCTGGGGCAGTTGTGCATAAGCCGGCAGGGCCAGCAGGCAGGCTAGGCCAAGCCCAGTGATGCAGTTACGTCTGGTGTGGTTCATGTGATGTGTGTACTGTTTGTCTGGCGGGCTCAGCTGCCCGCCACATCCACCACCACGCGCCCGCGCACCTGACCCTGCAGCAGTTCAGCAGCGACATCGATGGCCTGGTCCAGTCTGATCTCACGTGTCATGGCTTCCAGCTTGCTCACATCCAGGTCACGAGCCAGGCGCTCCCAGGCTTGCAGGCGCACAGCCAGCGGCGCCATCACGCTGTCAATGCCATAGAGCGTGATACCGCGCAGGATGAACGGCGCCACCGTGGCCGGGAAGTCCATGCCACCGGCCAGCCCGCAGGCCGCCACGGCGCCGTTGTATTGGGTGGTGGCGCAGGCATTGGCCAGGGTGTGGCTGCCCACGGTGTCGATCACGCCTGCCCAGCGTTCCTTGCCGATGGCTTTGCCCGGCGCCGACAGCTCGGCACGGTCCATGACTTGGGTTGCGCCCAGTGCCTTGAGGTAGTCAGACTCGGCCAAACGTCCGGTAGATGCCACGACGGTGTAGCCCAGTTTGGCCAGCAGGGCGATGGCCACACTGCCCACTCCCCCGTTGGCACCGGTGACCAGAATCTCACCGTCAGCGGGTTTGATGTCATGACGCTCCAGCGCCAACACACACAACATCGCGGTGTAACCGGCGGTGCCAATGGCCATGGCCTGGCGCTCGGTGAAGGCGGCGGGCAAAGGCACCAACCAGTCACCCTTGACCCGCGCCACCTGGGCCAGACCACCACAATGGGTTTCACCCACACCCCAGCCGTTGAGTACCACCTTGTCACCCACTTTCCAGGCAGCATGGCTGCTGTGGGTGACGGTGCCAGCGAAGTCGATGCCCGGAACCATCGGGAAACGACGCACCACGGGCGACTTGCCGGTGATGGCCAGGCCATCTTTGTAATTGAGGGTGGACCAGGCCACCTGCACCTGGACATCTCCGTCAGGTAACACTGAGTCGTCGATAGTTTGAAGCTGAGCCAAATAGCCCGCCTCGACTTTGGTGATGAGAATGCCTTTGAACATGCTGTTGTTTCCTTGGTGCTTGGTACGGCGCTATTGTGCAGGTTGATGGCTGGGGGGATGTACATCAGCGTTACCAGCTGTTGTCGCTACCGGGATCGTGGATGGAAGGGCTCTATATCGACAGTCCTTTGAACCGCAAGTCATCGAAGCCCCTTATTTCAAGCGATTCTCGGGAACTTTTCTACTCCGATGTTGGGGCGACAATCGCCATGTTGAGGAGACAGGGCTGAGCCTTTCTACATCACACTTCATGTCCAGCGTGTCGCTGGCGTCCAGAACATGAACCTACCTCGGACACTTGCAAGTCTGATCCAGGCCAGACTCACCAATCACACCCCACCGCTGTTTGTGGCGCTATGTGGTTGGGCGGATACAGGGAAGTCGACCGTAGCCAGTCATCTCTGCGGCGCGTTGGCTCAACTCAGTATTTCCTGCGACTCGATCTCAACGGACTCGTTCATGAAGGACCGAACAGAACGCAACGCGCTTGGAATTAGCGGTTACAACCCTAGATCGATCGACATCCGCGCCCTTGACTCCGCGATTCGGAAATTCACTGTGCGAGAACCGTTCTCGCTCCATCCATACGACAACAGGACGGGAACAAAGCACGTGAATCCAAGGGTTGTTGACCCCTGTGATGTCCTCGTCGTTGAGGGGATTCACTCGTTTCACCGTGACGTTGCCAACCGGATGCATCTGAAAGTCTTCCTCGACTCCGATGAGTCGACGTTGCGTCTCATGCGCTACCGCGCAAACATGCAGAAGAGGGGTATGAAACCCGCAGATGCGGAAACCAGGATTCAAGCTGAGTGGCAAGACTACTGTGCCATGGTCCGTCCATTAATATCTTCTGCGGACTTGGTGATTAACGTGGACCAACTATTCAACTATCGCTGGCTCGCAAACTCAGGAGACGCTGGCGCAGACCCCAACACAACTATCCATGTACCCCAGTGATGCCATCCCGTCACTCAAGGGGACGCAAGGCTACTTTGTGGCTTGCCGCACCTGAATGAAAACGCCAAAGCATCAAAATATAGGGCCTGGGTGACCGAGATCTGAAAATTTGGTTGTCGGCTGCGAGCCTAGATCCGATGCGTGTTTTCCGGCAGCACCTACATCACCCGCGACAAAAACGTCCCCAGTCGCCCATCCGCGGTGAGGATGTGTTTGGTTAACCATTGCTCCAGAAACAACACATGTTCCTCGGCGAAAGAGGCGCCTGGTTGGAGCAGCCGTCGTTGCAGCTCCTTGGCGCTCTGGATCAGTTCCTGGTGCTCGGCTTTGTGGTCTTCCGCTTCTGGATAACGGTGTTTGAGCATCAGGCGCTCTTCGTGGCTGAAATGCCAGACCGTGCAGTAAACCAGCTCGTCCAGGGTGGCCGCCAGGTACTCTTTGGATTCGCCGTCTGAAATGGCGTGGTTGAGGATGTTGAAGATGTGGATCAGCTTGTGGTGGTCTTCATCAATCTCGGTGACACCCACGCTGAGTATCTTGTCCCAAACGAGGTCTTTCACGATTCTTCTCCTGCGTCAAATACCAAGGCCTGACAGAGGGATTGGTTCGCGTGATGCCTGCTGTGTTTGCACATTTGTCACGGCGAGCAAACATTCTACGACCGGCATGGGCGCCGAACTCTTGCGGCGTCTGCCCCCTGCAAACGTATCATTCCCCACCATGATCAGCCCACAAACACCGCCCTGCTCCCCTGAGCTGCCCGCCAGCGCGCGCAAGGGTCGGTTGCTCCACGCGATGGCATCCAACCCGGCAGCCAGAGGCAAAGTGGGGTTCAAGCCCTCAGGCGGCATCCTTTCATCGCTGAGCTCTTGCCACAGGCTGGCAGCGGCTCATGCTGAACAAGCCTGAGAAAGGGCTGGCCATGTCGCATGCCATTCAAGTTATTGCGTCCCTGCCATCGTTTGGCAAGCGACTCAAGCGGTTGCGTCGCATCAAAGCCTTGAAGCAGGAAGCAGTAGCCGCCATGGCTGGGGTGAACCAAGCCACGGTGTCACGCTGGGAGCAGGGCAGCATCACGCCGTCAGAGCACACCATTCAGGCCTTGTTGCAGGCCTTGGCTCTGGCACCGGCACAGGATGCGGCCTTGCAGCGGCTGGTTCAGCATTGCGCTTTGCCCACGCACTTGATTACCGATGTCGACCACCGGTTGCTGGCGGCGTCCCCATCCCGTCAGCAAGTGTGGGGTGTTCCCGAAACCGATCTGCTGCATACCTCGCTCTGGCAATTTGCCACCGAGGACATCGCACAGGCAGAGCAGCAGCTCGGGCCGAATGGCTGGTGGGAGCAGGAGGCCCCCGCACCGGTGGTGGTGCATGTGCGTACCGCGCAGACCGTGGGCCTGCAGATCCACCGCAGCGTCATGGTCTGGGAGCGCGTTTGGCTGGCCAATGGTTTGCCTGGGCGCCTCTGCACCACCGTGCAGAGTGACGCATAACTTATGCGTTGACGCACCCGTGACGCAACGCGAACATTGGCGCATGCCCAACTCGAAGACCGATTCCGCCCCCGCTGCCTCATCAGCCACCCATTGGCCCAGGGTCATCACCTTGTGGTTATGTGGCGTGCTGGCAGCGATGCAGTTCTCCAAAATTTCCTTTGCCTTTCAGACCCTGCAGGCCACTTACGCCACCACGGCCACAGCCATGGGCTGGATTTTGTCGACAGTGGGCACGGTGGGCCTGGTCTTGGGGGTCACCGTCGGGCTGTGCGCCCCTGCCATCGGCTATCGACGACTCTTGCTGCTGGGCATGGGGCTGGGTGCAGTACTGGCCTTGTTGCAAGCGCTGATGCCACCGTTTCCCTTGTTGTGGCTGACGCGCTTGTTCGAGGGCTTTTCCCAGTTGGCGGTGGTGGTGGCCGCCCCAGTGCTGATCATTCGCCAAAGTGCACGGCGCCACCATTCACTGGTCATGGGGCTATGGAGCACTTTTGTGTCAGTGGCATTTGCGTTGACTGCTGCGGGCGGTGGCTGGGTGTTGGCGCACTTTCAGTTGAGCGGCCTTTTTGGGGTGCATGCTGCCGGGCTGGCGATGATGTTTGTGCTGGTCCTGATCATGTTGCCGAAAGACGCCTTACAGGATCAGCCTTGGCCAACCCTGGCCGCCTTGCCGAGGCTGCACCTGCGCCTTTATCAACACTGGGTCACGGCCTTACCAGGCCTGTGTTTTTTTTGTTACACCAGCACCGCCATTGCCTTGCTGACTTTTGTGCCCCAGTACGCCGGGGCTGATCGTGCATGGGTGGCGATCATCTTGCCTTTTGCCGCTATCAGCGGGACCTTTTCTGCGGGTTGGTTGGCGCAACCTCTGGTCACGCCAAGGCGGCTTGTGCTGGGGGCTTTCACAGCGATGGCATTGGTCGGTCTGGCTTTGGGTTTCTGTCTGATTTCAGGGCTCAGCATGGCGCCGGTTGCGGTGTTGCTGACCTACACCGTGGGTCTGGCAGGCGGCTCATCCTTTGCCTTGATTCCTTACCTGAGCCATGAACCCACCGTGCAGGCGCGCGCCAATGGCGCCGTGGCACAGATGGGCAATCTGGGCTCCACGCTGGGACCGCCTCTGTTTGCCCTGGTGATCTCAACCTTCGGTGGGCCGGGCATGGTGCTGCCCGTGGTGTGTTTTGCGTTGCTGGGCTGTGGTCTGATGCTGATGAGCCGTGGGGCGACAAGTGCGCCGCTTTGACGGTTTGGTGCACACTGCTGCCGGGTCGAAAGCAGTGGCTGTTCTGGTCGCGCACATGGTGGGGCTTGTCAGTCGATCAATTGCCCGCCATCGTGAAATGGGTACGGCCCGTCAATGTGGCCGCTGGCCACCAGGTGGCGGGGTTGGAGACCACCAGCACCAAACCGTCCACATTGCTGGCAAAAAGCTGCTGCACCGCCTGCTCTTCCTGTCCCAGCTGGTAGTTGGTGGTCATGGGCAGGATGGCGTAACCCGCTTCGCTGGCCGCTTGGGCGATGCCGTCCAGGCATTCGGCAAACACCGGGTTCAACAGCGTTGGCAACACCACACCAATTACCCGGCTGCGCTGGGTGCGCAGGCTGCGGGCGCTGCCGTTGGGCAGGTAACCCATGGCTTGCGCCATCTGAAGCACATGGGCGCGCGTGTCAGCATTCACCTTGTCAGGCAGGGTGGCCTCCCGTGGCAGGTCAAACGTATCATTCCCACCATGAACACAACGCCAACACCCCCCTGGTTACTTGACCTGCCCGCCAGCGCCCGCCTGACCCTGGCCTGCCTGGACCTCACCAGCCTCAACGACAGCGACACCGAAGCCGACATCACCTACCTCTGCCAACGCGCCCAAGGGCCGATGGGCCCGGTGGCCGCCGTGTGTGTCTGGCCGCGATTCGCCGCTTTTGCCCGCGCGCAGTTGCCAGCCCACATTGGTGTGGCAGCGGTGGCCAACTTTCCGCATGGCCACACCGATGTGGACGCTGCGGTGCAAGACACGCTGCAGATCGTGCAGGCCGGTGCGCAAGAGGTGGATGTGGTTCTGCCCTACCGCGCGCTCATTGCTGGGGATGAGGAAGCGGTCACCCGGCTGCTGACGGCGGTACGCCAGGCCTGCCCGGGCCTGGTGCTCAAAGTCATTCTGGAAACCGGTGAGCTTAAAACCCCGGCGCTGATCGAACGTGCCTGCCAGCTGGCCCTGGCCGCTGGCGCCGACTTCCTGAAAACCAGCACCGGAAAAACTGCGACCCACGCCACACCTGAGGCGGCGCAAATCATGTTGAACGCGATTGCAGCCAGCCCTGCTGCCAGAGATACAGTGGGTTTTAAGCCCTCAGGCGGCATCCGAACGGTGCAAGACGCTATTGTTTACGAAGCATTGACGCAGCAGATTCTGGGCGCCGAGGCTTTGACGCCGAAGCGTTTTCGCATTGGCGCCAGCAGCATCTTTGGCCACATCGAATCGGTGCTGAACCCCACGGCCACACCCGCCGCCGTGCCCAGCAGCGGCTACTGAGTTGTTCAACCCCACCAGGAGACCCACCATGCACTTGCCCTGCGCCACACTGTTCTTCCGTGTTCCTTGTGCCCTCGCTCTGGTCATGGGTCTGGCGGCTGGCCCCGCCAGTGCGCAAAGAGCGCCGTTCATGTTGTCCAGCCCGGACCTGGCCATGGGCACCTTTGACAACACCTTTGTGCTGAATGGTTTTGGCTGCAAGGGGGGCAATGCGTCGCCCGCGCTCGAATGGCAGAACGTGCCGCCGGGCACCAAGTCGTTGGCGCTGCAGGTGTTTGACCCCGACGCGCCCACCGGCGCGGGCTTTTGGCACTGGACGGTCTACAACCTGCCACCCACCTTGACCTCTCTGCCCCAGGGCGCAGGCAATGCCGCAGCCAAGCTGCCTGCCCCGGCCTATGGTGGTGCTACCGACTACCTGGACACCGGCGCCACTGGTGGCAATGGCAACTACGGTGGCCCCTGCCCGCCCGTGGCCGACAAACCGCACCGCTACATCTTCACCCTCTACGCGCTGGCGGTGGAGGATCTGGCCAAAGCCGGTGGCATCCCCAAGACCGGCAGCCCCTCGCTGTATTCCTTTGTTCTGAACAAAGGTCTGGGTGCCTTGCTGCTCGACAAAGCCAGCTTCACCGCCACCTACGGTCGCTAAACACCCACACCCACAGGAAAACCCATGCTTGCCCAGGAAATCATCCGTATCAAACGCGACGGCCACACGCTGGCGCGTCCCCACATTGACAGCTTTGTGAAGGGCCTGGTTGATGGCTCTTGGAGCGAAGGCCAGGCCGCCGCGCTGGCCATGGCCATGTTCCTCAAAGGCATGGCCCGTGACGAGACCGTGGCGCTGACCCAGGCCATGACCCACTCGGGTCTGGTGATGGACTGGTCCAGCGCCAAGCTCAACGGCCCGATCCTGGACAAACATTCCAGTGGTGGTGTGGGTGACAAGATCAGCCTGATGCTAGCCCCCCTGGTGGCGGCCTGCGGCGGGGTGGTGCCGATGATCTCGGGCCGCGGCCTGGGCCACACCGGCGGCACCCTCGACAAACTGGGCAGCATCCCGGGCTACAACGCGACACCTGATGTGACCACGCTGCACCACGCCTTGCAGGCCGCTGGCTGCGCCATCATTGGCCAGACCGCAGATTTGGCCCCGGCAGACCGGCGGCTCTACGCCATCCGCGATGTGACCGCCACGGTGGAATCGGTGCCGCTCATCACTGCCAGCATCCTGTCCAAAAAACTCGCCGCCGGACTGCAGGGCCTGGTGATGGACGTGAAGGTGGGCAACGGCGCCTTTGCCGACTCGCTCGACATGGCCAGCACCCTGGCCGAGTCGCTGGTGCAGGTGGCTGGCGGCGCCGGTTTGCCCACGCGTGCCTGGATCACCGACATGAACCAGGTGCTGGGCCACACTGCGGGCAATGCGCTCGAAGTGCTTGAAGCCGTGGCCTTCCTCAAGGGCCAGGCGACAGAACCGCGCCAGCTGGAAGTCACCCGGCGTCTGAGTGCCGAGTTGTTGCTGATGGGTGGCCTGGCCGTGGATGAGGCCGAAGCGCTACGAAAAATAGACCATGCTTTGCAGAGTGGGCGAGGGCTGGAGCAGTTTTCTCGTATGGTGGCCGCACTCGGTGGCCCGGCCGACTTTGTGGACCGCCCGACCCACTACCTGGCCAGCGCCCCGGTCACGCTGGCCGTGCCCGCGCCGCGCAGCGGTTTTGTCACCAGCATGGCCACACGCGACATCGGCCTGGCTGTGGTGGAACTTGGCGGCGGCAGGCGCTTGGCCAGCGACACGGTCGACCCACGCGTCGGCTTCACGGACTTTGCCCAAATTGGTCAAGCCGCGCAGGCGGGTGAACCGCTGGCGCTGGTGCATGCGGCTGATGTGGCTTCTGCCGAGCGTGCACGCGCTTCCTTGCTGAGCCTGATTCACATCGGCGACACGGCGCCGGAGCTGGCGCCGGTGCTGGTCAAATACATCACGGTTTGATGCTAAAAATGGCTTGTAGCCCTTTATTTATAAGGGCTGGCAGCTACAAAAAAAGTAATTAGACGCGGTGCCGCTCTTGCCGCGCCGCCAGCGTGCGTGCTGCCTTGGCCGGGGCAGGCGGTTGGCGGGGCAGCAGGCCTTGCAAGGCCTGCGGGTTGGCGCGGGCGCCGCTGCTGAGGTAGTCGGCCAGCAAGGCCTGGCGCACGGACTCGGGCGGCAGGCTCTGGCTCAGGTAAGCAAACAGTGTGTCCACCAGCAACTCGGGCGTCAGCTTGTGGGTGCTGCCCAGGCGCTGCCATAACCAATCTGACAGCAGCCAGAACCGCCAGAACGGCGACGTTTGCGCGGCAGTCTTTTCTGTTTCAGTGCCACCCAAGGCCCCAATCACATCGGCGGGCGGTGTTTGCAACAGCAAAACCAGCGTTCGGGCAAAACGCCCGGAGTTGACCAACAGGTCCCAGTAGCGCACCAGGCGGGTGAAGCGCTGCACCGTGTCCGCATCGACCACGCCGGTGTGTGACACGGTGTAGGGCGGCTCGGGGTCATAGACCATGCCATGCACGTCGCTGTGCCGCGCCACCGGTGCACCACGCAGGCGTTTGAGCACACCGAGCTGGATCTCGTGCGGGCCAATGGCCAGCAGCCGATCGAACCCCTCGGCAAAACTGTGCAGCGTTTCGCCCGGCAGGCCAAAGATCAGGTCGGCGTGCAGGTGCGCGTGGCTGTGGGTCAGCAGCCAGCGCAGGTTGGCTTCAGACGCCGCGTTGTCCTGGCGGCGCGAGATGGTGTGTTGCACCTCGGCGTTGAAACTCTGCACACCCACTTCAAGCTGCAACACGCCCAGTGGAAACTGCCGCAGCATGGCTTTGAGCCGCTCGGGCAGGTGGTCGGGGATCACCTCAAAGTGCAAAAACAGCTGCTCGTTGGCCGAGGCACCTGCGGCGGGCAGGTGATCCAGAAAAAACTGCAGGATACGTACCGAGTGCTCAATCTTCAGGTTGAAGGTGCGGTCGACAAACTTGAAGTTGCGCGCACCGCGTTGGTATAGCACCTCCAGCGCTGCCAGCACCCGGCCCAGTTCAAACGCCCAGGCGGTTTTGTCGAGTGAACTCAGGCAAAACTCGCACTCTGTGGTTATGTAGAATTTTACTGTTCATGTATATGTGTTTATCTATACACCACGGGGCCTTTCGGCCTTTTTTTCAAATTTGACTGTTCATGAACAAATAATATTTTTGGATGCCAGCGTTTTTGAGTGCTCTTTGGTGGAGCTTGGTCCAAGTCGCTCCAACGAATGCACGCATTCAGCACTGATACCAATGATCCAGCGTCAGACTGGGGGTGTCTGAGATGACCCAGCTTCCCGCATATCCATCGCTAACCTGAGGTTCCTCCCTCGTCATGCGTCGAGCGGGTTGGATGGAGGGTTTTCTTGACGGCGCCATCGGCATTTTTTCATTTGTGACAGTAGCCGTTCGACTCAAACTCTTGGCTCTTCATACAAGTACTTCTGAAACCCCGCAAACATGTCCCGAATCTGCGTGGTACCACCCAAGTCCATCACGGCATCAGAAATCGCGTTGTTGTACTTGAGCCGCAGCAACGGGGTCAGCTTGTCGGAGTCCAACTCATCCACGCCTTGGGTCACGTACTGGGCCAGCACGAAGTCCAGAAACGCCAGTTGGCGGTCGTTGAAGTGCTGGTGAGTTTCGGCTCTGGCATGGTCAGCGCGGTGCTCACGGGTCTCTGGTGCAGCGGCAAACGCCACATAGGCCAGCACGTCAAACAGGTCGCTGTTTTCAGCTTCGATGGCTTTCTGCATCTCGATCAGGGGTTCCCGGCTGAAGCCTTTTTCAGCCAAGCCTTCCAGCAGTTTGCGGCGGGTATCGGGTGAACTCCACAGGGTGCGCAATTCGTCTTCGTCCTTGAAGAAATCGGGCAACGCGCCATACAGGCTTTCCAGAAATTGCGCGGCTGACATCGGGGTGCCGTCTGCGCTCCAGAAGGTGGTGGCGGTCATGCTCTGGATTTGGCGAACCTTGCCATCGGCCAGCTTGATTTCGAGCTTGACGGGTCGTGGCGGTGGTTCCGGCATTGGGCCGGGGCCGGGTGGTTTGGGTTCTGGCGTGCCGCTACCACCCCCGCCACCTGGAGGTTCCGGTTCCTCTGGCTCGCCATCCCAAGCCGGATCGCTGAAGTGATGGTGCGCACGCACAAAGTCATAGATGGTGAAGTAGTCCTTGCCATCAAACAGGCGGGTGCCACGGCCAATGATCTGTTTGAACTCGATCATCGAATTGATGGGCCGCAGCAGCACGATGTTGCGCACATTGCGGGCATCGACCCCGGTGGACAGCTTCTGCGAGGTGGTTAGGATGGTCGGGATGGTCTTTTCGTTGTCCTGGAAGTCACGCAATGCCTGTTCGCCACGTTCACCGTCATCGGCGGTGACGCGCACGCAATACATCGGGTCGGTGCTGGTTTTGTTCTGGTTGATCAGGTCACGCACCATCAGCGCATGGGCCTGGCTGGCACAGAAGACGATGGTCTTTTCACGCTGATCGATCGAACCCATCAGCAGTTTGACCCGGTAGGCCTCACGCTCGGGGATGACAATGATCTTGTTGAACTCACCCTCGACATAGCGCCTGCCTTGCTCCACCTCACCGGACACCACCGCGTCATCGGGGGTGTAGGTGTAGTCGTCAAGGGTGGTGGCGATCTGCTTGACCTTGAAAGGGGTCAGAAAACCGTCGTTGATGCCTTCCTTGAGCGAGTACACAAACACCGGGTCACCGAAATAGGCATAGGTGTTGGCATTGAGGGTGCGCTTAGGCGTGGCGGTCAGGCCCAGTTGCACGGCGGGTGCAAAGTAGTCCAAGATGGCCCGCCAATTGCCCTCGTCATTGGCACCGCCACGGTGGCACTCGTCAATCACGATGAAGTCAAAGAAGTCGGGTGGGTAGTCGCCAAAGTAAGGCGAGTCACCGGGGCCACTCATGAAGGTCTGGAAAATAGTGAAAAAGATGCTGCCGTTCTTGGGCACGCGCCCAGTGCGGCGGATTTCATCGGGGGCGATACGCATCAGTGAGCCGGGAGAGGTGTTCTCGAATGCCGAAAAGGCGTTGTAGGCCTGGTCCGCCAGGATGTTGCGGTCAGCCAGGAACAGCACACGCGGGCGACGGGTGGGCTCGGTGCCTGCTTGCCAGTCTTTGAGGTTCCAGCGGCTTTGAAACAGCTTCCAGGCCAACTGGAAGGCAATGAAGGTTTTGCCGGTGCCGGTGGCCAGGGTCAGCAGAATGCGGTCGCGTCCGGCGGCGATGGCTTCCAGCACGCGGGTGATGGCGATGTCCTGGTAATACCGCCCCTGCCATGTTCCGCCCTGGTCCTCAAACGGGATGGCGGCAAAGCGATCACGCCAAACGGCACTTGCTAGGTCAGCCTCGGCAAAGGTCAACGCCCATAGCTCATCCGGGGTGGGGTACTGCGCCAGGTCACCTTCGGTGCCAGTGGCCATGTCGATGCCGTAAATCTTCTGGCCGTTGGTGGCATAGGCAAACCGCACGGCCAGTTTGGCGGCGTAACTTTTGGTCTGGCCAACGCCCTCGGTATAGGGCTTGTCCCAGGCTTTAGCTTCGACGGTGGCCAGCTTGGTGTTGCGGTACACCAGCACATAGTCGGCAATCTCTGCCTTGGCCCGTTTGCCACCACCCAGAAGTCGGCCTTGGGTGATGCCATGCTCGCGCAAGATACGACTGCCATCCACCACGCCCCAGCCTGCTGCCTTGAGGGCGGGGTCGATGTGGTCGGCACGGGTCTCGGCTTCGTTAGATCGGCTTACCCTATCAGACGCCGTAGACCCACCATTTTCACCAGCGGTACTCCGGGAAAGCATCGGAAGTCTGAAAGGCGGGTTCTCTGAAAATGCGTCGGTCATCAATTCGAAACCAAGCTCAATTCCAGGCCTCGGCTTACCCATTTTTCTGCCATGCAAAATACAGTAATTGCTACCATCTAGCACCGAGGCATCACACCTAATACATTTCATTTTGGTACCTTCTGAATGCCTATTTTTATCGCAAGAAAACTGTTTCTAGCAATAGGAAAAAGACGCCACCGGCGGCCCATGCCAAAAGCTTCAGTGCACAAACTAGAAAATTACTTTTTCGATTCAAATCCTTACGAATTGATTCGCAACTCGATGCCCATCTATTGGTTGTGTTGTTAAGTAGATTCTCAAATCGATCGGATAAACGTTCGTGCGCTTGAGTACTTTTCAGAATGTCATCGACTTCATTCGATCCTTCGTGTCCAAGGTGCGGTGAAGCTGCGTCAACCACCCAGATCGCTCGAAGTGACTGCACAATTGCAATGACTAACAATGCAGCAACGATGAGTAATAACAAACGCTCAAATGTCGAGGCCGTCTTTGGAAGCTGCGTTGCATAGGCGAAAACTCCGGCTAGGAAGACCCCAGTCGCTGCGGATACTGGTTGAGCCTTAGCCTCGATCACTTTCCAGGCATCCCACAACTCGGCATGCTCCCGCACTATTGAGTCATAGGCAAAACGTCGAAAATCTATTCGATGAATTTCATTCGGCAATTTATTACTCCATTGCATTGAAGTTAAGCCCACGAAAATTAAGAGAGCGGTCCAAACCGTCACAACCAGCAGTCTTCAGACCTAAGTCAATGTGTTCAGCTCGCGTTTTGGCTTCGTTCATGGTCTGGATCGTCTTCGAGAATTCGACGGAAATTTTGGGCTAAGTACTTCTGAAACTGGGGTTTGACGTGTTCGGTCTTTTCTTTTGTGTTTTTTCCGTTGAACCAAATAGAACGCCTACCGGCGTTCTTCCCATCTTTGTTCTGGTGCGACTCTTCAATAAACTCTTTGGACGACATGATCCAAAGCTGATCCATTCGGTCGGAATAAAACACGAACCAGTAATTCTTGCGCAGTTCGTGCGTCATGGCGGCAAATAATGCAGCGTCGCCAAAAATAACACTCTTCGACCTGGCCTTAATCTGCACTTCCACAAAGCGTCCATCGGGTCGCTTGATCACCGCGTCGATTGCATCGTCATCGACCAGAGGCAGGTAAACATCCAGCCCCTCTTTGAGCATCAGACCGACAACATAAAACTCGATTCGTTTGCCGAATGCGGCGGAATGTCGGAATGGGATGCTCATTTTTATGTCCTAAAGCGCCCCGGAAAAGGCTTGGTGCAGCAGGGACTTTTTCAACTCATCGAGCGCAGTGAGCTTTTGCTTCTGCGTGCTTTCAAGTCGGTCACATTCCGACCGTAGGGAATCAAACCGATCAATGATCTCTGCTTGGACTTCGACCAAGGGTAGTCGAACCGGTAAATCGGAGATGATTCCCATGTTCAGCCCAGCCATGATCGAGCCTTTTGCCTGAGCGTTGAGATAGTCCCTTGCGGTGGGATCATAGAGAAAGTAGATGTGCAAGTACTCAGGTAGGCATTTTTTACGGTCTAAAGTGATGCAGCAAAGATGCTTCGTGTTGATAGCGATTGGTATGTCATCTGGCACGACGGCACATCGACCACAGGTGCCCATGATCGTGATGAGAACGTCACCAGGGAACACGCGGTATCGAGCCATCTGCTGATACTTTTCCTTGGAGATGAAGCGTCGCCTATCCCATCTGAACTCATTGGCGACGGCATTGTCAATTCCCAAGACGGCAATACCTTCATCAACGAACTCACTATGCAGCAACTGACTGCCAAATGGTCCTGTACGCATCGCCCCTTTGTGCGAGGCAATAAGGGCGTCGACTTGCTGGGTCGGCCATTGAGTGCGGCCAAGGCTCTCCGTGATAGCTTGAAACCCAAGGCTGACAAGGTCCCGCGCATTCTGCAGGTTCTTCACTGCATTGGCCTTGGCTGTGGCGATGCTGTCAAAGGCTTCGTCGAGGAGGGTGACGATGCGTTGCTGTTCGGGGAGTGGGGGCACCGGGATCGGATAAGCCTCGATAAAGTCTTTGGCGACACGCTTATGACCGACGGCACCAGTCATCCGCTCAGCACCTTCCGCTCTGAAGGATTCACGGGCAAGAAAGTAATAAAGCCATTCTTTATCAAGGGAAGCATCAGGGCGAAAAACAAGGTACTCGCTCGACCCGAATCCAATGCCATTTACGAGGTTGGCAGCGATGCCTAGCTTGCCGTTTTCGAAGCATGGGGTGATTTTGGCAAGGAGAACATCGCCGTCTGCGAAGTAGGTATAGCTGCCCGCCACCTCCGACAATGGCCTGGTTTGTGTTGGCACCAGTATTTTCTGATCAATGCCAAGTGCTTCCATTGGAACGAACGACACTAAGTCGTTGGCTGAAATCAGGCGACGTGCTTCGGCTTTAGGTGGTTTGATCTGACACACAGCTGCCAGTGGTTCCAATCGCCACCCCGCCTTCATACCCCTGCCTCCAACGATGCCAACTTCAGCGACTGCTGAGGGAAACTTAAGCCAAAAAGGTCTCTAGCCATGGTGTAACGAGCGCAAGCAGCTATGCATTCAAGAGCAATCACAGCAGCTCCCGAATCGTCGCCAGCACCTCAGCGCTCTCGGCATCCAGCGCGGCGATCTCATCCATGATGTCCTGCGGGCTGCGGTGCGTCACCACTTCGCCTCCGTTGGGGTTCTTGACCGACAGGTCAAAGGTGCTGGTGTTGACCGTGCTTATCTCCACCGACCAGCTCTGCGCCGTGTCGGCAAAGGTCTTTTGTGCCTTGATGAACGCGGCCAGATCGTCGTCGTTGAGCGGGTTGGTTTTGCCCATGTTGCGGCCCACATCGAGCTGGTAGAACCAGACCTGGCGGGTGGGTGCGCCTTTCTCAAAGAACAGCACCACGGTTTTGACACCGGCACCCTGAAAGGTGCCACCGGGGCAGTCCAGCACGGTGTGCAGGTTGCAGCTCTCCAGCAGTAGCTTGCGCAAACTGACGCTGGCGTTGTCGGTGTTGCTCAAAAAGGTGTTCTTGATGACGATGGCGGCCCGGCCACCGGCCCGCAGGGCCTTGATGAAGTGTTGCAGGAATAGAAACGCCGTCTCGCCGGTCTTGATGGGGAAGTTCTGCTGAACTTCCTTGCGTTCTTTTCCGCCAAAGGGGGGGTTGGCCAGGATCACGTCATAACGATCCTTGTCCTGGATGTCGGCGATGTTCTCGGCCAGGGTGTTGGCGTGGATGATGTTGGGGGCCTCAATGCCGTGCAGGATCATGTTCATGATCGCAATCACATAGGCCAGGCTCTTTTTCTCTTTGCCGTAGAAGGTGCGGGTTTGCAGCGTTTTCTGGTCGCTGGTGGTCAGGCCCGGCTGTCGTTGCAGATAGTCAAAGGCTTCGCAAAGGAAGCCCGCAGAGCCGCAGGCACCGTCGTAGATGCGGTCACCGATGGTGGGGGCAACCACCTGGATCATGGCGCGGATCAGCGGACGCGGGGTGTAGTACTCACCGCCGTTGCGCCCGGCATTGCCCATGTTCTTGATCTTGGCTTCATACAGGTGCGACAGCTCGTGCTTTTCAGTCTGGGACCGGAAGCGCAGTTCATCGACCAGCTCAATCACATCGCGCAGGTTGTAGCCGCTCTGGATGCGGTTCTTGATCTCACCGAAGACCTCACCAATCTTGTATTCAATGGTTTGCGGCCCACTGGCACGCTGTTTGAAACCGTGCAGATAAGGAAACAGCTTGTTGTTGACAAAATCGCGCAGATCGTCGCCGGTCAGTGCGGTGTTGTGATCCAGCTTGCCATCTGGCCCCTTGGGCGTGGCCCAGGACTCCCAGCGGTAGGGCTTGTCGATGATGAAGTGGTAGGTCTTGCCGTCCAGCTCGGCTTCCAGTGCCTTGTCAGCCTCCAGTGCGTCGAGGTATTTGAGGAACAGCAGCCAGGACGATTGCTCGGTGTAGTCCAGCTCGCTGGTGCAGCCTGCGTCTTTGTGCAGGATGTCGTCGATATTCTTGAAAGTCTGTTCAAACATTGTTCTGTCGTGTCCCTGTTGGCGAAAAATCGCTCACTGTAGGTTACTCGAATATTCTGGGATATCCTCTGATCCAAAGCAGAATCGGTCATCTGTCTGGCGGGTGATGGTGGCGGTGGCACCTTGTCATTGCTCAAGGGCGAATGGGTGCCGCACCAAGCACCTGGCAGGATGGAATTCGTGGTGTTAGGGTTGCTGGGTTGGTGCTGATTGCTCGGCAAGGATTTCGTGAATCTGCTTTTTTACGGTGCCCAACAGCGCTTGAGTTCCAGAAACGGTGTGATCGTGAACGTATGCAAGTGTCAACAACGTCAGTGGGTGAACGCCCAACACTTCAGCTAATTCATCGATTTTGGCTAGGGTGGGTTTTTTAAGACCTCGTTCCACGGAGCTGACATAGGTTCTGCTGGACACCACACCAAAATCCTCTTGGGTAACGCCCTTTGCCTTGCGAATCAAACGCATGGCTTGAGGGAATCCATTGGAATCAAACTTGAAATTGCTCATGGGCATGATTACCCATGAATGAATCCTATAGGACTACAATCTATAGGGCTCATTTTAAGCCCAGTACGGAAAAACTTTAGTGACCAGATTCAAATCAAACTTGACGCAAACGCTGCCAGTCGAGTTTTCTCACCAAATAGACAGACATGGCCAGGCACCATTTTCTGGCGTGGTTGATTAAGCAGGATCAAAAAATGGCCACCAGCAAGGCAACCAATGCCAACACGACCCAATGAAGCGCCCCAAAATTCGTGAACGCATCCGATCGATCGCCTTTGACCTTTTGGGGCAGCATCCACAGGGCTTGCGCTATTCGGACCTGTTGCGAAAGATCAAACAGGCTGATCCGGAACTGAATCCAAATACTGTCAACAACTGCATCTGGAATTTGGAAGTGGTTGAACCTGATCGGGTCTACAAGCCGGTAAAGGGGTTGTTTCGGCTTGTCGAATTCAAGGAAGCGGTTCCAGCAGAATTACCCGCAGAGGCACCCGTCAACACTCAGTCGAAGGTGCGGGAAGAGGTCTTTTATCCCCTGTTTGCGAATTGGCTAAAGAATGATCTTGAAGAGGTAACTCACGCCATCGCTCTTGGCGGCAACACATTCAGGGACCGATGGGGCACGCCGGACGTGATTGGAAAGGCTGAAAGTCGGCGCAGTGATGTCATCAAAGGCCCGACAAGTATCGTGTCTGCAGAGATTAAAAGTGATCTGTCAGGTCTGGTGACTGGATTCGGACAAGCTTGCGCCTACAAACTTTTCAGTCATAAAAGCTACCTTGTCATCCCCAGTCAGACGCCAGATGATGAACTTACCCGCCTTGACTCGCTGTGTCAAATTTTTGGCATTGGATTGGTGACATTTAATGCGAAGAGTGCGTCAGTTCCCGAGTTCAGGCTGATCGTTCGAGCTACGAAACATGAGCCAGACCTTTTTTATACAAATCGCTATGTTGCCCATGTTGAGAAAGAGCTTTTTTCTTAGAAGGAAAGATCACTTTCAAATTCCAACGACGGTTACTGTTGATTCAAAAGTTAGGTGGCGTAGACCTCGGGAACGATGATTTTGGCCAGTGAGCTGAACTACCGGTTAAAACCATAGCTGTCAGCGAGTTCGCCGACCTGCTTGCTCCAGAGCTGACATTGGCATCTACAGTCTGATGGTCGGCTATGTGGCGGCAATTTCGCTAAAGCAGGCACCTCCAATCGACCAGGAGCCGCTATTGGTGATCGGTGCTCGAAAGCAGTCGCCCAGCGAGTCGAATTCTCCATACCGGTCATTCGCGGTGAAAATTCCGCCGATGGCCGTGGACTGCTCTTCCGCAGCGAGAGCAGTCATTCAGTCCCGTCCCCAAAATGGGGATTCCCTCAGGCGGGTGGTACTTCGGGTCGCACCAGTGCCGGTTTGCCTGTCTCATCCACGCCATGCACGGCAAAGACACTCCTGGCGAGGTCGATTTCAACGGTTACGATGACCATGATTTCCCATCTCGGACAAGTTGATGAAAAGTTTGACCTCCCCATCGTGGCAATCAGTTGCCGTTAATCGCAAGCCCAACGGCTCGCGGCTCGCTTGGGACGGGGAAGTCCCTTTCATTCGTTAGGCACCAGAGGAGCCGCCCAGTGACCGACATTCACACCTTCAAGCCCGTATTGGCAGTCCACGCGACCGAGGACGCTGCGTTTAGCGAGTACTTTGGCACTACGCAGGCAGGCATCCGTATAGTGCCGGAGCCTTATGGCGACTCGGGCTCAAGCGTGAAGGCTGAGGCAGGCGACTTCGCCAAGTGGGTACGGAGTAAACACCCAGAAGTTCCAGTCCTCCTACCGGAGTCCGTCCCAAAGATTGTCCTCCACGGCGCAGAAGTCTGGCTTCCGCTCGTGTACCTGGCTGGTGACATATCTATGCAGGTGTTTCTCAATATGGCCGCAAGCTACTTGTATGACAACGCGAAGGGCTCCCTGAAGACTGATCAGCCCCGGATTCACATGTCGGTTGTCTATCAGGACAAGAAGCTCGGAAAGACAAAGAGGTTTGAGTTCTCGGGCGACGGGGAGGCATTGTCAAAGGCAATCAAGCGATTTGATCTGGACAACTTCTTCGATGCTGGTCCTTAAGTCGCCCGCAGGCCTCCAACTTCTGTCTGAGATACGAGACGGCGTTCGTAGCCACCTGCTGTCCATCGATGCTGAGGCGGGCGTTGAAGAATCAAACAGGATCAAGTTGCTACTCTCCAAGCTGGCTGACGCTCGTATAGCCCATGAGTCGTCGCCAGATGAGGTTCATGACGACATATTTGTGCTCGAAACATACGTCAAGCTTGTCGGCGAGTACGGCCTCTTGTGGAGACAGCTTGCTACCTCACAATTCTCGGAGTCTTGGAGCACTCTTCAGAACGCGTTTGGACTGATTCGGCTCATCAAACGCTTCTCGGGCATCAACGTATCGGCTATCGAAGACCAACTTTGCGCCCTCGAGACCGCCTATCCATACAACATCTTCTTCAGCATGGGAGCGGTCGTCGAGCGCTTCGAGTGCAGCATCTGCGGCAAGGACATTGACTCGTTTGACTGCAGTCACAGAAAGGGGGAGCTGTATCGCGGTCAAATGGCTCACGGCATAGCGCGAAACATCCTGCGACTCGACCACCTAGCAATAGTGGAACAGCCAGTTGACAAGCGGTGCACGGTCACCTACGCGAACGATGCACCTCAGTTTGAAGTCGTGCGCTACCTTGGTCGGCTACTGTCGAGCAGAAAACTGTTGGCTTCCAACTTCGGTGGAATAGCCTGGGGAAAGCGAGCGAGTCCAAAGCATCAGTCTCTCGGGCGGAATGACCCCTGCCACTGTGGGAGCGGTCTAAAGTATAAGAAATGCTGCATAGACAAGCCACCACCCCAACAAGATCATGCGCAGATACTTCCAACGCACTCAATACTTGAGCGCGTCGCTGCTGGTGCCTAACCCCTCGGTCGAGGCGAGGCCCAACGACAAGGCAGTCCCGCTTCACCTAGAACGTTGAACGTCTGCTGTCTGGATTTTTGAAAGTCGGCTTCCAGCCTTCAACAGTCGGCCGCCCGGAAAACTGGTCAACCTTGAGGCCTGTGACTCTTCAAGGCTGATTGCCGCCGTTCAAGATTTTTCCCCCTCGGGCAGGACCCGACCCAAAGCAGAATTTGGTTGGCTCGTACTCATTGCCTGGTAGCAGACATTCAGATCTTGTTTGCAGGGCGGGTACGATGAACAGCCGAAATGCAGCTGGCATTCACGTGGTGTTTTCGCGAGTCCAGTAGGCAGCGAATGCCTACCGCAACGAAAGGCCACTCCTTGGCGGCCCAACGGTCGTCCGGCACTTCTTCAAACACACCATAGACCCCACAAAAAAATAAAAACCCGACAAAGCTTGGCAAAAAAAGCAGTAGCCGACATCAATCTATTCACCTTTAGCCAATTCTGCTTTGCCCATTTCTAGCGCACCCGAAAGAAGGATCGCGTTGCGCAGTCTGGACGGCAAGGCAACCAGGAATGCAGCGAACAGTCCATGGCGCCAGTGGCCGTGAGATGCGACCGTGTGCCCCAAGTGAGATAGCGCGGCCTGTGCAGCCTGCTGCGGTGAAATGGTAATGGCGGCTGGCTCGGTTCCGGTTGCCATCGCAGTAGACATGACCGTAGGTTGGTACGACAGCACATCAAGTTGGTTTCGGTACTCGAAAGCAAGTGGAACGGACAGATGGTCAATAAATGACTTGCAAGCACCATAGAGCTGCGTTCCGGGCCAATAGAAGCGGCCGACGATGGAGCCAACATTCAGAAGCGCAGACAGACGCCCTGTGGACGCTGCGTGTCGAAGCAAAAATGGGAGCATCGTATGCGTCACGATGGCTGTAGTACTGACGTTCACGGCAAGCAGATGGCGTATGGAAGCGGCGGGAACATCCGCATATCGACGGTGGACCGTGGTTCCAACGCAGTTGATCAGCACAGACAAATCAAGCTTCTGCACGGCAGTGGCCAGGGGCTCATAGGTGTGAGGTGACGTGTCCGACAGATCAACGGACACTGTGCGCACTTGAACGCCAAGCGCCTGCAGCTCGTCCTTCAAACGGTCCAACTTTGACTGCGTGCGTGACACCAAGATCAGGTTGAAGCCATGGCGCGCAAGCTCCTGCGCAAACGCTTTGCCTAGACCATCGCTGGCACCCGTGATGAGC
>NZ_JAHFZF010000028.1 GCF_018619435.1 Rhodoferax sp. U11-2br | reverse complement strand
ACCCCGGCCCGCTGGGCAGCAACACGGTGTTCCTCAACGATTCGGCCAGTGCCAAACCAGCCGGGGCGGTGGTGGTGGGGCTGGGCCAGGTGGGGGCCTTGAGCCCGGGTCTGCTGGAAGACTCGGTGCGCGCCGCGCTGTTGGACTTTGCGCTGGATGTGGCGCACTGGCCCGACCCACGTTTTGGTGAGGGCGGGCGGCCACGCTCGGCGGCAGTGACCTGCCTGCTGGTGGGCACCGGTTCGGGCGGGCTACCAGTGGCCGATGCGCTGGAGGCGATCCTGCGCGCTGCGGTCTGTGCCAACCGGCGCCTGGCCGATCAGGGCCTGGACAACCGGGTGCTGATTGACCGGCTGGAGTTTCTGGAGCTGTTTGAGGACATTGCGATTGCCGCCGCTGACGCCCTTGGCCGCCTGGTGGACAACGAGGCCCTGGCAGGTGCCGTGCGCTGGGAGGCCAAGGCGGTGGAAACTGGGCAAGGCGGGCACCGGCGCGTGCGTTTTGTGGCCTCACCCGAGTGGTACCAGCGTCTGGAGATCACCGAAGAGACCGGCCGCCTGCGTTTTGTGTTCCCGACCGACCGCGCCCGCGCCGAAGAAACCCTGGCCACCGGCCAGCTGGCGTTGGCGCAGAGTTTTGTGCAGATCGCCAGCCAGAGCACCGGGCACAACTCGGAAGCCTCCAAAACCCTGTTTGAGATGCTGCTGCCGCTGCGCCTGCGCGAAATGGCGCTGCAACAGGGCAACCTGGTGGTGATGGTGGACGCGCAAACCGCGCCCTACCCCTGGGAACTGCTCGAAAACCGCTGGGCCACCGGTGAGCGCCCGCCTGCGGTGGCGGCGGGTTTTATCCGCCAGTTCCGCACCAGCACCTTTCGCCAGCGGCCGGTGCACGGCCTGAGCAACACCGCGCTGGTGATTGGCAATCCCGACCTGGGCGGCGCTGCCGATTTTGCCGACCTGCCCGGCGCGCGCGAGGAAGCCCAGCACGTGGCACAACAACTGAGCAACAACGGCTACGAGGTGCTGGACTGTGTGGACCAGAGCAGCACACCAATTCTGGAGGCGCTGCACAAAAACAGCTGGCGCATCCTGCATCTGGCCGGTCATGGGGTGCACCAGTACCGGCGCCCGGGTGCAGCCGTGGGTGCCGAGCCGATCTCGGGCCTGGTGATGGGTGCGGACACCTTCCTGACCCCGGGTGACATTGCTCAGCTACGTTTTGTGCCTGAACTGGTGTTTGTCAACTGCTGCCACCTGGGGCGGGTGGACGGCCCGCGCCCGCTGGACCGGCTCGGGCTGGCGGCGAATCTGGGTGAGGAACTGATCCGCATGGGGGTGCGCGCCGTGGTTGCCGCAGGCTGGGCGGTGGACGACCGCGCCGGGCAGGTGTTTGCCGCCAGTTTCTACCAAGGCATGTTGTCGGGTGATGCGTTTGGTGAAGCGGTGCGCCGCGCGCGTGAAGAGGTGTGGACACGTTGCCCCGATGTCAACACCTGGGGCGCTTACCAGTGTTATGGCGACCCGGACTTCCGCCTGCACCGTGACGGCAGCACCACACAAACCGTCTGGCCCGATTTCGGCACACCCCATGAGCTGGTGGTCGACCTCCACAACCTGAGCGCCGACCTGTGCGCCGGTGGTAACACCAGCCATGGCAGCGAACGCATCGCCAGCCGCCTGGCCCGCGTGCCCCAAGCCCAAGCCGAGCAGTGGTTGCAACGCGCCGATGTCTGCGCGGCGCTGGGCCTGGCCTGGGGTGAACTGCGCGAATGGCAGCAGGCGCTGGACTGGCTGGACAAAGCCCTGGCCGCCGAGCGCGGCGACTGCCCGATGCGGGTGCTGGAGCAACACGCCAACTTCCGGGTGCGCTTGGCGCAACACAACTGGCGCGCGGCGCGCCGCCTGAGCCCGGCCAAACGCGAGGGCGTGCGGCAACAGGCGGTGCACAACATCGACACCGCTGTGGCCGACCTGCACCTGCTGTGCCAACGCAGCCCCACCTCTGAGCGGCTGAACCTGCTGGGCAGCGCCCACAAACGCCTGGCGGTGCTGCAAACCGATGCCTCGCAACAGCTGACCGCCTTGCGCCAGATGGCGCTGCACTACCAGCAGTCACTGCTGCGCCACAGCGACGCCTATGCCTTCACCAACTGGCTGGCCGCCACCCTGCTCATTGCTCAACGTGACACCGCGCCCAAGCTGGATGCGGCGGGCATCACCGCCCAACTGGCGCAACTGCGCAGTGCGCTGAGCCACCGCCTGGCCGACAACCCCAACTTCTGGGACGCCGCCAGCCTGGCCGACCTGAGCCTGAGCCAGTTGCTGTTACAAGCGGCGAGCCAGCCACGCCGCCGCACCAAAGTGTCTGCCGGTACGCAAGCTGCGCCGGTGCTGGCCGCCTACCGGGCTGCGATTGGCCGGGCCAGCAGCCCGCGTGAACTGGCCGCGTTGACCGACAACCTCGACTTTTTGCTGTGCTTGTGGTCAGCAGCTGACAAACCCTCGCGCCACCTGCTGGAGCAGCTGCTGGAAAGCCTGACTTGAGCCGCCACGCTTTGCCCGCCAGCAGACCGGTCTGAGCGCCATGGCCTCCGGCAAGATCCTCACCCTGCTGATCATCGCCACGCTGCTGGCGGTGGTATGCGCCCAACTGGTGGCCTGGCGTTACCGAGTCAACATGCAGCGGCTGATGCGCGCGCCCTTGAACGCCGCAGCCCACAGCACCGGGCCACAACACAGCACCAGTCATGAGCAGCCCGCCCCGGCAGCCGCGATCACGCTGGACCACAACCGCGCCGCCTACCACCGGCTGCTGGCGCAGTTTCTGCTGCTCACGCTGCTGATCGCCTTCACACGCACCCTGCTCACCCAGTGGCTGGCCGACGCACCCATCACCTTCAAAACCGTGGCCACGCTGGGCACTGCCTACGCCTGGCCGGTGCTGCCAGTATTGGCGGTGATAGGCCGCTGGTCGCGCTGGCGCTTTGTGGCGGCCATGCTGGGCTGGTTTGTGCTGGCGGTGCTGTTGCTGAGCTGGCGCACCAATGCGAATGTGACACTGCTGATGCTTGTCCTGTGGATGGCGTTTGACATCGGTCTGCCGCTGCTGGTGGTGACCGCACTGTGCCTGGGCGGCGCCACCCGCGCCGTGGGGCCGTGGCTGGCGCCGGTGTTTGTGCTGCTGTGTGCGTCCTCACAGGCCGGGCTGGATGGGCTGGCCGCGCTGGTGGAGGCCAACAGCGGCTTCATCCAGTGGCTGGCCGGCTGGCTGGGCGCCACCCCTGCACTGATGCTCTTTGCGCTGATGCCCTGGCTGCTGGCGTGGTGGCCCGCGCGCTGGCTGGGCCGCCAACTGGCCAGGGCTTATCGCGAGCAACAGGTGTCCGAGCTGTTTTACCTGTTCACCGCGGTGTGGACGGTGGCACTCACCGGCCCGGCGCTGGCCGCCTCCAGCAGCCTGGGCTGGGGCGCGCTGGTCTGTTTTGCACCGTTGTTATGGATCGTGCTGGCCGGGGCCTGGATGCGCCGCTTGGCCACGCCGCAACAGGCCGGGCGACCACCGACGCTGCTGGTGTTGCGCGTGTTCCAGCAGGACGCGCAGGTGCAGCAGCTGTTTGACCGGGTGATTGAGCGCTGGCGCCTGACGGGCAACACCGTGCTGATTGCGGGCACCGACTTGCTGGAGCGCACCATCGACGTGGATGACATCTTCACCTTCATCGACGGGCGGCTGGGTGAGCGTTTTATCCAGACTCCGGCCGACGTGCCACGCCGCTTGGCCGAGTTTGTCTGGCGCGCCGATGTGGATGGCCGACACCGTGTCAACGAATGTTATTGCCACGACAACACCTGGCAGCAGGCGCTGGCCGAGCTGGTCCAGCTCAGCGACGTGGTGCTGATGGACCTGCGCAACTTTGAGGCCCACAACCGGGGTTGTTTGCACGAGCTGCAGGTGCTGGCCGAAACCCCCGGCCTGCGCCGCGTGGTGGTACTGACCAATGACCAAACCCACCTGCCCCCCGCCCAGGCCGCCACCACAGCCGCCCCGGCGCAGCGGTTTGTCTGGTTACACCAGCAAGGTGGCCAAGCGCTGGCCACTGAGGCGGTGTTGGCGCCGCTATTTTGATATGGTTTTGGTAGCTATTGACCCTTGTTATAAAAGGGCTGTAGGCCAAAAAGGCTTATAACTTCTCGTGCATAGATCAGTGACTGTTTGAGGCTGGGAGCTGGCATACAGCTTGCCGCTCCGCCTGCCAAATACTTGCCATGCAATCGAGAAACTCTGAGGCTCCCGGCCAGGGACCTACCGGCCGCGCGTCAAGTCCTGCGAAATGGGCTTGTTGGCCTTCGTTTGGGAGGTGCACCCTGGTACTGGCTGGCGTCAAACTTCTGTCTCTGGCTCAGCAATTCGTCACCGTCGAGGCGTTCTGCCAAGCTGTCCAGGTCGCGCTCCGATACCCCAATGGATTCAAAGTGCGCGCGCCAGGTGTTGACCACCTCGATGACTTGAACGACTTGCGCGGCCGCCTGGGCCGGCGCCAGCCCGAACGCATCGCACTGGGACATCGCGTTGGCCAGCGTGGAATCTTGTCCGTCCGCCCCGCAGATGAACTCTTGATAGCCCTGCCCGGAGTTGGTCGGCAGTACGTCATACGCCGGCGCCAACCTCAGCCGTCCATTGGCGGTGGGGTTCACGACCAAGAGTGCGTGGTTCTTCTCATGGTCGTCGGTGTTGTCGATCAGGATGTTGAACACCATTCGGCGGAACAGCTCCTGGGCATCGGCCAGATGCGCATCGCCCTGGGTGACGCCGATTCTGCGAAGAATTCGGGCGAGCTGCGGATACCCCATTTCTGGCTCGTTGCCGGCCGGGGTTGCCGCTCGGATAGCGGTGCCCGCCGAGATGCTGTGAATTCGCCGACCGTTCACGCGGTCGAATCGCCGAATGGCCACGGCGTTCGCCGCCACCAGGCGAATAACCTGGGTCTGGGCGACGGAGATACCCGCCTGCGCGGCCAAGGTCATGGTCGCGTGCTCGATGAGCGGCGCATCCACATGCTCGTGGTTGAAGAACTTAATGACCCACTGCTCGCCCTCAATGTCGATCAGCGCCTTGGGCTTTGCGCCGCCTAACGGGCTGCCACCCCCTTCAATGATTTTGGCTTCGAGAGTCGTCAAGGTGTCGCCGGCTTCAATCTTGGCCACAACCTCGCTGAGTTCTTGGGCTTGCGCCAACCTCGGCAGGGGGCCACCTTTTCGGGGTAGGTAGGTGTCGGGTGAGGTTGAGACCCCCAACGCACCAAAACGGTCGTCACCAGCGTAGTAGAGCATCTCCATCAACGACGTGCGCTTGGGTTTGTCGATGAACCGGATGACTTTTTCGCCCCATCGGTCCGGACGCGCGTCATCCACGGCACCGACTGCGCGGGGCGCGTTGGCACTCAGCCGCCCGGGCGGGGAGAACTCGTTGTCCACGAGAGGCAGGTCCTCGCTGAGTGCAAATCCATTGGCAAGCCAGTCCGCGGCGTAGTGGAGCGAGACACCCTTGCCAGCAGCAACCAGCTTCAACGCACCCACGTAGCGAGGCGTCGGGTCTCCCAGGTACCAAAGGTACAAGTCATCCAGACGCATGTCAGTCCTTCTTGCTGTTGTTGGGGGTTTCTGTGCGCATGCGGGCTTCTGCGGAGGCCTGCGCACGGGCCTGGCCAAGCGCCACTGCTTCTCGAATGTTCAGCTCGAGAGCACCCTGGTCCTGTTCTGGTGCCGCCAAGTTTCCCAACTCGCCATCTCGGTTGATGAGCCACAAGGCACTTGCGACGATGCCGATGCTCACGGTCGGGTCGCCGGCTTCGAGACGCTGGAGCGTGGAAAGTGTGACTCCCAAGCGCTTGGCCCAGGTGCGCAGCGATTCCTTACGGCGTAAGCGGGCCACCGCCAGATCGGCACCCAGTTTCTGGAGTGCACCCAAGGTGGCCGGAGGCAGCTGTTGGATGGCTTTGGTGGCTTTTGACATACCGTCATATTAGTACAAATTGGCTAATATTGTCTATATTTATCGGTACACAAGGAGGCGCCGTGCGATTGCTGGCGAGAGATGGTTTATCGGGGCCACGCCGTCGGCCGCGAAAAAGCCCCAAGAGTCTGGTTCTTAAAGTCAGTTTAAGGCTGGGAGCCGATGTTTGAACTGGGTGTGCGGCCCATATGGTCCGTCGCACCTGTAGCGACAATTTAGATACCTACCGCAGACGCGAACATTCCATGCCAAAGTGCTTGCGGCTAAGCGCTGCTTGGTATATCTCCATATGAGGCATCTGTGTCTCAACCACTCTAATCAATGCCTGCGCATCCTGTACCGAAATGCGGCACCCCAAATACAGCGCCCCAAATACTCTTGGATTTTCTTTCCAGTCAGAGTAGGACGGTCCATGTAGCTCATGAATTTGCGGAACATGTATACGCCATTCCCGCTCATAAGCCCAATCCTTGTGCTTCACATATGCAGCCTCGTTGTACACCAACTGTGCGATATCGATCGGTTTCTCGCCTGTTAGATAACGTATATAGTCCCTGAGTGGCGGAAAACTTGGGTACAGATCCGTGTACTTAACAGGCCTTGCAGCTAGCAAAGTGTTATCTACTTCGTCTATGCACTGTAGTCGAATGCACACGCCTTTATGTTCGGCAGCGTAATGTGCCCACATCACTACGTTATCCAGCTCTTCCGTGACACATAGAACACGAGAATTGGTTAGCTCCGCAGTAAGTGCACTATTGAACGTCCGTTCGTATTCACTCAGTCGCTGCCCCGTCTCAACCGCACTCGTATGTAGATGTGACAGTAGCTGCTCTTTAGAAACCCTGTCGCGCAAGACCCTTAACGCAAGGATGCCTTGCCCCAATAGAGTTGGGTTTCTGAGCTCTACAGAGTCGTCGAATACGATTCTTGAGATCTCGCTCATCAACTCATCCGCGAACTCTTGCTCAGTAAACGGAAATGAAAAAGATACCTGATGGTCGAATGGGTCGTTGAAGTGAGATGGGGCTCTGTATCGTAGCGATGACGACCGCAGCACAGCTAGCGCGGTTTCGGCTGACATGAACTTATAGAAATACTCCCTGCTATGCGTCCTGGACACCACTCTCTCCTAGGCTTCTTGCTTTGATGTATCCGGCAATCACTGGATATGCCAGAAGAAATGGCGGATAGTACTTTTCGCTGAGACAAGACAATGCTATTGAGTCGTAGGATCGCGTACGTAGTTAGCAAACGCGCGGATAAAACCGAATCGAAAAGTCGCCGACAAGACTAACCTAATCTCGGCATTCGATAACCACCAATACGATGCCTTGAATGTCTGCTCCCGCTGCACAACCGACATCAATTTCAGGCTGATATTGTGATCGCTCGTAGTCGACCATAGGGACCACTTAAATGCCCAGCTTTCTTCGCCGATGTTCACCGTAACGACTTTGTTGATCCCTAGACAGGGAAAAAGAAAATTCAATCTTCCCGTCTTTAGTGAGTTCAGATAGTCGCCGCTCTGGGCGCGCGAGGTAAATGACCTCCTTGTCTGCTGGGATCATCAACGCAAGGTCAAAAGCAGACTTGACAACCAAGCACATATGCGACGATGAATATTGAACGTAGTTGGTCGAAAGCATTTGGTCCAAAAAGTCTTTAAGCGTCAGTTCATCGCTAACGTCCAAGTCAATTTCAAGATCATCGGCGTAGTCATCAGCAGCACAAACTGAATCCCTCAGCAAAGACAGTCGCACGTTGTTTCCCTTTAAAGATGGACACGTCTTGAAGCATATCAGCGAAGGAATTAAGGGACCGCTCCCGCTGCAGACCCGACTTACGCAAAGCAACACTCTTCACACCCCATCACTACACTTTAGATAGTGATCAGCCCTTATTCCAAAAGGGCTAGCACCCAAAAATACCAACAACTACTCCACACTCTGCTGCAACGCCCACATCTGCGCATAACGTCCGTTGGCGGCCAGCAGGGCGGCGTGGGTGCCGCGCTCGAGGATGGTGCCGGCTTCCATCACCAGGATCTCGTGCGCATCGACCACGGTGGACAGGCGGTGGGCGATGACCAGGGTGGTTTTGTTCTGCGCCACACTTTGCAACTCGGCCTGGATGGCGCGCTCGTTGGCGGAATCGAGCGCGCTGGTGGCCTCGTCAAAGATCAGGATCGGCGGGTTTTTGAGCAGGGTGCGGGCAATCGCCACACGCTGTTTTTCACCGCCCGAGAGTTTGAGCCCGCGCTCACCGACCATGGTGTCGTAACCCTTGGGGGTGGCGCTGATGAAGTTGTGGATGTGGGCGGCCTTGGCGGCAGCTTCCACCTCAGCGCGGCTGGCGCCGGGGCGACCGTAGGCGATGTTGTACTCCACGGTGTCGTTGAACAACACCGTGTCTTGCGGCACGATGCCAATCACCGCGCGCACGCTGGCCTGGGTGACCTGTTTGATGTCTTGCCCGGCAATTTGAATCTGACCCTGTTGCACGTCGTAGAACCGAAACAACAAGCGCGCCAGCGTGGACTTGCCGGAGCCGGACGGGCCAACCACGGCCACGGTTTTGCCCGCCGGGATGTCGAAGCTGATGTCATGCAGGATTGGGCGCGCCGGGTCGTAGGCAAAGTGCACGTGTTGGAAGCTGACGCTGGCGTTGCCCGCGTTGGCAGTGAGGGTGTTGGCGTTTGCGTCCACCAGCGCCAGTGGCAGCGCACCGGGCACATCGGCAATTTCGCGCTCGCGCTCCATCAGGGTGAACATCTTTTCCAAGTCGGTCAGGCCCTGTTTGATCTCGCGGTACAAGACCCCCAGGAACCCCAGCGGGATGTAGAGCTGGATCATGAAGGCGTTGACCATCACCAGGTCGCCCAGCGTCATGCGGCCATCAACCACCCCTTGCGTGGCGCGCCACAACATGGCGACCAGCCCGGCGGCAATGATCAGTTGTTGGCCGGTGTTGAGCATGCTCAAGGTGCTCTGGCTTTTGAGGGCGGCCTTGCGGTAACGCTCCAAGTTGTCGTCGTACCGTTTGGCCTCAAAGTCTTCGTTGTTGAAGTATTTGACGGTTTCGTAGTTCAGCAGCGAGTCGATGGCGCGGCTGTGGGCGGTGCTGTCCAACTCGTTCATCTGCTTTCTGAACTGGGTGCGCCACTCGGTGACCACAATGGTGAACGTGATGTAGAGCACCAGCGCAATGATGGTGATCCAGGCAAACCACATGTCGAACTTGACCGCCAAAATGCTCAGCACCAGCGCCACCTCAATCAGCGTCGGGAAGATGCTGTAGAGCGAGTAGCTGATGAGCGAATGCACCGCACGGGTGCCGCGCTCGATGTCACGGGTCATGCCGCCGGTCTGGCGCTCCAGGTGGAAGCGCAGGCTCAGGGCGTGCAAGTGACGAAACACCTGCAGGCTGATGGCGCGTGAGGCGCCCTCGGTGGCCTTGGCAAAAATCAGCTCGCGCAGCTCGGCAAACAAGGTGGTCGACAGGCGCAGCAGGCCATAAGCCAGCAGCAGGCCCAGCGGCACCACCAACAGCGCGGGTATGCCAACACCGGCCTTGGGGTTCATGGTGTCAACCAGCTGCTTGAGAAGCAGTGGCACCCCCACATTGGCGAGCTTGGCGCCCACCATGAAGGCCAGCGCCAGCATCACGCGCCACTTGTATTGCCAGAGGTAGGGGAAAAGCCGCTGCAGCGTGGCCCAGTCGGAACGCGGTGCGACTTGGCCATTGGGCAGCAGGACGGGAGGTGGGGTAGGTTCGCCAGAGCGGCGCATGGGTGACAATTCCTTGTTTTTATCACCCTGGATTGTGCCCATGTCTGAAAGCCCTCGCCCCGCCGCTAACCCGGCGCAACTGCCCACCGACGAGAAGCTGGTGCTCAAGGTGATCCCGATGCCGCGGGATGTGAACGCCAATGGCGATATTTTTGGCGGCTGGGTGATGGCCCAGGTAGATATGGCCGGTGCGGTGATTGCGGCCACCTACACCGCTGGCCGCATGGCCACGGTGGCGGTCAATGAGTTCATCTTCAAACAACCGGTGCGCGTGGGTGACATTTTGAGCTTTTACGGCAAGCTGGTGCGTATTGGCCGCACCTCGATCACCGTCAAGATCGAGGTCTATGCCGAACACTTCAACGCCCAGGGCAGCTACACCAAAGTGACCGAGGCGCTGCTGACCTATGTGGCGCTCGACGAGAACGGCAAACCGCGTGAAGTGCCCAAGCCTGCAGGCATTTGATACTACCAATACAGTAGCTACTTGCCCTTTATAAACGAGGGCTACAGGCTGATTTCTTATACAAGCTGGCTTGTACCACGCGCCTCAGGCATGACCCAGGCGTCACGCACCTGCAGCCGCAACACATCCCCACGCCGGGGCTGGGCCTCAAACGGCAGCACCAGGCTCAGCGGCACAGCGAGTGCGCCCTGCAGCACCGCATCTACCGCGTACGAGCTGCCCTGAAAAAACACATGCTCAACCAACACTGACAGGCCAGGGGCGTTAGGTGCAGCCACCACAAAGGCAGTGGGTGCCAGGCACAGGCGCAGCTCGGTCTGGGTGCTGCCTGCGCTGGTGTCACGTGCGGCAAAGTTGTAGTCACCGAGCGCCACCTCGGCCATGCCAGCCTGTGCCGCGCTGATGCGCCGGGCCGGCAGCAGGTTGCCCGCACCGACAAAGCGGGCCACCATTTCGGTCTGGGGCTCGCGGCACAGACAGATGGGGGTGTCGACCTGCTCGATGCGGCCTTCACTCAGCACCACCACGCGGTCGGCCAGCGCCAGCGCTTCCTCTTGGTTGTGGGTGACATAGACCATGCTGCTGTTGGCGCTGCGCATCTGATCGATGTGACGCATCATGTCGCGGCGTAATTCCACGTCCAGGCTGGCCAGGGGTTCGTCAAACAGGATCACACGCGGGCGCGCCACCATGGCACGTGCCAGCGCCACCCGCTGCTTCTGCCCGCCCGAGAGTTCACCGGGGGTGCGCCGCGCCAAGGTCTGCAAGTCCACCTGGGCCAGCGCCTCCATCACCCGGGGTTCGGCTTGCGCTGCGGACAAGCCGGACTCGCGCAGCGGGAACAGCACGTTGTCATACACCGTCATGTGCGGCCACAAGGCGTGGCTCTGGAACACCACGCCGACGTTGCGCCGCTCGGGTAGCACATGCCGCCCAGGGGCGGCCACCATGTCGTCCCCAATGCGGATGCTGCCGCTGTTGATGCTCTCCAGCCCGGCCACGGCACGCAACAGCGTGGTTTTGCCCGAGCCCGAGGGCCCCAGCAGGGCGACAAATTCGCCGCTGTGCATCTCCAGCGAGACACCGCGCAGCGCGTGGAAGGCGCTGGCGCCATGGCCATAATGTTTGTGGATGTTGTCTAGTTTTATGCGCGCCACGGCAACACACCTTCAGGTAAACGGCGACCCAGCCGCGATGCCAGCAACATACACAGCAGCGTGATCACAATGGAAATGATGCCCACGGCCGAGGCCGCAGCCGACTCGCCGCCCTGCTCCAGCCCGAACACCAGCACACCCAGCGTCTCGGTGCCGGTGGCCCACAACAGGGCCGACACGGTGAGTTCGTTGAGCGACAGCAACATCACCAGCAGCGCCCCAGCGGTGACCGAGGGCAGAATCAGCGGCAGCACGATGTGCCACATGCGGCTTACAAACGAGCCGCCAAACACCTGGGCAGCCTCCAGCATCTCACGCGGCATCTGCATGAAACCACTGAGCACCGGACGCAGCTGGATCGTCAGAAACCGCGCCAAATAGGCAAAAAAGATGATCCACAGCGTGTTGTAAAACGACCAGCCCAACAGCGGCAGGGGTTTGATGTAAAGCAGGATCATGGCAATGGACAACACCACGCCCGGAATCACATACGGCACCTCAATCCACGGCATCAAACGGCGCAGCAGCACGTTGCGGCGGTATGCCATCTGGTAGGCCAGAAACAGCGACACCGTCGCCAGCACCACCGCGCTGCCGACTGACAGACTCACACTGTTGACAAAGGCACGCAGCGTGGCGTCGTTGTGCAACAGCACATAGCTGTAATGCTCCAGCGAGAGGTTTTGCCAGGTCAATGCAATGCCCAGACCTGGTGACACCGACTTGGCCAACAAAGCCAGCAGTGGCGCCAGCAACAGCAAGCTAACCCACAGCGTCAAGCCGATCGCCACCGGTGTTTGCCAGCGGCCCAGATGAAACGGTGGCACTTTCAAGCGTGTGGCAATCACCTCGCTGCTGCCACATCTCAGAATTACGCGCTGCACCCCCATGCCCAGCGCCGCCAGAAGCGCCACCAGCGCAGACAACACCAGTGCACTCGGAATGGCCGCCGGGCCAAAGCCCGACAACTCACGGTAAATCAGCGTGGGCAGCACCAGATATTCACCCGGAATGCCCAAAAACGCCGGGATGCCGAAGTTGCCGATACAGGACACAAAAGCCAGCGCACCACCCGCCACCAGCGCGGGCAGCACCAGCGGCAAAATCACCCGCCGCAGGATGCTGCGTGGTGAAGCGCCACAAACCCGGGCAGCCTCGATCACCTCGGGCGACAGGTTCAGCAAACCGGCACGCACCGTCAAAAACACCAGCGGCGCGTAGTGGATGCCCAGCAGCAAGATGATGCCTTCGCGCGACTGCAGCGGGTTGCTGATGGCCTGCCAGCTGTCCCAGCCCTGGGCAATCAGCGTGTTTTTGAGCGGCAGCCAGAGTTGTGTCCAGGCCAGCGCCACCACCTGCGGCGGCAGCAGCGCCTGCACCACAAATGCAAACACCAGCCACTGGCGTGGCCGCGCCGGTGTTAGCGACACAAACAGCGCAAACACCAGGCCATAGATCAATGCAAGAGCAGCGCCGCCCACGCCCACCTCCAGCGTGTGCTGGCTGGCGTGCCAGGCGTCGTTTGAGGCCAGGGTGGCCAGCACCGCAGCTCGCGTGGGGCCCAGCAGCGCCAGCCCCATCTGCAGCGCCAGATAGACGGCTGGCAACAGGCTGAACACCGCCACAAAGGCAAGCGCGAGCCAGAGCAGCCAACGCTCTTGCGCCGGTGCCCCTGCGCCCAACCAACCAGACTTGCGACTTACCAGCGGCGTCAAACCATCAACCGCCAAAAATGTCCGAGAAACGTTTGCGATCAGCCTCGGCCCCCTTCAGCAAGGCATCGGCATCCATCGGCAAAAAGCGCAGGCTCTCGACCTTCGGATAACCCGCAGGCGGCGTGATATTGCCCTGTAGCGGGAAATACCCCAGCGTGGTGGAGAACTTCTGCCCCTGCGGTGACACCAGAAAACTCACAAACGCCTGTGCTGCGGGCAGGTTGCTGGCAGTGTTGAGGATGGCTGCGGGCTCGGTCACGTAAGTCAAGCCTTCTTTGGGCGTGATGAACTCGACCGGCGAACCCTTGGCCGTAGCGTTGAAGGCCATGAAGTCCACCAGCACGCCGACCATTTTCTCGCCAGTGGCCACCTGTTGCAGCACCGCGCCGTTGCCTTTGACGGCAATCGCCTTGTTGGTTTTCAGGCCCTCAATGAACGGCCAGCCCAGATCAGGCGTGCGGCTCCAGGCACCCACGGTGATGGCGGCCGCACCTGAGTACAGCGGGCTTGGCATGATGATTTGGCCCTTGAGCGCCGGGTTGAGCAGGTCTTTCCAGGACTTCGGCTTAAACGGCGCCTTGGCGTTGACCACGATGCCGGTGCTGATCAGCTTGGTGCCAATGTAGGTGCGCTCGTTGTCGAAATAACGCGCCGGGATCTGCTGGGTGTTGAGGTGCGTCATGCGCAGCAGGCGACCGTCGGCCTTGAGCGCCTCCATCGAAATCGCATCGGCAATCAGCAGCACATCAGCGCGTGGGCTGCCTGCGGCTATCTCGGTGCGCAGGCGGTTGAGCACTTCGGTGGTGCCGGAGCGAAACACATTGACCTTGACATTGGGGTACAGCGCATTAAAGGCTTCGATGGTGCCGCGTGCGTCACGCTCAGGTTGTGAGGTGTAGAGCGATAAATTGCCCGACACGGCCGCCTGGGCGTGCAGCAGGCCATGTGGCAACAAGGCCGCCAGACCGGCAGCAGGCGCCAGACCCAGGAGGCGGCGGCGGGAGGAAAAAGGGGTGGACATGCAACAACTCCAGAACAAAAAAGCGATGAATCGGCGACAAAGCGCCACTATGCACCGCAGAGCGTGTCACAGTTATGACAAATGGCAGACATATTTGACGAATTATCCGCCGGGCGCCGGGCCATCAGGACACGATATACGCCGCCGCTGCGGTGGACAGCAGCTTGCCGTCGGCGCCCAGAAACTCCATGCGGGTCGAGGCCACGCGTGAGCCCAGGCGCATCACTTCAGCACGCAACTCAAACCACTCACCAATGCCCGGGCGGAGGTAGTCCACACGCAGGTCGATGGTGCCGAGCTTGGCAAAACGCTGCAGGCGCTGCTGCACCGATTCGTCCATGTGGCGTGCACCAATCGCCACCATCACGGCCAGCCCGCCCATGGCGTCCAGCCCGGCGCTGATGACACCGCCGTGGATGCGGTTGTAGGCGTAGTGACCCACCAGCTCGTTGCGCATCTCGATGCGCGCCTTGACCTGGGTGGGCAGCACCGAGGTGATCTTCAGGCCCAGCAGCTGGTTGAAGACAATCATCTCTTCAAACACCTTCTTCACCCCGGTGATGAACTCGGGCTCAAACTGAATGTCGGCTGCGGGTGGCGTGGCGTGGGGCATGGCGGGTGGCTTGTAGGGTGGCGGTCGTTACCGCTTCAGCGGCAACGGGCTGATTGGCTTGAGCCGGAATGTTTGGGTGATCAGTTTGACAGATTCGGGGCTGTTCCAGTCACGCGCACCCACCACTTTGTGCAACACCCGCCCCTTGGCGTCCACCAGCACAGTGAGTGGCAGGCGGTTGGCACCCAGCATGTTTTCCAGAATCAGCCGTTCGTCAATGAAGTGGTTCAGCGTGGCTTGGCTTTTGCGCAAGAAGCCTTTGGCTGCCTGGGGGTAGTCGTCGGTGGAGATACCAATCACCAGAAACTGCTGCCCGGTGTCCGACCAGGCCAGGCGTTCCAGCGAGTCCATTTCGGCAATACAAGGCGGGCACCAGCTGGCCCAGACGTTGATGATGAGCGGCCTGCCACGAAACGCCGAAAGCTGGCGGTTGGGGCCGTTAAGCCCGCGCAGGCTTGCCTCACGCAACACACTGCCGACTGGCACCTCACCTGGCGTGGCAGCACTGGCGCCACAAGCCAAGCACCACCCCAGCACACAGGCCAGCAACACCCGCATCAGCCGCGCGCGACACATCATGTTCAGACCTCAAACACTATACAAATTGCAGCTACTTAACCAATAAATGCGAGGGCTATCGGCCAATTTGTCTTACAGGCTTGAAAAATCAGGCTGGCGCTTGGCCATAAAGGCGCCAAAGGCCTCTTTGGCAGCAGGCTCACCGAGCATGCGGCCAAAAATGACGGCTTCTTCGGCGATACGCTGCTCTACCGCGCTGGACTGGCTGAGCTTCATCAGGCGTTTGGTTTCCAGCACCGAGCTGCTGGGTTTGGCGGCCAGCCGCTGCGCCTGGCGCTGCGCCAACGCACTGGCTTCGGCAGGCGGCACGATGCGACTGACCAAGCCCATCTCGAGCGCGGCCTCGGCCAAAAACGGATCACCCAGCAGCAGCGCCTCGGCCGCGCGGCCGTAGCCCATACGCTGTGGCGCCAGCAGGCTCGACGCAGCCTCGGGGCACAGGCCCAGGTTCACAAAAGGCATGGAAAACGCGGCGTTGTCACCGGCATACACCAGGTCACAGTGGAACAGCAGCGTGGTGCCAATGCCCACCGCCGGGCCACACACGGCGGCCACCACTGGTTTGGTAAAGCTGCTGATGGCGCGCAAGAAACGGAACACCGGCACGTCGGGCGAGACCGGGGGGGCCTGCAAAAAGTCGGCAATGTCGTTGCCCGCGCTGAACACCGTCTCATGGCCCTGGAACACCACAACGCGCACGGCGTCATCAGCCTGCGCGCTGGTCAAGGCGTCGGCCATGGCAGCGTACATGGCGGCGGTGAACGAGTTTTTTTTGTCCACGCGGTTGAAGGTGATGGTCATCACCCGGTCGGTGGTGTCGATCAGAAGGTCGGTCATGGGCGGTCCTGGTTAAAGAGCTTGGAATTCTGGCACACGTGCCTTTGTCAGCGCTGCTAGGTTTTTGGGACTGGCCATTCTTATGCGAACGTTTTGGCTGTGACCCGCAAGACAGGCCCTTGGGGCGACTTCCTCATACTGGGGTACCAGAAATCGTCAGCCGCCCCAAGGGCCTGTCTGGCTGGCGATGGTGACCAAGAAGACAAGACGACGGCGGCAAGCAAGACGGTCGGCCCAGGTCTTCAAACCCAGCATCAGCGTCCACGTGATCAGCGCGGTAGCCGGTTGGGGTGGCCCCCGATTTCTGGTACCCCAGTATGAGGGGGACGCCCCAACCGGCTACCGCGCAGCGACGTGCCAATGGAGCCACGCCGATCATGTGCCCCTGCACATCCTTGCAGCGGGAAGCCACCCAGCAAACTTCAAACCCGCTCAAAAATCCCCGCCGCGCCCTGCCCCATACCGATGCACATGCTGACCATGCCGTACTTGAGCTGTTTGCGTTGCAGCGCGTGGATCACGGTGGCGGCACGGATCGCACCGGTGGCGCCCAGCGGGTGGCCCAGGGCGATGGCGCCACCCATCGGGTTCACCTTGGCCGGGTCCAACCCGAGGGTGTTGACCACCGCCAGCGACTGCGCGGCAAAAGCCTCGTTCAACTCAATCCAGTCGATGTCAGACAGGTTCAGACCGGCGTTGCGCAACGCCACCGGAATCGCCTCAATCGGGCCAATGCCCATGAACTGCGGCGGCACACCCTTGGCGGCAAAACTCACAAACCGCGCCAGCGGCGTCAGGCCGTACTGTTTGAGCGCCTTTTCGCTGACCAGGATCAACGCACCTGCACCGTCCGAGGTTTGGGAGCTGTTACCTGCCGTGACCGAGCCGCGCGCAGCAAACACCGTTTTGAGCTTGGCCAGGCCTTCGAGCGAGGTGTCGGCACGCGCACCTTCGTCCAGGCTGACCACACGTTTTTTCTCGATGACCTCGCCGGTGTCCAGATTGGGCGCACGGTCAATCACCTCGATCGGCGTGATCTCGGCCGCAAACTCACCAGCGGCTTGTGCGGCCAGGGCGCGGCGGTGCGACTCCACCGCAAAGGCGTCCTGCGCCTCGCGGCTGACCTTCCACTGGTTCGCCACCTTCTCGGCAGTCAGGCCCATGCCGTAGGCAATGCCAATGTTTTCGTCGTTGCCAAACATGGCCGGCGACATAGACGGCGCGTTACCCATCATCGGCACCATACTCATGCTCTCGACACCGGCGGCGATCATCACATCGGCCTCACCCACACGGATGCGGTCGGCCGCCATCTGGATCGCACTCAGGCCCGAGGCGCAAAAGCGGTTGACGGTGATGCCCCCCACACTGACTGGCAGCCCGGCCAGCACCGCGCCGATGCGGGCGATGTTCAGGCCTTGCTGACCTTCGGGGATGGCGCAACCGCAGACCACATCCTCAATGGCATTGGGGTCGAGACCGGGCACCTGTGCCAGGGCCGACTGCAGCACCTTGACCAGCAGATCATCCGGGCGGGTATTGCGGAAAAACCCGCGATGCGATTTGCCAATGGGCGAGCGCGTGGCGGCAACGATGTAGGCGTCTTGAACTTGTTTCATGCTTGTCTCTCGCTTCGCTGTTAATTACGGACAGGTTTACCTGTCGACATCATCCCCATGACCCGCTCTTGCGTTTTCGGGTGGTTGAGCAAGGAGCAAAACGCTTGCCGCTCCAGCGTCATCAAATACTCTTCGGTCACCAAGCTGCCCGCATCCACGTCCCCGCCGCAGACCACGTTGGCGATCAGACTGGCAATGTGGAAGTCGTGCGCGCTGATGAAACCACCGTCGCGCATGTTGACCAGCGAGCCCTTGATGGTGGCGACACCACTGCGGCCCAGCACCGCAAACGTGCGCTTGTGGGGCGGGCGATAACCGGCATTGGCCATGGCCTTGGCCTCGCTCAAGGCGACATACAGCAGTTCGTCCTTGTGCGGCACGATCACGTCGCCATCCAGCAAATAGCCGAGCTTGCGCGACTCGATGGCGCTGGTACCGACCTTGGCCATGGCGGCGGCGGTGAAGCCTTCGGTCAGGAACGGCAGCAAATCCTTGCCGGTAGACGTTGCTGCGTTTTCTGCAGCGCGTCGGGCAATGTAGGTCAGGCCCCCAGCCCCAGGGACCAGTCCGACACCCACTTCCACCAGGCCAATGTAACTCTCCATCGCGGCAACGCGCTTGGCACTGTAGATGGCCAGTTCACACCCCCCTCCGAGCGCCAGACCGCGCACGGCGGACACCACCGGCACGCTGGCGTAACGGATCTTGAGCATGGCGCGCTGCATCTCGGCCTCAGCACCGTCGATGGCCTGGGCGCCGCCCATCATGAAGGCAGGCAACATGGCTTGCAGGTCGGCGCCAGCGGAGAACATCTCGTCGTTGGACCAGATCACCAAGCCCTTGTAGCTGGCTTCGGCCAGGTCCACCGCCTGCACCAGGCCCTCGACCACGTCGGGGCTGATGGCGTGCATCTTGGTCTTGATGCTGGCAATCACAATCTCATGGTCCAGGGTCCACAGGCGGATCGCGTCGTCTTCGAACAGCGTCTTGCCAGCGGTGGCGGCCGACGGTGCCTGAGCACCCAGCACACTCTCGGGGAAGTGTTGGCGCGCATAGACCGGCAGCGAGCGCACCGGCACAAACTTGCGCGTGGTCGGGTTCCAGGAGCCTTGGGTGGTGTGCACACCACCGGCCTCGGCGACGGGGCCGGTGAACACCCAGTCAGGCAACGGTGCGTTGCACAGGGCTTTGCCGGCGTCGATGTCTTCCTTGACCATGTTGGCCACAGTGAGCCAACCGGCCTCTTGCCAGAGCTCGAACGGGCCCTGCTTCATGCCAAAGCCCCAACGCATACAAAAGTCCACATCACGCGCGTTGTCGGCCACCTCGGCCAGATGCACGGCAGCGTAATGGAAGGCGTTGCGCAGAATCGCCCACAGGAACTGACCTTGCGCCCCTTCGCTGTTGCGCAGCAGCTGCAGGCGCTCGGCGGCGGGTTTCTTGAGCATGCGGGCGTAGACCTCGTCAGCCTTCTCACCAGCGGGCACATAGGATTTGCTCTCCAGATCAAAGCGCAGGATGTCGCGCCCGACCTTCTTGAAAAAACCAGCCTTGGTTTTCTGGCCCAGGTTGCCCATCTCGAGCAGGGTCTTCAAGACCTCGGGCGTGGCAAAGCTGGCGTAGAACGGATCAAACTTGCCAGGCCCTGCGGCTGCGTCGCCGCTCAGCGTGTCTTGCAAGGTCTTGATGACGTGCGTCATGGTGTCCAGGCCCACCACGTCGGCGGTGCGGAAGGTGCCGGAGCTGGCGCGACCGAGCTTCTTACCGGTCAGGTCGTCCACCACGTCGTAAGAGAGGCCAAAGTTCTCCACCTCTTTCATGGTGGCCAGCATGCCGGCCACACCCACGCGGTTGGCGATGAAGTTGGGCGTGTCTTTGGCACGCACCACACCTTTGCCCAGGCTGCTGGTGACAAAGGCCTCCAGGTCGTCGAGGATCTGCGGCTGGGTGGTTGGGGTGGTAATCAACTCCACCAGCAGCATGTAACGCGGCGGGTTAAAGAAGTGGATGCCGCAGAAGCGAGGCTTGATCTCTTCTGGCAACACTTCGCTGAGTTTGGTGATCGACAGGCCCGAGGTGTTGGAGGCGACGATGGCATGTGGCGCAATGAATGGCGCGATCTTTTTGTACAGATCGAGCTTCCAGTCCATGCGCTCGGCGATGGCTTCGATGATCAGGTCGCAGTCACGCAGTTGCTCCAAGTGCTCTTCGTAATTGGCCTGGCCAATCAGCGTGGCATCTTCGGGCACACCCAGCGGTGCGGGCTTGAGCTTTTTCAGGCCATCGACCGCACGGCTGACGATGCCGTTTTTGTTACCGGACTTGCTGTCGGGCAGATCAAACAGGATGACTGGCACCTTGACATTGACCAGATGCGCGGCGATTTGCGCACCCATGACCCCAGCGCCGAGTACGGCGACTTTTTTCACATTGAATCGAGACATGTTGGTTTCCCCGTAATTACTGAACACGTAGCCAGGTTTGTGTGCGGCTGATGAACAACACCGAACCCCGCACTTCGAGCTTTTTGCCGTCTTCAATCGGTGTCAGGCGCAGGGTGTAGCTTTTGCCGTTTTCGGGGTCCAGGATCTTGCCATCTTCCCACACGTCCTTGCCCTCGGCCTTCTTGGCGCCGCGGATGATCTCCATGCCCAGCGTGCGCTGGTCTTTGCGGTCATCGGTGCACTCTTTGCAGACCGCGTTCTGGTCGGCGTTTTTGCGCAGCAGCTTGTCGATGCGCCCGGTCAACACACCGTCTTTTTCAGTGATCACCACCAGGCTTTTGATCTCACCGGTTTTGTCGTCGATGCTGTACCAGCTGCCCACGGGTGTCATCTGGGCAGTGGCCAGGCCGCAGGCAGCTACGGTAACAATAGCTATCAGCCCTTTGTATATAAGGGCTAGAGGGCGATTTTTCATAGATAGTCTCCGGTGCGTGTTAAAAAAGCGCTGGCGGCTTGGCCGGGTTTCAGGCCAGGGCCGCGTCAGTGTCCATCAAGACTTTGACACCGGTGCGTGCGGTGCGCATCAGGGTCGAGGTCTCGGGGAACAGCTTGGCAAAGTAGAAGCGTGCGGTCTGCAACTTGGCGGTGTAAAACGGGTCGGTGCTGCCCGCAGCGATCTGCTGCAAAGCCACCTGTGCCATACGCGCCCAGAAGTAACCAAACACCATGTGGCCAGCTACACGTAGGTAGTCCACCGCAGCGGCGCCCACCTCGTCGGGGTTCTGGAAACCCTTGAAGCCGATTTCGGTGGTGAACTTGGTCATCTGATCCCCCAGCATCGCAATAGGGTTGATGAACTCGGCCATCTTCTCGTTGACACCTTCCTCGGCCACCAGGGCGGCAATGAGTTTGCCAAACTTCTTGAGGGTCGCGCCCTGGTTGCCCAGCACCTTGCGGCCCAGCAGGTCCAGGCTCTGGATGGTGTTGGTGCCCTCGTAGATCATGTTGATGCGGTTATCGCGCACAAACTGCTCCATGCCGTTGTCGCGGATGTAGCCGTGGCCGCCAAACACCTGCATACAGGCGTTGGTGGCGATGTGACCGTTGTCGGTGATGAAGGCTTTGACGATCGGGGTCAGCAGCGCCAGCATCTCGCCAGCATCTTTGCGGGTTTTCTCGTCGGGGTGGTTATGCTCTTTTTCCAGCATCATGGCACTGAAGCACAACAAGGCCCGGCCGCCTTCTGCATAGGCTTTGGCGGTGAGCAGCATCTTGCGCACATCGGGGTGCACGATGATCGGGTCGGCAGGCTGTCCCTTGGACTTGGGGCCAGAGAGGCTGCGCATCTGGATGCGCTCCTTGGCGTAGGCCAGGGCGTTCTGGAAGGCCACTTCGGTCAGGCCCAGCGACTGGTTGCCGACCCCCAGGCGCGCGGCGTTCATCATCACAAACATGCCGTGCATGCCCTTGTTGGGTTCACCCACCAGGGTGCCAATGGCACCTTCGAGCTCGATCTGGGCGGTGGCGCTGGCCTTGATGCCCATCTTGTGCTCCAGGCGCGAGGCAAAAACACTGTTGCGCGCACCACGTGTGCCGTCGGCGTTGACCAGGTATTTGGGCACGATGAACAGGCTGACACCTTTGATGCCGGGCGGTGCATCGGGCAGGCGGGCCAGCACCAGGTGGATGATGTTGTCGCTCAGGTCGTGTTCACCGGCGCTGATGAAAATCTTGGTGCCGGTGATCTTGTAGGTGCCGTCACCCTGCGGCTCGGCCTTGCTTCGCATCAGGCCCAGGTCGGTGCCGCAATGGGGTTCGGTCAGGCACATGGTGCCGGTCCACTCACCGCTGGTCATCTTGTGCAGGTAGGTTTCTTTTTGCTCCGGCGTGCCGTTGGTGTAAAGCGCAGCATACGCACCGTGGGTCAGGCCTGGGTACATCGCCCAGGCTTGGTTGGCCGAGTTCATCATCTCGTAGAAACACTGGTTCACCACCAGCGGCAGGCCCTGGCCGCCGTAGGCCGGGTCACACGCCAGCGCGGCCCAGCCGCTGTCGATGTACTGTTTGTAAGCCGCCTTGAAACCGGTGGGGGTGGTGACCTCGTGACTGGTCGTGTCCAGCACACAGTGCTCTTCATCCCCGCTGCGGTTGATCGGCAGCAGCACCTCGGCGGCGAACTTGCCACCTTCTTCGAGCACCGCGTTGATGGTGTCGGCGTCCATGTCGGCATGCATCGGAATCGCCGCCAGATCGCGGGTGACGTTGAGCACTTCGTGCATGACAAACTGCATGTCACGCAGGGGCGGGTTGTAGATGGTCATGGTGGTCTCCTGTTAAATCTGAGGGTTGGGGCTGGTGCGCTTGCCGTAACGCAGCAGGATGTTTTCGAAGCCGATGTGGGCCCGCTCCAGGGCGCCGGGATTCTTCAGAAAGCGTTCTTCGTAATGCAGGGACAGGATCAGGCCGTGGATCTCAAAGGCCATCTGCTCGGCGTCGGCGTCGGGCACCAGGTGGCCCTCTTCACGTGCCTGCTCAATGGCGCGGGTCAGGGCATGGAGCCAGGTCTGCACCGCGCTGGCCAGTGCGTCGCGCACCGGGCCGGGCCGGTCATCAAAAGCCACCGCACCACTGATGAAGATACAACCGGACTGCAGCTCCACCGCAACACGGCTCATCCAGTTGGCAAACAGCGCCCGCATGCGTGGCAGGCCGCGCGGCTCTTGCATGGCCGGGAAAAAAACCTCGTCGGAAAAACGCTGGTAATACTCACGCACTACCGAGAGTTGTAACTCCTCACGCGAGCCGAAGTGGGCAAACACGCCCGACTTGCTCATGTGGGTGACCTCGGCCAACACACCGATGCTCAGGCCCTCCAGACCAATCTGGCCGGCCAAGCGCAAAGCCGCTTCGACGATGAGCTGCTTGGTGTGCTGGCCTTTTTGCAAGGCCCGGTCATGGCGTGATTTGCTGACAGACGGGCCGCTGTCAGGCGATAAAAGTGAGGTGGAACGGGTCATGGCGCATAAAAGAACGATCGTTCTATTTTGCAGCATTTCCCGAACCGCAGACAGCGTGAACCCGTGACAAAAGCGGGTTTAGGGTCGTTTCTAGGGAAAACCCCTAGTTTTGCTCAACTTCAACTGATCTACATCAAAAGTGGCTCAAGCCCTTTATCTACAAGGGCGAATAGCTACTATTTTGTTAGCAAATCAATGCGAGCGGATCATGGTGCCAAAAGCCTGGTCCGTGAGGATTTCAAGCAACAGCACATGCGGCACGCGGCCATCGACGATGTGGACTGCGTGCACACCACTCTTGGCTGCGTCCAGCGCACCAGCAATTTTGGGCAACATGCCACCACTGATGGTGCCATCGGCAAACAACTCGTCAATGCGCCGCGCGGTCAGGTCGGTGAGCAACTCACCGGCCTTGTTGAGCACCCCGCTGATGTTGGTGAGCATCAGCAGCTTCTCGGCCTTGAGCACCGTGGCGAGTTTGGCGGCCACCACATCAGCGTTGATGTTGTAACTCTCGTTGGCTTCCCCAAAACCAATCGGGCTGATGACCGGGATGAACGCGTCGTCCTGCAACGCCTTGACCACGCTCGGGTCGATGCTGACGATGTCACCCACCTGGCCAACGTCGTGTTCCTTGGTGGGATCGGCGTTGTCGAGCATCTTGAGCTTTTGTGCGCGGATCATGCCGCCGTCGCGCCCGGTCAGGCCCACGGCTTTGCCGCCAGCCTGGTTGATCAGGCCAACGATGTCTTGCTGCACCTCACCACCCAGCACCCATTCAACCACTTCCATGGTCTCGGCATCGGTGACGCGCATACCCTGGATGAATTCACCTTTTTTGCCCAGGCGCTTCAGGGCCGTCTCGATCTGCGGGCCACCGCCATGCACCACCACCGGGTTGATGCCCACCAGCTTCAGGAGCACCACGTCTTCGGCAAAGTCCTGCTGCAGGGCCGGGTCGGTCATGGCGTTGCCGCCGTATTTGATGACCATGGTTTTGCCATGGTACTTACGGATGTAGGGCAGGGCCTGTGCCAGGATTTCTGCTTTGTCGCGTGGCTGGATGTGGGTGACGTCGGTCATGGTGGGTTCGTGGTTCACTGAAGAAAGGGACAAAACAAGCTGCAAATTGTGCAGCAAGTCGACCCGACTCAGTCCAGAACCGCTGGCTGCGCCTGATAACCTTGCACACAGGTCTGCAACACGGCCTTGATGGTTGCCACATCCCCCTCAAGCCCGGCTTGCTGCAAGGTCTGCAAATGGGGTTCAAGACGTGGCCAGTCCAGGTAGTCTTCATGCGCTTTCATGATGCGCGGGTGGCTGGTGGGCTCGGGGTTGTCACCAATCAGCAACTCTTCATAGAGTTTTTCGCCGGGGCGCAGGCCGGTGATGGCGATCTCGATGTCGCCTCCGGGATGGGCGGCATCACGCACCCGCAGACCCGAGAGCTCGATCATGCGCCGTGCCAGGTCAACAATCTTGACCGGCTGGCCCATATCGAGCAAAAACACGTCGCCCCCCTGCCCCATGGCACCGGCCTGCAACACCAGCTGCGCGGCCTCGGGGATGGTCATGAAATAACGGGTGACCTCGGCATGGGTCACCGTGAGCGGCCCACCGGCGGCCAACTGTTTGCGAAACAGTGGCACCACACTGCCGCTGGAGCCCAACACATTGCCAAAGCGCACCATACAAAAGGTGGTGCCGTGGGACTGGGCCGCCAGCGCCTGCAGCACCAGCTCAGCCATGCGTTTGGTGGCACCCATGACATTGGTGGGACGCACCGCCTTGTCGGTACTGATCAACACAAAACGCCGTGCGCCATGCGTGGCCGCCGCCTGCGCCAGGTTCAGGGTGCCAAACACGTTGTTGCGCACACCTTCGCCGGGGTTGTCTTCGACCATCGGCACATGTTTATATGCCGCCGCGTGGTAGACCGTTGCGGGTTGATAGGTGCTGAAAACAGCTTTCAGGCGATGCGGGTTGGCGATGCTACCGAGCAGGGGCACCAGCTCCACCGACAGCCCGGCAGCCAAACAGATCGCTTGCAATTCCTGATGAATGGCATACAGCCCAAACTCGTTGTGCTCGAACAGCAGCAATTGGCGCGGCCGCTGCTGCAGAATCTGGCGCGTGAGCTCGCTGCCAATGCTGCCCCCTGCTCCGGTGACCAGCACCACCTGGCCTGTCAGGTCCTGCGCCAACAACTCTGCACGCGGCACAACCGGTTCGCGGCCCAGTAAATCCTCAATCTCCAGTTCATGAAAATCCTGCACCGTTACCCGACCGCTTGCCAGGTCAGACAGACCTGGCAAAGTGCGGACGTGAACCGGCAAATCACGCAGACTCCCCAGAATGGCGTTGCGCCGTTCTCGGGAGGCACTGGGCATGGCCAGCAGGATATCGGTGACGCCTTGGCTAGCAATGAGTTCTGAGACCTCAGGGGAGGCATACACACGCAGCCCATTGATGTGGCGGCCCACCTTGTCGTCATCGTCGTCCACAAAGCCAAGCAAGCTGTATTGCTGCGACAGGCGCAAGGCCTCGGCGGTTTGTACACCCGAGGTCCCCGCACCATAAATGAGTAGCGTGCCTTCTCTGCGAGATTGCGCACGAGACAAGTCAGCCAACCAGAAGCGCGCCACAGCACGACTTGCCCCCACCAAGAACAAAAACACCAAAGGCTGCAAGATACCCAGGCTGCGTGGCACGCCGGGCCAGCGCATCCACAACAACACCAATGACAGGAGACAAGCATAAATCAGCACTGCCATGCCTGTGGCATGCAAGGCCGCTTGGCCGGAGTACCTAAAAACGGCCCGATACAAGCCCAGCTTGATGAAGATGGGGACAAACAACACCGGAGCCACCGCAAAAACGGCCCACTGCGCCCCAACTGGCCAGAAAAACCCATCCAGCCTCAACGCAAATGCAGCCCAGGTGGCAAACAGCGCCAACGCCACGTCCAACGCCAAAACCACCAGCCGTTTAACGGCCAGCGGCCAGCCCAACACCCTGCTCTGCATCACCACTCCCGTTGAAAAAACCTTGCGCCTATGTTGGCGCATTGTGATCAGCCTTAAACCGCAAACGTTTCTTTGGTCTGCCCCTCTGCCACTTTGGCGGCCAACCACCGTGGCATCAGGCCACGGCCGGTCCAGGTTTCACCATTGGGACCACGGTATTTGATGGGGGCAGGGTTACCAGATTTGGCAGCGGCAGCTGGTTTGCGAGAACGGCCCTTGGCACGATCCAGATCGTCCACCGTGATACCAAAAGCTTCCATCTTGGCCAGAATATCGGCAATGGTCGCAGCCAATTCGGCAGATTTGATTTCTTCGGCCTGTTTTTGCAGCAGGGCAATCTGGTTCTGGATTTCGATGAGAGATGACATGTTGATTACCTTTTAAAAATGATGGTGCTACCCTGGCGACACGTTGACCGTGTTCTTAATGGCTGACATTATCCCTTGCCAGAACCTTCAACGCCGTCAGGAAAATGATTCGAATATCAAAAAAAAGTGATTTTTTTTGCATATATTCAATATCCAGCGCCACTTTTTGAGGAATAGGCAACTCATCACGGCCATTGATCTGCGCCCAGCCCGTCAGACCTGGCGTGAGGTGATGCACACCTGACTGGGTGCGCAAGTCGATCAAATCGTGTTGATTAAACAGCGCCGGGCGAGGTCCCACAAAACTCATATCACCCTTGAAGATGCTCCACAACTGGGGCAATTCATCTAGGCTGGATTTGCGTAGAAAACTGCCGACCGACGTCAAATACACATCTGGGTTGCTGAGCAAATGGGTCGCCACTGCCGGTGTACCCACACGCATACTGCGGAATTTGGGCATTTTGAATATCTTGTTATTGGCGCCCACACGATCAGACCAATACAGAATGGGACCTTTGGAGGTGAATCTCACTGAAAGAGCAACGAGCAAGATAGGAATCAACAATACGGTGGCAATAGCAACTGCAAAAACCAAATCAAATATTCTTTTCATTTTTTGACATTGCCATTCATCGCCCGCCGCAAACCCTCTTGCACAGAGATTTTTGGCGTCCAGCCCAATAGATTTCTAGCTTTATTGCTATCAATTTGCAAGTTACCACACAAACGCTGAATAGCATCCCCCTTGCCAACCAATCGCCCGACCCATTCCAAGGCCCAAACAGGCACCGGCAGCAAACGTGCGGGTACACCCGCAGCCTTGGCCATACCTCGCACCAACTCGGTGGTGGACAAGTCTTGGCAGTCACTGATCAGAAAAGTTTGGTTGGCTGCCTTGGGATGGGTGATGCAGGTGATGATGAAGTCAACCAAGTTGTCCAGAGCCACCAGGCTGCGCTGGTTATGGATGGCGCCTAGCGGCAACGGCCAGCCCTTTTGAACGGCACGCATGAGAGAGCCGAAGTTGCCAGGTGCTTCCGGACCATAGACCATAGGTGGGCGAATGATCACGAAATCTAAGCCCCTCTGTTCAGCAAGCTTCCTTAAACCTGTTTCCGCCTCGTACTTTGAAAGTGCATAGGGTGAATGCGGTGCCGCAGCATCAGCTGGCGTGAAAGGCATCTCAGAAGTTTCAGCACCGTTTACACCAATAGAACTGATGAAAATAAAACGTTGTACACCGCTCTCTAGCGCCGCAAGTGCAAGCGCCAAAGTCACCTCACTATTGGCTCTTCGGTAGATGGAGCAAACACCGTCCACGGTCTCCTTGAGTACATGCGCTCTAGCCCCAAGATGAATGACTGCATCAACGCCATCGCAGGCGCATGCCCAATCTAACGGAGAAATCGCTTCATGGCCAACTCGGACCACATCAAGTCGATCCGCCATGGGCACAGAAGCAAATAACCGCAACTCAGCTACCGTTGATGAAGTGACTGCTCGCACATGGTGTTGCAATTGAAGCAGGTGCCGACAAAGTTCGCGCCCAATGAAGCCACTGGCACCAGTAACCAAAAACCGCATTAGACCGGCCTTCTGACAAATTGAATGGCGCGACTGACCAATTTGTTCAGAACAAAACTGACCATCGAAGAGCGTCGCCCGATTTTTGATAGCGCCCGACGTATCTCAGCATTTTGTTTAAAAATGTTGCTCAGACTGCGGTTGGTAGTCCCTCCCAAACGCATTTTCACTAGAACTTCAGGAATGTAATAGCTGGTGATGCGAGCAGCCTCTAAATAGCGAGCCATCAATTCAAAATCTGCAGCTATCTTGAAACTTAGATCGAACCCGCCTAAACGCTTATAAACTGATTGCCGAACAAAAAATGTCGGATGCGGCGGGCACCAACCCTCATCAAACGCCCCCGGTACAAAATCTTTAGAACGCCAATATCGAACAACACGTGTCGAGTCTGTCTGACTAACGTAGCAAAGGTCACCATAGCAGCTGTCAGCCCCACTTTTAGAAAAGGCGGCGGCAACATCCGCCAAAACGCTAGTAGACGCATAAAAGTCATCTGCGTTGATAAAGCCAACAATTTCGCCTGTGGCCAAAGTGATGCCTTTATTCATGGCATCGTATATGCCCTCGTCTCTTTCAGATACGATTTTGGCCACATGTTGGCCTTCAGTTGCCACAACTGCCAAAGTAGTATCTTTTGACCCACCATCAACAATGATGTGTTCGATATTGCCATACGTTTGTTCACGCACCGAACGCAGCGTGTGGCCAATCGTTTCATCGGAGTTGTAACAAACAGTGATAACGCTAATTTTCATGTTGATTATTATTTGATTACTGGATTTTTATGGTTTTGATATGGGCTCCGGCAATTCGAATATGGCATCAACAATTTTCGCCAGCTTTCGGTTAAATTGCGGCTGGCCGTTGTGAAGACTCAGTTCCAAGCCCTTTCGCACCATTTCAGCCGCCAGCGCATCATCGCTCCACACCTGTTGAATGCGTTCTACCATTTCGGTTACAGAGTTCGGATCAAAATATAAAGCTGCGTCCCCACATTGCTCGGGCATTCCATAAATACCGGAAACCAGTACCGGACAACCAATGGTCATAGCCTCTAACGGTGGAATGTTTGTGGGCCCAAAGAATGTCGGCATCACCAGCGCACGGGCTCGCCTGTACAAGCCGCTCAGATCAGCGTCAGGCACATAGCCGACGAACCGGATGCACTCTTGCATACCAAGATCTTCGACGCGCCGTTGAATCTCATCGAATTGATGATGCTTGCCGCCGCTCAACACAAGTGCAATATCTGGGTAGCGCTCGGCGACGCGATGCACAGCGTCTACCAACCTCAGATGGTTCTTATGCGGCCAGAACTGTGCAGGGTAAAACAGAAACTTGACAGGCAGATGGTAGTGCGCATCGAAATCCGCCCGCTCGCGCTTGTCATGGAGGTAGCTCGGTGCTACATATGGCAGAGGATAGACCTTGGCTTCTGACACGCCGTAACTCTCGACGACATGCTGGCGACCAACCTCCGAATCAACCATGACGCCGGCGCACCAATTGGCTATATTTCGAAAACGATGTTCGCGGATTCCGTAGCGGCCCTTGGAGCTCACCTCCGGAAAAATCGCCTCATAGCGATGCATCAGGTCGTGTGTGGTCCCGATTGCACGGATCGGCATTTGATAGCTTAGGGACTCCTGTGCAGGAAAGATCCAGACATCACAACGCAACGCGAGTAACTCGCGAACTAGTGGGTTAAACATCTGACCAAGGGCTCGGGTCAGCGCCCCTGACAGGCGCAAGACCATCACCATATCAGCTAGACGTTGACCGACTCTGGCATGCTTAAGCGCCACTCCGGTCAAGCCAAAGCGCGCCAGGATGGCTGACCAGTCGGTGTCGCTGTAAGCGATGGTCACTTCGTAATGACTGTCAAGCTGGGACAGCGCCTCCAACACCGATTGGGCGTACTGAAACATGCCGCCTGCTCTCGGCCCAACACCCAGAAACAGGCCGACTCTTCGCGGCGAATTTTCATTGAGCCCCGTCATGCTCAACTGGCGACCATCATCGTTTGCGAGCTACCACGCACACCCCCCAAGAATCTAGCGACGGCGCTTTGCGTGTGAGCCATTCTTCTGTCTGGATGCGGTCGAAGCCGTTTGCATCGAGCAACAAATCAATTTCAGGCAAAAACAAATAGCGCATCCGATGCGTTTCCTTGATCTCGTGCGTCTGGTTGCTGGCCAGTTCTTTAACGAAGACGGAGTAGTTCACATCAACCACATTGATTTGCTCGTGAATGACAGGTTCAGCAAGGCGAGTCACCTCAACTTCACTATTGGAAAGACGTTTGGCTCGTACCGCAGGCCGCTGCCACAGCACGGCTGGACCGTACCAGAAGTCGAATATAAACAGCCCACCCGCATCAAGGTGACATGCTGACGTCTGCATCATGGCTTGGAGGTCAGCCTCCTTCGTCTGGTAACTCAGCACGTGAAACAACGATGTGACGACGTCAAACTTCCGGGGGCCACGGAAGCTGCGCGCGTCACCCTGATCGAACATTAGCCGCCCAGCATCAAAGCCTTGCGCGACAGCGCGCGCGCGCGCGCCTGCCAGCATCTCGGCACTGAGGTCAACACCCAAAACGTTCAGGCCCTGCCCAGCTAGTTTGGATGCATGAATTCCTGTTCCGCACCCCAATTCGAGTAGTGAGCTAACCGGTAGCGCTGCATGTTCATCGATCAGGGTGCGCACATAGTTCACTTCGGACGCGTAGTCTTTGTCCGCATAGAGTAGGTCATAGTAGAGTGAGTAATGACTAAAGTTGTTGCTCATTTCAGTACCTCGCGAACTGTTTGAGCTACGGTATTAATCTGGTCCTCGCTCAGGGCTAACCCGCTCGGAATATAGAAGCCGCGGCGCGCGATGTTTTCTGCCACCGGGCAACAGGTATCAGCGAAAAGACCCATGCGATGAAAAACAGGCTGCTCGTGCATCGGCCAGAAGAAGGGTCGAGTGCCTACGCCAGCCGCACCTAGCCGACGCATTGCCTCTCTGGCGTCAAATCCGATATCGTGCTCCAGCACGATGCCATAAACCCAATATATATTGTTTGCGTACTCAGTCGCCTCCTGCGGCAATTGCAAGCCAGGCATACCTTGCAGCAATTTTGTATAGAGTGCTCCCATTGCACGCTTGCGTTCGACAAAAACGGATAAACGCTCAAGTTGAGCAACACCCAGAGCTGCCTGCAGATTGGTCATCCGCATGTTCCAGCCGAGCTGCTCGTGCACGAAGCGACGCTCAGGTATGAAACACAGGTTACGCAAACCGCGACATTTCTCCGCCAGCACATCGGAGTCGGTGACAATCATGCCACCTTCGCCAGTTGTGATGTGCTTGTTCGGGTAAAAGCTGAAGATACTAAGGTCGCCAAAACTCCCGCACGGCCGGCCACGGTAGGTCTGACCATGCATCTCGGCAGCATCCTCAACCAACTTCAAGCCGTACTTGTTTGCAAGTGCAAGGATTGGATCCATGTCGCAAGGTAGGCCATAAATATGAACGACCATCATTGCCTTTGAACGCGGAGTGATGTGTGCCTCGATTTTGGTGACATCCATATTCCACGTGATAGGGTCAGCATCAATAACCACAGGTACAGCGCCAACGCGCACGATCGCAGCCGCGCAGGAGATGATCGTAAAAGAGGGCATCAACACTTCGTCGCCTGGACTCAGGTCAAGAGCGACGAGGGCTGCATCCAACGCTAACGATCCGTTGGCTACTGCGATCGCATGACGTCGTCCAACAGACGCCGCGAACTGTTCTTCAAAACGCTGGACAAACGGACCTTCCGATGAAATCCACCCGGTGTCTATACATTCATTGAGGTACTTTCTCTCATTCCCATCGAGCAAAGGTTCATTTACTTGAATCATTTGGCATCCTTCATGATCAGCTGATCGGGGGAGACTGGTAGGAATCGCGTCTTGTCCTGCTCTCCACAGTACGGACCTTGCTTGACCTCCACAATTTCGGCCTCCTCTAAAATTTCGAAGCCGTGCCCACCGAAAGCAAGAAGAATAATGTCGCCAGCTCGCAAAAGAGTGCTTTCTAAGTAGGTCTGGTCCTCTGAATAAAAATCGACGCGAACCACACCACGCTTGATGATCAGTACTTCCTTTGTGTATTCAACCTCGCGGCGCACTGGGTTGTGTACGTGCGGCTGAATCACGTAGCCAGCCGACCGCTTCATGTAGCCAAGTTGCTGCGAATATGAATCCGGCGTAAAAAACTTGATGTCTTCTGTCGTGTAGCTATGGCGCAGGATAAGTGCCAGTTGCTTGTTGTTAGCATTAATGCTCTCTAGCATGTGTAGTCTCCATTGAATCAGGTTTAAGGCGGTGCAACTGACAGTTTTAGTCAACTAGCGCTCGAAAGGCATCCATCTGGCGACTTTTTGAATAGCGGTCGGCCAACATCATGTGGCCCGCTGCAGCGATGTGAGTGCGAAGACTGTCATCATCTAGCATACGCGTCGCCTGTTTAACTACATCTGTTGGATCGTTATAGGTCACCAACGTACGGCCCGACTCCATGCCAGTGGGATAACTGCCTGCGTCCGAAAGCAGTAGTGCACCACACCCCATAGCCTCGAAACAGCGAATGTTGCCACGCTCGTCACCCGCCATATCTACCGCAGCATTGAGAACTATCTTGCTTCGCCCAAAAGCTTCGATAAGTTCAGTCCCAAACAACGCAGGCGCAGAGATGGATCGGATAGATGGTGTTCGGCGGTGCGGTGACAGCAACTTCAACCGGCCCAATAGTGGCAACTCTGAAAGTCGGTTGAGTCTTCCGAGATCAAGGTAATAACACACTCGCTTTGCGGGGGACATCGCTGATACAGCGTCGAGAACATTGGAGCGACGCAGGTGATGTCGACTGTAACCTCCGACAAAAATTATGTCGATCGGCCGCTCAGTGCGACACGCAACTTCGCACATCTTCGGCGCTAGGGCAGGGAAAAAATAAGCTGTCCGACAACCAAGCTTGGCGTACCGCGCAAGGATGCCGGGAAAGTTATTTACGACCAGGTCATAGCCTTGAAATCGTGTGTGTGGGCTTGGCGCTGCGCTCCATGCGATCGTGCGCCGAACACAACCAGGGAGACGGCCAAGAATGCGATCGTCAAAGCGTACCGGATCGAGGTTGTAGAAGACCTCTGTTCGGTGATGTTCAATCTGCGCAAGCAGGATATCTTCTAAAGCTGTCCTTCGCGGCAAGCCATTCTCAGTCGCCCACCGTCGTTGCACGAGCTCACTATTTCCAAGAGCAAGGGCAAAGTCAGGGTCGCCGTCGATCACCCCCTGCAGCAGGTGTGTTGACTCGAAGCCATCCGCGAGAAACACCTCGAGAGCATTCTGATGTCCAACGGCACCGTCAATCAACGTCTCGAGACGGTTAAGGTAGCTCGGATATAGACCGACGTTTTGCAGAATTCTCATCTAATGTGCGCCGTAGACATGAAGTGCGCTGGTCGACGTGCCAATGACAGGCCGTATGCCATTTCTGGCCGCCACAGCGCACAAAGCAATATCAACAGCATCAAACCGCTTGTTAAGAGCGTGGTAAAAAAAGATGAATTAGCAAGACTCATCAAGATGGGTGCGGCTGCACCACACAACAGTGGCACGTTCTCGCGAGGTACCAACGAGTCCATAAAACGCAGTGTGAGACCGACCACCGCACCAATTAGCAGTAGCCCAAAAAGACCTGCGGCAGCAATTCCATCGGTAGCAAAGAAGTTAGCGTTAGCATTCATCTCCAAGCCCATGCTGGCACCAATTACCTCGCCGATTGACGCCTGATACGGATAAGTAACAAACATTCCAACCAGATTGATATGAGAGTAATAAGTCTGGGGGTTGAGAGAGAAGAAATCGTAGTAAATGCCGATTAGAGCGCCTACCATGCCATAAGTTCGCATGTAAACAATAGCCGCTATATTTTCGTAGAGCACCGATGCGTCCTCATCAATGAACAAACCAACAACCAGAGGAATCAAAACAGAAGCAACACTGAAGATTGCCACCCCTCGCCATCGGACCCGCCCGCCGCGTATGCACAATAAGTAAAGTACCAATATGATTACTATTGATAACAACGTAGACTTCATTGCAAAGGTAGTATAGACAAATATCTGACCTATTGCACCCATCGTGAAGTATACAGGTCTTCGGTGCAATAGACCTACACTCATTAGAAATGGATTAAAACAACCTGAGAGAATTCCCGTTGCATAGCCAACCAAGGTTCCATCGGCGAGATCTCCTGCGAGGGTTCGCTGGTCGTAAACATTCACAATATCGGCAAAAGAAATCGAACCTCCAAAAATCGCCAAAGAATAACCATTCAATAGCAGGTAGATGACCCAAAACCCCAGCCAAAATACATGCACCGGAACACGTATTTTGATTGCTATTGACGACGAACGAATAAATCCCAAGATTAATAAAAAACTACAACAAAGCAGACTAATCAATAAAAAAACATCGTCACTTAGCCACTGCAATACTGGAAACAATACCCCAGGAATGTAAACAAAGAAATAAATACACCATGCAAAATAGGATGAAGCTTGCTGAATCCGCCGTCGCAATAAGAAAAGTGGAATCAGAATCAGCACAACACTGAACAATAATGCAAAGACGGGACTTGGACCAAGCGGAAACCCGAGATAATCCCAACGACGGAGTTTTTCGATATAAATATAATAAAGAAGAGTCAAATAAATTAAAACAAAAAAGCAGGCCAGCCAAGCATCCCAAGCAAAAAACCGTTTCAGACCTCTGCTTATAAAAAAACTCATTAATTTCTCTCAAAAAAGTTACTGCCAAGCCCATTGTTGACACAACAATATGAAAGAACAATATGGAGAATGTAAAAAATAGAGACAATCGCACTGTAAATGCTAACTGCTGTAATCGAGTCGTATTGACCGGCGCTGATTGCCCACCACATAAGCGCGAGGCTTACCAACCGTCCACTATCCCACAGAAACTGCAAGCCATAGTGACCACCAATTACCAAAGTCATGTTTACCGGCGTCGCAAGCAGCGAGATGTAAAGCATGGGCGCAAGGATACCGACATAGCGACCAGCAAGCTGCCAATCATCTCCAAGCAGCAGAGGTAATAGATCCTGGCCAACAGCCATCAATACGATGGTTGGAGCGAAACCTAGCAGTGCACTAGTACGCAAAATTCGCAAAAACAGCACACGTTTTTCATTAGCAACAAGGGACTGCCCAGAAAAAGCAGCCATGAACGCCTGAGATGCAGCGCCTGCAATAACGGCGATAGGTGTTCCCAGCAAACGCTCAATCATGGCAAAGTTTCCTGCTTCATTGGCACCAAACAGTGCCAACATCATTAATGGCGTAAACGACGAGCCCAATGTGTTAACTGCCGCACTCGGCATTGAAAACAGAGGGAGACTACGGAAACGCGATAGTACAGTTAGGCTCTCGCGGCTCAAGGTAGCGCGGTCAAGTAGTGTCTGCCTCAAAGCACCACGCCAAGAGGCAAGGACCAATGCAAGCCGCCCTAAGAGATCTGCCAAATTCAGGGCCAGCGCACTTGGAGACGCTAGGCCAACCCCCCCGGCAACGGCAACATAAGTAAGCGATTGCGCAATCTTGCCGTCCGCATTGATGCCTAAGGCCTGTCGACGCAGGCAGATATAGTTACATACTTGACTTATCCCAGCCAGCAGTAGACTTGCTGGCAACAGCCAGATAACTGAACTCAATCCAAAAAACCAAGTGGGGGTTAGCCACTTAAGTAGTACTATCACAAATAATGTAACTACACTACTGATAAGACACAAAAAAACACATATTGCCACAACATGGCGCAACTCAGATTCGCTAGCCCTTAGTATGGCAACTTCTAACCGCAATGAGCAGAGGATAAGCAACAACGAAAGTAATGACTGGAACGACTGCATCACTCCAAAATCTTGCGGGTCATAGAGTCGTGATAACCAAGGCAAAGCTAGAAAAACAATACCCTGCCCCAATACTGCCCCCCGCAGCACTATAAGCATATTCTTTAGAAAAGGTAACAGCGCCGGACTCATAGCAAACGTCTGGTTATCGCTGCAGCAAATCCCTCGGACACGCTTGCTCCGAAATCGAGCTCAGGCTCCAGGTCAACATCGCTAGGTTCGCCTAGTACGCGCAACTGACGCTGTGACGGGAAGCAGAGCCTCGGCACGCGGCCAAGGAAGCAGGCCCAAATACTGAACCCCGAGCCTGAAGAAATCATGGCTGTGGCTTCAACCATCTCGAGTAGATCGGTCACCGCGGTCCCCCGAGCCGCTCGACGCACCCCGGGCTGGGTCAATAGCGCCGCTAGCGCCGTATCTTCTCCGTCGGAATAAACCAATGCTGGTATCTCAATACCAAGTGACTTACGCAACGCAGCTAGGGTTTCGACATACCACTGAATTGGCAAACGTACGTTGCGCAACCCTTCGCGTAACACTATCTCAGCCTGCGGGACGCTGAAGTCACCCAAGCGGACATGGATAGCCACGTGACCACGTGCCTCACCTCGTGGTAGATAGCGCGGTCGAGTCATTCGACGCAATGCGTCAAGCAGTTCAGGCGCTCGGCCCGCCACCTCGTGAAAATGATGCTCAAAGTTCTCCGAAACCCGATTCTCAAACACCACCAGTTGTCTCTGGTTCAGGTCAATGGGGGCATCTTCTATTCGTGGTGCTAAACGTTTGGGCAAACGGACCAAAAGCCATAAGCGCCTGAATCCATGCACATAGTGCGGAAATTGAAACAGTCGATGGTATTCACGCTTGTCTCGCTCGCGACGCAAATATGGACCGATACGGAGGTGATTCCAGTCTGGTGCGAGCATAGGCACACCATTGTCACGGCACCAAACTTCGCAGCGAGCCCATGAAAGCAAACTGTGAGCTAAACCGTAGCGCCCGACCACGGGCAAACCGAAGCAATTTCTTGCAAGGGTAGATTCATGGTCTACTTTGTGATTAGACTTCACGACAGAACGCTGCAACGCAATTTATGACATGGTCTTGCTGCTCATTGCTCATCTCAGGATAGATTGGCAAAGACAAGCAGGTACGTTGCGTATGAAAAGCATTTTTGAAATCGGTATTCTTATGATTGAATCGGCTATAGGCAGGTAAAAACGGAAGCGCGACAGGGTAATTAATTGCTGTCTGAATGCCATTGTGCAGAAGGTGACGTGCTAGGTCGTCGCGTTTTTCATGCTGAATCACATACAGATGCCAAACATGATCCCGTCCATTAGCGACATGAGGAATCGTCACACCTCCAATAGAAGATAGCTCTTCACTGTAACGTTGAGCACGAGCTTGGCGTAGTCTTGTCCACTCAGGAAGATGAGGTAATTTAACTGACAGAACTGCGGCCTGAAGACCGTCAAGTCGACTGTTTATCCCTTCAATCTGGTGGTCTCCCTTTCTCAATCCACCGTGACGGGCAAACATGGCCATGCGTTCGGCTAACGAAGTATTGTTGGTACAAACAGCGCCAGCATCGCCCATAGCACCCAGGTTTTTACCTGGGTAGAACGAAAAAGACGCGGCATCCCCGAAAGTACCAACCTGCTGACCTTCCCACTTTGCCATATGCGCTTGCGCACAGTCTTCAATGACCCACAACTTGTGCTTGCGAGCTATCGCCATGATTGCACCCATGTTGGCAGGTTGCCCATACAGATGAACAGGAATAATGCCAACTGTGCGGGACGTTATCTTCGCCTCGATATCAACGGGATCAATGGTGTAAGTGCTTTCATCAGTGTCACTGAATACCACAGTGCCACCTGCCTGGGTGATGGTTTCTGAAGTTGAAATCCAAGAATGTGCGGGAGCAATCACCTCGTCGCCGGGTTTGACGCCCAGTCCATGCATGGCGATAAAAAGCGAATCGGTGCCATTGGCACACGAAACGCAATGCTTGAGTTGCATTGCTACGGCGAACTCCTCCTCGAATTTCTGGACATACGGCCCGCGGATAAATGCAGATGTGCGGATGACATCTGCAATTGCAGCGTCAACACTGTGCTTAATCGTGAGGTACTGTGCGTGGAGGTCAGCGAAAGGGACATTCATGGTGCATTTAGTAAGAAATTTTTCTACCACAGGCGATCATCCGACTCTCTAACCACCTAAATAGCAGATCACAAAGAAAAATAGAAAATACAAGACAGGTGGCTAAGACAACAACTTGAGGCCAATCGGATAATGTTTTAGACAACCCCGTCAAGCGAAAGGTGGTTGCCAAAACAAAAGGGTGAAAAAGATAGAGGGAGTACGATATTCGCCCCAAATATCGCAGTTGAGCAGAGCGCATCCAACACATAAAAAGTGACTTAGACCCAAGATTAAGCAAAATATTGGTAACAACAAGTGCAAAACATATTGACAGGAGTGTGTGCCCAAAAAATGCCATCTGAACACCTGAATCGCGATGCACAAAAAACAATGCAGCAAGACTCACAAACATGGCAAATTGCAAACCAGCTTTATGGACGTGAAGCCACTTTGTTAAGTTCGAGTTTTGAAAAGCACAAGCTATAAGCCCCCCCATAGCCAGTCCGTCAAGTCTCGCTGGTGTTGCCACGTTTGGGGGAAAATCATTAGATGGATCAAGCACAAAAACATGTGCGCGCCAAACAACAGAGGCAAAAGCCATGCAAATCAGAAATGCAGGCAATCGTTTTCTTGGCAACAGAATTGCAAATAACGGGAAAAAAAGATAATACTGCTCTTCAATTGCGACAGACCATGTCACCGAAATTCCGTCCGGCCCATAGGATGCGTGCTCAGCCATCCAAAAATTCTGTGTGAAAGTCAGAAATCTCCACAAGGGAACCTGGTCATTAACAACGTTGTTGCGCACACCGCACCATACGACTACCCAGAAAGCACAAACCAGCAAAAGATATGGCGGCAGAATTCGTAAAGCCCGTCGCGCGTAGAAAGCAATAAGAAAACTGGAACCAGATTTCGTTCTGGAAATAATGATGCGTGTGATGAGAAAGCCTGACAACACGAAAAACAGATCAACACCTGCTCCACCTATTAGAAACACCCGAAAAATGGCGTGAGCTAACCAACCGTCGGTCGACCAAGCGGGGATGCCGATGAAATGCCACGCCAACACCATTCCTACAGCAAGACCCCTAAGCCCATCCAACTCCGCATCTCGATTTACAAGTGCAAATTGAGACTCCATGTCAGCCACGCTGATCCAACTCAGTTGCCATAGAACCGTTCGATCTCAAAAGACGTGCGGGATTGCCCACATAGGTTCCAGAAATAAGAATGTCACGTGTGACGACCGCACCGGCTCCGATAACCACATCGTCACAAATCTGCACTGGCAACAATGTTACGTTGGACCCGATAGAGACTCGATTGCCAATACGCGTCGCACGCCAGAGGCTTTTGTTGCCCCTAGCTGGCCCGCCAATGGAAAAAGTATCGTTTGTAAACATGACACCATGGCCGATGAAACAGTCTTCGCCGATTTCCACGAGCTCACAGATGAACGAGTGCGATTGAATCTTGGTGCGTGCGCCTATCTCCACGCCCTTCTGGATCTCGGTGAAAGGACCCACGAATACGTCATCCCCGATGGCACAACCGTAAAGGTTAGCTGGCTGCACGACGGTTACATTGTTTCCAAAGGTGACATCGACGACGGCGACCTCTTTCAACCGTGGCTCAGTCACAGTTTTTCTCCGAGGCGACAATTTTTCGCCCGGAAACGCAATGGAACCTCGCGGCCGGTCTCCACAGATTCGTAGATCGCGCTGATCAACTCAAGACTCTTGCGGCCTACGAGACCGTCAACGAGTTGCGGGGAGTCATTCAGAATGCAATCCACCACGTGTTCGTAATAAGCTTGGTGACCAAAGCCATAGACATTTGGCGGGTTGACGGAATAGTTCACCATGACTTTGTCATCATCACTGTTCGGCTCGGCGAAGTTCCAGACCTTCATTTTATTGACCGCGAATCCGCCTACTTCAACAGTGCCGCCCTCACCCAAGATGGAAAGTGAACCTTCCAGATCAGTCGGTCTCGTAGCGGTCGTTGCCTCGATAACCCCAAGTGCCCCATTCCTAAAGCGAAGCGTTACAACAGCGGTGTCTTCGGCTTCAATGTTAGCAAGTGCAGTTGTGCTCATCGCAAACACACTCTCAACCTCACCCATCATCCACTCAAGCAAGTCGACATGATGGCTGGCTTGGTTTGCCAGCACGCCGCCATCAAGCGCCCAGGTTCCACGCCATGTATCTTGATCATAGTAGGCTTGCTTGCGACACCAGCGAACACGAACCGTGCCAAGCACCAGCTTGCCAAAGCGCCCGTCCTCTAGTGCCTGGCGCAACTTGAGCACAGGAACATTAAAACGATTCTGCTTAACAACAAACAACTTTGCTCCGAATCTGTCGCACGCGCGAATCATGGCATCAGCATCATCAAGTGTGAGCGCCATGGGCTTTTCAACAACGATATGCTTACCGTAGGGGGCTAGCGCAACCACATGTTCTGCGTGCTTACCACTTTCAGTCAAGACAACAACCACGTCAATGTTCACGGATCGCATCATCTCGTGCATATCTGCGAACTGAGGGACAGAGAACTCATCAGCAATCTTTTGAGCCTTTTCGGGCACTAAGTCGCACACGGCCACCAGCTTGGCACGGCCTATCTGACTGAGCCCCAGAAGTTCGGAGTGTCGCTTGGCGATTCGGCCACAACCAACCAAGGCAAAATTGAGTACGCGCATAAAAATCTCTTTCTTTGGGGAATCAACACTTATTGAAGATGTAGAGGGCATCGAGAACCACAAATGAATAGTGGTTCAATTCAAGTGTTCTGCACTAACGTTGACGTTGTACCCATGTTGCTTGAGTAGAGCATGCTGCTTAGCATTTGCTAAGTCGTTGGCAACCATTTCCCGGCACATATCTTGGACGTTGATTTCTGGCACCCATCCCAGTTTGAGTTTCGCCTTGGTTGGATCCCCCAACAAGGTTTCCACTTCAGTCGGACGAAAATAACGCGGGTCAATGCGAACAATAGCGGCGTCTTGGGTCGCACCAGGCAGGCGCGCATACCCCACTTCACCTACACCGGCACCTTCCCAACGGATCGGCATGCCTAGCTCAGAGGCTGTCCACTCAATGAACTGCCGCACACTGAACTGCACCCCGGTGGCAATGACAAAGTCCTCAGGCTGATCCTGCTGCAACATCAGCCACTGCATGCGCACGTAGTCTTTGGCGTGTCCCCAGTCGCGCAGGGCGTCGATGTTGCCCATGTACATACAGTCTTCCAGCCCCTGGCTGATGTTGGCCAGGCCACGGGTGATCTTGCGGGTGACAAAGGTTTCGCCACGCCGTGGGCTCTCATGGTTGAACAAGATGCCGTTGCAGGCATACATGCCATAGGCCTCGCGGTAGTTCACCGTGATCCAATAGGCATAGAGCTTGGCCACCGCATAGGGGCTGCGCGGGTAGAACGGGGTGGTTTCCTTTTGCGGGGTTTCCTGCACCAGGCCATAAAGTTCGCTGGTACTGGCCTGGTAGAAACGGGTTTTCTTCTCTAGGCCCAGGATACGGATGGCCTCGAGGATACGCAGGGTGCCCATGCCATCAACGTCGGCGGTGTATTCGGGGCTCTCGAAACTGACCGCTACATGGCTTTGGGCGCCCAGGTTGTAGATCTCATCGGGCTGGGTTTCCTGCACGATGCGCACCAAGTTGCTGGTGTCGGTCAGGTCACCGTAATGTAATTTGAAGTTGGCGTTGTCGATGTGCGGGTCTTGGTAGATGCGGTCAACCCGCTGGGTGTTAAAGGAACTGGCCCGGCGTTTGATACCGTGCACGATGTAGCCTTTTTCAAGCAGAAATTCAGCTAGGTAGCTGCCATCTTGACCAGTGATGCCGGTAATGAGTGCGGTTTTTTGATGTGTCATGGGTGTAAATGCTATTAAATGTATATCTCACTGCACTCGACAAACAAGGGCTAGAGACCAATTTGATGCTTGAAGTCCTGATAGGCAGATGTCAGGCCCTGTTCCAGGTCCATCTTGGCTTGCCAACCCAGCGCGTTGAGGCGACTGCTGTCCATCCATTTGCGCGGTGCGCCGTCAGGTTGGTTGGGGTCATAGGTGATATTTCCGACGTAACCCACGACTTGAGCGATCGTCTGCGCCACCGCTGCGATGGTGATGTCGCTGCCATAACCCACGTTGATGTGACTTTGCATGGGGCTGGTGTGCTGCTCATACACGTCTTTAGGCAGGTTCATGACAAACACACTGGCTGCAGCCATATCGTCCACATACAGAAATTCGCGTTTGGGGGTGCCGCTGCCCCAGATAGCAACGGAGGGTGCACCAGACACCTTGGCCTCATGAAAACGGCGAATCAGCGCCGGAATGACGTGGCTGTTGGTGGGGTGGTAGTTGTCGCCTGGGCCATACAGATTGGTTGGCATGACACTTCGGTAGTCGACGCCATGGCTGGCACCATACTGACGGTTGTAACTTTCGCAGAGTTTGATGCCAGCAATCTTGGCGATGGCGTAGGGCTCGTTGGTGGGCTCCAGCTGGCCAGTGAGCAACGCGTCTTCACGCATGGGCTGGGGGGCCTTGCGTGGGTAAATGCAGCTGCTGCCCAAAAACAGCAGTTGCTTGACGCCGTTCTTGAATGCGGCATCGATCACGTTGGCCTGCACCATCAGGTTCTGGTAGATGAAATCGGCCGGATAAGTGTTGTTGGCATGGATGCCGCCGACTTTGGCCGCCGCCAGATAGACCTGGGTGGGTTGCTCTGATGCAAAGAAGGCTTGAACGGCGGCCTGATGGGTCAAATCCAGCTCGGCGTGGGTGCGGGTGACGATGTCTTCGGGCGCACAGCCACCTGCCAACAATCGGCGCACGATGGCAGAACCCACCATGCCGCGGTGGCCTGCTACATAAATTCTGGTTGCGGTATCGCGCATATTGAATTACTTACTTTTAAAACCCAAAGCCCGTCTAAGCTGGCTTTGCTTCAAGGCCGCCTCAGGGTCTGCCGCAGCATTTACCCAGGCTTGCCGCATAAAGACAAAAAGCAGCAAAACAAAGCCTGAACCCAACGCCGCCAGCACGGCAATCAGGCTCTTTTTGTTGGAGACAGGCTCCGTGGGCAACGTCGGCGGTTGCTTGACCACATCGCGCGACAGCCCTTGCAAGGTACGCGGGATGGCAAGCACATCGGCCAAATAGTGGGACTGCAACTCACCCACCGCCACCAGACCTGTGCCTGCTTCGCCGCGTGTGAGCGGCTTACCCAAGCTGACAGCACCGTCAACAGCCAGACGGTCTAACAGTGCGGTGACCGATTTCAGGCCGTTTTGGGCAAACTCTAAACGCGTCTCAAGGTCTTCACGCTCTTGCTTGCCTGGTACTGTGCTGCTGAGCCAACCGTCGATGACAGCATTGGCCAACGCTTGCGCCTGTGTTGCAGAGGTATCAGTCACATCCAACCGCAACAACCCATCTTTGCCAACGACCGCCTTGATCTGCTTGGCAAGCGCATCCCGCGCAACCTGAATAGGTTTACCTTCACCAATTTTGTAAGTTGCGATGATGGGGTCAAGCACCAGAGGAGACACCATCATGGCCGCAGCCTGCGTTGCTGTTTGGGTTTGGGTTTGGAGTGGAATTGGCAGAGCCAAGATGGCCTGACTTACAAAGCTCTGAGGCAAGGCATAGGAAACCCCCAGTGCCAGCAAACCAACCACAATCGGCCCGAGAACCAACAGCTTGATGTTTTGCGCAACAACAAGCAACAAGTCCAGCAAGCTGACCTCGGACTCTTCCGGTTCAACATTCATCTTTTTCCTCCACTTAGGGGCAGGAGTATAAAAGACGCTACCCAACCACACTCAAAAATGGATGCCCTGCATCATCTGTTGCAGCGCCACCGCCTCAGCAGACAATTTTGGCTTGGGGAGCTTGTCACCCGGCTTGGCCCCTTTGGCGGCGCTGGAGTCCGGAAACATCCGGAACGTGGTGTTCATCACAATCTGCGCCACACGCGGCACCAGCGCGTGCAACACCTGGCCAAAGATGCCCATCCGGGTCGCCACACGCACTGGTTTGAAGATGCAGGCCTGGGCGATCATGTCGGCGGCCTCTTCGGGGGCCAGCGTCGGCACATTGTTGTAGATGCCGGTAGGGGCAATCATCGGTGTGCGCACCAGTGGCATGTTGATGGTGGTGAAGGTCACCCCCTGGTCGGCAAACTCGCTGCTGGCACAGCGTGTCCATGCGTCTAGGGCGGCCTTGCTGGCCACATAGGCAGAAAAACGCGGGGCATTGGTCAACACACCGATGCTGCTGATGTTGACCACATGGCCCTTGTGCTTGGCCACCATGCCAGGCAAAAACCCGGTGGTGACGCGCAAGCTGCCGAAGTAGTTGAGCTGCATGGTGCGCTCGTAGTCGTGAAAGCGGTCGTAACTGGACTCGATGGCTCGGCGGATGGAGCGCCCGGCGTTGTTGATCAGGAAATCGACACCGCCGTGGTCATGGGTCACCTGCTGGACAAAGGCCTCGCAGGCCATCTGGTCAGCAATGTCCACCGCGTAGGCAACAAAGGTGTAACCCCTGCCACGGGCCTCGGCACACGCAGCATCCAGCTTGTCCTGATCACGCCCACATATCAAAGTGATAGCGCCAGCTTCAGAAAATTTGTGGGCTGCAGCCAATCCAATGCCTGAAGAGCCGCCGGTCACCAGCACCACCTTGCCGGCCACGGTGCCGCGCAGGCTGTGGTCCATGTGCAGCTCCGGGTCCAGATGCCGTTCCCAGTAGTCCCACAGACGCCAGGCGTAGTCTTTGAGGTTGGGGCACACCACCCCGGTGCCTTTGAGCGCGGCCAGTGTTTCGCGGCAGTCAAAACGCGTGGGGTAGTTGACAAAGCTCAGCATGTCCTCGGGCAGGCCCAGGTCGCTCATGATGGCGTTGCGCACGCGGCGCACCGGGGCCAGCGCCATCAGGCCTTTGGTCACGCTGCGGGGAATGAACCCCAGCAGCGCGGCGTTGACAAACAGGCTCATCTTGGGCGCGTGTGCTGCTTTGCTGAAGATGTCCAGCACATCCCCCACGCGGTACCCCACCGGGTCGACCAGGTGGTAACACTTGTGGGTGATCTCTTTCTGGTGGCTGATGGTGGCCAGTGCGTCCACCACAAAATCCACCGGCACGATGTTGATGCGCCCACCCTCCAGGCCAATGGTTGGCATCCAGGGTGGCAACAACTGGCGCATGCGCTGGATCAGTTTGAAGAAGTAGTACGGCCCGTCAATTTTGTCCATCTCGCCGGTGGTGCTGTCGCCCACCACCATCGCGGGGCGATACACCGACCAAGGCACTTTGCATTCCTGGCGCACGATCTTTTCACTCTCGTGTTTGCTCATGAAATACGGGTGCTCGTAGTTCTCGGCCTCGGCAAACATGTCTTCGCGGAACATGCCCTCATAGAGCCCGGCCGCGGCAATCGACGACACATGGTGGAAGTGCCTGGCGTCGATGGCTTTGGCCAGCGCCACCACGTTGCGTGTGCCGTCAATGTTCACTGCAACCTGGCTGTCGGCATCGGCCCCCAGGTCATACACAGCGGCCAGGTGAAACACATGGTTGACCTGACCTTTGAGTTGCAGGATGTCTGCACCAGACAGCCCCAGTTTTTTGGCGGTCAGGTCGCCCCACATCGGCACCAACCGCGCCGCGCTGACACCACAAAATTCACGCAAGCCAGCCACCTTGTCTGCACTGGCCTGGCGGATCAAAAAGTACACCACCGAGCCCTTGCGCTGCAGCAGTTTTTTCACCAGCCGCTTGCCAATCAGCCCCGTTGCCCCGGTCACAAAATACCGCATACACATCTCCAAAATTAGCTTGTCATTCTGGTCTGAAATCGCGCCGTCTAGCTTCCACGTAAACCCGAGCCCCGGTGGTTTGGGTGGCTCAAATTAGGAAGTGTCACCTACACCTTAGCGTCATAGCGGCCTACAGTGGCGCCCATGCAAGCTGGACACAGCCAAGCACCCTCTTCACTTTTTTCTTTGTTTTAACTGGAGAACCATATGGTCACCAAACTCAGCAAAACCACCCCCGTCAAAAAAACCGCCGTGCCCAAAAAATCTGCTCCGGGCAAGAAGGCCACAGCCAAAAAATCCGGCAAGCTGTTGAGCAACTCGGTCAAGGACTCGGCACAACAAATCTGGCAAGCCGGCCTGGGCGCGTTCACCAAAGCCCAGACCGAAGGCACCAAGGCGTTTGAAGCCCTGGTGAAAGAAGGCGTGAACTTCCAACGCAAGACCCAGTCCGCTGCCGAGGACAAGATCAACGAAGCCACCCAGAAGATGACCAGCATGGCCACCGACATCTCGAGCAAAGCTTCAGGCCAGTGGGACAAGCTGGAAAGCATTTTTGAAGACCGCGTGGCCAAGGTGCTCAACAAGATGGGTGTGCCTTCCGCCAAAGACATCAATGCGCTGATTGCCCGCATCGACGCACTCAACGCCAGCGTGCAAAAACTCACGCCCAAGGCCCCCGCCAAAGCTGCGGCCAAACCAGCCGCCAAAGCACCCGCCGCACCGGCCGTCAAAGTGGTGGCAAAACCAGCTGCCAAAAAAGCCGCACCACGCAAAGCGACCGCCCCTGTGGCCAAAGAGGCCGCCGCTGCTCAGGTAAACCCTGACTCAAAATAGCACGACCGGTCGTAAACTGACGACCCATGAAGAAGCCCACTCCGCCATCGCCCAGGATAGCTTTGGCGTTGGCGGGTGGCGGGCCATTGGGGGCAATTTATGAAATTGGTGCCCTGTGCGCCTTGCAGGACTCGCTCAGAGGCATACACTTCAACCGCTTGCAGCACTATGTGGGGGTGTCGGCCGGTGGCTTCATTGCTGCCGGGTTGGCCAATGGCATAACGCCGCTGCAATTGTTTGGCCTCTTCATCGAAGACCGAAAACACCAGACTGAGGCGTTCGATCCGGCTTGGCTGCTCAAACCCGCTTTCTCCGAATTTTTCTCGCGCTCGCTGTTGTTGCCGGAGCTGATGCTCCAAGGTATTTGGCACGGCACGCTGGGGCGCAAGTCCCTCATGCGTGCGCTGGAGCGCTTGAGTCCGGGCCTGCCCACCGGTATCTTCTCCAACGCGCAGATCGATGTGGAGCTGACCAAGTTGTTCTCGCGCCCCGGGCGCAGCAACGACTTTCGCCAGCTCAGAAACCGCCTGACGCTGGTGGCCACCCACCTCGACAGCACCAGCGCCATCGCGTTTGGCCGCACGGGCTGGGACCACATCCCGATCTCCAAGGCAGTGCAGGCCAGCGCGGCCCTGCCTGGGCTGTTTCCGCCGGTGGAGATTGAGGGCCAGCATTTTGTCGATGGTGCACTGACCAAGACCATGCACGCCTCCATCGCGCTGGACGAAGGTGTGGACCTGATGTTGTGCCTGAACCCGCTGGTGCCGTTTGATGCCTCAGACCCCTTGCGCAGCAACGAGTCAGCCACCCCCTGGGCGGCCCCTGAGCCGATTCCCCACATTGCCGATGGGGGCCTGCCTGCGGTGTTGAGCCAGACCTTTCGCTCACTCATCCACTCGCGCCTGCTGCTGGGTTTGAAGAGTTATGAGCAGGCTTACCCCAACACCGACATCGTGCTGATCGAGCCCAACCACCGCGACCCCGAGCTGTACCTGGCCAACACCTTCAGCTACAGCCAGCGCCGCCATCTGGCCGAACACGCCTACCAGCAAACGCGGCAGTTGCTGCGGTCGCGCCAGACCAAACTGGCGACCAAGCTGGCCTACCACGGCATCAGCCTGAACCACGCCGCGCTGGATGACGAACACCGCCACCTGGCCTACCCGGCGCGCCCCGCTGCTCGCGTGGGCCAGGCGCTGACCAAGCTGCACTACCTGATGGACAACCTGAGCCAGGTGGTACAGAGCGCCGAATTGCAGGCCAAAACCACATGCTGAAAAAGGCACCCCGGCGCACCGCAGAGCGCATCCTGGAGGTCACGCTCGCACTGTTCAACCGCTTTGGTGAGCCCAATGTATCGACCACGCTGATCTCCAACGAGCTCAACATCAGCCCCGGCAACCTGTACTACCACTACCCGGCCAAAGACGAACTCATCAACGCGCTGTTTGACCGTTTTGAGCACAGCCTCAACGAGCTGCTGGGCGCCGGTGACGAGGTGCGCAACATCGAGGACGCCTGGTTTTTTTTGCACACCCTGTTTGAACTGATCTGGCAGTACCGGTTTTTATACCGCGACCTCAACGACCTGCTCAGCAAAAACCGCCGCCTGGAGACCCATTTTCAGGCCATCCTGAAAAACAAGACACGAGCACTCAAGGCCTTGCTCGACGGCATGCGCCGCAACGGTGCCTTGCAGATTGACTCTCGCGAGATGGAGGTCACCGCTACCAGCATGGTGGTGATGCTGACCTACTGGCTGAGTTTTGAGTATGTGCGCGACCCGCGCCATGCGCTGGAGCCCAGCAATGCCCAAACGGCCTTGTTGCGGGGTGCCCAGCATGTGTTGAACCTGATGATTCCTTACCTGGAGACTGGCCAAAGAGCACATCTGCTGAAATTGTCGGATGCCTACAATAAGGAATAGAAACAAAAAAACAGGTTAGAGGAGACAGACATGGCCAAATGGACCGCTTTCCCTTACGCTGGCGACTACCACTTTGACGCCGCCAGCGTCAAAGAGAAATGGGCCAGATTACACGCCGGTGACCTGGAACCCATGCCGCAAGACCCCTCGGTGTTGCAAGCCTGGGCCCATTTTCACAACGGTGACTTTCAACAGGCCGCCATCATGGGGGTGGGCTTGGGCGCGCCGGGCCTGAGCGTGGCCAGCAAAGCCACCTGCGTCTATGCCAGCTACCTTGAAAAACACGAGGTGCGCCGTCTGGACCTGTTCCTGGAGGTGGCTGGCCAAGCCGGTGAATTGGCCGAGGACCACCCGGACACACTCAACGCCCGCTACTGGCGCGCCTACGCCCTGAGCCGCTACAGCCAGGGCATCAGCGTGGCCAAAGCCCTGGCCCAGGGGCTGGGCACCAAGGTCAAGACCGATCTGGAATACGTGATCCGCCATGCACCACACCACGCCGATGCCCATGTGGCGCTGGGCAGTTTTCACGCCGAGGTGATCGACAAGGTCGGCTCGCTGATTGGTGCCATGGCCTACGGCGCCAACAAGGACATCGGCCTGCACCTGTTTGACCAGGCCATCAAGCTCCATGCCGAGTCGGCCTACGGCCTGCTCGAATACGCCCACGCCTTGCTGATGCTCGAAGGAGAGGACAAGATGGACGAGGCCAACCGCCTGTACCAGCAAGCCGCCCAGCTGCAGCCCCTGGACGCGACCGAACGGCTGGATGTGGAAATGGCCCGCTCACAGCTGGCGGACTGATCGCGCCCAGAAGTTTAGGGTGTTTTATGCCTCTAGCCCTTATTCAACAAGGGCTGATAGCTAGTGATTAGATAGCTATTCCTCACCCCAGGGCAGCATCAATGTGAGCCATTTGAGCTTGTCAAACTCCGGCGCAAACTGGTCGATGATGGCCTGCGGATCGGGGCACAAGCTGCTGTCAGTTATCACACCAAACTGCACACCCCCGCCATAACTCAGGATCGACACACCCAGCCCCACCGTGCCCGACTGCGGCACCCAGAACAGCGCCTGCTCCAGCGTGGCACCGCAAAAGCTCAGTTTCTCGCGCGGCCCTGGCACATTGGTCATGACCGCGGTGGTTTTTCTGGAAAACAGGCTCAGCATCGCGTCCTGCACCGGTTTCACCAGAATACCCGCCACCGCCAGCAGCGCAAACGCCAGCAACGGCTGCAAACTGCCCTTGAGTTCACCCATACGACGGCGCACCTCAAACACCCGCTCAATGGGGTTGTCCATACCAATCGGCAACACCACCGGCGCCAGGCCAAACTTGTTGCCCAGCTTGTAGGCCTGGGTCATCGGGCGCAGGTTGACCGGCACCATGGCGCGGATTTCCTGGCCATCTACCGCGTCGCCGTGACCCTTGAGGTACTGGCCGATGGCACCCGCCACGCAGGACAGCAGCACATCGTTGATCGAACAGTGCAGCGCCTTGCCCACCGCACGCACCTCATCAAGCGGGATCGGCTGGCACCAAGCCACCCGTTTGGACTGGCCGGGCATGCCTTTGAGGCGGGTCGGGGAATCGTCGGCCATCAGGGCCAGCGCGGCACCATCTCGCAGCACCTGGTAGGCCAGACGTGCGGCCTCGGACGAGCCTTCTCGGCTTTTGTGCAGCCCCAGAGCCAGCCACTTTTCCAGCACATGGCGTGGGTCACCCACAGCCTCAAACGCCTGTACCGCACTCTCACCCGCCACCTCCAGCGCCTTCACGGCTGCCACCGTCAGTGGCTCGATCAGGGCATGGCTCATCCATTCCTCGGCCGCATCCAGACCCGAGAGAGGCGCCGGTTTGGACGAACGAGTGGGTGGCTCCAGGCCACCGTCCACCATCGACTGGATCACCGAGATCAGCGCCAGACCATCGGCAATGCAATGGTGGATACGCACAATCAGCGCCGAGCCACCGTCAAAATGCTCGATCAGCCGGTACTCCCACAGCGGGTAACGCATGTCCAGCGGCTGCATCGCCAGCTCAGCCAGGCGTGCCTGCAAGGCCTGCTGCGGGTGTTTTCTGGCCGAGGCCGGCAGCCTCTCCAGGCGCACATGGCGGTGGATGTCAAAGCGGGTGTCGGTGACCCAGTTGGCACCGGTGGCGTCCAGTTGCACCCGTTGTGAAAAGCGCGGGTACTTCAGCAGCCGGTCGGCCAGGCGCTCACACACCTGCGGGTACTGCAAGCCAGGTTTGAGGATCCAGACCCCCATGATCATCATCAGGTTGCAAGGGCTGTCCATGCGCAGCCAGGCGGTGTCGACCTTGCTCATGCGCTCAACGCGGTAGGGAATGGAGTGAATGGTCACGGTGGCAAAGGGGTTTGGGGGGCTGTCTCTATTCTGGTAGCAAAACGCCCCGTAAGATAGTCTGGTTTCCCCCTGCTCAAGCCCTTACAACCGCCTCCCAGAGACCCACGCCATGTCTGATCTGCAAAAGAAATTTGAAGCCGCCGTTGCCAACTCCAAAAACTTGAGCGAACGCCCCGACAACATGACCCTGCTCAAGCTCTACGCCTTGTACAAGCAGGCTAGCACGGGCGACAACGCCGAAAAACGGCCTGGTTTTACCGACATGGTGGGTCGCGCCAAATGGGATGCCTGGAACCAGCTCAAAGGCACCGATAGCGCGCAGGCCATGCAGCAGTATGTGGACCTGATCGAGTCGCTGAGCTGACCCAGCTGCCAGACATCAAACAGCACCGTGCCCCGCATGACTGCGGGACGCGGCTGGCGGGTTCAGACCGCCTTTTTGCTGCTTCGTTTTTTGACCGGCGCGGCCAGCAGGCTGTCGAGGTTTTTCACAATCTCGGCTTCAATCCGGTGTTTGAACGCGCCCACCAGAAACCCCAGCTGGGCACGTAACTCAAAACGGCTGGCGTCCACCTCCAGCGTGCCTTTGACGCCTGAGCGCGAGAAGCTCACCTCATCGGCCGTGTCGCCCTCGCTGTAGGCACAGGCCATGCCAAATTCGGTCTCGGCCTGCTCGGCCCATTGGAAGGCAATTTTGCGGGCTTTGGTCAAGCCCAGGGTGTGTTCGCGAACGATGTGTAGATCAGCCATGGTGTCTCAAAGTGGGTTCAATCGGGAAAGGCTTGGGCTTGGCGGGTGGCGGTCTCCAGCGCCTGCAGCTGCGCCCGGCGTTGCTCGGCTGGCAATTCAGCCAGCGCCTGGACCGCTGCAAAAAACCGGGGCCAGCTGCGCGCTTCGCGGGCAAACAGGGCCTCAAACGCAGGCACCAGCTCATCATAAGCGGCTTGTGCGCCAAAGCTGGCGTTGTTGGCCTGGGCCACCCAGCTGTCATAACCAGCGTAACCACCCCAGCTCTGTTTGAGGATGGCGTAGCGGGCCCTGAAGTCCTCAAAAACTTCATTTTTCATAGCTATCAGCCCTTTTGCATCAAGGGCCAGAGCATCATTTTTCTTGTAAATCTGGGCAAGGCGCTCGCGCGTGTGACGGGTCAACGCGCGGAACCCCTGGCGGCGTTGGTCGTATACGGCAAACGCCTGCCGAGCCTGCGGGCTGGCCTGGCTGGCCAACCAGGCCTCACCCCCCAGCCGCTCCACGGCGGTGGCGAAGGATTCGTTAAAAGGGGTATCACCCGGTACATACAACACCTGATGCGCCAACTCGTGGAACATCAGGCGCGCCAGTTCACCGTCGGGCAGGGTCAGGAAGGTGTTGAGCAGCGGGTCGCCACCCAACCAGTTCATCCAGCCCAGGGTCGAATACGCAGGCACACCGTAGACCTGGGTCTCCAGCCCCTGGGCGCGTAGCTCGGACGCCAGCGCCTGGGCATCACCCTCCTCAAAATACCCCCGGTAACCGACACAGCCCGCCACCGGCACACACCAGGTTCTGAGCTCCAAAGACAGCACTGGTGCCGCCACCACATTCCACACCACATAAGGGCGCTGCAGATCGGCAAAACGCCGGTAGCTGGCGTTGTCGGGAAGGTGTAACTCACGCACCGAGAAATCACGCAATGACTGCGCCAGACGCAGACGTTGGCGCAAAACGTCAGGGGTTTGGGTGTCCAGCAGCCAGTCGTCCAGCGGCCGGGCTGCGGCCATCAACTTGAGGTGCCCACCCACCGACTGCGCGTAATAACGTGTGTCGGCACAGCCGCTGAGCCACAGGCACAACAACACAGCACACACAACCCGCCAGGGCCGTTTCATGACACCCCCAAGCCACGGCCAATGTCTTGCGCCCCCGCACCGCAAAGGACTACCATGGCTGTTAGTCAGATCCATTGACACACAAGGAGACCACATGCTCTACCAATTCAAATCCAAAGTCACCGGGAATGTCATTATGTTGCAGCCCAATGGGGAACAGGTGCTGCAGATCATTGGCAAACACAGCGCCGCAGATCCCAGCACCAAGGGCATCCTGCTACCCGAGCAGATGCCACAGGCACTGGCCGATCTGGAGGCAGCCATTGCCCGAGAGAACGCCGCCCGCGCCGAGGCACTGGCTCAGGCCAAGGTGGACCACGTCCCGGTGGCAGAAACCAACACCGTGGGCCTGCGCCAACGCGCGTTACCGCTGATGGAGATGATCCGCGAGTGCCACAAGGCCAACGAGGTCATCACCTGGGGCGTGTGAGCTTCGGCGCTGAGGCTCACTTGTAGCTGCGCGCGTCTTCAATCACCTTGCCATCGTTGGGCAAACTGCCGGGCGGCAACAGCTCGACCTGGCCGCGCAGTTTGGTCACATCACGCATGGCATCAAGCAGCTTATTCGACAGGTTGTCGGGGCCGCTGCAAGCCGTCTCGACCTTCAGGGTCATGATGTCGTTGGCCATCTCGCCGGTGACCACCAGTCGTGCACGTGTCACCTCGGGGAAGCGTTTGGCGATTTGATCCACCTGACCGGGGTGGACAAACATGCCGCGGATTTTGGTGGTCTGGTCGGCACGGCCCATCCAGCCTTTGATGCGGGTGTTGGTACGCCCTGTCGGGCAGCTGCCCGGCAACACGGCCGACAAATCACCGGTGCCAAAGCGGATCAGCGGGTAGGTCGGGTTGAGCGTGGTCACCACCACTTCACCAACTTCTCCGTCTGTCACCGGGTCGCCGGTGCCGGGGCGGACAATTTCCAGCAACACACCTTCGTCGAGCACCAGCCCCTCGCGCGCGGCCGTTTCATACGCGATAGAGCCAACATCGGCCGTGGCATAACACTGGTACCCCGCCACGCCATGGGCGCTGAACCAGTCACGCAGGGACGGCGGGTAGGCCTCGCCACCAAACATCGCCTTGGTGACACTTGGCAGGGCCACCCCCATCTCCTGCGCTTTCTCCAGGATGATTTTCAGAAAACTGGGTGTGCCGATGTAGCCCGCCGGTTGCAAATCGGCCATGGCCAACACCTGCTGCTCGGTCTGGCCGGTGCCGCCCGGAAACACGGTGCAGCCCAGCGCATGGGCGCCGGTTTCCATCATTGAGCCCGCAGGCACAAAGTGGTAACTGAAGCTGTTGTGGATCAGCTCGCCAGGGCGAAACCCCGCCGCAAATATGGCACGCGCCATGCGCCAATAGTCACGTGCCGTGCCTTCTGGCTCGTAAATCGGCCCAGGGCTGGCAAACACGCGCGGCATCCGGATGCCAAAGCCTTCAACACTGAAGCCCCCGAAAACATTGCCTTGGGCGCTACGACTTTTAAGCTGTTTCTCCAGCAACTCGTGTTTGCGTGTGACCGGCAGCCTGGCCAGCGCGGCACGGCTGTTGACCTGCGCCGGGTCCACATCCTGGAGGATCTCGGCCAAGGCGGGTGACGCCAGTTTGGCATGTGCCACTTGGAGCGGCAGCATCTGGAGCAGATCCGCTTCGCGGTCAGCCGGATCGCGGGTTTCCAGTGCGTCAAAAAAATCGGTCATAGTCCATTTCTCCAAATGTCAATCAACGCTCTAGAGGTATTGCCAAGCCAGAAATACCGCGGAACCGGCTTTGCCGGGCCGCTGGTGTTGCCCCCTGCAAGGGGGAAAGCGGCCACACACAGTGGGCAAGCCGGGGGGTGTTCTAAGCCAACCAGCGTTTGCGCCGCTTGTAACTTTTGACATCCTTGAAACTCTTGCGCTCGCCGCCGCCCATGCCCAGGTAAAACTCTTTCACATCCTCGTTGTTGGCCAGCTCACTGGCGGCGCCGTCCATCACCACCCGGCCGCTTTCCATGATGTAGCCGTAGTCGGCGTAACGCAGCGCCATGTTGGTGTTTTGCTCGGCCAAAAGGAAGGTGACTTTTTCGCGGGTGTTGAGGTCTTTGACGATGTTGAACACCTCTTCCACAATCTGCGGCGCCAGGCCCATCGAGGGCTCGTCGAGCAGCACCATGCTGGGGTTGGTCATGAGTGCGCGGCCAATGGCGCACATCTGCTGCTCACCACCCGAGGTGTAGGCGGCCTGGCTGGTGCGCCGGGTTTTGAGGCGCGGGAAGTAGGTGTAGACCTTGTCCAGATTGGCGGCAATCTCACCTTTGTCGTGGCGGGTGTAGCTGCCGGTGAGCAGGTTCTCCTCAATGCTCAGGTGGGCAAAACAGTGGCGACCTTCCATCACCTGCACCACACCGCGCTGCACCAGGTCAGCCGGAGAGAGGTTGTCGATGCGCTCCCCCCGCAACTCGATCGACCCCTTGGTGACTTCACCCCGCTCCCCGCGCAGCAAGTTCGAGATGGCACGCAGCGTGGTGGTTTTGCCCGCCCCGTTGCCCCCCAGAATCGCCACGATCTTGCCCTCAGGCACATTCAACGACACCCCCTTGAGCACCAGGATGACATGGTTGTAAATGACCTCGATGCCATTGACGTTGAGAACAATGTTTGTGGGTTCCATAAATCCGCCTTGTTGACCAGATGAAAAGATCAGCGAGTGACCTTCTCATCTGGCGGCTCACAAGAGCCGCCAGCCCCACCTCAAACGCAACAACCCGCCGTAGCCAGAAACACCGCAGAACCGGCTTCGCCGGGCTGCAGGTGTTGCCCCCTGCAAGGGGGGTGGCGGAGCGACACGAAGTGCGCGCAGCCTGGGGGTGTGCCTAAGACTGACAATCGGTGCCAGTGCGCCGCGTCATCTTCTTGTCGGCCAGGTACTTGTCAGCACCGGCTTTGATCATGGGTTTGAGGATCTGCTCGTCGGCCTGGATGAAGTCAGAACTGAAGCTCCACTTGCTGCCATTCCAGGTCTGGACGCGCGCCGAGGTGGAGCCCATGTGGTCAGCACACGAGGTGGACAAGGGCTGCATCACGCCAGTGAAGCCCAGCGCATCAAGCCGTTTCTGGTCGAGCACCAGGTTTTCCATACCCCAGCGCACCTGTTCACCGGTCATGACCTTGCCTTTGCCAAAACGCTCCTGGGCCCGGCGCACGGCTTCCACACTGAGCATCGAAATGATGGCACCACGGGTGTAGAGCACCTGGCCCACCTCGTCTTTCGGACCACTGCCCTGACCTTTGGCGTGCACAAATTTCAGGATGTCCTGCATGACCTTGGGTTCTTGGCCCGAGGTGTTGAGTGCCAACGCGTTGTAGCCCTTGGCACCTTCGCCCACGTCCTTGACATCGGGTTCGGCACCGGCCCACCAAACGCCGTACATCTTGTCACGCGGGTAACCGGTGGCCTGCGCTTCCTTGAGCGCGGTCGAGTTCATCACACCCCAACCCCACAGCAGCACATAGTCGGGACGGGACTGGCGCACCTGCAGCCAGGTGGCTTTCTGGTCGACACCCGGTGCCGTTACCGGCAGCAGTTGTAAATCGAAACCATGCATGCGGGCGCGTTCCTGCAAGACTGGAATCGGCTCTTTGCCAAACGGCGAGTCGTGGTAAACCAGCGTGATCTTCTTGCCCTTGAGCTTGTCGAGCCCACCTTCTTTTTTGCCCAGGTGCTGGATCAGGATGTCGGCACCGGTCCAGTAACTGCCCATCAGGGGGAAATTCCACTTGAAGGCCATGCCGTCCTGGGCCACCGATAAGCCGTAGCCCAGGGTGATCAGCGGGATCTTGTCGGTCGGCACTTTTTCGGTCAGCGCAAAGGTGATGCCGGTGGCCTGCGGGTCAAAAATGGCCACGCCCGGGCGGGTTTTCAGGCGCTCGTAACACTCCACACCCCGGTCGGTGGCGTAGCCGGTTTCGCATTCCTCAAACGTGATCTTCACCCCGTTGATGCCGCCATCACGCGCGTTGATCATCTTCAAATAATCTTGTTTGCCATTGGCCCAGGGCGTGCCGTTGGGCGCGTAGGGCCCGGTGCGGTAGGCCAGCAGCGGAAAAAACTGCTCCTTGGCCTGCGCAAAAGCACTGCTTGAAAACCCGGACAGACCCGCCGCCAGCGCAGCCGCGGCCAACATCACATTGCGAACTTTCATTGTTGTCTCCTGAATAATTTGATAGACCCAGCACCTCAAGAACCCCACCCCAACACACCGATCACACTTAATGCGGAAACGGCCACAGCCGCAGCTTTTGTTTGCCTGTGGCCCACAACTTGGCCAGCCCATGCGGCTCCACAATCAAAAACCAGACGATCAACGCGCCAAAAATCATCAACTCAGCATGGGCGATGCCCGCCGTCGAGATCTCGATGCCCACCAGCCCGAGCACCAGCGGCAAAAACTGGTTCAGAAAAATCGGCAGCACCACGATAAAGGCCGCGCCAAAAAAAGCGCCCAGGATCGAGCCCAAGCCACCAATGATCACCATGAACAACAAGCGGAACGACACCTCGACCGAGAACGCGGCGGGCTCCCACGAGCTCAGGTAGATAAACGCCCACAAAGCCCCGGCCACACCGACGATGAAAGAGCTGACCGCAAACGCGGTGAGCTTGGCGTACATCGGGCGGATGCCGATCACTGCGGCGGCCACGTCCATGTCACGGATCGCCATCCACTCGCGGCCAATCGCTGAACGCACCAAGTTCTTCGCCAGCAGCGCCAGCACCGCCAGCACACTCAGGCAAAACAGGTATTTGCTGACCGCGCTGTCAATCGGCAAGCCAAACACTTGCAGGCTAGCCACCGAGACCGAGCCCGACGGCGCATCCAGCGTGAACCACTTGATGCGCAGAAACATCCAGTCGGCAAAAAACTGCGCGGCCAGCGTGGCCACCGCCAGGTACAGCCCCTTGACCCGCAGGCTGGGCAGGCCAAACAGGATGCCAAACACCGTGGCACACAGCCCACCCAGAATCAGCGCGGGAATCAGCGGCAGGCCCGGAATACGCACAAAGAAGTTGTACGCACCATAAGCGCCCACCGCCATGAAAGCGCCCGAGCCGAGTGATATCTGGCCGCAGTAACCGACCAGGATGTTCACGCCAAGCGCCGCCAGCGCCATGATCACAAACGGGATCAGGATGGCGCGGAAAAAATAGTCGCTGGCCAGCATCGGCACCACGGCAAAAGCGATCACCAGAATGAGGCCCATGGCAAGGCGGTCCTGCGAGATCGGCAGGATCTGCTGGTCAGCGCGGTAGCTGGTTTTGAATTGGCCGTTTTCGCGGTAGAACATCGTTGTCTCAGTCTTGAATGTTTTATACAGAAATGGCTTCTAGCCCTTATATATAAAGGGTAGGTTGCTATAGAAAATCAGACGCGGTCAATGATCTTCTCCCCAAACAAACCTTGCGGGCGGATCAGCAGGAAGCCCAGCGCCAGCACATAGGCAAACCAGATCTCGATGCCGCCGCCCACATACGGGCCGAGATACACCTCGGACAACTTCTCGCCCACACCAATGATCAAGCCGCCGATGATGGCGCCCGGCACCGAGGTCAATCCGCCCAGAATCACCACCGGCAAGGCGCGCAACGCGACCGTGGCCAGTGAAAACTGCACGCCCAGCTTGCTGCCCCAGATCATCCCGGCCACCAGCGCCACCACCCCGGCCACACACCAGACAATGACCCAGATGTGGTTGAGCGGGATGCCGATGCTCTGCGCCGCCTGGTGGTCATCGGCCACTGCGCGCAGGGCACGGCCGGTGACGGTTTTCTGGAAAAACAGGCTCAGGCCAGCCACCAGCACCGCAGCAATCAGCGCGGCGTAGAGGTCTTCCTTGTTGATCAGGATGCCACCCTGAAACACCGACTCGAGCCAGAACACCGGGTCTTTGGGCATGCCGATGTCGATCTTGTAGATGCTGCCGCCAAACAGGGTCTGGCCCAGGCCTTCGAGAAAATAGGCAATGCCCAGCGTGGCCATCAGCAGCGTGGTGCCTTCCTGGTTCACCAGATGGCGCAGCGCCAGGCGCTCGATCAGCCAGGCCACGATGAACATCACGCCGCCCGCCATCACAAAGGCCAGCAGGTTGGCCAGCAGCAGCTGGTCACCCCCGAGCAAGGGGCCAATCCATTCGGAAAAACGCGCCATGGCGAGTGCAGCAAACAGCACCATCGCGCCCTGGGCAAAGTTGAAGACGCCCGAGGCCTTGTAGATCAGCACAAAACCCAGCGCCACCAGTGAATACAACATGCCGGCCATCAGGCCACCTAACAAAGTTTCAAGGAAAAATGCCATGGTCAGTGTCCTGTTCCAAGGTAGGCGCTGATGACTTCTTCATTGCTGCGCACTTCGTCCGGCGTGCCGTCACCGATCTTCTTGCCGTAGTCGAGCACCACCACCCGATCGCTGATGTCCATCACCACACCCATGTCGTGTTCGATCAGCACAATGGTGGTGCCGAACTCCTCGTTCACGTCGAGCACAAAGCGGCTCATGTCCTGCTTTTCCTCGACGTTCATGCCCGCCATCGGTTCGTCCAGCAGCAGCAGTTGCGGCTCCATCGCCAGCGCGCGGCCCAGATCGACGCGTTTTTGCAGGCCGTAGGGCAACTGGCCTACCGGGGTTTTGCGGAACGCCTGGATTTCGAGGAAGTCGATGATGTGTTCCACAAACTCGCGGTGCTTTTCCTCTTCGCGCTGGGCCGGGCCAATGCGCAACGCCTGCAGGAACAAATTGCTTTTGATCTTGAGGTTGCGCCCGGTCATGATGTTGTCGATCACACTCATGCCCTTGAACAGCGCCAGGTTCTGGAAAGTGCGCCCGATGCCCATGCTCGCCACTTGGTAGCTGTCCATGTGGCTGAAGGTCTGCCCTCGGAAAGTGATAGCGCCCTGCTGAGGCCGATAAACGCCATTGACGCAGTTGAGCATCGAACTTTTGCCCGCGCCATTGGGGCCGATGATGGCGCGCACCTCATGCTCGCGCACGTTGAAGCTGATGTCGGTCAGCGCCTTGACACCGCCAAAACTCAGAGAGATGTTCTTAACGTCCAGAATGACGTCGCCGATGTGTTTGCTTGCCATAGGTTTGCTTTATGTCGGGTGTGGCCAGCGGCTCAGGCCGCAGCCTTGACGGGGGCAAAGGTCTTGGCGTCGTCAATGCGTAACGTGGCGCTGACCTTGCCGGTGCGGCCGTCTTCAAACTTGACCTGGGTTTCAATGAACTGGCTGGTTTTGCCGCCGTACAGCGCGTCGATCAACACGTCGTATTTTTCGGCGATGAAGCCCCGGCGGACCTTGTTGGTACGCGTTAACTCACCGTCGTCGGCGTCGAGCTCCTTGTGCAAGACCAGGAAACGGCTGACTTGCGAGCCCGCCAGCAGGGCGTCCACACTCAAATCGGCGTTGACCTTTTCCACACAGTCCTTGACCAGCTGGTAGACCTCGGGCTTTTGCGCCAAGTCGGTGTAACCGGCGTAGGGCAGGTTACGCCGTTCGGCCCAGTTGCCGACCGCGTCAAAGTCGATGTTGATCATCACGCAGACCTTGTCGCGCCCATCCCCGTAGGCAACGACTTCCTTGATGTGCTGGAAGAACTTGAGCTTGTTCTCCACATACTTGGGCGCAAACATGGCACCGTCGTTGGCCCCACCCTGGATGCGGCCCACGTCCTTGACCCGGTCGATGATCTTGAGGTGGCCGTGAGCATCCAGAAACCCGGCGTCGCTGGTGTGGTACCAGCCGTCGGGCGTCAACACCTCGGCCGTGGCTTCGGGGTTTTTGAAGTAGCCTTTGAGCAAGCCCGGCGACTTGACCAGAATCTCGCCGTTGTCCGCCACCTTGATCTCGACCCCGGCACACGGCACACCCACGGTGTCGGCGCGCGCCTCGTGGTCGGGCTGCAGGCAGACAAACACGGCGGTCTCAGTCGAGCCGTAGAGCTGCTTGAGGTTGATGCCAATCGAGCGGTAAAAGCTGAACAGATCCGGCCCGATCGCCTCACCTGCGGTGTAGGCCACGCGCACCCGGCTGAAACCCAGGTTGTTGCGCAAGGGGCCATACACAAGCACATCACCCAGCGCGTAGAGCAGCCGGTCACCCACACCCACCGATTTGCCATCCATCAGTGTCGGGCCAACCCGTTTGGCCAGGTCCATGAAGAACTGGAACAGCTTGCGTTTGAGTACCCCAGCGTCTTCCATGCGAATCATCACGCTGGTGAGCAGGCCCTCAAACACGCGAGGCGGCGCAAAGTAATAGGTCGGACCAATTTCTTTGAGGTCAATCGTCACCGTGGCAGCCGACTCGGGGCAGTTCACCACATAACCACAACTGAGCCATTGGGCGTAGCTGAAGATGTTTTGCCCAATCCAGGCCGGTGGCAGGTAGGCCAACACGTCTTCCTGGTGGGTGAGTTTGTCAAAGTCGGCACCGGCGCGTGCCCGGTTCAGCAGCGTGTCGTGGGTATGCACCACACCCTTGGGGTTGCCGGTGGTGCCGCTGGTGAAAAACATCGCCGCCACATCGTTGGGCAACACCTTGGCCACCTCACTCTTGAAAAAATCGGTGTGCATGGCCGCAAAGGCTTTGCCAGCCGCAATCAGCTCGTCGAGCGCGGCCAGGCCCGGTTCGTCGTAATTGCGCAGACCGCGCGGGTCGTCATACCAGAGGTGTTGGAGCTGCGGGCAGTGCTCACGGATCTCCAGCAGTTTGTCGACCTGCTCCTGGTCCTCGGCAAAAGCAAAACTCACCTCGGCGTTGTTGATCGGGAACACACACTCCATCGCAGCCGCATCCTGGTACAGCGCAATCGGCACCGCACCCAAGGCCTGCACCGCCAGCATGGTGGCGTACAGGCGCGGGCGGTTGGCGCCGATCACGATCATGTGCTGGTGCTGGCGCAAGCCCGCTTGGTGCAAGCCACAGGCCAGGTGTTCGACCAGTTGCGCCATGTCGGCCCAGCTGGTGGCCTGCCAGATGCCGTACTCCTTCTCGCGCATGGCGGTATCAGAGGGCCGCAGGCTGGCGTGTTTGAGCAACAGTTGAGGGAACGTCGTTTGCATCTCGGTACCTTGTCTCTATGGCCTTTTTTGGCTCTGCCCGTGAGCGCCGAGGGCAGGCTGCATTGGCTGTAATGATAGGACTCACTTTGACGCTTGTTTGTCGTTTGGACGACAATTCAGCGTTTTACCGATAGGTGTTTTCCCTGTTCAACCGGCCCCCGAGGACACCGCCGTATCACCCACACACAGACCGTTTATGACCTCTGACGCCCCCCTGCTGCAACGCCGCCGCCCCCTGAGCCCCGCCGAGCTGGAGGTGATCCCCTGGCTCAAGCTGTTGCTGCCCGAGGAGCGTGAACGTGCGGTGCAGGACCTCAAGATCGCCGAGACCCTGGCCGGTGAACTCATCTGCCGCACCGGGCGCCCGGTGACCTATTGGTTTGGTCTGGTCGACGGCCTCTTAAAAATGAGCGCCGACAACATCGACGGCCAGACCATGACCTTCACCGGTGTGCCACCCGGCGGCTGGTTTGGTGAGGGCACCGCCCTCAAGCGCGAGGCCTACCGCTACAACATCCAGGCGCTGCGCAAAAGCCTGGTGGCCGGCTTGCATGTGGATACCTTCCACTGGCTGCTGGACCACTCGCTCGGCTTCAACCGCTTTGTCATGAAACAGCTCAACGAACGTCTGGGCCAGTTCATTGCCGCGCGCGAGATCGACCGCATGAGCAACCCCAACATCCGCGTGGCGCGCAGCCTGGCCGCGCTGTTCAACCCGGTGCTCTACCCGGGCCTGGGCACGGTGCTGCGCATCACCCAGCAAGAGCTGGCCTACCTGGTCGGCCTGTCGCGCCAGCGTGTCAACCAGGCCCTGACCACCCTGGCCGCCGAGGGCGCCATTGCCGTTGAATACGGCGGCCTGCGGGTGGTGAACCTGCAGGCGCTGCGCAGCGGTGTGTTCTGATGACCCTGTCGAATCCGCCATATTTGCATACAATCAATGCCATCTGGCAATTTTTGGAGAGATGTCATGGGGGTTGCAAGCTTGACTAACCTGTCTGCCGCCACGGTGCTGGGCGGTGAGCCGGTGCTGCGCGGGCTGCCGCAGTCGGTGCTGGAGTGGGTGGGCCTGGTACGCCAGGGCATCCCGGCCAGCGCGGTGGACGCTGCGCTGCGTGTGGTCGGTATTGGCCAGGCCGAGCTGGCGCGTGCGCTGGACATTCCGGAGCGCACGCTGGCACGGCGCAAGAAGGAAGGTGTGCTGAGCCGGGACGAGTCAGGCAAGCTGGTGCGCCTGGCCCAGGTGGTACAGCGTTCGGTGGAGGTGTTTGAGGACCAACGCGCCGCGCTGGACTGGTTAAAAAGCCCGAATGCCTCGTTGTCTGGCAGCACCCCGCTGGCACTGCTGGATACAGAGCCAGGCTCGGCCGCCGTGCTGAGCGCGCTGGGCCGCATTGAACACGGTGTGTTTGCCTGATGCTGGAAACCGGGCAGACGGTCTGGCGCATCACCACACGGCGATTTGTCGACGGTGCGTTTTCGGGGGAAGGTGCACGCCTGTTTGGCGGGCGCTGGAACCGGCTCGGGCAGTCTGTTGTCTACACCGCCCAGAGCCGCTCGCTGGCACTGCTGGAGATGTTGGTGCAAGACGACCCGTTACGCGCCCACTATGTGCTGATTCCGGCGCACCTGCCGCCCCATGTATCTATCCACACCCTGTTGCCCGCCGACCTGCCGCCTGACTGGCGCACACCCAACGCCCGCGTGGCCTTACAGTCCATTGGTGCGCAGTGGCTGCGTGAACTGCGCAGCGCGGTGCTGGTGGTGCCCAGTGCAGTGGTACCTGCCGAGAGCAATTTTTTGATCAACCCGCTGCATCCGGATTTCCAGCACATCACCATCGGCCCGCCAGAGCCGCTGGAGACGGATAAACGGCTGCTGCGCAGCTAACCCTTGTTTACAAGAAAATCCGCCTCCAGCCCTTATACAAATAGCATTTATAGCTACATATTTCATACC
>NZ_JAHFZF010000027.1 GCF_018619435.1 Rhodoferax sp. U11-2br | reverse complement strand
TGGCCAGGCACTGTCCATGGCCCAACGCCCGCCACGCGACATCACACCACGTGCGCAGTCGCTGGGGCACAAGGCAGCAGCAGCGCAAACACCCAAGAAGCTGGGCGGCTCCGTCAAAGCGCCAGCCAGCCAGGCCACTGCGACCAAGCCCGCACTGAGCAACACCCCGGCGCCTGCCAAGGCGGCGGCTGGGGCGGATTCGGATTGGGAGAGTTTTTAAGCCAGTTCGGCGATCAATTCGATCTCGACACAGGCGCCCATCGGGATCTGCGCCACACCAAAGGCGCTGCGGGCATGGGCCCCTTTTTCAGCACCAAACACCTGGCCGATCAACTCGCTGGCGCCATTGGTCACCAGATGTTGTTCGGTGAAATCGCCAGTGGAATTGACCAGGGACATCAGCTTGACGATGCGTTTGATACGGTTGAGGTCACCCACCGCCGCGTGCAAGGTGCCCAGCAAATCGATGGCAATGGCGCGTGCTGCCAGTTTGCCTTCTTCGGTGCTGATGTTTTTGCCAAGTTGACCAACCCAGACTTTGCCGTCTTTTTTGGCAATGTGACCACTTAGAAAGACCAGATTGCCGGTCTGCACAAAGGGCACATAGGCCGCAGCGGGCACAGCAACCGCAGGCAGGGTGATGTTGAGTTCAGCGAGTTTGTCGTAAATGCTCATGATGGTCCTGTGTGTGAAAAATATGCCGCTAGCCCTCTTGGATTAAGGGCTGGATGCTGCAAAAAAAAGCGCTAAAGGGGCCAATGAACGCGTTTGGCCGCGCTCATGCGGTTTCCAGTTTAGCCTGCACTCCATCGTCCGGCGAGCAGTTGGAGCCGTGGCAGCCTTCAATGGCGCTGGTGGGCAAGGCGTCGGTCAGACGCACCTGGCCGGTGGTTTCGTCGTAGCCGACATGTCGCAAGTGCTGCGCCAGCGCCGCATCCATGGTGTTGGCATGTTGCGAGAACCAAATAACCAACTCGTCAGCCATCTGCCGCACCACGGCCAGCTCACCGGCATCACCGCGCTTTTTCCCATCACGCAGCACCCTGAGAACCATCTGGTGGTGGACTGTGTGACAGTTGTTGGCGGAAAAACCGGTGTCTTTCATCCAGCGATCTTCGCGTGCAAAGTGGCTCTCGGTGTGTTCAACCAGGGCGGTCCAAAGCGCCATCAATTGCGCATCGTTTGCCTGCACAACTTGCGCCAGCAAATCGATAAATTCCTCATGGGTCTGATCCATTACCGGCACACCCATCTCAAAACTCTCCGACCACCGCAACTCTGCCATACCGATTCCTTTTTTCAACGAAGCCGCGAGCATAAACACATGCGCTTGAGGAGATTTGACCCACATCACACGAATGGGAGGTTCTGGCCTGACAAGTCGCTTGTCAGTTGTCTTTGATGTGCATCAATACAAATTTTGCTATACGAATCTAAATTGCGTTGTGCAAAAAACCAACCGAGATTGGTTGGCCAAAAAGCATATTTGAGGAGCAACTCATGTTTCAGGTTCGTATCCATGGCCGTGGCGGCCAAGGGGTGGTCACCGGTGCCGAGATGTTGTCGATCGCAGCCTTTCTGGGCGGACGCCATGCACAGGCTTTCCCCAGTTTTGGTTCGGAGCGTACCGGCGCTCCAGTGGTGGCGTTCTGCCGGATGGATGACAAGGAGATCCGCTTGCGTGAACCCATCATGCAGCCCGATGCCATCATCATCCAAGACCCCACCTTGTTACATCAGGTGGATGTGTTTGGTGGCCTCAAGACGGACGGTTATATCTTGATCAACACCACCCGCAGTTTCAACGAAATGGGGCTGGAGGAGTTCGTCAAAGGGTTTCGCCCTGAGCGCCTGTTGCTGGTGCCTGCGAGTGAGCTGGCGGTGAAACATGTGGGCCGTCCGCTGCCCAATGTGCCTTTGCTCGGGGCGTTTGCCGCCCTGTGTGGCCTGATCTCGCTGGATGCGGTGCTCAAGGCGATTGACCAGAAGTTTTCTGGTGTTGTGGCCAAGGGCAACCAGGCCGCTGCCAAAGAGGCGTTTGAGAGCGTGATGCTGCAGCAACAACAGGTCAAGGAGACACAAGATGCTTGAACAATGTGAAGGCTCCCATGCCGTGGCGCAGGCGGTGGCACTGAGCCGCCCGGAAGTGATCTGCGCCTACCCGATTTCCCCGCAAACCCACATCGTTGAAGGGCTGGGTGAGCTGGTGAAATCTGGTGAGCTCAAGGGCTGTGAGTTCATCAACGTCGAGTCTGAATTTGCTGCACTCAGTGTGGCGATTGGCTCCTCGGCTGCCGGGGCGCGTTCCTACACCGCGACCGCCAGCCAGGGCCTGCTGTTCATGGCCGAGGCGGTCTACAACGCCTCGGGCTTGGGGCTGCCGATTGTGATGACGGTGGCCAACCGCGCCATCGGCGCGCCGATCAACATCTGGAACGACCACACCGACAGCATGAGCATGCGCGACGCCGGCTGGTTGCAGCTGTTTGCCGAGACCAACCAGGAGGCGCTGGACCTGCACATCCAGGCGTTTCGCATTGCCGAGGAACTCTCTTTGCCGGTGATGGTGTGTATGGATGGTTTTATCCTGACCCACGCTTATGAGCGGGTCGACATGCCGGACCAGGCGCAGGTGGACAAATTTTTGCCGCCTTATGAGCCACGCCAGGTGCTGGACCCCAGCGACCCGGTCACGATTGGCGCGATGGTCGGGCCCGAAGCCTTCACCGAGGTGCGTTACCTGGCCCATGCCAAACAGATGCAAGCCCTTGATCTGATTCCACAGGTTGCTACAGAATTCAAAGCAATCTTTGGGCGTGATTCGGGTGGCTTGATCAAGACCTACCAAACAGAAGACGCCGACACCATCGTGATTGCGCTGGGTTCGGTGCTGGGCACCATCAAGGACACCGTGGACGATTTACGCGCCCAGGGGCACAAGGTCGGTGTACTAGGCATCACCTCGTACCGGCCGTTCCCGATCTCGGCCATCCGCGATGCCACGGTGCGGGCCGAGCGTGTGGTGGTCATTGAGAAGTGTTTTGCCGTGGGGGTGGGTGGCATTGTGTCGCGCGATGTACGCAGCGCGGTGCGCAACCGCCCGCAGCCGGTCTACACCGTGGTGGCGGGGCTGGGTGGGCGCGCCATCACCAAGGATTCTGTGAATAAATTGTTGCTGCAGGCCATGTCGGACAAGCTTGATCTGCTCACTTTTCTGGATCTGGACTGGGCGGTGGTCAACCGCGTGCTGGACCGCGAAAAAGCCCACCGGCGCTCTGGCCCGGTGGCCGAGGGTGTGCTGCGTGACCTGGGTACGGTCCACACCCGTCTGTCCTGAAACCTCCAAGAAGGCAAGATCATGGAACAAACACAGGTCAAGTTCTACCAGACCGGCACCTTTACCGTGGGCAACCGACTGCTGTCGGCGGAGCAGCGCAGTGTGCAGGCCAATGTGCAGCGCAGCAATTCGCTCAATTCAGGCCACCGCGCCTGCCAGGGTTGTGGTGAGGCGCTGGGCGCCCGCTACGCCATCGACGCCGCCATGGCGGCCACCAAGGGGCAGCTGATTGCGGCCAATGCCACCGGCTGCCTCGAGGTGTTTTCCACCCCCTACCCGGAAACCTCCTGGCAGATGCCTTGGATCCACTCGCTGTTTGGCAATGCCGCAGCGGTGGCCACCGGCATTGCCGCTGCGATGAAAGCCAAAGGCCGCAGCGATGTGCGGGTGGTGGCGCAGGGTGGGGACGGCGGCACCACCGACATCGGTTTTGGCTGTCTGTCAGGCATGTTTGAACGCAACGACGATGTGCTCTACATCTGTTATGACAACGAGGCCTACATGAACACCGGGGTGCAACGCAGCAGCGCCACACCACCGGCGGCGCGTACCGCCACCACCATGGCGATTGGTGAGCACCCGGGCAACGACTTTGGCCAAGGCAAAAACGTGCCACAAATTGCCATGGCGCATGAGATTCCCTATGTGGCAACAGCCACCGTGGCGGATCTGCGTGACCTGGAATACAAGGTCACCAAGGCGATGTCGATCCATGGCGCGCGCTACATCCACATTTTTGTGCCCTGTCCGCTGGGCTGGGGGGCAGCCTCACACGACACCATCAAACTCGCCCGGCTGGCGGTGGAGAGTGGTGTGTTTCCAGTGTTTGAGGCGGAACGTGGTGAAGTCACCGGCGTGGCCAAGATCCGCCGCCAAGTGCCGGTGGAAGACTATTTGCAACCGCAAAAACGTTTTGCCCATCTGTTTGGCAAACACCCGGACGTGGCCACACTGGCCCGTTTGCAGGCGCGGGCTGACCGCAATATCCGCCGTTTTGGCCTGTTGGAAACCAATGAGCTGAGGTAAATCATGCAAAAACCCTTTGCCATCACGCTGGACGTCGGCAGTTCGCTGGCCAACCACACCGGTTCCTGGCGCACCTCGCGCCCGGTTTATCTGAACCGCATCCCCCCGTGCAGCCACGAGTGCCCGGCGGGTGAAAACATCCAGGCCTGGCTGTTCCATGCTGAGTCGGGCAATTACGAGGCCGCTTGGCGCACCTTGGTCGAAGACAACCCGTTTCCGGCCATCATGGGCCGGGTCTGTTACCACACCTGCGAGGGGGCCTGCAACCGCGGCCAGCTCGACGCGGCCGTGGGCATCAACTCGGTGGAGCATTTCCTGGGTGACCAGGCGATTGCCCAGGGCTGGAAATTTGCCGCACCAGCGGCGGCCAGTGGCAAGAAAGTACTGGTGGTGGGCGCCGGGCCATCGGGCCTGTCCGCTGCCTACCATCTGGCACGCCTAGGCCATGCGGTCACGGTGTTTGAGGCCGGTCCCTTGCCGGGCGGCATGATGCGTTTTGGTATTCCGCAGTACCGTCTGCCGCGCCAGGTGCTCGACGACGAAGTTCAGCGGGTGGTGGATCTGGGCGTGACCATCCAGTACAACACCAAGGTCACTGACGTGTTGCAGGCCAAACAAGACGGCGGTTTTGACGCGGTGTTTCTGGCGGTGGGCGCCCACATCGCCAAACGCGCCTACATCCCGGCCGGCGACTCGGCCCATGTGCTCGATGCGGTGTCGGTGCTGCGATCGATGGAGGGGGAAGATAAACCGCTGCTGGGCCGCAAAGTGGTGATCTACGGCGGTGGCAACACCGCCATCGACGTGGCGCGCACCGCCAAACGGCTGGGTGCCACCGAGTCCATCATCGTTTACCGGCGCAACCGCGAAAAAATGCCCGCACACGATTTTGAGGTCGAGGAAGCGCTGCAGGAAGGGGTTCTGATCAAGTGGCTCTCCACCATCAAACAGGCTGGGGACGCCTCCATCACGGTCGAAAAAATGGTGCTCGACGACAAGGGTTTTCCGCAACCCACGGGCGAGTTCGAGACCCTGGAAGCCGACTCGGTGGTGCTGGCGCTGGGACAGGACGTGGATCTGTCGCTGATCGAGAAAGTGCCGGGTCTGGTGGTGCAGGACGGTGTGGTGCAGGTCAATCCACATATGATGACCGGCCACGCCGGCATTTTTGCCGGGGGCGACATGGTGCCCGCTGAGCGCAATGTCACGGTGGCCATTGGCCACGGCAAAAAAGCCGCGCGCAACATCGACGCCTGGCTCAAGGGTGAGACCTATGTGGCACCGCCTAAACACAGCGTGGCCACTTATGACAAGCTCAACACCTGGTACTACAGCGACGCCCCCAAGACGGTGCGCCCGGTGCTCGACATCATCCGCCGGCAGTCCACCTTTGAGGAGGTGCAAGGTGGGTTGGATGAAACCAATGCCCTGTTTGAAGCCCGGCGCTGCCTGTCCTGTGGCAACTGCTTTGAGTGTGACAACTGCTACGGTGTTTGCCCCGATAACGCGGTGGTCAAACTGGGCCCGGGCAAAGGCTTCGAATTCAATTACGACTACTGCAAGGGCTGCGGCATTTGTGTGTCAGAGTGCCCCTGCGGTGCTATCAAAATGGTGCCGGAGGAGGTCTGAATTGACGCACAATGACATGAGCCGATTTTGAGAAGGAGTATTTCATGTTCAAGCACATTCTGGTTCCCGTGGATGGTTCAAGCACCTCCCAAGTGGCGGTTGGCAAGGCCACCGAACTGGCCAAAGCCTTTGACAGCACGGTGACGGTCATCTACGTCATTGACCCGTACCCGTTCACCGGGGTGGGTACCGACTTTGCCTACGGACAGGCCGAGTATCTGAGTGCCGCGACCGCCGAGGCCAATGCCGCCGTGCATGCAGCCAAGGAAAGCCTGGCCGCCTCCGGTGTGAAGGTGGACACCTCGGTCATTGAGGCCCATACCGCCTGGCGCGGCATTGTCGAAGCGGGCCAGTCACTCAAGGCTGACCTGATCGTGATGGGATCGCATGGCCGCAGCGGGTTTGAGAAGCTGGTGCTTGGCAGCGTGGCCCAGGCCGTTTTGTCTCACACCAAACTGCCGGTGCTGGTGATGCGCGACTAAAAGAAAACAGCCCCAAAAGGGGCTGTTTTTCTTGCAGACAAAGGGCCTCAAGGGCCCTTTGTTGTTATCAGCTTAACCGCACTGACCCACGTAGCCGCAAGCGGTGCAGAAATCACAGCCATCTTTGTGGATGACGGTGGCGTTGCCACACTCGGGGCAAGGTTTGCCGGCCATGGTGTGGCTGGCTTCCTTGGTTTCTGGTGTATCGAGCACACCCATGTCGCGCAGCGGGAAACCTTCCTCGTTGAGGATGCCCAGCATCGCGTAGCGGTGAATGATCAGGCGGGCGATGTAGGCCACGGTAGAGGGCCACACTTGCTGGCGGCGCTCGTTGTTGGGCAGGCCCGGCACAAAGGCCATGAAGTGCCCCAGGGGTTCTGCGTAGTTCAACAACTTGCGCAGTTTCATGCCAATCCAGGCCGGGTCAATCACCCGCATGTCCAAGGAGAGCAGACGCGCCAAGCCATCCATGGCTTTGGGGTAGTTGCCGCTGAAACCGACCGCACAGGGGCGTGTCACCACACCACCGTCTGGGCTGGGCAGGTTCACTTCTTTCAAGGTCACCGTGAAGGCTTCGCTGGTGGCCGGGTTCTCGACGTCGACCGACCAGGCCAGGGTGCCAGAGGTGCCGGTTTGGGGTTCACCCCGGCTGAACATCGCATCAATCACCGGGGTGTAGGCGGGTTTAGCTTCGCTGGTACGCAACTTGGCGTTGGCCGCCAGTTGCTCGCAACGCCAGCGGATCACTGCAGCGGTGGCGGCCACCACACCCGGGAACATGCGTTTTTCGCCATGGGGCGGGAAAGGCATGTCGAAGGTGTGTTCTTCACTCACCGTGGCCAGGGCGTCGAGCTTGAGTTGTAACCAGGCCGGGTCGTTGGCGCGCAGGTCCATCGACAGGGTTTTGGCCAGAGCACCCAGGCCACGGGGTTGGTCAGAGCCATTGATCCAGACTTCAAACGGCTGCGGTGCGCCACCTTCTTCGGGCGAGAGTTCACCAATGAACAGCGCAAAGTCACCAAACGGGTGGTGCACCATGAAGGTCCAGGCCGAGTTGCCGCCCGGCAACTGCGGGCGACCAGGCCAGCGCAGGCTGGAGAGCACCGGTGCGGGCAGGCGGTCCAGCGCCAGACGGTGGTTGGCGCTGTCGATTTGTAAAGGCTTGGTCACGGCGGGCGCACTGGGGGTGACACTCAGCACCGAGCCCAGCACACTGTTGGGCCGGTAGGTGGCCAGACCCTTGAGGCCCGATTTCCAGGCCGCGGTGTACAGGTCCTGGAAGTCTTCGTAGGGGTAGTCGGCGGGCACGTTGACGGTTTTGGAGATCGCGGTGTCGATGTACGGTGCCACCGCAGCCACCATTTCCTCGTGGGCTTGAGCGCTCATCTCCAGCGCGGTGACAAAGGCCGGGGTCAGTGGTGTGTCCTCGCCCTTGAGGTGGCGGAACAGGCGCCAGGCGTGGTCTTCCACCGCGTATTCCTTGAAGCTGCCGTCGGGCATGCGTTTTTTGCGGGTATAGGTCCAGCTGAAGGCGGGCTCGATGCCATTGCTGGCGTTGTCGGCAAATGCCAGGCTGATGGTGCCGGTGGGGGCAATCGACAGCAGGTGCGAGTTGCGCAGGCCAGTCTTGCGGATGCGGTCTTTCAGGCTGGCTGGCAGACGCGAGGCAAAGGTCTGGCCGCTCAAGAACAGGTCGGCATTAAACAGAGGGAAGGCACCGCGCTCTTGTGCCAGATCGGCAGATGCTTCGTAAGCGGTGTCGCGCATCAGGATCGAGATGCGTTGTGCCATGTCGCGTGCTTGCTGGGTGTCGTAACGCAGGTTCAACATCACCAGGGTGTCGCCCAGACCGGTGAAACCCAGGCCCACGCGGCGTTTGCTGGCGGCTTCGTGTTGTTGCTGGGGCAGGGGCCAGACGGTGGCCTCCAACACGTTGTCGAGCATACGCACAGCCACGCGGGCCACGGCCGCAAAACCGGCTTCATCAAAGCTGGCTTTGCCGGTGAACGGTTTGCGCACAAAACGTGTCAGGTCAATCGAGCCCAGGCAGCAGCAGCCATAAGGCGGCAGCGGCTGCTCAGCACAGGGGTTGGTGCTGGCAATGGTTTCGCAATACGACAGGTTGTTGTCGCGGTTGATCTGGTCCAAAAACAACACGCCGGGTTCGGCATGGTCGTAGGTGGAGCGCATGATCTGGTCCCACAGGGTGCGGGCTTTGAGTTTGCGGTAGACCCAGATGCCGGTGTCCTTGTTTTGGTAAGCGCCACCTTCTTTTTGGGGCACACCCGGTTCGGCCCGGTGCACCAGCGTGAAGTCGCCATCGGCCTGCACGGCCTGCATGAATTCGTCGGTGACACCGACCGAAATGTTGAAGTTTTTCAGGTCGCCTTTGTCTTTTGCGTGGATGAATTCTTCGATGTCCGGGTGGTCGCAGCGCAGCACACCCATCTGGGCGCCACGGCGTGCACCGGCGGACTCCACGGTTTCACATGAGCGGTCAAACACCCGCATGTAACTCACCGGGCCGGAGGCGCTGCTTTGGGTGCTGCCCACCCAGGCGCCACGCGGGCGGATGCGTGAGAAGTCATAACCCACACCGCCACCGCGGCGCATGGTCTCAGCAGCTTCGGTCAGGGCGGTGTAGATGCCGGGGTGGCCATCTTCCACATGGGCTATCGAGTCACCCACGGGTTGCACAAAACAATTGATCAGCGTGGCCGACAAGGTGGTGCCAGCGGCCGACTGAATGCGGCCTGCGGGCAGGAAACCGGCTTGTAATGCCTCCAGAAACTTGCCTTCCCAGAGTTTTTGCTGCTCAGGCTGCTCCACGCTGGCCAAAGCGCGCGCCACCCGCAGGTTGACGTCGGCAATGCTGCGTTCATCACCTTTGCTGTATTTCTCGATCAGCACTTCTTCGCTGATGGGCTGGGGCGGGAGTGACAGGGCGGTATGAGCTTGCTCTGGGGTGTGCAGTGCCATGAATTGATCCTAAAAAGTGAGCGCGAAATAAAGGGTTTGATTGAGGTTCAGGGGCTTCTTGAACAAGCAGCCTGAGTGTCAAAACCGGCTCCGGACACTACATGTAGTGTTCTCGGGGCGAAATCTTACCACCTATGGTGTTCTAATTTGGGGTCGATTTGTGGCTGAAACAGTGATTTTTTGCACAATCCAAGTGATTGGCGATTGAGCCTGACTAAATCCTTGTGTGGAGATTTGAGGACAAACCCTCGGGTTGTAGTCCCGTTACCAGCGCAACTGACCGCTTATTGCGAGCCGTAGCTGGCCAGGCGCCGCACGTCCAGGATGCGGATCTCGCGTTTGTCGATCTCGATCAGGTGCTCGGCCTCCAGCTCGTGCAGGACCCGCGAGAAATACTCGGGGGTGAGCGACAACCGGGATGCGATGGTGGCTTTGCTGACAGGCAAGGAAACGGTCACAACCCCAGACTGTATCTGGCCATCTTGCTCTACATCCCGTAGCAAAAAACCGATCAGGCGCTGCATGCCGCTGCGCAGCGCATAACCTTCCACATCGTGCACCAGGCCATGCAGGCGCTTGGAGATGCCCGCCAGCATGTGCAGCGAAAAGCGGTGGTCCTGCTCGATTTCCTTGAACACCGCCTGTTTGCCCACGCTGAGCAGCAGGCTGTCGGCCAGCGACTGCACATTGATCATGTACGGGATGTCCAAAAACACAATAGCCTCGGCAAAACTCTGGCCCGGGCCCACAATTTCGATCACTTTTTCCTGGCCGCTGGGTGCCAGCATGAACAGCTTGACTTGGCCGACCACCACCACATAAAAGGCGTCACACGGGTCACCGGTGCGAAACACCATCTCACCGCGGGAGAAACGCTTGAGCTGGCAACCCTCAGACAGGCGGGCACGTTCTTCGTTGGACAGGTCGCTGAACAGCGGCATGACCGCCAGGTAACGCTGGATGTCAAAAGTGGCGTTGTTGTTTTTCATAAGGTGTTTGTCTCGGGCAGTCACATCGGGCGCTGCCGCTTGTGGGTCCATCATTGGGCTTGCCACCATACCACTGTGATGCATCAGCGGCGCGACAGGTTTGCCCATGCTTGGGTGAGTTGTTTGACCAGATCGTGTGGCCGGTGCACCAGCGCGTAACCTTGCTGGCCAAACAGCATGGGCAGGTAGTCGTGCGCCTTCTCATCAATGGTGACGCAGAAGGTCGACAGGCCCAGTGCCTGCGCCTCGCGAATGGCTTGGCGTGTGTCTTCCAGGCCGTAGCGGCCTTCGTACACATCCAGGTCATTGGGTTTGCCGTCGGTCAGCAGCATCAGCAGGCGGCGCTGTTCACCCCGGCCAGCCAGTTGCTGCGTGGCGTGGCGCACCGCAGCACCCATGCGGGTGTAGTATCCCGGGCGGATCGCGCCAACCCGGGCACGGCAGGCATCGTTCCAGGGTTCGTCAAAGGCTTTGAGGTGTTGCAGGCGCACGTGGTTGCGCCGCACCGAGCTGAAGCCCCAGACCGCAAACGGGTCATCCACCGCACTCAGCGCCTCGCCAAACACGTATAAGGCGTCGCGGATCACATCAATCACCCGTTCGGTGGGCGTGGCGTAGGCGTCGGTGGAGAGTGACAGATCGGCCATCAGCAGCGTGGCCAGGCTGCGTTCGCTCAACACCCGGCGGGTGTAGATCGGTGGTGAATCGGTATGCAGTCCACCCGCGCCTTGCAGGTCGGCGTTAAAACGCACCCAGGCGTCCAGGGCGATGTCGTCACCGCTGTCCTGGCCGTGTTGGGGCCGGGGTGCGTCGCGCAGGGTTTCGAGCTTGCGCCGGATGCGCCGGGCGGTGAGTTTGAGGGCAGGGCTGGGCACAAAAGCTGGTGCCTGGCGGGCCTGCATCACCTGCACCACACAGTGCCCGGGCAGCAGGGCGCTTTTGCGGTAATCCCACTCGGGCAGTGGCAAGCCCGGCCCCAGCGGCACATCGTCGGCACTGGCACTCGGCAGGTCCAGGTCAAATCTGACCCGGCTGGCCAGGGTCTGGCCGTCCGGGGCGATGGTCAGTGCGTCCATGTCGTTGGCGGCGGTCAGCGCGTTGCCGTCGTCCTCGTCATCCGTGCCCCGGTTGACCTTGACGTGTTCACTCCAGGTCATCAGGCCGCCGCTGTGAAACGGCAGTACCAGCGCCTGGCGTTTGTCCTGCTCCTCGGCGCGGCGGGTGCGTCGGCGTTGTTTCCCGGCATCGGTGCCTGCAGCACTCGATGGTGGTGTTGCAGGGGTTTGTGTGCGGGGTGTTTGTGCACCTTGGGCTGAACCCTGCGCGCTGAGCCAGAGCCAGACCGGGGCCACGTCCTGCGGGCCAATCACCAAGGTCGGGTGGGGGGGTATCCAGTTGCGTAAACGGGCTTGCATCTGCTCTTCGGCTAGGTGGGCCGGGCCACGCAGGGTGGTCGGGTCCGGGCGCTGCGCCAGATGGGCTTTCAGTAAAAAATCATAGCGGACGGCGAAGCCTGGAAAAGCGCTCAAGGCCATTTGGGTGGCCCGAAGGTTGTCACCCAGCCAGTCCTGGGTGTCCTCAAAAAAAGCCGATAACAGGGCCAGCCACAGGTAAAGGTCGCGGTTCAGGGCTGCTGTCTCAAACACTGCCAGTTGGCTCGGCAGGGCCAACACATCGGGCTCCCACTGGGCTAAGGCTGCCCGTTGGCCGCTGCCAGACAGGCGTTGTAACCAGCCGCGTTGACCACCTACGACCTGTTCGCTGGCCTGGGTCAGGCGTGTGGCCGGGCCACCACCTGCGCTGCGAAACAGGATACCGATCGACTTTTGCATCTGCGCCAAAGACACCGCGGCCTCGGGGTGCTCCACCCGGGCCAGTCGGGTGATGGCCTGGTGCCACCATTGACCGACCATTTCTTCCATCAGGGCGCCTCTTGGCGGGTTGGGGTGCGCTGGCGCAGGGTTTCGCGCAGTGCGTCCGCGCCAATACGCCATTCCAGCGTGGGGCTGCGTTGCTGATCGCCTTGGGAGGTTTCACAGGCATCCAGGCATTGGCCACATTGCACACACGAGAACATCATGCGTTTGATGTTGCGCGGGTTCAGCCGCATCGGGCAGGCGTTATCGCAGGCGCTACCTCGTGGCGCATCACAAGTTTTGCACTCTTTGGCGCGCTCGCGCTCAAAGGCCACTACCATGCCTTTAGGGTTGGCCATCCAGGCCAGGCTTTGGAAATAGCCCACGGCGCAGCCAAAACGGCAAAACAGATGGCGGGCAAAGGCCAGCTCCAGGCTGATCAACGACGTTCCCACGCCCAGAAAACGCAGCTGGTTGGGTGTCAGGCTGCCGTGCACCAGATTGCCCCAGATCACAGCGGGTGGTAACAGATAGGTCAGCAAGGTGATGGCCCAGACAAAACCCACCAGTACACAGCTCAGGCCAAACAGCGGCCACCAACGGGTGTTGGGCCGCTGGCCCGCGCGGGGTGTGGGGCTTTTGTCCCACAGGCTGAGCTTGCCGCAGGCGCGTTGCAGCAGGCCGTTGAGCATCTCCACCATCGAAAAATGCGGGCACAACCAGCCGCAGTACACGCGCCCGTAGCGGTAGGCGATAGTGATAAAAATAACCACCAGCCCAATTGCAGGAAGGAAAGCGCGCAACAACAGTTGTAGCGCAGCGGTGGTCGCATTGATCTCCCCGCGCGCCAGCGCGTCGATGCCCAGCGACCAGCGCAAACCCAGAAACCAGAGTTGTGCCTCAGTCAGGTCAAAACGCAGCAGGTTCAGCGCGGGCGCCAGCAGAAACAGCAGGAAAAAGCCGGTTTGGGTCATGCGTCGCCAGTCCTCCCGACCCAGTCCGGTGCGGGCCGACGTCACCGGCTTGGCCAGCGCGGCAGCGGGGCGGGACCGGTCAGGTAGCATCACCAAACAAGGCCAGCATCACCTCGTCGAGTGCTTGCGCCGTGTCCTTGTCGTCGGTGAGGGCGTCCACAATGGCCGCATGGCAGGCTTGGCGCATCGACAGGCCACTGACCACCAGCCGCCCGGCCGACACCAGCAGCCGGGTGCTCGCGGTTTCTTCCAAGTCCTGGTCGCTCAGGCTGCGCAGGGCCTTGGCCAGTTGCACCAGTTGCCGTGCTTGGGCTTGAGGCAGGCCGGTCTCCTTCTGGACGATGGACAGCTCCACCTCGGCATTGGGGTAACCCAGGCTCAGCGCCACAAAACGTTGGCGTGTGCTGGGTTTCAGACCCTTGAGCAGGTTCTGGTAACCCGGGTTGTAGGAGATCACCAACATGAATTCGTGCGGCGCCTGCAGTTGTTCACCGGTGCGCTCGATCGGCAGGATGCGCCGGTCGTCGGCCAGCGGGTGCAAGACCACCGTGGTGTCCTTGCGCGCTTCCACCACCTCGTCCAGATAACAGATCGCGCCCAGGCGCACCGCGCGTGCCAGCGGCCCGTCCGACCACTGGGTGCTGCCATTGCCGATCAGGAATCGGCCCACCAGGTCGGCCGCACTCAAATCGTCATGGCAAGACACGGTGACCAGCGGGCGCTGCAGCCGGGCTGCCATGTGCTCGACAAAGCGGGTCTTGCCACAGCCTGTGGGCCCTTTGATCAGCAGCGGCAGCTGCTGGCGCCAGGCGTGTTCAAACAGCCCACACTCGTTGCCCTGCTGGGCGTAAAACGGGATCTCAGACACGCTGTTGTGGCCTCAGTTGGAACAGGCCGGTGCTGCTTTGTTCCTCGCGGTCCTGGCTGCCGGGTGCCGCAAAAAAGCTGTACAGGTAGGTCAACAAACCCGCTAGGAAGCCCACACCACCTGCCACACGTAGCCAGTAGAAGAAACGCAGCTGCTCTTGGGTGGCCATGAAGGGCATGGCGCTGCCGTCGGTGGGCATGCGTTGCAACCAGACCTGCAGGATGCCGGCACCGGTCAGGGCCAGCACCATCAGACCCATGCTGATGGTCATGATCCAGAACGACCACATCTCAAAGGCCTGGGCGCGGCGGTTGTTGGCTTCAAAACCGCGCAGCGTCGGCATGGCATAACTGATCATCGCAATCACCACCAGCACATACGCACCGTAAAACGCCAGGTGGCCGTGGGCCGCCGTGATCTGGCTGCCGTGGGTGTAGTAGTTGATCGCGCTCAGGGTGTGCATGAAGCCCCACAGGCCAGCACCGAGGAAACCCACCACCGAGCAGCCCATCGCCCACAACAAGGCGGCCTGGTTGACGTGGTCGCGGCGGCGGCGCTGCACCATGTTGAAGGCAAACACCGTCATCATGAAAAACGGAATCGGTTCCATGGCTGAGAAGATGCTGCCCACCCACTGCCAGTAACCCGGCATACCGATGAAGAAGAAGTGGTGGCCGGTGCCCAGAATGCCGGTGATCAGCGCCATGGCAATGATCACGTAGAGCCATTTGTCGATCACCTCACGGTCCACACCGGTGGTCTTGACCAGCACAAAAGCCAGCAGCGCGCCCAGAATCAGCTCCCAGGTGCCTTCGACCCACAGGTGCACCACAAACCACCAATACATCTTGTCGCGCACCAGGTTGTCGGGATTGACAAAGCTGAACAGGAACATCAGCGCCAGTCCCCACAAGCCCATCAGCAGCACCAGCGAGATGCTGGTCTTGCGGCCCTTGAGCACGGTCATGGTGATGTTGAACAAAAAGGCCAGGCAGACCACCACAATGCCCACTTTGGTGGGCAAGGGCTGCTCCAGAAACTCGCGCCCCATGGTTTTGAGCAGCTCGTTACCCGTCAGCTCGGCCAGCTTGGCATAGGGCACCGCCAGGTAACCCACGATGGTCAGCGCACCGGCCACCAGGAAAACCCAGAACAGGACCATCGCCAGTTTGGGGCTGTAGAGCTCGGTCTCGGACTCTTCGGGCACCAGGTAATAGGCCGAGCCCATAAAACCAAACAGCAGCCAGACGATCAGCAGGTTGGTGTGCACCATACGTGCCTGGTTGAACGGGATGTACGGAAAGGCCAGATCGCCAATGACGTACTGCAGCCCGAGGGTGATGCCAAAAATGATCTGGGCAGTGAACAGCACCAGTGCCGCAATGAAGTAGTACTTGGCGACGCCCTGCGACTTGTATTTGAGTGTGATAGCTTTCATGTGAGGGGTCCTAAAGTGTTCTGTTCTGCTTCACGTTTCAGCCTTCAATGTTCGGTGGCCATTTTTCGGTGTTGATCTCGCCCGTCCAGCGCAGGAATTCGGTGATGTCGTCCAACTGTTCGGGTGTGAAGTTGAACTGCGGCATTTGCCGGCGCCCCTCAATGTGGGTGGGTTGCGAGGCGATCCAAGCTTTGATGAAGTCCGGCCCGCGACGCTTGTAGACATTGCCGAGCTCGGGCGCAAAGTAGGCGCCTTCACCCAGCAAGGTGTGGCAGCCAATGCAGTTGCGTGTCTCCCAGAGTTGTTTGCCACGCACCACCTGCTCGGTGAGCGCCTGGGCGTTGGAACGCTGGGGAATCTTGCGCTCGCTGTCGAAGATCAACGCGGCAAACACAAAGATAAAAAACACCGACCCGCCATAAAACATGTTGCGGGCCATCTGCTTGGTAAAGCCGCTGGCTTTGGGTTGACTCATGCTGGAACGCTCCTAAAAAAAGTGACAGCCGGAGGTTAGGGGGCGCCCGCAGTTGTGTCCTTGAACCACTTCAAGAATTGATGCGAATCATGTTTTTTATGTTGACAGCATGGCTTCTTGAAATAGTTCAAGGACAGCGCACCAGGGCTTTCCCATAATGGGCTTTGATTGAACGACCCACCCGGTGCCACCGGCATCCACACGCCATGAGCAAGACAGTTTCCCTACCCATCTTTTCCACCGGCCAACCGGCCACACCACCACCCACAGGCTGGCCGTTGCTGCGCCTCGGATTCCGTCCGTTTTACCTGGGGGGTGCGCTGGTGGCGGCGTTGATGGTGCCGCTGTGGCTGTTGTTGTTTTTGGGCAAGCTGTCGTTCACCCCGGCGGTGTCCCCCTTGTTGTGGCATGCCCACGAGATGTTGTTTGGTTTTGCGGCAGCGGTCGTCGTCGGTTTTTTGATGACGGCTGGCAAAAACTGGACCGGCTTGGACACCCCGCGTGGCCCGCTGCTGGGTGCGCTGGTGCTACTGTGGCTGGCCGCACGGCTGGCCTCGCTTTTCGGTTCAGCACTGGTTTATGCGGTGCTGGATGTGGCCCTGTTGCCGCTGGTTGCGCTGATTTTTGCCAGCTTGTTGTGGCGTGCCAAAAACTACCGCAACATGCCACTGGCGCTGGTTTTGCTGCTGCTGGCCACTGCCAACGGCTTGTTCTATCTGGCGGCCCTGGGTGTGCTGGACATCAATCCAATGACCACCCTGTACGCCGCGCTGGCGTTGATCACGGTGATCGAAACCGTGATTGCCGGGCGGGTGGTGCCGATGTTCACCATGACGGTGACGCCGGGCCTGAAGCTGGAAGCCTCACCCCTGCGTGAACGGGTGACACTGGCGCTGACGGCGGCTGGCCTGGCGGCGTGGGTGCTGCTGCCTGCCAACGGCGTCAGTGCCGTGGTGCTGGCGCTGGCGGGTGTGGCTCAGGCGCTGCGGCTGTGGGGCTGGCGCCCGGGCGTGACCCTGAATCGCCCGATTCTGTGGATCTTGCACTTGTCCTACGCCTGGATCGCGCTGGCCCTGGGTTTGCTGGCACTGGCGCAACTGGGCTGGTTGCCGGTGTCTGCCGGGGTGCATGCCCTGGGGCTCGGCGCCACCGGTGGCCTGATCATTGGCATGGTGACACGCACTGCACGTGGCCATACCGGGCGGCCCATCATGGCCTCCAAACTCGAGGTGGCCATGTATGTGCTGGTGATGCTGGCCACCGTGTGTCGTGTGCTGGCCTCAAGCCTGCTGATCCAGCACTACAGCCTGCTGCTGATGCTGGCCGCCACGGCCTGGAGCCTGGCGTTTGGGCTGTATCTGTGGGTTTTCACACCCTGGCTGATGGCCACGCGGCTGGATGGGAAGGATGGTTGAGCTGAGGTGAGACTGCGGAGATTGCGCAGGGCGGTTTCAGGGCCAGATGGCCTATGCCCTGGTGTCCGCACGATTGGTTGGGCCTAGATGCTTTTGCATGTTGGCGAGGGCCAGCTGCAATCGCTTGGCCAGATCTGGATCGTTGCGAGACAAGGCGCCCTCAATCCCAGCGCGGGCTTTTTCCATGAAGTTGATGCGTGTGCTGTCTGTGGCCATGTCCACAGGCTGACCCGTCGCCACCGAGACCTTCATGGTCATCCCTAGAAAAGCCGAACTCTCGTCGAGAGACATGTTGCCGCTGCGGATTTGCCCATTCATCCAGTCAAACAGGTCTTGGCGCGTCATGCTGGTGAAATCTGCTTGTTTGACGCTGGGGGCTTCCGCCGTTGCGGCTGCCAGCACGGATGAAAACGATGTGGGCTGGGTGTTTGTTGCTGCGGCGGCTTGAGCACGCCGTGTGGTGAAAGTGGGATGTGAGTCGGTGTTGATCTTCATAAAAAAACTTCCTTCTGTGGTCGATAGGCTCACGACGACCCTGACCGCCGAGTCAAGCTTGCTGCTTGGGTGTCATGGCCCAGTGAATTCATCTGCCTAACGCGGTGACCTGCCGAGTCGGGCTGGCACATGGATGGGTACAACCAGGGTCACCTCGATTGGCGCGCCGTCAAGTGTGTAGGGCTGGAACTGCATGGCACGCATGGCGTGTAAGGACGCTTCGTCCAGATCGGGGTTCCCGCAAGACGCCAGCAGCGCCGTTTTGGCCACCGTACCTTCGGCATTGATGTGGGCCTGCAGGATGGCCGGACCCGTGACCCGTCCCTTAGCCACCAGGCCAGGAACCTGGAGTTTGAAGTGGGTGAGCGGGCGAAGATCCTCAAACTTGACCACTGCGGTTGGCCAGGCTGGCCCGGCAGATTCTGCAGCTGCCGCAGGGCACGAGAGGCCCGTCAAGCTGAGCGCGGTGGCCAGGCTAAGAAGTGGTTTTATGAAAGTAGGCATAAGGGACTCTTCCAATTTAGTACGCCAGGATATTACCTGCCGCCGGACGTGAGCCGGGATTGGGCACCGCCGGTTTAGCGGATTTCGACTTTGGGTCGGCAGCCGCCGGTCAGAAATCCAAAAAACCGCGATGGCAGCCTACTGGGGCCGAATCGGCACAGTGATGGTGTCCAGTGACACCGCTTAGCTCACATGTCGTGATCTTCTGGTTGCGAAGTAGTGCGTTGGCGTTGTACCGAGCGCCTTCTTGAACATCACGATGAAGGCGGTGACAGACTCGTATCCCAGGTCGCTCGACACCCTCTGGACCGTCGCGCCGCTGGCGAGTTCGCGCAGCGCGATGACCAGATGCAGCTGCCGCCGCCATCGGCCGAAGCTCAGCCCCGTTTCCTGAACCATCAACCGCTTCAAGGATCGCTCACTCATGGCGATGTGCGTGGCCCATTCCCCAAGCGTACGTCGATCACCAGGATCTGCAGTCAGCGTAGTGGCGATAAGCGCGATCTTGGGGTGTTTGGACACGGGTAGCGCCAACCCGTCTTTGGGCATCATTGTCAGTTCGTCCAGCAAGACCCGCACGAGGCGGCCAACGTGATTGTCGGGCGCATAGCTGTCCGGTAGATCTGCCAAGCGAAGGATCATCTCGCGCAGCATTGGCGACACCGACAGTGCACAGCATTCCTGCGGCATCGCCGCTGCGCCGGGTTCGACGAACAGGTAGGACAGGCGTGCGTTGGACGTCACCTGGTTGCTATGCGGCACGCCGCCCGGAATCCAGACCCCGCAGCCCAGCGGGACAATCCAGAGGCCGTGTGCGGTTGTGCAGGTAACGGCCCCGTGCAAGGCCAGGACAAGCTGTCCCTGCCGATGCTGGTGCAGCGGCCCCTCGGCGTCGTAGTCGCTGAAGTCCAGACGCAAGGCGATCGCCGGGCGATCCGAACGGTCTGAATCAAAGTTGACGTCACAGGAACGCGGCTTTTTTGCAGATTGGCCCGATTTGGAGATCATATGGCATTATCTTCAAATTCAGAATGGCTGCAAATCGCTATCGTCGGTGGTTTCAACACCTTGATGGAGACTTTGATGCGAATTGCTGTCGTTGGCGCAACCGGAAGAATCGGTGCGAAACTCACCCGGACCCTGCTGGGTGCCGGGCACCAGGTAAGAGCCCTATCTCGGGGCGGTCCAGCCCTCGACGCACTGGTCGAGATCGGAGCAGAGCCGTTTTTAGGCAGCTTCGACACAGGCGCGGGACAACTCGACACATTCTTTCAGGATGCTGATGCCGCATTCCTGATGGTCAAGACCGACTGGAACAACATTGAAGGGCACTATCCGGTGGTTGCTCAGCGTTTTGTCGATGCGCTTCGCAATTCGCCGGTCAGGCTGGCTGTTAGCTTGTCCGCCATGGGGTCGGATGTGAAGGGCAAGACCGGCCATTTTGAAAGCTTTTATCACCTGGATCACAAGCTGAACGAGTTGAGCAACATCGACCTGGTGCATCTGCGTGCTGCCTGGTTCATGGAAAACACCTTGGCTTGGACCGGCTCAGTCGCCAAGTATGGCCGGATCGCGTGGTCCTGTGAGCCAGATCTCAAGATGCCATGGGTGGCCACTGACGACATCGCTGATCTTGCCGCGAAGGAATTGAGCCATCCGACAGGCGAGCACCGCGTCATCCGGGAGGTCGGATCGCAGGACCTCACGATGCTTGAGGTGGCTGCGATCATCGGTGCGGAGATTGGTCGACCGGTGGACTATCGTTTCATCGACAGAACGCGCACTGATGTCCAAGCTGAGTATCTTAAGAGATTTGGGACGCCGGAACATTGGCTTGATGACAGTCTGACATCTGACGCCTTGAACCATGGCGTGGTGCGTTTCCATGGTGACCATGATGTCCGTCCCCCGCTGCCCACCAGCATGGAGGCGGTCATCAGAGACGTTTGGAAACCGCGATATCTGGAGGCGGTGGCCGATGGACAGCTGCCCGAAACATTTCCAATGTGGTGCGCAAGGGATGAACTGGACTTGCGCCAAGCGCCATGAACCTGCTTGCGGCTGATCTCGCCACCCTTGTGGGTTGTCCTTGAGCAACGATAGGCCAGGACCTGGCCTCACATCACCCCGTCAAACATCATCACCTTGACCAGCTCACCAACCTGGACCGTGCCCTGGTCGTGGTCCAGCACGATCAGGCCGTTGGCGCGGGCCATGGAGCTGAGCACACCCGAGCCCTGGTTGCCGGTGGTTATGACCTGCAATGTGCCGTCGGCCGCAGTGCTGACGATGCCGCGCTGGTACTCGGTGCGGCCGGGTTTTTTGGGGAAAACTTCGCTGGCATGGGCTTGCAACAACGGAGGTGAGGCGGCAGTGCAGCCCATCAAACGCAACAGGGCAGGGCGCACAAAGGCCAGAAAACTCACCATCGCCGCCACCGGGTTGCCGGGCAGGCCAAACAGGATGGCTGAGTCGGCTGGACGACTGCCATTTTCATAGCTGCCAGCCCTTTGGATAAAAGGGCTAGAGGCCAATTTGTCTTTGAAGATCCGGCCCACTGCCAGTGGGCGGCCTGGACGCATCGCGACACGCCAGAAGGCCACCTCACCGAGCTGGGCCATGGTCTGTTTGGTGTGGTCGGCTTCACCCACACTGACGCCGCCGCTGGTGATGATGGCGTCGGCCTGGCTGGCGGCTTGTTCAAACGCGGCTTGTAATGCGGCCGGTTCGTCGCGTACCACACCCAGGTCGATCACCTCACACCCGAGTCGGGTCAGCAGGCCAAACAGGGTGTAGCGGTTGCTGTCGTACACCGCACCTGGGCGCGGTGGCTCACCCAGGCTCAGGATTTCGTTGCCGGTGGACAAGGTGGCCACCTTCAGGCGTCGATACACCGGCACACTTTGCAAGCCCAAACTGGCCACCAGCCCAATTGCAGCGGGTGTTAGTAGCTCACCTTTGTGTAGCGCAGGTTGGCCTTGTTGCAGGTCTTCACCCATCAGGCGGCAGTTGTCGCCGGGTTGGACGGTGTCAGGCGGCAGCTTGATGTGGGTGTTGTTGCGCCTGACGAGCTCTTGTGGCACCACGGTGTCCAGACCAGGCGGCATCATGGCGCCGGTCATGATCTGCAGGCATTCACCCGCTTGCAGATTGCCCGTCCAGGCCTGACCGGCCAGCACGCTTCCTACAACCTTCAGGCTCAAGCCCTCTCCGGGCTTGAGCTGGCTGCTTTTAAAAGCGTAGCCGTCCATGGCCGAGTTGTTGTGCGGTGGCACGCTGATGGGCGAAATGATGTCTGCCGCCAGTACCCGCCCAAGCGCCTGGCACAGACCCAACTGCTGCACCTCGGTCACCGGCTGCACCAACTTCGCCAAAACGGCAGTCACGCTGTCGGCAGACATGTTGTGCGGGTTGTAGCCGACCAGGTCGGTTGTTATCTGGTCCAGTGTGTTCATGGGCTGTGGCGCTCCACCTGCTGCAGTTCGGTTGGGGTGTTGGCGTTAAAAAAGGCCAGCGGATCATCACCCGCTTGGTCAAACGGCACCAACACGGTGTGGTGCTGCGCGGTCCAGGCGCCGACTTTGCGGCCACCTGTCTGGGTGAAGTGTGTCAGGCTATTTCGCAGCTCAGCGCGCAGCAGGCAAAACACCGGCTGGGGGCGCAATGACTGCTGACCGTTGTCATCAGCTTCTGGTGCGCTGGCCATCGCGATGTCGGCTTGATGGGTTTCCAGCGCAGCAGCCAGCCGGCTGCTCAGGTCCAGCGGGAAAAGTGGTGTGTCACAAGGCAGGGTCAGCAAATAGGGGGTGTTGCAGTGCACCAACCCGACCAGAAAACCCGCCAGTGGCCCGGCGAAGTCGGCCAGCTCATCCGACACCACCGGAACCCCAAAGGCGGCGTAGGTGTTCAGATGGCGGTTGGCGTTGATCAACATGTGGCCAACACCCCCACTGCTTTGCAGGCGCTGGAGCGTGTGTTGTGCCAGCGGCACTCCGTTGAAAAGCAGCAAACCTTTGTCCACACCACCCATGCGTGTGCCGCGTCCACCCGACAGGACCATTCCGGTGATGTCCGAAGCGTCAATCATGGGGTTTCTACAGTTAGCCGCCGATGTAACTCATCTCGATCCGCTTGGTGCGTGCGCTCGTGTCTGGCGCCTGCATTTGGCGTTGTTCGGAGTAGTTGTCTTGCCGCTCCTGCCAGATGTGGCCGATGGCATTGGCCAGATCGGCGTCGCTTGCTTCGCCACGCAGCAGCTGGCGCAGGTCGTAACCTTTTTCGGCAAACAGGCATAGGTAGAGTTGGCCTTCGGTGGACAGGCGGGCGCGGTTGCAGTCGCCGCAGAACGCCTTGGTCACGCTGCTGATCAGACCAATTTCACCGAGAGCCGGGTCGTGGCGCCCCAAAGCGTCGGCATAACCCCAGCGCTCGGCGGTTTCGCCAGGCTGGCTGGCACCCAGTGGTACCAGCGGCAGTTCGGACTGGATCAGCCGCAGCACCTCGACTGAGGGCAGTACCTCGTCCATACGCCAGCCGTTGGTGGCGCCCACATCCATGTACTCGATGAAGCGCAGTACCATGCCGCTGCCGCGGAAATACCGGGCCATCGGCAAAATCTGCTGCTCGTTGCTGCCGCGTTTAACCACCATGTTGATCTTGATCGGCCCCAGCCCTGCCGCCTGGGCAGCGTCGATACCTGCCAGCACATCGGCCACCGGGAAGTCGACCTCGTTCATCTGGCGAAACACCGCATCGTCGAGTGCGTCCAGGCTCACGGTGATGCGCTGTAGGCCCGCTAACTTCAGAACCTGCGCCTTGCGGGCCAGCAGGGCGCCATTGGTGGTCAGTGTGATGTCCAGCAACGCGCCTTCGGGGGTGCGCAGGCTGGCGAGTTGCTCGATCAGGCGCTCCAGGTTCTTGCGCAGCAGCGGTTCACCGCCGGTGAGCCGGATCTTTTGCACACCGTGCGCCACAAACTGGCGTGTCAGGCGGGTGATCTCCTCAAACGACAGCAGGGCCGAGTGCGGCAGGTAGGCGTAATGGCTGTCGAAAATCTCCTTGGGCATGCAGTAGTTGCAGCGGAAGTTGCAGCGGTCGGTGACGCTGATGCGCAGGTCACGCAGCGCTCGGCCACGCAAATCGGCCAGTTGGCCATTGGCGTTGATGCGTAGCTTGCCATTGAGGGTGGCTTCTGGCAGTGGCCAGGTCAGGGGCCGCAGGTCTTGCAAAGGGATCACGCGGTGCGTGTGGGGGGCAGACATCAGGGGCAGGCTGGGCAAGTGCAAGCGGTGGGCCAACAGGGCAAAGAGGCGGATTTTGTCATGGACACCAGATCAGGGCAGAGCGCGCTGGAATCAATATGCGACCAACATGGCCGTTGACAGCCAGGGGTGACTGGGCATGCTGGCTTGCAATAGCCGGCAAAACAGGCACAGTCCGGGGGGAATGCCGGATGGCCGTCACCTTTGCCGTGTGATAGTCTGGAGCGGCATCGCCAGTATCGGCGCGTGTCAAATCACATGGGCCCCCATGCGGGCCCTTCGTTACAGGGAAGCATCGTATGAACACCTGGAAAATCTCCAAACGCCTGAACCTGATCATTGCCGTGTCGGTGGTGGTGATGCTGATTCTGGTGGCGATCAACTGGCTGGGCTTGAGCAAGCTGCATGACTTGCAAAACGAGTCCCAGCGCCGTGACCAGGAGGCGGGGCGACTGTTGTACGAGACCGGCCTGGGCGCACAGGCCTACCGCATCGTTGCGGACACCTTCATCAACCGCCAGTTTGACGATGCCGCCAAGAAGTGGCAGGCCATGTCCACCCGCATCGAGGAGGCGCTGACTTATTACGCCAAAGTGGCCGACACCGACCAGGAAAAGCAATGGGCCAAGGAGGCACGCGCTGTCATGGATGAGTTGCGCAAGCTCTACACCGACAGTTATGTGTCGATGGCCCAACGCGACGCACCGGTGAGTGAGCTGGCGGTGGTGGATGATCAGATTGACAAGTTGATCGACAAGTACGAAGACCTGGTGGGCAAAGGGGTGGCCAGCTTGCAGGCTGAGTCGGTCGAAGCCGACGAGGCGTTTGAGGCCGGTGTAGCGGCCACACGCATGATCAGCATCGTGTCGGCTGCCTTGGGCGGTTTGGTTCTGGTGGTGTTGGCGATTCTGGTGTCGCGCAGCATCACCGGCCAACTGGGTATGGAGCTCAATGACGCGATGCAAGCGGCCAAACAGGTGGCCGAGGGCGACTTGAGGCGACTGCCTTCGCTGGAGTCGGCCAATGCCAACAGCCTGGCCGGTGCGCTGGAGACGATGATCAAAACCCTGGTGACCACGGTGAGCCGGGTACGCCAGGGCTCGGAGGCGGTGGCCATTGCCAGTGCCGAGATTGCCCAGGGCAACAACGACTTGTCGGCCCGCACCGAACAACAAGCCAGCTCGCTGGAGCAGACCGCCGCGTCGATGGAGGAGCTGGGCTCCACCGTCAAACAAAACGCCGAAAGCGCCCACCAGGCCAACCAGCTGGCTTTGAATGCCAGCATCGTGGCCGCGCAAGGTGGCGAGGTGGTGGCCCAGGTGGTGGACACCATGAAAGGCATCAATGAGGCCTCGCGCAAGATCGGCGACATCATCAGTGTGATTGACGGCATTGCTTTTCAGACCAACATCCTGGCACTGAATGCCGCCGTCGAAGCCGCAAGAGCTGGTGAACAAGGCAGGGGTTTTGCGGTGGTGGCGAGTGAAGTGCGCAGCCTGGCCGGGCGCAGTGCCGAGGCTGCCAAGGAAATTAAGACCCTGATCAGTGCCAGCGTGACGCGGGTGGAGCAGGGTACCGAGCTGGTGGATCAGGCCGGTGAGACCATGACCGAGGTGGTCAGCTCGATCAAACGGGTGACCGAGATCATGGGTGAGATCAGCGCCGCCAGCAAGGAACAGTCGCTGGGGGTGAACCAGGTGGGTGAGGCGGTGTCCCACATGGACAAAACCACCCAGCAAAACGCCGCCTTGGTGGAGCAAATGGCGGCGGCGGCGAGCAACCTCAAGTCCCAGGCACAAGACCTGGTGCAAACCGTGGCGGTGTTCCGACTGGATGGCAGCACCAGTGGACCAGCCGCACCCCATCACCCGGTGGCGTCACCCGCACAGGCTGCCAAGTTGCCAGGTACCAAGGCCGCTCCACGTCCTGCCACCACGGCCAAACCGGCCCCGCCATCGGCCCCCTCCAAACTGCTGGAGCAGGCGGTTGCCAAAGTGAAGGCACCCGCCAAGTCAGAAGATGGCGAGTGGGAAACTTTTTGAGCTCTGTCAGGGGGATGTTCTGAGGCTGTGGCACAGCGCCACCAGGTGGGCCACCTGCCGGGTGATCGGCTCGGGCACCGGCACCTGCCCGGCCAACACCGCCTGAATCCATTGCGCCGTGGCCACCGGGTCGGGCGTGGGCAAGTCCGGCAAGGCAGCCAGTGCGCCAGTTTGCGCCTCTTGTACTTGGCGGGCATGGCCCCGGCAAATGGCAGTCATGGCCGGGCAGCGGCGGGCATCGGCCACCGGTTCCCCTTCGGTGCCACGCAGCAGCAAGGCGTTGGTCTGGGTGAGCTCCAGCGTGGCCGCCATTGACACCGCGTACTCCGGGTGGGTGTAACAACCCACCACCACGGCCGCGTCCGTGCACGGGTTCATCAGCTTGACCAGGCTGTGTGCGCTGTTGCGCAGGCCGACCACCTGGCGCACTTCCAGCAGGCGTTGCAGGCCCGGGTGCAGCAAGGCTGTCGGTACCCATTGCACCTGGCCAGTTACTACAGTTTCAATAGCTGTCTGCTCTTTTATATCAAGGGCTTCAAGCACTTTTTGTGCGGAAACACGGCCAGGTTCGGTGGCACAACCGTGCACCACCACCGCCAAGCCTTCGCGCGCCAGCAGCAGCGCCAGCAAGGGTGTGAGCACCGGTAGCTTGCGCGCACCGTTGTAGCTGGGCAGCACCACCGTGGGCACACCGTGGTTGGGAATGTGGTGCAAACGCTGGTTCACCGCGTCCAGAAACCCGGCCATCTCCAGCGGGGTTTCACCCTTGATGCGCATGGCCAGCACAAAGGCACCGAGTTCCACGTCGCTGACGGTGCCATCCAGCACCTGGCCCATCAGGTCGCTTGCTTGAGTGCGGTTCAGTGCGCGCGCGCCTTCTTTGCCGCGGCCAATGTCTTTGATGTAGTGGGTGATGCTCATGGGGGGTCTTGAAAAAAGCAATGACAAGCCCGAACGGGCTAACGGCAACCGCTGACGTTACCACGCTGGGGCAGGGCAGTTGCCAATTTGCTGTGGTTGCACGGGCAATCGGCCATGCACCTGTGTGCCAGCGAACGGACCTGCTGCCTTGCTCGGTATTCAATGTGTGACTGCTATCAGGTTTGACAACGTAAGGATTTTTATGCACGGTAAACAGGCAACAGCTGATGCGATACGCACAGTGGATGGTGACGCGTTCGACAGCGTTGTGCTGGAGGCACCCGGGCCGGTCACCGTCGAGTTCATGTCGTACAGCTGTGCGCACTGCCGGGCGGTGGAGTCGCCGCTGCAGCAGGTGGCGTTAAGGGTCGCACCAGAGCAGCAGATTTGTCGCGTCAACGTGGCTGAGGAGCCGACTTTGGCGCAGGAGTATGAGGTGGATGTCACACCAACGCTGGTGACGTTTATGCGCGGCGCAGAGGTCGGGCGTGTGGTGGGCCCTGAGCCTGATGTGGCCAGCTTGTTGCAGGCTGTCACGCAACCCTTTCAGGTCTGACATGGGCGCAGCTCGCACCACCACGGGAACCAGCTTGGCCCGGCCAATACTGCTGTACAACGACGAATGTGGCGTGTGTCGCCGTATTGCGAACTGGGTGCGCAATGCGGCACAGGGCCCCGGCAAGGACAGCCCGGTGGATGTGCGACCCATTGGCGAAGACCCGAACGCTCTGCGTGCACTCAACCCGGCACTCAACATCTGGGACGCCTACGACACGGTGCACCTGCTGATGCCCGATGGCTCGATGCTGCTGGGGGGGCAGGCGGTGGCTGAAGTGCTGCGCCGACTGCCAGCAACACGTTGGTTTGCCTGGTGTTTTGCCATCAGCCTCTTTGGCTGGCAGCCGTTTCAGCAGGTGCTTGATCTGGCTTACACCATCCTGGCCGATGTACGCCCCATCTTCGGTTGCGAGAGTTGCGGCACACCCAGCGCCTGGGTTCTGCCTTTCGTTTGGGTGTCAACCAAGACCAAGGCCATGTTCGGTTCAGACAAACGGGCGACCAAAAAAGTGCCACCTTTCACAACGCGCTAAGCCAACAAAAAACCCGCACATGGCGGGTTTTTGAAGAGGGCGCTGAACCGATCAGCCGCCGTGGATCTTCATCATCACCGGCACAATCAGCAGCGCCACGATGTTGATGATCTTGATCAGCGGATTCACAGCCGGGCCAGCGGTGTCTTTGTAGGGGTCACCCACGGTGTCGCCGGTCACGGCAGCTTTGTGGGTCTCGCTACCCTTGCCACCAAAATGGCCGTCTTCGATGTATTTCTTGGCGTTGTCCCAGGCGCCGCCGCCGGTACACATCGAGATCGCCACAAACAGGCCGGTCACGATGGTGCCCATCAGCAGACCACCCAAAGCCGCCGGGCCGAGCACCAGACCGACCAGGATTGGCGCCACCACCGGCAGCAGTGACGGGATCATCATTTCCTTGATGGCAGCGGTAGTCAGCATGTCAACCGCTTTGCCGTATTCGGGCTTGGCGGTGCCTTCCATGATGCCCTTGATCTCGCGGAACTGGCGACGCACTTCCACCACCACGCTACCGGCGGCGCGGCCAACCGCTTCCATCGCCATGGCGCCAAACAGGTAGGGAATCAAACCGCCGATGAACAGGCCGATGATGACCATCGGGTCGCTCAAGTCGAAGGTGATGTGTTTGCCATACACGTCCAGCTTGTGGGTGTAGTCGGCAAACAGCACCAGCGCGGCCAAACCGGCCGAACCAATCGCGTAACCTTTGGTCACCGCCTTGGTGGTGTTGCCCACGGCGTCCAGCGGGTCGGTGATGTCACGCACGCTGGCGGGCATCTCACTCATTTCGGCAATGCCACCAGCGTTGTCGGTGATCGGGCCGTAGGCGTCCAGCGCCACCACAATACCGGCCATGCTGAGCATGGAGGTGGCGGCAATCGCAATCCCGTACAGGCCAGCCAAGGAATAGGCGGAATATATGCCGGCACAGACAAACAACACTGGCCAGGCGGTGGAGCGCATCGACACACCCAGACCGGCAATGATGTTGGTGCCATGCCCCGTGGTAGAGGCTTCGGCAATGTGCTGTACCGGTTTGTATTGGGTGCCGGTGTAGTACTCGGTGATCCAGACTAGCACGCCGGTCAGCACCAGGCCCACGGTGCAGGCGCCAAACAGGCTGCCTGCGCCAATGACGCGGCCATCGGCCAGCGTCAGGGCTTGCGGGAACAGGCTTTGGGTCACAAAGTAAAACGCCACCAGCGACAACCCACCGGCCACTGCCAGACCCTTGTAGAGCGCAGGCATCACGTTTTTCATGCCAGGTGACGCCTTGACGAAGAAGCAGCCGATGATGGATGCCACGATCGACACCGCGCCGAGGGCCAGCGGGTACAATACCGCATTGGGGCCAGCGCCGGTGATCAGCAGGGCACCCAGCACCATGGTGGCGATCAGCGTCACCGCGTAGGTTTCAAACAGGTCAGCGGCCATACCGGCGCAGTCACCCACGTTGTCACCGACGTTGTCGGCAATCACCGCCGGGTTGCGCGGGTCATCTTCGGGGATGCCGGCTTCCACCTTGCCCACCAGATCGGCGCCAACGTCAGCGCCCTTGGTGAAAATGCCACCGCCCAGACGGGCAAAAATCGAGATCAGCGAGGAGCCAAAGGCAAAGCCGATCAGTGGGTTGAGCTTGCTCGCAGTGGCCAAACCGTCCGGCACCAGGAACCAGTAAAAACCGGTCACACCCAACAGCCCCAGGCCGACCACCAGCATGCCGGTGATGGCGCCGCCGCGGAAAGCCACGTCCAGCGCCGGTCCAATGCCTTTTGTGGCGGCCTGCGCGGTACGCACGTTGGCGCGCACCGACACGTTCATACCGATGAAACCGCAGGCGCCCGAAAGCACCGCACCCACCACAAACCCGACGGCGCTCAAGGGGTCCAGAAAAATACCAATCAATACAGCGAGTACCACGCCGACCAAAGCGATGGTTTTGTACTGGCGCGCCAGATAGGCCGCCGCGCCGGTCTGGATGGCGGCCGCAATGTCTTGCATACGCTGGTTGCCAGCATCTTGGGAAAGAATCCAGCTACGGGCCCAGAAGCCATAGCCGACGGCGATCAAGCCGCAGATAAGCGCCAGAATCAGCGCAGAGTTGCCTGTCATGTGAGAAATCTCCTGAAGTTGCTTCGCGAGGGAGTGGTGCAACGCAATCGGCACCACCGCTGCGTTGCTTCCTCGCCTCCGCGCACCCATGAGGTGAAGCAGGGACGGTTGGCCAACGGGCAGACTGTAACGCCAAAAATGATGCCATTTGATGGCTTGAAAGGGGCCAGTCAGTAAAATCAGACTTAATCTCAAAAGTTCTTGATTTAAACCAAACCGTGCCCAAACCATGTCATTAAATACCGTTCCCCCCGGCTCTAAAGTGCCTGAAGAGTTCAACGTCATCATCGAGATTCCGATGAACGCCGACCCGGTCAAGTACGAGGTGGACCACGAAACCCATGCAATTTATGTGGACCGTTTCATGAGTACGGCCATGCATTACCCCACCAACTACGGCTTTGTGCCACAAACCATCAGTGGTGACGGTGACCCGGTGGACGTGCTGGTGGTCACACCCGTGCCCCTGATTCCGGGTGTGGTGGTGACCTGCCGCGCCATTGGTATTTTGAAAATGGAAGACGAAGCCGGCATGGACGGCAAGGTGCTGGCGGTGCCGATCGACAAGATCTTGACGCTCTACACCCGCTGGAAAAAGCCGGAAGACCTGCAACCTTTGCGCCTGAAGACCATTGCCCACTTCTTTGAACACTACAAAGATTTGGAAGACGGCAAATGGGTCAAGATCCTGGGTTGGGACGGCCCTGAAGCCGCCCACAAGGAAATCATGGATGGCATTGAAAACTTCAAGAACTTCAAGAAAAAGTAAGCCATTTATGCCTCTAGCCCTTATCTGATAAGGGCTGATAGTTCTTGAAATAAGAGCAATTCAAGCGCCTGTCTGTGGCCACACAGCAGGCGCTTTTTGCTGCTTGGCCCCAAACACCGTGTTGTGACAGAGCACGGGCCTAAACTTGTCCTTCTGTTTTGGAAAGGACGGCAAACCTCATGAAGTTGTTGCGTTATGGCCCTGCGGGCCAGGAAAAACCCGGTGTGTTGGATGCCAACGGCCAAGTGCGGTCTTTGAGTGCCTTGGTCGACGACATTGGCGGCCCCACCTTGTTGCCCGAGCATCTGGCGCACCTGCGCAGCCTGGACCTGAGCAGCCTCCCGTTGGTGCCCGGTGTGCCGCAACAGGACCTGCGCCTGGGGCCGTGTGTGGCCGAGGTCGGTAAATGCATCTGCATTGGCCTCAACTACGCCGACCACGCAGCCGAGTCCGGTATGCCGGTGCCACCCGAGCCGGTGGTGTTTGGCAAATGGACCAGCGCCCTCAGCGGCCCGGACGACGCGGTACACATCCCCCGGGGTTCCCTCAAAACCGACTGGGAGGTCGAACTCGCTGTGGTGATCGGGCAGGGCGGACGCTATATTGAGGAGGCCGACGCTTTGAACCATGTGGCCGGTTACTGCGTGATGAACGATGTGTCCGAGCGCGACTTCCAGCTCAACCGCAGCGGCACCTGGGACAAGGGCAAGGGATGCGACACTTTCGGCCCGCTGGGGCCGTGGCTGGTGACGACCGACGAGGTGCCCAACCCGCAGGCGCTCTCACTGTGGCTGGAGGTGGACGGCCACCGCTATCAGAACGGCAGCACCGCCACCATGGTCTACAAGGTGCCGTTCCTGATCAGTTATCTGAGCCGGTTCATGAGTTTGCAGCCTGGCGACGTGATCTCCACCGGCACTCCGCCCGGTGTCGGCATGGGCCAGAAGCCTCCGGCCTATTTGCGTGCAGGGCAGACCATGCGCCTGGGCGTGCAAGGGCTGGGGGTTCAGACACAGCGGGTGGTGCAGGGCTAAGTGCTTGTTGGTCTGGCGTTCCCCTGCTGTATAGCGGACTGCTGTGAAGCGGGGGCAGCAGCCACCAACTGTAAAAAAGCCCAACGGAACCCCGTTGGGCTTTTGCATTTCGGTCCAGTCAAACCAGGCAGCGGCTGGCGCTGCTTTGTTTCTTGCGGGGACGACCAGATATCAGCCTTGCCGCTCAAAAATGGCCGCAATCCCCTGGCCGCCGCCGATACACATGGTGACCAGTGCGTAGCGACCGCCAATGCGCGACAGCTCATACAGCGCCTTGACCGTGATCAGCGCACCGGTGGCGCCGATTGGGTGACCGAGCGAAATGCCTGAGCCGTTGGGGTTGACCTTGGCCGGGTCCAGGCCAAGGTCGCGGCTCACGGCGCAGGCTTGTGCGGCAAAGGCTTCATTGGCTTCGATCACATCCATGTCCTTGATGCTGAGCCCGGCCTTTTTCAGGGCCATCTGGCTGGCGGGTACCGGGCCAATACCCATGTATTTGGGGTCAACACCCGCATGGGCGTAGGCCACCAGGCGCGCCAGGGGTGTGAGACCACGGGCCTTGGCGGTGGCGGCCTCCATCAGCACCACGGCGGCGGCGGCGTCGTTGATGCCTGAGGCATTGCCCGCAGTCACTGTGCCGCCTTCTTTCATGAATGCTGGTTTGAGTTTGCTCAGTTCTGCCAGCGTGCAATTGGGGCGGAAGTGTTCATCGGCATCGAAGGCGACATCCCCTTTGCGGCTTTTCAAGATCACCGGCACGATCTGGCTCTTGAAACGACCTTCTTCGATGGCGCGTTGGGCGCGGTTGTGGCTTTCGACGGCCAGCGCGTCCTGGTCTTCACGGCTGATGCCCCACTTGGCGGCGATGTTCTCAGCGGTCAAACCCATGTGGATGGTCTCAAACGGATCGTGCAGTGCACCCACCATCATGTCGATCATTTTGCTGTCGCCCATGCGTACACCCCAGCGCATGTTCAGGCTGGCGTAGGGGGCACGGCTCATGTTTTCGGCACCACCGCCAATGGCAATGTCTGCGTCACCCAGCAGGATCGACTGGCTGGCCGACACAATGGCCTGCAACCCTGAGCCACACAGGCGATTGACGTTGAAAGCCGGTGTGGTGTCGGGACAACCACCGTAAATCGCCGCCACACGTGACAGGTACATGTCTTTAGGCTCGGTATTGACCACATGGCCAAACACCACATGACCCACATCCTTGCCTTCCACCTGGGCACGCGACAGGACGTCGCGCACCACGTGAGCCGCCAGATCTGTCGGGGCAATGTCCTTGAGGCTGCCCCCATAGGTACCGATGGCAGTGCGAACTGCGCTCACAACAACAACGTCTCGACTCATTCTTTGCTCCTCTGTGGTTTAAAAACATATCGTCGATTCATCTTAGCCGTTCACCCTGACAGGTGGCTACCCAGACAGACCCTAAGTTCGGCCATATTCATTGAAACAGTGGTTAATTGCGAACATCAGCCGCCGGCAGATCGCCAAAGTCCTTGCGACTCAGAAAAGCCAACACCCGTGCCGCTGCGTCATGCGCACTGGTGAGCTGGTTGTTTGCCTTGAGCTGTGCAAAATTGGCCTGGTCGGGGAACAGGGCCGGACTGGCGCTGCGCAGTTGGACCTGCATGTCGGTGTCAACCACGCCCGGGGCCAGTGAACAGACGTTGGCGCCGTTGGGCAGGCAGGATTCATCCAGTGCCAGGCAGCGGGTGAAATGGTCCAACCCCGCCTTGGCAGCGCAATACGCAGACTGCGAGGCCATGGGCCGACGCCCCAGGCCCGACGAGATGTTGAGCACCCGACGAGGTGTTTGCCAGGAACGGGTGCTGTTCAGAAAGGCTGCGGTCAATACCATCGGTGCTTCCAACCCAACACGCAGAGCCTGAACCAGGTCAACCGGCTCGGAGTCACACAGCGGCACCAAGGGGGGGATCACACCCGCGTTGTTGATCAGGGTGGCACCGGCGATGGCATCGGGATCGTGGGCCGCCAGCCAAAGCTTGAGTTGCTCCGCGGCGGGTAAGGGGTCTGCCAGGTCAGCCACACACTGGGTCAATGCTGCGCCGCGTTGCTGGGCTGTCTCGGTCAGTGTGGCCGAGCGGCTGCGCGAGATACACAACAAGTCATGCTGCGGTACCAACAATTGTTCTGCCAGGCAATAGCCCATGCCGCGTGAGGCTCCGGTAATGATGAAAAGATGGGTTGTCATAGGGCGATGTGTTGATAGGTGTCAATGGACAGCTTGTCCCGCTGCCTATCATTGACGATAACCCAGCCCATTGTTTTGACTAGGAGAAAAAAATGCTCGTCCAGATTCATACCGACAACCACATCGAAGGCACAGACGCTTTGGCACAGTGGGCCAGCAGCAGCATCCAGGCTGCTTTGGCACGGTTCAGTGGCCAGATCACACGGGTGGAAGTCCATCTGAGTGATGAAAACGCGGGCAAGAAAAACACGCAGGAGAGTATCCAGTGCACCTTGGAGGCCCGTCTGGAAGGCCATCAACCGCTGGTGTTGAAACACCAGGGTGCCAATTTGAACCAGGCCATCGAAGGGGCCACAGAAAAAATGGGCCGTCTGATTGACAGCACCCTGGGCAAAAACGCTCGCAGCTGAGCTAAAAAGGCGCCGGGCTCAGCCACCGCATCGGTTGATGGCTGACGGGGTGGATCAGGCCCAGTTCTGTGGCGTGTAATAACAAGCGTGGTGCTTTGGCTTGCACGCTGGGCGGGGCGTACAGTGTGTCGCCCAAGATCGGGTGCCCGATGGCTTTCAGGTGAACCCGCAGTTGGTGGGACCGCCCGGTGAGGGGTTCCAGCCGCAAACGGCTGGTGCCAGAGGTTTCGTCCAGCGCCACCACTTGCCAGCGTGTCTGGCTTGGTTTGCCCAATTGGGCATCAATCATCCGCAGCGGGCGATGGGGCCAGTCCAGAGCGATGGGCAGATTGATCTCTTGCCACAGCCCGTCATCTTGCGGAACCTGTGGTTGCAGCAGTCCGTCTACCACAGCCTCATACCGTTTGTGCACTGCGCGACTGGCAAAAGCGTCATTCAGCAGGCGCTGCGCCGCAGCACCACGCGCCATCAGCATCAAGCCAGATGTACCCATATCCAGTCGATGAACAATGCAGGCATCCGCATAACAAGCTTGAACGCGTGATGAGAGGCAGTCCTGCTTGTCATCACCCCGACCCGGCACGCTCAGCAAACCCGACGGCTTGTTGATCACCAACAAGCTGTTGTCTTCGTACACCACAGACAGCTCAGCCAGATCAGGCGCCAAAACGAGCTTCAGTCAAAAGCTTTTGAACCGTGTCGCACAGTTCCTCGATGTCATTGGGCTTGTGGATCAAGGCTCTGGCGCCAGCAGCCAGCGCATCACGCTCAATTTCCGGGGTCACGTAGCCTGATGCCAGTGCCATCGGCAATTTGGGCAACAACACAGCGACATCCCGAATCAGGTCAACACCACTGTAACCAGGCATGTTGTAGTCTGTCACCAGCAAATCGGCCTGGCTTGGGTCTGATCGCAAGGCTTCGAGCGCGATTCTGGGATTGGTGAAGGTGCTCACCACATAACCGCGACGGGTGAGCAAACGGCGGACCAGAAAGACCAGGGCCTCATCGTCATCCACATACATGACCTTTTGACCGGTGCCCGCTGCTGCATTGGTCACCGCTGGCGGCGAGGCCAAGGCCACGGCCTTGAGCTGAGCCGTCTCCGGGGGAACCGGAAAGTAAAGGGTGAAGGCACTGCCGCTGCCAGGTGTGCTTTGCACACGCACGCTGCCCTGATGCGCTCGCATGATGCCGTGCACCACAGACAGCCCCAAACCTGTGCCTTGTCCCACTGGTTTGGTGGTGAAAAACGGTTCAAAAACACGTTGCAGAATCGCCTCAGACATGCCCGCGCCTGTGTCGCTGACGGTGAGTTTGATGTGTTGCCCACGCAGGCCGCTGCGACGCTCGGACGGGTCGGTCAGGCTGCGCAGGCTGTAGCCCAACTCCACCCGTATCGTGCCTTTGCGTTTGCCAATGGCATAGATGGCGTTGGTGCACAAATTGAGCAGCACCTGCTCGATCTGTGTGGCATCTGCCATCACAGCCGGGGTGTCGGGGTCGATGTCCATGATCAGATCAACCTGCGGCGGCAGTGTGACTTTCAGCAGCCTGGCCGTTTCCACCACCACCTCGGCCAGTTGCAAGGGCACACGGTGGGGTGGCTCATTGCGGCTGAAGGTCAGAATCTGCCTGACCAAATCCCGTGCGCGCCGACCCGCCTTGTCGATCTCCATCAGGCTGGTGCTGACCGACGCATCCACTTGTGCATCCTCGCGCGCCAGTTCCACATTGCCCAAAATGGCGCTGATGATGTTGTTGAAATCGTGGGCAATACCGCCAGCCATGGTGCCGATGGCCTGCATTTTCTGGGATTCGCGCAGTTGTGATTCCAGCGCCGTGCGGTGCGCCTCCATCTTTTTCTGTGCGGTCAGGTCACGCGCAAACAGGGTGACGATGTCGCCATCGGGCTGGTGATCAAACGACAGGCTGATGTCCAGCGGAACGGTGTCACCGTTGGTGGTGACACCCGACATCTCACCCAGCTGAGCATGGCTGGTGATGTCGCTGTAAGACAGAGCACGCACCGCGTCCGGCAAAAATTCCACCAAAAGCCTGCCAATCGCCTGCTCTGCCGGGCAATGAAACAGCGTGGCTGCGGTCGGGTTAAAAACGATGATGCGTTGGTTGCGGTCGACACAAATGATGGCATCCAGCGACGAATTGATGATGGCTGCCAGGTGCGTCTTGCTTTGCAGCAACTCGGTGTTGCGCTGCTGCAGCGTGGCCGCGCTGGCTTGCAAGGCGCTGCGCTGAGTCAACAAAGGACCCTGGTCGATGATGGCGCAGATAAAGACGGTGCGTTCGTCCTGATTGGTGTCAATGCGAGAAATATGCAGATCGCCGGTGATGGTGCCATTGGAGCCACCCTCAAATTTCAGTTCATTGAGTTCACAGGCCCCGTCGATCCTGGCGGTGGCAAAGCCTTTTTGCATCAGGTCCAGGTCATTGGCAGACACCAGAGGCTGAAAATAGGTCAAGGGTGGATCACTCTCCACTGGACGCAGCAAGGCCAGCGCACGGGCGTTGTTTTCCAGAATCTGGCCACTGTCATCCACCACCATCAAGGCCAGTGGCACATTGGAAAACAGCGATACAAAACGCTCGTAGGCGTCTTCGGCTGCACTCTGGCTGAAGCGCAAAGCCCGATTCTGGATCTCAAGCTCTGACTGGTAGTGGCGCAAGTCATCGACCAGGCGCGCGGTGGACACACTGGCGCCTGCTGGGACCAATCGCCGTTCAGGGCCACCCAGCCTTTTTTTGATCGGCAACAGATCACTTGTCGGGCGCCACCGCCCTCGCAAAGGTTTTCTCATAAGACCTCAGATGTTGACAGCTCGCGCATTCTGTCAGCCATCGATCACAAGCTCATGACACGATCAACGTGGCGCGTTTTTGAGTTTGCCCCGCACTGGCACCACCGTGACCACAGTGGGGCGTACCGCATCTGCGGACACCGGCTTGGGTGGCGAGGTGTCTTTTTTGGGCTTTTTGACCATCTTGTTGTTTTGTTGACCTTTGGCCATGATTGTTCTCCTGGGTAAAAAAGCTTGCGCGCCGGTGTGGTGCGCAGGGTTTGGATTATCGGCGCACCACCGCGGTACCCGGCTCAAAGTCGGCGACTTTCAACGGGCTGTTTTTACTGATGAAGGCGCGCAACACATCTGCATCCACAAAGCCGGTGTTGACAAAACTCGGGTGATTGCTGAGCTTGGGGTAACCGTCACCGCCGCTGGCCTGGAAGTTGTTGATCGTCAGGCGGTAGGTTTTGTCGGCTTGCAGCGCCTGGCCTGCCACCCGCACCTTGCTGGCCTGGCCAGCCGCTATTTCCAGTTCAACACCTGCAAACTGAGGGAATGCACCTGAGCCGGGTGTCATTTTGGCTGCGGCATGCAGGTAGTCAGTCAATTCCTTGCCAGTCAGGTCCACGGTGCACACGGTATTGCCAAAAGGCTGGACTTTGAGCACGTCCTTGTAACTGATGGGTCCCGCGGCGATGGCATCACGCACACCACCGGCGTTGACGATGGCCAGATCGGCCCGGGTTTTGTCCATCATGGCGCGGCCAACCAATACGCCCAGGTTGGTGGGCTGACTGCGCACCAGCTTGCGGTCACCCTCGAGCCGCGCGTCGCTGGCACCGATCTGGACCTCGAGTTTGTCTTGGCCAAATTTCTGATAGGGCGTCAACAAGGCCAGCATCTCCGGGTTTTCGGAAATGGTGCTGGTGTAAGGCACCAAGGTGGTTTTGCCATCGGCCGTCTTGACCGGCTTCTTCAGGTTGACCGGAATGAGTGTGTAGTTCACCAGTTTGAACTCACCGTTGCGGTATTCAAAGTCGGCCCTGCCCACGTACTTGCCCCATTCATGGGCTTGCACAATCCAGGCGCCGTTCTGGCGGTCTGGCTGACAGGCGGTGCCCGGCACATAGGCGCGATCAAGCACGTTTTCAGCCTTCATACAGGCCGGATTCTGGGTATGACCACCCACCACCAGGTCAATGCCCGACACCGCGCGCGCCATTTCCACATCGCCTGCGGCTTGGTTGCCGTGTTGGCCGTTTTCATAGTGGCCCATGTGGGTGGCAGCAATCACCACGTCGGCCTGGCGGCGCAGCTCCGGCACCACTTTGCCGGCCTCCGTGATCGGGTTGCGGAAATCCAGGCGCGCCACGTTTTCGGGCAGCACCATTTTGCGGGTGTCTTCTGTGGTCAGGCCCAACACCCCAACGCGCAGGCCACCCAGGTTGAACACCTTGTAGGGCTCAAACATGCGCTGGCCGTTCTCGTAAATGTTGGCCGAGAGCATCGGGAACTGCGCCAAATCGCGTTGCATCTTGAGCACCGACAGGGGTTTGTCAAATTCGTGGTTGCCCACCGCCATGGCCTGGTAACCCAACAGGTTCATGCCTTTGAAGTCAGGCACCGCGTCTTGCAAGTCAGATTCGGGAACACCTGTGTTGACGTCGCCACCGTCAAGCAGCAAGGTGTAGCCGCCTTGGGCCGCGACCTCACGGCGGATCTGATCCACCACGGTTTTGCGCGCCGCCATGCCGTATTCACCATCGCTGTTGTGCCAGAAGTGGCCGTGGTGGTCATTGGTGTGCATCACCGTCAGACGGTAGGTTTTGTCGCGATCGGGCGCTTGTGATGCGCAGCCCGACAAAGCCAGCACAAGGGCCACTGACAGATAAACCGGGTGTAATTTCAGAGACATACAACAACTCCTTGGGTTGGTGAGGTGAGTGCAAAAATGGGCTCTAGCCCTTATTCATAAAGGGCCATTAGGTATATAAAAGATAGCGTTAACATCAAATGGCCTGGAGCTTTTCCAGCGCCAGTTCCAGAGTCTCTGTTTTCTTGGCAAAGCAGAAGCGGACCACCCGCTGGTCAAATCCGTTGCCATAAAACGCCGACAGCGGAATCGCCGCCACTCCCACTTCAGACGTCAGCCATTTGCAAAAGTCTGCTTCACCCAGGTCGTTGACTGCCGAGGTGTCCACCGACTGAAAGTAAGTGCCCTCACACGGCAGCAGTTTGAAGCGTGTTTTGGCCAGTCCGGCGCGAAACAGGTCACGTTTTTGCTGGTAAAAATCGGGCAGGTTCAGGTAAGGCGCCGGGTCGGCCATGTAGTGGGCCAGCGCATACTGCACCGGGGTGTTCACCGTGAATACATTGAACTGGTGCACCTTGCGAAATTCGGCCATCAGCGCCGCAGGCGCCGCCACATAACCCACCTTCCAGCCGGTCACGTGGTAGGTTTTGCCAAAGCTGGAGATCACAAACGCACGCTCAGCCAGGCCTGCAAACCGGGCTGCACTCTGGTGTACCTGGCCGTCAAACACCATGTGTTCATAGACCTCATCGCTGATCAGCAGCACGTTGGTGGGTGCCAGCAGAGTTTCCAGTTGCTGCATCTCATGCGCTGTCCAGGTTGTGCCGCTCGGGTTGTGTGGGCTGTTGATCAGGATGGCACGGGTGCGTGGTGTCAGGGCTGCGGCAATCCGTTCAAAGTCGGGGCGAAACGTGCCCGGCTTCAAAGGCACGCGCACCACCACACCACCGGCGAGCTCGATGTTGGGCACATAACTGTCGTAACAGGGCTCCAGCACAATCACCTCATCACCCGGGTGAACCACCGCCAGGATGCTGGTGAGAATCGCCTGTGTGGCCCCGGCTGTGATGGTGATTTCGCTTGCAGCCGAATAGGAACGGCCATACAGTGCTTCCAGCTTGGTAGCGACCGCTTCACGCAGCGCAGGCACACCGGCCATCGGCGGGTACTGGTTCAGGCCCTGCTGCAAGGCGTGGGTCACGGCGTCCACCAGTTGGGGGTCACAGGCAAAGTCCGGGAAACCCTGGCCCAGGTTGACGGCATTTTTCTCAGAGGCCAGCGCCGACATGACGGTAAAGATGGTGGTGCCGACGTTCGGCAATCTGGAGATCAGGGTAGGGCAGGGCATGCTCAGAGTTCGTAGTCGTTGATGTGGCCGGTCATGGCGCGTGCCACCAGGTGGCGATCGAGCCGGTTGCTCAGCAATTCGGCAAATTGGTAGACATATTGGCGCAGGTAGGCTCCCCGTTTGAAGGCCACCCGCGCCACGTTCTGGCCAAACAGGTGGCCAGCGGGTTTGATCACCAGCGCGCTGCTGCTGCCTTCTTCCAGCACGTCGCGCACTGACAGTTCGGCGGCAATGCCAACCCCCAGACCCAGGCGCACATAGGTCTTGATCACGTCAGAGTCAATCGCTTCAAGCGCAATGCGGGGCTCGAGCTTGCGCGTGGCAAAAGCCCGGTCGATGCGGGTGCGCCCGCTGTAGGAGGGGTGGTAGGTCACCAGGGGTTCCTTGGCCACGTCTTCCAGGGTGATGTGCTCCTTGGCGGCCAAGGGGTGGCCTGCGGGCAGCACCAACACGTGTTGCCATTCATAACAGGGCAGGGTGACCAGCTCGTCATGGTTGGCCAGCGACTCGGTGGCAATGCCAATCTCGGCCACCTCATCAATCACCATGCGCGCCACCTGGTCGGGTGACCCTTGGTGCAGGCTGATGTTGACCTTGGGAAAGTTCTGGCGCAGCTTGGCCACCGGCTCGGGCAGGAAATAACGCGCCTGGGTGTGGGTGGTGGCAATCGACAGGGTGCCACTGTCACCCAGGCAGTGCTGTTCCCCAATACGCTTGAGGTTGCCCACCTCACGCAGGATGATCTCGATGCTTTTGAGCACTTGCTGGCCGGGCTCGGTGACGCGTTTGAGCCGTTTGCCGTGGCGCGCAAAAATCTCGATGCCAAGCTCATCTTCGAGCTCAATGATGGCTTTGGACACACCTGGCTGGGAGGTGTGCAGGGCTTTGGCCGCCTCGGTGAGGTTGAGGTTACGCCGGACGGCCTCTTGGACAAATCGGAATTGGTGCAGGTTCATGGTGAGTTGTCCACTATCGTCGCAGTACCAGCCAGGCAAATGCCGTCAGCGACAGCACCGAATAGATGATGCCGGGCACAGCCGCTGCCAGCCAGGGTTGCCAGTTTTGCAGGTTGCCGATGAAGCCAAACACATTGTTGAGCAAAAAGAAACTGATGCCTGCCATCACACCACCAAAAACATATGTGGCAATGCCGCCTGAGCGGAAATGCAGGTACGCAAACGGCAAAGCCAGCACCACCATCACCAGGCAGCTCAAGGGGTAAAACACCTTGCGCCAAAACTCGATTTCATAACGCTGGGCGGTTTGCTGGTTGGCTTGTAAATGCTGAATGTACTGAAACAGGTCATAGGTGTTCATGTGCTCGGGCTTGAGCAGGGCGGCCGACACCATTTCGGCACTGATGCTGTTGGGCCAGCGCATGGAGGGCAAGCTCAGGCGCGCGATTTCACCCCGGTCCGTGTCGCTGATGGTGAACTCGGTGCGGCTCACCTCATCAAGCAGCCAGGCTTCGTCATCCTGAATGCGGGCAGACTTGCCCTGAGTCATCGAGGCCAGCATGCCGCGGTTATTGAACTCAAAAATCCGCACCGACAGCAGGCTGCCATCCGATGCCAGCTTGCCCACATTCACCGCATAAGTGCCATAGGCTTGTCTTTCCTTGAGCCAGGCACCGGTTTGGCCCACGGTGATGTGGCCGGTGTAACGCGCTTTCAGGAGCTGCGCAGCTCGGTCAGCTGCAGGGGAGGCATAGTCGCCAATCGCAAAAGTCAGCAGCACAAACCCCAGGCCCAACGTCAACAGCGCCCTCAAAGCCCGCCAGGGGTCGAGCCCGCTGGTGCGCAAAATGGTGTACTCCGAGCTCTGTGCCAGACGGGCCATCACAAAAATGGTGCCGATCAGCACCGCAATCGGCATCAACTCATAAAGATGGTTCGGAATCATCAGCACCACGTAGGTCAAGCCGCGCAACAGCGTGTAACCTTTGTCGGCGTACTGTGTCACCGCCTTGACTTCGGCAATGAAGTCGAAGAAGAAAAACAGCGACATGAAACCCAGCACCACAAAAAGAACGGCGCGGATCACCTCGTTGTAAAGAAGCCGTCGTAAGGTTTTCACCGGGTCACCTCCGGGCTGGCTGGGCGGCGTGGGAACAGGTTTTTCCAGTGCCAGTTGTTGTGTCCTTTGGCCAGCCACAGTGTGGCCAGCACAAACACGCTGCCGTGTAGCAGCAGCAGGTAGCTTGTAAACGACAGCAGACCCGCCGCGATCCAGCTTTGCCCCAGTTTCAACAGGTTGAAATACACCACAAAGGTGAACAGGGCCAGCACCACGTTGGCACTTTTGTTGGCCCGGGGGTTCACACTGGAAATCGCCACACCAATGATGACTAGGTTGATCGCGGCAAACATCAGCCCCAGGCGCCACGACAGCTCTCCCAAATGCAAAGGCGTCAGGTTCTCCAGCAGTTCCAACGTGGTCAGCGTGTCCACGGCGGTGATGCTGTCGTAACCCGTCACATTGCTGCTGATTTTGGTGCCGTACAGCTCGAAGTCACTGACTTTCAGATTCTGGGCACCCACCGTGCTTTCAAGCCGTTGGCCGTTGCTGAGCATCAAAAATTGCCCCTGCGGCAGCAACTCGATGCGACCGCTGCGCGCCGAGGTCACGGTTTCTTTGCCGCGCTCGGTCGAGGCAATAAAAACATTCGAGCCCGTCACCTCTCCTTCGGTGGTCTTTTCCACAAAAAAGACTCGGTTCCCATTGCCAGACTCCTGAAACTGTCCAGGCTCGACACGGTCCAGATCACCGCGTTGCTCATACTGGTCACGCAGGTTCTCGATGCGCAGGTTGGACCAGGGCAACACCAACAGAGCCAATGCCGCCACCAGCGCAAACACCGGCCAGGAAAAGCGCATCAAGGGCGATAGCAATGTGCTCAGGCCTTTGCCACTGCAAAACCAGATCACCATCTCGCTCTCTCGGTACATGCGCGACAGTGTCGCAATGATGGCAATGAACAGACTCATGGTCAGCAACGTGGGCATGTAGGCCAACACCGTGTAACCCATGACCAAGGTCACATCAGACGGGTTGAAGTTGCCGCGCGACGCCTGGCCCAGCGTGCGGATCAGGGTCATGGTCATCACCACCGTGACCAGCACAACCAGCGTTGCGCCAAAACTGCGTGACAACTCTTTGCGTAAAGAGGAATGGAATAACATGGCGCTAAAGGAAACCTGCGATTATGAACTTTGCTCTCAAAACTCTGGACCCAGCTCGCCTCATCAGCGAAAAAACAGATGCATTATTGGTTCTTTTGACCAACGACTTCAAACCCGGCAAAGACGCCTTGTCTGTTTTGGTGGCCCGCGTGCTCAAAGCGGGTGATCTGAGCGCCAAAGCCGGGCAAATGCTCGACATCTACCGCCCCCAGGGCCTGGCCTGCACACGGCTGTTGCTGCTGCACGTGGGGGAGGGCGCTGCCACCGACGTGCGCAAAGCCGTGTCTGCAGCCTTTGGACTGCTCAAGCCCTCAAAATCAAAGGGTTTAACGCTATTGTTCTTAAATCAACCTGCAGCCCAGGCCTTGCGGGTGGCGGTCACCACACTGGCCGATGCCAGCTATGCCTACACGGCCACCAAAACCAAGGCAGAAGCGCGAAGCCTGGAAAAAGCGGATGTTGTTGTGCCCGATGAGTCCGCCCTGCGTACCGACTTCGAGCGCGCGACGGCCGCAGTTGCCGGGATCGAGCTGGCCAAAGAGTGGGGCAACCGTCCTGCCAACCATGCCACACCCACGCATCTGGCCGGGGTGGCGCAAGCGCTGGCCGAGCTGCCCAAAATCAAATGTGATGTGCTTGGCCCCAAAGAGGTGGCCAAATTGGGCATGGGCGCCTTCCAGGCCGTGGCCCAGGGTTCTGACGAACCCTTGCGCTTCATCGTTTTGCGCTACAACGGTGCGTCCAAGTCCACCGCACCGGTGGTGCTGGTCGGCAAGGGCATCACCTTTGACAGCGGTGGCATCTCCATCAAGCCTGCGGCTGAGATGGACGAGATGAAATTTGACATGTGTGGCGCCGCCAGCGTGCTCGGTGTGTTCCGTGCCCTGGCTGAGTTGCAACCCGGCATCAATGTTGTTGGCTTGATCCCCGCCTGTGAAAACCTGCCCAGCGGGCGCTCGGTCAAACCCGGTGACGTGGTCACCAGCATGGGTGGCCAAACCATCGAAATCCTCAATACGGACGCGGAAGGCCGACTGGTCTTGTGTGACGCCCTCACGTATGCCGAGCGTTTTAAACCCCAAGCGGTCGTTGACATTGCCACCTTGACCGGCGCGTGTGTGATCGCACTGGGTGCTGTGCGCAGCGGCATGTTCACCACCAACCAGGCACTGTCTGCCGCCTTGGTGCGGGCGGGCGAGTCCTCACAAGACCTGTGCTGGCCAATGCCGCTGGACGACGACTATGCCGAAGGCCTCAAAAGCAGTTTTGCCGACGTGGCCAATGTGGGTGGTCGTCCCGGCGGCGCCATCACTGCCGCCAAGTTCTTGCAACGGTTCACCGACAAGTTTCCGTGGGCCCATCTTGATATTGCTGGCACCGCGTGGAAAAGTGGTGCCGCCAAAGGTGCCACAGGTCGCCCGGTGGGTTTGCTGGTGGACTACCTCATGGCGCTAGACACGCGGGGCAAGCAGGCGTGAGCACAGCCGCCTTCCACTTCAACGTGGACAATCGCCTGCACTACACCTGCCGTTTGGTGCGCAAAGCGGTTGCGGCGGGCAATCGGCTGGTGGTGACCGGGCCGCAGGACACCCTGGCACAACTTGACCGTGATCTGTGGGCCTTGTCTGCCACCGAGTTCCTGCCCCATTGCCACGGTTCTGACCCGGCGCCGCTGGCACACCGCTCACCAGTGTTGTTGTGTGAGTCGCTGGACGGTGTGGCTGTGCGGGATGTGCTCATCAATCTTGCCGAATCGGTACCGCAGGGGGCCCAAGGGTTTGACCGCGTGATTGAGGTTGTCACCTCTGACCCGGTCGAGCGAAGCCAGGCACGTCTGCGCTGGAAACACTACACCCAGGCTGGTTTAAAACTGGTTCAGCACGATCTTGGCCACAGGACGGCGCCGTGACGTCTCCCACACGACCGCTGCCGCGGTTTATCCCGACCCTGACCGAGGTGGTCGACCCGGCCAGCCTCAGCAGCACCGCGCGTCTGGTCAGGCCCGAGGTCGAGACGCTGATCGATCAGGTGCAAAGCCAGGTTCAACCGATTTTCGAGCGCAGGCTGCAGGAAGAGTTCGAGCGCTTGGTACGCAGTCTGGTGGCCAAACAATGGGATGACGTGCGTGCCAGATTGCAAAACGAGATGGACATGATGGTCCGTCAATCGGTGCTGGACGCGCTAGACCAACACAAGCCTCCAGAATCCCCAAATTGAGCTGCGTCAAGACCGCCAATTTATCTTGAGGATCTTGGTGTCTACCCTATGAAGCTGGCGCAAAAATTGCTGTATGGTTGATGTTGCTGAATTATTCAATTCACAATTATTTTTAACCTGGAGTTGTCTATGCAAATGAAATTGAAGTTGACTGTTGCCGCAGCTATTGCTGCTGTTGCTGGTGTTGCTCTTGCACAAGAAGTGGTCAAGATTGGTCACGTGGCTCCCATGTCCGGTGGTCAAGCCCACTACGGCAAAGACAATGAAAACGGCGTGCGTATGGCCATTGAAGACCTGAATGCACAAAAAGTGGTCATCGGTGGCAAAACCATCAAGTTCGAAATTGCAGCTGAAGACGACGCAGCTGACCCAAAACAGGGCACAGCTGTTGCACAAAAACTGTGCGATGCCAAAGTCTCTGGTGTGGTGGGTCACTTGAACTCCGGCACAACCATCCCGGCTTCAAAAATCTATAACGACTGTGGTATCCCTCACATCACAGGCGCTGCAACCAACCCCAACCTGACCAAACCAGGTTACAAAACCACCTACCGCATCATTGCCAATGACAACGCCCTGGGCGCTGGCTTGGCGTTTTACGCGGCAGACACCCTGAAACTCAAGAAGATCGCCGTGATCGATGACCGTACAGCCTACGGCCAGGGCGTTGCTGAAGTTTTTGCAAAAATCGCAAAAACCAAAGGCATCGAAATTGTTGACCAACAGTTCACCACCGACAAAGCCACCGACTTCATGGCGATTTTGACAGCCATCAAGTCCAAGAAACCTGACGGTATTTTCTACGGCGGTATGGACGCCCAAGCCGGTGCCATGCTGCGTCAGATGGACCAACTGGGTCTGTCCAGCGTCAAATTCTTTGGCGGTGATGGCATCTGCACCACCGAGATCGTCAAGATCGCTTCGGGTGCCAAGAGCCTGGACGGCGTGATTTGTGCTGAAGGTGGTTCGTCCATCGCCAAAATGCCAGGCGGCACCGCCTGGAAGGCCAAGTACGATGCCAAGTTCCCAGGTCAGTTCCAGATCTACAGCCCGTACACCTACGACGCAACCTTCGTTTTGGTAGATGCCATGAAGCGCGCCAACTCGACCGACCCCAAAGTGTATGTGCCGAAAATCATCGAAACCAATTACAAGGGTGTGACCGCAAACATCGCGTTTGAACCCTCTGGTGAGATGAAGAACCCCTCCATGACCTTGTCCACCTACAAGGACGGCAAGAAAGTTGCCCTGAACTGATCATTGAGATCACTCAAAAAGCCACCTTCGGGTGGCTTTTTTGTTGCCTGCTTGTCTGGTGAAAGCCAAAACAGGGCTTTGCGTCGGCTAAAATAGCGGGCTCGGAGCGGTGGATGAGTGGTTTAAGTCACACGCCTGGAAAGCGTGCGGGGAGTAAAATCCCCCGGGGGTTCGAATCCCCCCTGCTCCGCCAGACAGTCAGATAAAAAAGCGCCTTTTTACAGGCGCTTTTTTTATATCAGTCATCCCGTCCCTTAGTTTGGCGGGCTGGCGCCTGCATCGCCGGTGGCGGGCGTGGCAGGGCCGGTGGCCTGGTCAGTGCCTTGTTGATTTTTCCAAAATTCTTGCTGCGCAGGTCTTGCGCCATCTCATGTGAGGCCTGTGCACGGGCCGATGCGTAATCCTGCAGGGCTTCCAGGGTTCGGGCCGATGGCGCCTCGGGCCCCGGGTCGGCTGCCATCAGCTGCTCAAAACTGTGCACATAGAGACGGGTCACCCGGTTGTCGATGTTGCCCGCCAGCTCGTCAAACGACACACCCTGTTGCCGACCCTTCGCCAGAATCGACCCCCATTGGGCAGTTGCCAGTCGGTCAGCATTCAAAAACTGCTGTATCGCGGCACGTGCCCGCATCTCATTGCCCATCAGGTAACGCGGCTCGGGCAGTCGCTGCAGCAAAACTGTTACCCCTACAACCAGACAAGCCGCCGCCCACCAGCGTCTCGGCGACGGGCTGCTTGCTGACAAAGGGCGCGCCAGCAAACTGCCAAAAATCGCCCCGCCAGCCAGCCCCCCCAGATGCGCTGCGTTGTCAATACCATGCACCACCTGGCCCATACCCAGCGTCAGCACGGTAAAAATCACCGCCGCACCAAACATCCATCTGAATTCGCGTCGCTCCACTTGCTTGCGCTCGCGCACCAAAAACACCAGCAGCGCCCCGTACAGCCCAAAAATAGCCCCTGACGCCCCGCCCGACACCGCCTGATTGCCCTGTACTACCAAAGACAGCAGGTTGCCCAACACACCGCCGCCCAGGTACAGCAGCAAGAACCGCCACCGCCCAAACAGGCGTTCCACCAGTCGGCCCACATCCCACAGCGCCAGCATATTCAGGCCCAGGTGCAACACCCCAAAGTGCACACACATCGCGGTGACCAGGCGCCACCACTGGCCGTCCTGTGTGGCCGGGCCAAAGTTGGCACCCCAAGCCAGCGGCACCGTGGTCGAGGTCTGCCAAACACTGCCCCCAAAAGCCAGCATCAGGCCAAAAACCCCCAGATTGAACAGCAGCAAGCAGGTCGTCACCGGCACCTGCCTGGGGCGGCTCGCCATCAGTGCAGACAAATCCGGGTGTGTAGGCTTGGCCGCAAGCGTGGTGGGCGAGGGCGGCTGTTCTGACATAAAGGCCGCTAGGCGCACAGCTCTTTGAACTTGCCCACCGCTTGCGCCCGGTTGATCACATCCAGCTTCTTGAAAACCCGTTGCATGTGGTTCTTCACGGTAAATTCGCTGATGTTCAAAATGCAACCAATCTCCAAGTTGGTTTTGCCCAGCGCCACCCAGAACATGATCTCCACCTCACGCGTTGACATGTTGTGCCCTGGTTTCAGCGTGCTCTCCAGCTGAAAATGGTTCGTCGGTGCTGGCACCAAGGCCTGATCCGGCAGAGGACTCACCTGACGCAAAGCGGTATCAATGTGCGGCAGCATCATTCCCACCGTGGTTGTGTCCACCTGGCTGTAATCTGGCCGGGTGCTGAAAGTCACATACAAACATTCGATACCGTTACGTGCGTCGTAAATACCATGCACCAACGCACTGCGCATGAACTTCAGGGCACTGCCCATCATGGTCTGAAGTCCCTTGTCTTGCAGCATAAAACCGCTGTCCCCCAAGCGCAACGCACATGGGCTGCGGTCTGAATCGATCCAGCGCTGGTAGAGCTGCAGCAACAGCGGCTTGAGCGTGTCCGAGTCTGCATTGCGTGTACGCACCTCCGCCATGGGTGAAATCACATCGTGCTGTACCTTGCCTTCCGTGAAACTGCCCCAGGCCGCAATCATGATGTCATGCGGCAGGTAATACTGCATCTCACCCTGTAACCAGATCAGCAGGTCGAAATGGGTGCGAATATCCGCCGCCTGAGACACTACACGGTGAAAGTGATGAACATCCGCTGGGATAGAGAGGTAAGACTGTTTCAAAGTGAGAGACCAACCGGGGAAGCCATGTAGGTTTATACAACACAAACCCCCCAGATTTGACTGCCCATTGCGTCAAATGCAGACCACTTGGACTCAGGCCCTATAGTCCAATGAGACTATTGTTACTTTCTGTGACACCGCGCCACAATCGCCCACCTATTTTGATATTTGCACGGACTACCCAGGTTATGAATTCACACTTTGCAGAGCTTCAGCCTGATGTTGAGCCCCTGGGTGATGTCACGGGCCATGTCAACGAATTCATCAACACCATCCAGTCTGGCTCCCTGCTAGAGGGATTGAGCCACACCGAGACGCTTCTCTTTGGCGAATACATAGCCTGTTTTGGTGTGCCACGCCACTCCACCGTGCTGCGAGAGGGAGATGAGGGGGACTTTCTGGCCATCCTGCTCACTGGCAGTGCCGTCATCACCAAACGGTATGACGGTGTCGAGAAACTGATTGCCGTCGTCAATCCTGGTGACATGATTGGTGAAATGTCCATGATCGACGGGCAGACCCGTTTTGCCAGTTGTATCACCACGCTGCCCAGCGACTTTGCGGTACTCACCCACGCAAAATTCAAGGCCTTGCTGGCAGACCATCCCCAGCTGGGCAACAAAGTTCTGCTCGCACTGTTACATGCTGCCACGGCCCGCCTGCGTCAAGCCACCCAAAAGATGCTGCCCAAGCTCTCAGACGCAGGTTTTGTGTGAAATCGCCTCACACACTCTACTTTCAGGGCCATTTGTTTCGGTTTTAAACATGAAATTAGTCCGAACGGACTATTGGCAAGGGTTTTCCCTCACTCTACTATTGACGCATAGCCTGTTATTTCAATAGGTGATACGTCAAGGAGTTGCTATGAAAACGACCCATATGCTTAAAAGCGTCGCCGCAGCGGCAATGTTTATTGGCGTCAGCCTGAGCGCCAGCGCCAACACAACTAAGGCGTTGGGCACGGTGTCTGCCGCTACACCTACTGTCTTCAGTGGCTACGCTGCCCCTGGTGGATTTGTTGACACCTTCACTTTCACTTTGCCCGCCAATTCCGGTTCAGGTTACAGCGTGATCGACTTTGCACCAGAAGGCATGCCTGCCGGCTGGTTTAAAACGGTATTTAGCGGTATAGCTTTGTTCTCCAACGCCGACGGCATTGTTGGCAACAACGATGATACGTGGCTGGCTTCGGCAGTTGGTTCGGGTGACGAGGTCAGTTTGTCTTTCGGTTCCAGTGCCGCAGGTTCTTATTACCTGAGCGTCTTTGGTGTCACTACTGGCCTATATGGCGGCGGGTACAGCGGTGGCATCAGCGTTACCCCGGTCCCCGAGCCCGAAACCTTTGCCATGCTTTTGGCTGGTTTGGGTGTGATGGGTGCGATTGCTCGCCGTCGCAAGATCTGACCCCCGGGCATTTGCCTGCCCAAAACTGGCTGCTGGAGACAGTAGCCATTTTTTTGCGTGCAAACAACAGGTGTCAGATTTATTTCATTTTTAAGTATTTGATTTTTCAATTCTGAGCCGCCTCAAATGAGGGTTTTTGCTAATTTATCTTCATTTTTTGTAGTTTTCTGTCAAATGGTTGAGGAGGGGCAACTATCTGGTTCGTCTGCTTGCCATCAAGCAGTCACAGTGCCTGCTTAGACTCAGGTCAAGTGTGTGCTGTCTTCGTGCCTGAACGTGATTTTTTCGGAGCAGTTGCAGCGCAACGTTCCAAGAAAAATAAGCGCAAGGGGTCGTCTCAATGGGATATCTGCAGTCACTGTCACCGGATGAAATTCACCATTACCACCGCATGCTCACCCGGTCTGTCGAAGTGCGTAGCCACTTTGACATGCTGGTATGGCTCCAGGGCGACATGCAGTACTACATGGCGCACGACATCATGATCACCGCGTGGGGCGATTTCAGTGGCCAGTCCATCCAGCACAACATCATCTCCAAGATGGCTGGTGTGCGCTCGCAAGACACCGATTCAGCGGCCATCAGCCCTTTGTTGGTGCAGCTGTTTGCGCGCTGGACCGAATTTGGCCGCAAACCTTTCTCCATCAACACGGGTCCTAACGGTTTTGAGCTTGACGAATCCAGCCCGAACAATGCTTTAAAAGACGCACTTCAATCCATGCGTTGTGCTTTGGTGCATGGCATCAAAGACCACCGCAGCAAACACGATTGCCTGTACGTTGCGTTCAGTGCCAAACCGTCCTTCAGCGAGACCGAGCGCAGCATCATGGCGCTGGTGCTGCCCCATGTTGACTCGGCACTGCGGCAAGTGGCCCACCTGCCGCACCAGACCCAACCGGTCGATGCCAGCCCGGTCGAAGCCCAACTGCAGCAAGACTTCGGTCTGTCCGAGCGAGAGGCCGAAGTCCTGCATTGGGTAGCTGCTGGCAAAACCAACCCGGAAATCGGCATGATCCTCGACATCAGCGCCTACACCGTCAAAAACCACCTGCAGCGCGTGTTCAAAAAACTCGACGTCACCAACCGCGCCCAGGCTGTCAACAAAATCAGAACCCTGCTTGGCGATGTTTAAAGCCAATCCGTCCCTGTCAGCGGCCTCGTATTTCAAGCGGACCGACCCGCCGTACATGGGGCGTGACAGTCTGCTGCGCCTGCTGGAGGCCACGCTTGAGCCTGCGGCCATTGTGCTGTCGCTGTGGGCCGCGGCTTGGTTTGTGGACGGCGGCATCGACCCGCCCTACATGATCCTGTCGCTGCTGGTGTTTGCGCTGACCTTCCCAGGCCAGTCGCGGCTGCACGAGTCCCTGTTTGCCATCACCGCCAACACCCTCATCAACTGGGCGGTGGTAGCCGGTTTGCTGCTGCTGGTGGGCTGGGCCACCCGCTATTACCGCGAGTTCTCCACCGACGCCATCTACCACTGGTTGTGGATGGCACCGGTTGCCGAACTGGGCGCCAGCCTGACGTTGCGCCGCGTGGCGCCCAGCCTGCTCAAACTGCAGGGTCCACCCGAGCGCGCCATCATTGTGGGCATGAACGACCAGGGCCTGGCCCTGGCCAACAACATCAAGGCCGCCCGTTTCTCGCGCATGGAACTCACCGGTTTTGTCGACAGCCGCGACACCAGCCGCCTCAACGTCACCAACGCGCCGCCCCTGTTGGGCAAGATCGACCAGCTGGCCGACATCGTCAAGGCCCGCCAGATCAACCTGATCTATCTCTCCTTGCCCATGGCCTCGCAGCCGCGCATTCTGCAAATCCTGGACGACCTCAAAGACACCACCGCCTCGGTCTATTTTGTGCCCGACATGTTTGTCACCGACCTGATCCAGGGCCAGCAAAGCACCGTGTGTGGCATGCCGGTGATCTCGGTCTGTGAATCTCCCTTCCAGGGCAAAAACGGCTTTGTCAAACGCGCCAGCGACATCGTTCTGTCCATCCTCATCCTGCTACTGATCCACCCGCTGCTAATGGGTATTGCGCTGGCGGTCAAGCTCACCTCGCCCGGCCCGGTCATCTTCAAACAACGCCGCTATGGCCTGGACGGCGAAGAAATCCTGGTCTACAAGTTCCGCTCCATGACGGTGACCGAAGACGGCGGCACCATCAAACAGGCACAAAAGAACGACGCCCGCATCACCCCGTTGGGTGCCTTTTTGCGCCGATCCTCGCTTGATGAGCTGCCCCAGTTTGTCAACGTGCTGCAGGGGCGCATGAGCATCGTCGGGCCGCGCCCACACGCCGTGGCCCACAACGAGCTGTACCGCAAACTCATCAAAGGCTACATGGTGCGCCACAAAGTCAAACCCGGCATCACCGGCTGGGCGCAGGTCAACGGCTTTCGCGGCGAGACTGACACCCTCGAGAAAATGCAGGGCCGCATCGACTACGACCTGGACTACCTGCGCAACTGGTCCCTCCAGCTTGATCTGCACATCATCCTCAAGACCGTGCGCCTGGTCTCCAAAGACCAGAAAGCCTACTGATCATGGCGATGCGTTCAACCTTGACCTGTGTCTTGCTGCTGCCCGCTGTTTGTGTGGGCCTGGCCGGTGCCGCCTGGGCGCAGCAGGCTGAACCCGGCCTGCACCTGCGCGCCAGCGAAACCCTCATGCGCGACAACAACCTGTTTCGCCTGCCTGACAACGCCAACGTCAAAGCCAGCACTGGCAAAGACAGTGCCTCCGAGAACATTGGTGTCACCACACTGGGGCTGAGCTACAACAAGGCCTACAGCCTGCAGCGCATCGAGCTTGACCTGAGCCTGGTCGACTACCGCTACCAGAACTTTGACTACCTCAGCTTCACCGCCCGCAACTACGCCGCCGCCTGGCGTTGGAGCGTCACACCCCGCCTGCATGGCAGCCTCAGCGCCAACCGCCAGGAAACCCTCAACAGCTTTTCTGACAACCAGGACAACACCGTGCGCACCCGGCGCAACCTGCGCACCGACACCAGCACCGGCTTTGACGCGCTCTACGAACTCAGTGGCGCCTGGCGACTGCTGGGCGGTGTCTCGCAGCGCAAACAGGTCAACGAACAGGCCTTGCTGGCCGACAGCGACTACAACGTCCGCTCTGCCAATGTAGGGGCACGTTACGACTACCCATCTGGCAGCAGCCTGAGCTACCGCGCCACCGCCTCGAATGGCCGCTACCTCAACCGCAGCCTGGGCGCCACCAACCTGGTGGACGACCGCTACGACCAGACCGAGTCCGAGCTGCGCCTGCGCTGGGTGATCAGCGGCAAACTCACCGCCAATGCCAACGTCGGCTACGTGCAGCGCAGCCACCCGCACTTTGCACAGCGCGACTTCAGCGGTACGCAGGCGGGCGCCAGCCTCAACTGGTCCCTCAGCGGCAAAACCAGCCTCTCGGCCGATATCTCACGCAGGTTAGGTGCCTACCAGACCAGCTACGCCAACTACACCCAGACCGACAAACTCTCGGTTGGCCCCAGCTGGCAGATCAGCCCCAAAACCGCGCTCAGCCTGCGCTACGACCTGTCTCACATCGACTACCTTGACGCGCCCACCGGCGCCTCGGCACTCAACCGCCAAGACACCGTGCGCGACACCACCCTCAGCCTGGCCTGGCAGCCCACCCAGTCCGCCACCCTCAACGCCTCCTTCACCAACGCCACCCGAACCTCCACCCTGCCTGGCATCGACTACCGTAGCCAAATGGCCAGCTTCTCAGCCAACTACAGTTTTTAAAACCATCACGCCATGACATTCACGCCCCGACTGTGTCTCACCTTGACCCTCACCGCCCTGGCCCTGAGCCTGGCCGCCTGTGGCAACAAAGACGAGAAACCCGCTGCCACCCAAGTGGCTGTCAAAGTAGGCTCCGAAGAAATCTCGGTGCACCAGATCAACCAGGTGTTACAGCGCACCAACACCGCCGGTGCCACGCCCGAAGCCGTCAAGAACCTCAGCCGCGAGGTGCTTGAGAAACTCATCGACCAGCAGCTCGCCGTTGACCAGGCCACCGAATCCAAATTGCACCGCTCGCCCGAGGTGGTGGCCCAGATCGAAGCCGCCCGGCGCGACATCCTGGCGCGTGCCTACCTGCAAAAAGTGGCGGCTGGTCTGCCCAAACCCACCCCCGAAGACGCCAAAACCTACATCACCGAACACCCACAACTGTTTGCCGAACGCCGCATCTACAACCTGCAAGAAATTGTGCTGCCACCCCGTGCGGGCGCAGACGCTGTGGCCAACCAAATGCGCAGCCTGCTGGCCGCTGGCAAGTCCATGGAAGAGATTGCGACCACCCTCAAAACCCAGGGTGTGGCCTTCAACGCGGGCAGCGCCACCCGCTCTGCCGAGCAGATCCCGCTGGAAGTGCTGGCCAAGTTGCACACTGTCAAAGACGGCCAGAGCCTGGTGATCGAAGCGCCTCGGTCTGCCACCCTGGTGCACGTGGTGTCCTCGCAGCTGTCGCCAGTGACGGAAGCCGCAGCCCTGCCGCGGGTAGAGCAATTCCTGGCCAACCAGCGCGCCAACGAAGCCATTGCGGCCGACATCAAACGCCTGCGCAGCGCCACCACCATCACCTACATGGGTGAGTTTGCCAACACACCTGCCCCCGCCAGTTCTGAACAAAATCCGGCTCCAGCCCCCGCTGCGTCTGAGCCTACAGCTATAGATAAGGGAGTTGCCGGGCTCAAGTAAGCTCTGCCAACAACTGCATCACCACCCTCATTGACTTCACCATACCGCCACCCATGTCCAATCGACTCTCCCGCCTGACCCCTGTTTTGCTGGCCACCTTGCTTGCGCTGGGCGGCCTCAGCCCGCTGGCCCAGGCCCAGCCAACCGCCGCTGCCAGCAGCCAAACCAAGCCCGACTACCCGCTGGGCGCCGGTGACGCGATCAAGATCCAGGTCTTTCAAAACCCCGACCTCACCATCGAAACCCGCGTCTCTGAAAACGGCTCCATCACCTACCCGCTGATTGGCGCGGTGCAGCTCGGTGGCCTGGGTATTGCCGCCGCCGAGAAGAAGATTGCCGACGCCCTACAAAGTGGCGGCTTTATCAAAGCACCCCAGGTCAACATCGTGCTGCTGCAGATTCGTGGCAACCAGGTGTCGGTGCTGGGCCAGGTCAACCGCCCCGGGCGCTTTCCGCTGGAGACCGCCAACACCCGCCTGAGCGACATGCTCGCCAACGCCGGTGGCGCCACCGCCACCGGTGACGACGTGGCCATTGTCGTGGGCGTGCGCAACGGCCAGACATTCCGCAAACAGATCGACATTGCGTCCATCTTCCTGGCCGAAAAACTGCAGGACGACATCGTGCTGCAAGGTGGCGACAGCATCTACGTGCACCGCGCCCCGGTGTTCTACATCTACGGTGAGGCCCAGCGCCCCGGCTCGTTTCGCATCGAGCGCGGCATGACCGTGATGCAGGCGCTGGCTCTGGGTGGCGGCCCCACCGTGCGTGGCTCAGAGAAACGCCTGCGCCTGCACCGCAAGGCCGCAGACGGCAGCATTGAGCAAATCAGCCCCAACCTGACCGACCCGGTGTTGCCCAACGACGTGATTTACGTGAACGAAAGCCTGTTCTGACCATGACACTCCAACAATTCCTGCTCATCCTTCGGGCCCGCTACAAAGTGGCGCTGCTGGTGTTTCTGATCACCGTGGCCACCACGGTGGTGGTCAGCCTGCTGCTGCCCAAGCAATACACCGCCAGCGCCACCGTGGTTGTCGACGTCAAGTCCCCCGACCCGGTCACCGGCCAGATGCTGCAAGGCATGATGGCTCCCGGCTACATGGCCACACAAATCGACATCATCAACAGCGACCGCGTGGCCAAAGACGTGATCAAGCTGCTCAAGCTCGACAGCAATGCCGTGGTGCAACAGCAGTGGCGCGACGACACGGATGGCAAGGGCCAGCTCATCGACTGGCTGGCCGAGCTGCTGCAAAAGAAGCTTGAGGTGAAACCCAGCCGCGAAAGCAACGTCATCAACGTCAACTACAACGGCACCGACCCCGACTTTGCCGCCGCCGTGGCCAACGCCTTTGCCCAGGCGTACATCAACGTCAACCTGGACCTGCGCCTTGCCCCGGCTCGGCAGTACGCTACGTTTTTTGAAGAGCAGACCAAAGCCGCCCGCACCAAACTCGAGGCCGCCCAAAAAGCCCTGTCTGACTACCAGCAGCAAAACGGCATCACCTCGGTGGACGAGCGGGTCGACTTTGAGACCGCCAAGTTGAATGAGACCAGCAGCCAGCTCACCGGCGTTCAGGCCCTGACCACCGACAGCCAGAGCAAACGCGGCAGCGCCAAGGCCGACACCATTGCCGAGGTCATGCAAAGCCCGCTGATCAACGGCCTCAAAGCCGACATTGCCCGCCTGGAAGCCAAGCTGGTGGAGAACAGTGGCAACCTGGGCAAAAACCACCCGCAAACCCAGCGCGCCGAGTCAGAGCTGGCCACCCTGAAAGCCCAGCTGGAGTCTGAAACCCGCAAGATCACCAGCAGTATCGAAACCACCTACCAGGTGGGCAAACAGCGCGAAGCCCAGCTTCAAGGCGCCTTGTCCAGCCAAAAAGCCCGCGTGCTGGCCCTGAACAAACAGCGTGACGAACTCAATGTGCTGCGCCGCGATGTCGAGTCTGCCCAACGCGCCTTTGAGGTGGTGAGCCAACGCGCCTCTCAAACCAATCTTGAGAGCCAAACCACCCAAACCAACATTGCCGTGCTCAACGCCGCCACCGCGCCGTCCGACCCGTCCAAGCCCAAGGTGTTTTTGAACATCCTGGTGTCCATCTTCTTGGGCACGCTGCTGGCCGTGGGCCTGGCGCTGATGCTTGAGCTGGCCAACCGCCGCGTGCGCAGCGCCGACGACCTGGCCGATGCCCTTAACCTGCCCGTGCTGGGCAGCATTGCACACACCGGAGCCGCCGCATGAACGCCGCCGACAGCATCACCACCCTGAACACGCGCAGCACCCCCCGCAGCATGGGCGACATCTTGGTGGCCAGTGGCCGCCTGCGCCCGGCCGACCTGCAGCGCATTCTGGACAGCCAGGCTAAAAACAACACGCCGTTTGGCGAAACCGCCATCAGCCTGCAGCTGCTCACCAAAGAGGACATCGACCAGGTCCTGAGCCAGCAGTTCAACTACGCCTACCTCAACCCCAGCGACACCCGGCTGAGCCCTGAGCTGGTGGCCGCCTACCAACCCTTTAGTGTGGCCAGCGAAAACCTGCGCGCTGTGCGCAGCCAGTTGGTGCTGCGCTGGTTCAACGGCGACCCGGCGCGCAAGGTGCTGGCCGTGGTCAGCGCCGGGGTGGGCGAGGGGCGCAGTTTTGTCAGCGCCAACCTGGCCATCGTGTTTGCCCAGCAAGGCCAGCGCACCCTGCTGATTGATGCCGACCTGCGCGCCAAACCAGAGCGTGGCCAGCACAGCCTGTTCAAGTTGGAGCGTGGCCACGGTCTGTCGGCCGTGCTGGCCGGGCGCGCCAGCCTGGGCGAGGCCGCGCACACGGTGCCCGGTCTTGACAGCCTGATGGTGCTGCCCGCAGGCGCGGTGCCACCCAACCCGCAAGAACTGCTGGGCCAGGCCAGCTTTGGACAGCTACTTAACAGCGCCGCCCAGCAGTTTGACGTGATCCTGATCGACACGCCCGCAGGTGCCAGCTTTGCCGACGCCGAGCTGGTGGCCGCCCGCGCCGGTGCGGCCCTGATCGTGGCGCGCAAAAACGCCACGCTGCTGCCCGCCACCACCCAGCTGGCAAAACGCCTGCAAGACGGTGGTGTGGCGCTGGTGGGCTCGGTTTTGAACGACGCCTGAGCCACGCTTGATGCGCGCCCTGATGCCCACCACCTCCACCAGTCGGCCCGGGCAGCTGGCCGCGCTGCTGGCCTGGCTGCCGGTGATGATCGGTCTGGCGGTGCTGTATGTGCCCAGCCTGTACGACCTGTTGACCGGCATATGGGCCAGTGACGAGCAAATGCACGGCCCCATTGTGCTGGGCATCAGTGTTTGGCTGCTGTATCGCAACTGGGGGGCCATGCAAGCCGCTGCGCAGGGTCAAAAGACAAGCCCCTGGGGTTGGCCCATCTTCGTTTTTGGGCTGCTGTTGTATGCGCTGGGCCGTTCACAAGACATCTTGTTGTTCGAGATCGGCTCGGTGATCTGGCTGCTGGTGGGTATTGCTCTGCTGAACCTGGGCAGCAAAGCGCTCAAGGCGCAATGGTTTGCGCTGTTTTTCATGCTGTTCATGGTGCCACTGCCCGGCAACGTGGTCGACGCGGTGACCATGCCCATGAAAATGGCCGTGTCTTTTGTGGCTGAAAACATCCTGTACTGGGTGGGTTACCCCATATCTCGCACCGGGGTCACGCTGCAAATCGGCCAATACATGCTGCTGGTGGCAGATGCCTGCGCTGGCTTGCACACGCTATTGACGCTGGAGGCCCTGGGCCTGCTGTACCTGAACCTGGTGCGGCGCGACTCGGCCGTGCGCAACATTGGTCTGGCCATCTTGATTGTGCCGATCTCGTTCACCGCCAACGTCATCCGGGTGATGAGCCTCACACTCATCACCTACCACTGGGGCGACGCGGCGGGGCAGGGCTTTTTGCATGGGTTTGCGGGCATGGTGCTGTTTATCAGTGCGCTGCTGCTGATCATCGGGTTTGACACCGTGCTGCAAGGTTTTGAGTCTTACCGCCGCCGTGACAAGGGGGTCAATGCATGAGCAAATGTGCCTATGGCCCTTATGTTACAAGCGCTTGTAGCTAAACAATTCATAGCACTTGTGATGAAACTTTCAAGCAAATCCATCCTTCTGCTGGTGTTGATGCTGCTGTCTGCGGCCTTGGGTGCCGCGCTGCGGCCCACCATCAGCCTGGCTGACGAACGCGCGCCCATGGACCTTGACGCCATGGTGCCCACCAGTTTTGGCGCCTGGCGCGAAGACGTCAACCGGATGGCCCAGGTGGTCAACCCCCAGCAAAAAAGTGTGATTGACCAGCTCTACAGCCAGACGCTGACCCGCAGCTACATCAACACAGAGGGTTACCGCATCATGCTGTCAATTGCGTATGGCAAAAACCAGAGCGATGCGTTGCAACTTCATCGGCCCGAAATTTGTTACCCGGCGCAGGGCTTCATGTTGCTGAGTAAACAAGCCGGGGCGCTGGACCTGTTGGGCAAACCCATTGCCGCCACCCGCCTGGCCACCAGCCTGGGCCAGCGGCTTGAACCCATCACCTACTGGACGGTGGTGGGTGACCACAACGTGACCAGCGGTATCGACAAAAAACTGACCGAAATGCGCTACGCCCTGGACAAACGTATTCCAGACGGCATGTTGGTGCGGGTGTCGTCCATCGACCCAGACAATGCACGTGCCTACGCCGTGCAAAACCAGTTTGCCAACGCCATGGTTGAGGCCATCAGCCCTGCCAACCGCACCCGGTTTGCAGGCAAGCTCAACACATTCCAACCCTTGAACTAAACCGAAAAAATATGAAAAAAGTAGCACTGATCACAGGCGTAACCGGGCAAGATGGCTCTTATTTGGCTGAGCTGTTGCTGCAAAAAGGTTATGAAGTTCACGGCATCAAACGCCGTGCCTCCAGCTTCAACACCGACCGCATTGACCACCTGTACCTGGACCCGCATGAGTCCAACCACAGCTTTACGCTGCACTACGGCGACTTGACAGACACCAGCAACCTGACGCGCATCATCCAACAGGTGCAGCCAGATGAAATCTACAACCTGGGTGCCATGAGCCACGTGGCTGTGAGCTTTGAGAGCCCCGAGTACACCGCCGATGCAGATGGCATGGGTGCACTGCGCATTTTGGAGGCCATCCGCATCCTGGGGTTGGAGAAAAAAACCCGCTTTTACCAAGCCAGTACCAGTGAACTGTATGGCCTGGTGCAGGAAATTCCGCAAAAGGAAACTACCCCGTTTTACCCGCGCAGCCCCTATGCCGTGGCCAAAATGTATGCCTACTGGATCACGGTGAACTACCGCGAGGCCTATGGCATTTATGCCTGCAACGGCATCTTGTTCAACCACGAAAGCCCGCTGCGTGGTGAGACCTTTGTGACCCGCAAAATCACCCGCGCCATCAGCCGCATTGCGCTGGGCCTGCAAGACTGCCTGTACCTGGGCAACATGAGCGCGCTGCGCGACTGGGGCCACGCCCGCGACTATGTCGAGATGCAGTGGCTGATGCTGCAGCAAGACAAACCGGAGGACTTTGTCATTGCCACCGGCGTGCAATACAGCGTGCGCCAGTTTGTGGAATTTGCCGCACAAGAGCTGGGCATCAGCCTGGCTTGGAGCGGCGAGGGCGCCGACGAGATTGGCACCGTGAGCGAAGTCACGGGCAAAGACGCCAAATGCAAGGTGGGCGACGTGATCGTCAAGGTAGACCCGCGCTACTACCGCCCCACCGAGGTGGAAACCCTGCTGGGCGACCCCACCAAGGCCAAAGAAAAACTGGGATGGGTGCCCAAAACCAGCTTGAAAGAACTGGTGGCCGAGATGGTGCAGGCCGACTTCACCAGTGCCAAGCGTGATGCGCTGGTCAAACTGGCCGGATTCCAAACCTACGACCACCACGAATAAACCCCAGCACCATGGATAAAAACGCCAAGATTTACATCGCAGGCCACCGCGGCCTAGTGGGTGGCGCCATTGTGCGCAACCTGCAAGCCGCTGGCTACACCAACTTGCTGCTACGCACCCATGCCGAGCTGGACCTGACCAACCAGGCCGCCACCGCGGCCTTTTTTGAAGCCGAGAAGCCAGACTACGTGTTTTTGGCCGCTGCCAAAGTGGGCGGCATTCTGGCCAACAACATCTACCCGGCCGAATTCATCCGCGACAACCTAGCGATACAAAGCAACATCATCCACGCCGCGTATGTGAACCAGGTCAAACGCCTGCTGTTTTTGGGCTCCAGCTGCATCTACCCCAAGCTGGCACCTCAGCCCATGAAAGAAGAACACTTGTTGACCGGCCCGCTGGAGCCGACCAACCGGCCCTATGCCCTGGCCAAGATTGCGGGTGTGGAAATGTGCTGGAGCTACAACCGCCAGTACGGCACCCAATACCTGGCTGCCATGCCCACCAACCTGTATGGCCCCGGTGACAACTACCACCCCGACAACAGCCACGTGATCCCCGCGCTGATCCGCAAGTTTCATGAGGCCAAGGTGACCAACGCCCCCACGGTGACGGTGTGGGGCAGTGGCACGCCACGGCGCGAATTTTTGTACAACGAAGACATGGCAGATGCATGTGTGTACCTGATGAACCTGCCAGATGAGCCATACACCCGCCTGCTGGGCAGCGATGAGTCAAAAACTGGCAAATTTGAGCCACCGCTGATCAACATCGGTGTGGGTCATGACGTGACGATCAAAGAGCTGGCCGAAACCATTCAGCGTGTGGTGGGTTACACGGGTGACATCGTGTTTGATGCCAGCAAGCCGGATGGGACGCCGCGCAAGCTCATGGATGTGTCACGGCTGAACGGTATTGGCTGGAGAGCGCAGACTGCTTTTGAAGCAGGACTGACCTCTGCATACATCGAATTTGCAGCTCAAGTTGAATCCTGATACATCGCCCAGCTTTCGATGATCAAGAAAGTTAGAACCAGCCAATGAAAATTGCCTTTGTCTCGCAATTGGATTCAAAAAATGTCCAATCATGGTCTGGCACGCCCTTTTTCATGGTGCAAGGGCTTCGGCAGGCAGGCCACAGCGTCAAGGAAATTGGCCCCTTGCATCCGCCATTTCCTCGATTTTTCAAGCTGCTTCAAAAGGCTTACCAAGTCCTGACGGGAAAATGCTACGACTTCAGTCGTCACCCTTTGCTCGCAAAAACCTTGTCCAAACAAGCTGCTGCGCAAATGGCGGCTGAGGACTTTGACGCCGTTTTGTGCCCCTCCAGTCTGGTGAGCGCGGGCCTAGATACCGCTGTGCCTATAGTGACCTGGGAAGATGCCACCTTTGCAGGCATGGTGGGTTACTACCCAGGCAAATGGCAAAACTTCGCTAATGCAACCATCCGGCATGGCAACCAGATCCAACAGGCGTCACTCAGCAAGGCAGCTCTGTCAGTCTTTTCATCCGATTGGGCGGCGCAAAGTGCACTGAGCAACTACAAAGTTGAAGCAAAGAACGTTGTGGTTGTGCCGCTGGGTGCCAATCTGACCGAAGTACCTAGCGAAGAAGAGGTGAGAGCAGCCATCCATGCACGCACCCAAGTGGGGGAATGTCGCCTTTTGTTCATTGGTGTGGAATGGCACAGAAAAGGGGGCGACTTGGTCGTGCAAACTGCCCTGGCTTTGCGCGAAAAAGGCTTCAACGCAACTGTAGATGTGGTGGGCTGCCAACCTGTTGGCGACATGCCTGACTGCGTTCGGCCCCACGGGTTTGTATCAAAGTCAACAGCAGAAGGACGTGAAAAACTGCGCTCGCTTTTACTCAACTCCCACTATCTCTTTGTACCGAGTATTGCGGAGTGCTATGGCCTGGTTTTTGCCGAGGCATCTGCCTTTGGTGTTCCTTCCATTGCCCGAGCAACGGGGGGCATTCCAACTGTAGTGCAGAATGGTCTCAACGGTTGGGCTTTGGGTGTGGACGAGTCGGCACAAGCCTATGCAGAACTGATTGCAGGCCAGTTGGAAAGCAACGAGACCTATATAAAAACTGCGTTGCGAGCAAGGAAGTTCTATGAAGAACGACTTAACTGGCGCGTTGCAGTAGCTTCGTTGGAGTCTTTGTTGGAACCTTTGGTACTCCAGAAATGCTGATCAAGAAGCGGCTCCTGAACAATGCGGCTTTCTCGGCTCTTCAAACCGTGCTTTCAGCAGCTTTACTATTCTTTTTATATCGTTTTCTGCTGAAACAGTTAGGAGCGGAACAACTAGGTATTTGGGCCATCGTTCTGGCTAGTACATCCGTGGGACGGCTAACCGACATGGGACTTGCGGGTGCTATTGTCAAGTTCGTGGCTAATAGCAATGCAGAAGGTCAACTGGAGAAATCTGCGCGACTGGTTCAAACCGCTGCATTAACCATCAGTGCCGCACTTTTAACGCTGGCATTGCTGGCATTGCCTGTATTGCACTTATTGCTGCAATGGGTCTTGCCACCGACTGCGATTTCACCAGCGCTCGAAATACTCCCTTATGCTGTTGCATCGTTATTATTTGCGATGATTTCAGGTATTTTTCAATCGGGAATAGATGCCTGCCACCGGATGGATGTGAAAAACATTGTTCTGGTTAGTTGTAATATTCTTTATATTGTTATCACTGTTATTCTGGTTCCTAAATTTGGACTTTTAGGTATAGCTATTGCACAAACAATACAAAGCCTGACTTTGGTTTGCAGTACTTGGATAATCTTGCGAAGATTTATACCAACACTGCCACTCATTCCATGCCGTTGGTACAAAACTGACTTTAGGGAAATGCTTGGGTACGCCACAAACTTTCAGATTGGTATGCTGGCAGGTATGTTTTTTGACCCAGTTACCAAGTTTTTGCTTGCTAAGTATGGTGGTTTGTCACAAACAGCTTTTTACGAAATGGCAAATCAGTTGCTCCAAAAGGCACGATCGGTCATTGTTTCTGCACAACAAGCACTTGTTCCAGAAATAGCTGGTGGAAACTTTGCTGATAAAGCTGATCTGCTTGCACTCTACAAGAAGGCGTATGGATTCTCCTTTTTATTGGTGCTTCCATATTACATTGGTATTATATTATCGCTGCCACTAATTTCTTTTTTGTGGATTGGTCACTATGAATCATATTTTGTTGTTTATGGTGCGATTGTCTCCTTTGGTTGGCTGGCAACGAATTTAAGTGCTGTACCATATTTTTTTAATATTGGGACGGGTTCGTTAACTTGGAATACGATAAACCATGTTTTTAACGGGTTTATTAATCTTGCCTTAGGGTCTATTCTTGGTTATCACTTTTCTGGGGTTGGTGTGGTATTGGCTGCCTCTTGTGCATTAATAATTCCCAATATAATGCTGATACAAATTGTAAATCGGCGATTGGGTTTTGGGATGATGGATATTGTTCCGTGTGGTCAGCGTGTTTATTTGTTATTGGTTGTACTTGGTGCTGTCATTTCAATATCCGGCGGCGAGTTTTTTAATCGATATGCTTCTATGGATATGGTGGCGGCACTGATTGTGCCTACCATTTTTTTGGCAATCACTCTATTTGCATTGCAATTTAATTCAATGGGAAAAGTTGTTGTTTCAAAAATTTTCAAGAAAAACACTAATAACGATATTTGATATCGAATCAATTCAAATTAATGTCAGAGTGAATGCATGTAATGCTTAAGTATCTAGTTCTGATTGTTTTTGTTGGTATTTTTGCGATCTTGATAAAGCGAGATCGCATTTATATCATTCCAATGATTTTAATCATCTACTCTAATA
>NZ_JAHFZF010000026.1 GCF_018619435.1 Rhodoferax sp. U11-2br | reverse complement strand
GGCTCCTCCAGCGCCAGCCCAATACCCATGATGCGTTTATATGCTTGCCCGCCGTCATGTGAATGACACTTTGCAGCGCTTGGCATAGGACAGTTGCACAGCTATGTGATGGTCCTGGACCACTGCGTCAAAATGGGCCATCCGCCCGCCCCACCCCAAACCCATGCTCGCCACACCTACGCATTTGCCCCAGGCCCTGACGGGGGTCCAGGTCCTAAGCCTGAGCCTGAATCTGCCCGGCCCCGCCGCGATACAGCGCTGCCGCCAGATGGGCGCACGTTGTCTCAAACTGGAGCCGCCCGCACCACAGTCCATCGGCGACACCGATGTGGCGACCGGCCTCACCGGCGACCCGATGAGCCACTACAGCCCGGCTGCCTACCGGGACTTGCATGAGGGCATTGAGGTTCAGGTTGTCAACCTCAAAACCGAAGTAGGCCAGGCGGTCTTACATACCGAGCTGGCGCAGGCCGATGTGCTGCTGACCTCGTTTCGCCCCAATGCGCTGCGCAAACTGGGTCTGGACTGGGCCAGCCTGCAGCCGCGTTACCCAAAGCTGTCCATGGTCAGCATCGTCGGCGCACCCGGTGTCAACGCCGACCTGCCGGGCCATGACCTGACCTACCTCGCCGATAACGGTCTGATCACTGGCCTGGACCTGCCGACCACCCTGTACGCCGACATGGGCGGCGCGCTGATGGCCAGCGAGGCGGTGTTGCAAGCTGTGCTGTTGCAGCGCCAGAGCGGCCAGGGCAGCTGGATAGAAGTGGCCTTGTCCGACGCCGCCGCCCACCTGGCCTCGCCCCGCCGCTGGGGCGCCACCCTGCCCGGCACCCTGCTGGGTGGTGGCCATGCCGGTTACCAGATTTACCCCTGCCTGGATGGCCGCGTGGCGCTGGCCGCGCTGGAACCCCACTTTGCCCAAACCCTATGTACGGTAGCGGGCCTGCCCTGGCGCGGTATGGCCATGATGCAGGAGGAAAGCACACACCAGGCCATCGCCCACTTTGTCGCCGGGCTCTGCCGTGAGGCGCTGGAGGCGCTGGCGGCTGAGCATGATATCCCCCTGAAAACGCTCTGCTAAAGATAGCTATCAGCCCTTTTGAATAAAGGGCTGGATGCCAATTTTTCTTAGAATAGAAATTTCTACCCGAGACCGATCACTCCTCTGTACGCATCCGGCTGACGACCCAGCAGGCCAGCGCAATCAGCAAAATGGCGCCGGCCTCGTACAACAGAACAATCGGGTCGGAGTCTTTGCCTTGCAACACAATCAGGCGGCTCAGCGCGGTCATCGCGATGAACAGGGGCAAGATGATCAGGTTGCGCTGGCGCACATAAAACGCACCCAGCATGCCCAGCACCTCGGCGTAGATGAACATCAGCAGCAGGTCTTGCAAGGCCACTCGCCGGTTTTCGACCAGCACCCAGATTTCCTGACCCATCGCAATCACGGTGAAGCAGGCGATCAAGGCCAGGAAAATTTTCTCAACCGCATCGATCAAACGTTTGATGCTCATGGCTCTCCCATCACTTGGGTTGTCAGAACGGGGCTGTGCATGTGGCGACAACATGCGGATAACCCACTCCCAGTGGGTTGGGATCCAATTATTGAAGCAAGTGACAAAACCTCAAGACCTGTGGCGCATTCTCAGCACAGCGCCCGCGCGTGGTGCGCCAGATGATCGGCCATGAAGCTGGCAATGAAGTAGTAGCCGTGGTCATACCCCGCGTGGCGGCGCAAGGTGAGCGGCTGGCCCACACGGACGCAGGCAGCCTCAAACAGCTCGGGGTGCAACTGTTCTGCCAGGAATTTGTCGGCCAGTCCCTGGTCGATCAGGATGCCGCCAGGAAAAGGCGCGGCGCTTTGGCCACGCATCAGTGCGCTGGCATCGTGTGCAGCCCAGGCTGTCTGGTCGGCTCCGAGGTAGTTGCCAAAGGCTTTCTGGCCCCAAGGGCACAGGCTGGGCGCACAGATCGGTGCAAAGGCCGACAGTGAGGTGAAGCGGCCCGGGTGTTTGAGCGCCAGTGTCAACGCCCCATGCCCGCCCATGGAGTGGCCGGTGATACCCAAGCGCTGCAGGTCCAGCGGCATGTTCTGGCCCAGCAGGGGCAGCAGCTCCTGCATCAAGTAACTTTCCATGCGCCAGTTTTTGGCCCAGGGGGTTTCGGTGGCGTCCAGGTAAAAACCGGCGCCCACGCCAAAGTCCCAGGCATCGGCCTCGCCCGCCACACCTGCGCCGCGCGGGCTGGTGTCGGGGGCAATCAAGGCGAGGCCCAGTTCAGCCGCCACACGCTGGGCACCGGCTTTGACCATGAAGGTTTCTTCGGTGCAGGTCAGGCCCGCCAGGTACACCACGGCAGGCACCGGGCCGTGCGCCGCCTGTGGTGGCAGGTAAACCGACAGCTTCATCGGCAAACCGATTTCACGCGAGTCATGCTGGTAAAAACGCTGCAGACCACCAAAGCAGCCATGTTCACTGAGGAGTTGCAAGGGAGACAGGTTCATTTGATATTTTATTGATAGCTTCTCGCCCTTGATGAATAAGGGCTAGCGCCTGTTTTGATCAATAAATCACCACACCGCGGATGGACTCGCCGCTTTTCATCAAGTCGAAGCCTTTGTTGATGTCTTTGAGCGGCATGGTGTGGGTGATCAGGTCGTCGATGTTGATCTTGCCTTCCATGTACCAGTCGACAATTTTGGGCACGTCGGTGCGGCCACGAGCACCGCCAAAGGCCGAACCTTCCCACTTGCGCCCGGTCACCAGCTGGAACGGGCGGGTGCTGATCTCAGCCCCGGCTTCGGCCACGCCGATGATGATGCTGCGGCCCCAACCCTTGTGGGTGCACTCCAGCGCCTGGCGCATCACCTGGGTGTTGCCAATGCACTCAAAGCTGTAGTCTGCGCCGCCATCGGTCAGTTGGACGATGCTGTCGACCACATTGGCAACTTCCTTGGGGTTGATGAAATGGGTCATGCCGAATTTACGCGCCATCTCCTGGCGGGCCGGGTTGATATCGACCCCGATGATCTTGTCGGCACCGACCATCTTGGCCCCCTGGATCACGTTCAGCCCAATGCCGCCCAGCCCAAAAACGACGACGTTGGCGCCCGCTTCCACCTTGGCGGTGAAGAGCACCGCGCCAATGCCGGTGGTGACACCACAACCGATGTAACACACCTTGTCAAACGGCGCGTCTTCACGGATTTTGGCCAGGCTGATTTCGGGTGCGACGGTGTAATTGCTGAAGGTGGACGTGCCCATATAGTGGAAGATCGGCTCACCATCCAGGCTGAAACGGCTGGTCGCGTCGGGCATCAGCCCCTTGCCCTGGGTGCCACGAATCAGCTGGCATAGATTGGTTTTGCGCGAGAGGCAAAACTTGCACTGGCGGCATTCGGGGGTGTAGAGCGGGATGACGTGGTCGCCCTTTTTCAGCGTGGTCACGCCCGGGCCGACATCCACCACAATGCCCGCGCCTTCATGGCCCAGGATAGCCGGGAAAATGCCTTCGGGGTCGGCGCCGCTCAAGGTGTAGTAATCGGTGTGGCAAATGCCGGTGGCTTTGATTTCGACCAGCACTTCGCCGAATTTGGGGCCTTGCAGGTCCACGGTTTCAATGGTCAGGGGCTGGCCTGCTTTCCAGGCGACGGCGGCTTGTGTTTTCATGGGGGGACTCTTGGTGGTTGAGCGACATCAGACAGCGGCTGAGCGTAGCGGAATGTCCGGCCCGGTGTCGGGATGGGGGCATCGTGCCAGGCATGTGGATGCCTGACGACCCGGCCCGGCAACTGGCCCAGCGCATGCTTGTTGAACCCTGCCGCAGAGAATAGTGCGCAAGGATCCGAAGCTGCAGATGCTCTTTTAAAAAGAGCTATACACCCTTGTAATCAAAGGGCTAGCGACCGATGTTTTGCACAAGGGGGTGTGAGAGCCGTGTCAAGCTGTTTTGTAGAGCAACGCCACCGCCCGCGCTTCCATCGCATGCCCCAGCCCGACCGGCCCCATTTTTTCAGCGGTCTTGGCCTTGACGTTGACCTGATCGGCTTGCAGGCCCAAGGTCTGCGCGATGTGGGCGCGCATGGCAGGAATGTGTGGCATCAGCTTGGGCGCCTGGGCGATCACGGTGCTGTCGATGTTGCCAATCTCAAACCCTTTGGCCCGCACCCGCCGCGCCGCCTCGGCCAGCAGCACACTGGAATCCGCGCCCTTGAAGGCCGCGTCGGTGTCGGGGAAATGGGTGCCAATGTCACCCAGAGCGGCAGCGCCCAAGAGCGCGTCGGTGATCGCATGCAAGAGCGCATCGGCGTCCGAGTGCCCCAGCAGCCCCAGGTGGAAAGGCACCTCCACCCCACCCAGGATCAGTTTGCGCCCAGCCACCAGGGCATGGGTGTCCCAGCCTTCGCCAATTCTGAAATTCATTGTGTTGACCTTGTTTGTGTATCAGGGGCGCGCGACAACAGCACCGCCTGCGCCAGCGCAAAGTCTTCCGGGTAGGTCACCTTGAAGTTCTGGGCGCTGCCGGGCACCAGCTTGGGGGCCAGCCCCATGGCTTCGATCGCGCTCGATTCGTCGGTGACCGCGTCACCCGCCAGCTCCAGCGCTTCGAGCAGGCTACCAATGCGGAACATCTGCGGTGTTTGCGCCAGCCATTTGTCGACGCGTGGCAAGGTGCTGGCAACCCGGCCAGCTTGGCCAGATTTGAGTGTGTCGGGCAGCGGCAGGGCAAGTAGACCACCCACTTCGTCGCTCAGGCAAGCATCGAGCAACTGGTTGATCTGCGCCGGGGTGATCAGACAACGCGCCGCATCGTGCACCAGCACCCAGTCGTGTGGGACTGCACCCTCGGCCAGCAGCGCATTCAAACCATTAAAAACACTTGAAGCCCTTGTAGAACCTCCGCAAGACGCTATCAAAAAAGATGAATCCTTCCACTGCGGTGTCTGAAAAAACGCATCATCTGAAGACACCACCACCAGCGTCTGGTCAATACGCGGCACCTCGGCAAACGCCGCCAGGGTGTGCATCACCATCGGTTGACCCGCCAGCACCTGGTACTGCTTGGGGCCAGCGGCGCCCGCACGTGAGCCGTTGCCAGCGCAGGGAATCAGGGCCCAGCAGCGTGGCGTGGTGCTGGGTGTAAGGGTGATATCGGTGAGTTCAGTCATGGTCTGGGCTGCATTCTAGAATCCATGACAACACACCCTGCCAATCTTTGCGCAGGGTTTTGGCGTTTCTACCTGACACACTTTCGCATGGAATTACCCAAACTCAACCCCGGCAAGCGCTACACCCTGCCCCGCCCCACCGGTTCGGCCGACGCGCTGCTGCTGGCCCAACTGGCCTTGCGTGACAAGGCCAGTGGCAAGGTGACAGCCATCGTCACCGCCGATGCACCCGATGCCCAGCGCCTGATTGACGAAATGGCTTTTTTTGCGCCAGAGCTGCGCTGCGTGTTGTTCCCGGACTGGGAGACGCTGCCGTTTGACACCTTTTCACCGCACCAGGACCTGATCAGTGAACGCCTGGCCACCTTGTGGCGCATCAGCCAGCACGACAAGGACACCGGCGCCGATGTGGTGGTGGTGCCTGCTACCACCGCGCTGTACCGCTTGGCGCCACCGAGTTTTCTGGCGGGCACCACCTTTCACTTCAAGGTCAAACAAAAGCTCAACGAATCCAAACTCAAGGCGCAGCTCACCCTGGCCGGGTACAGCCATGTGACGCAGGTGGTCAGCCCCGGCGAATACGCGGTACGCGGCGGTCTGATCGACTTGTTCCCGATGGGCAGCCCGGTGCCGTTTCGGGTGGACCTGTTTGACGACGAGATCGATTCCATCCGCACCTTTGACCCCGACAGCCAGCGCAGCCTATACCCGGTGCCCGAGGTGCGCCTCTTGCCCGGGCGCGAGTTCCCGATGGACGAGGACGCACGCGCGCGGTTTCGCAGCCGCTGGCGCGAGCTGCTCGAAGGCGACCCCACGCGCAGCCGCATCTACAAGGACATTGGCAATGGTGTGGCCACCGCGGGCATCGAGTACTACCTGCCGCTGTTTTTTGAAGACACAGCCACCGTCTTCGACTACCTCGGCGACGCTGCCACCGTGGTCCTGCATGGTGACCTGGAGCCCGCGTTTGCCCATTTCTGGCAAGACACCCGTGAGCGCTACCGCCTGGTGCAAGGTGACCCGGAGCACCCGGTATTGCCACCCGAAACACTGTTCCTGAGCACCGAGCAGTTTTACGGCCGGGTCAACCAGCATGCCCAGCTGGCCATCAAAGCCCGCCCTCTCCCTGGGGGAAAGGGAACTGATGCACCAAACGCCCTGGTTTTGCCCCCTCTCCCCCCGGGAGAGGGCGGGGGTGAGGGCCAGTCGCCTTACGCCGAATTTGAAGCCCTGCCACCAATGACGGTGGTCCGTGGTGCCGAAGACCCTTTGGTCCGCCTCAAGAGCCACATCCGCAACACCCAACAACGGGTGCTGGTGCTGGCCGAGAGTGAAGGTCGGCGCGCCAGCCTGCTCGACTTTTTGCATGCCAGCAGCTTTGACCCACCGGCGTTTGACTCGCTGCAGGAGTTCCTGGACAGCGACGAAAAGATCGGCATCGCCACCAGCAGCCTGGCCACCGGTTTCAGCTGGCTGGAAAGTGGTGTCGACTTTGTCACCGAGACCGAGCTGTTTGCCGCCAGCCCAACCACCCGCAAACGCAAAAAACAGGAGCAGGTCAGCGATGTGGAGGCGCTGATCAAGGACCTGAGTGAACTCAAGGTGGGTGACCCGGTGGTGCACAGCGCCCACGGCATTGGCCGTTACCGGGGCCTGATCAACTTGGACCTGGGTAACAAATTACCCAATGGCGATGCGGAGATACAAGAGTTTCTTCATCTGGAGTATGCCGACAAGGCAACCCTTTATGTGCCGGTGAGCCAGCTGCAGCTGATCAGTCGTTACACCGGCGTCAGCCCGGACGAGGCGCCGTTGCACAAACTCGGCAGCGGCCAGTGGGACAAGGCCAAACGCCGCGCCGCCGAGCAGGTGCGCGACAGTGCCGCCGAGTTGCTCAACATCTACGCCCGCCGCGCCGCCCGCGAGGGCCACGCCTTCCGCTACAGCCCGAACGACTACGAGACCTTTGCCAATGACTTTGGCTTTGAAGAAACCGCCGACCAGAAAGCCGCCATCCACGCGGTGATCCAGGACATGATCAGCCCGCGCCCGATGGACCGGCTGGTCTGTGGCGACGTGGGTTTTGGCAAGACCGAAGTCGCCCTGCGCGCTGCCTTCATTGCCATCACCGGTGGTAAACAGGTAGCCTTTCTGGCACCCACCACGCTGCTGGCCGAACAGCATTACCAAACCCTGGTCGACCGGTTTGCCAAATGGCCGGTGAAAGTGGCCGAGATGAGCCGATTCCGCTCTGGCAAGGAAATCACCGCAGCACTCAAAGGTGTGGCGGACGGCACCATTGACATTGTGGTCGGCACCCACAAGCTGCTGTCAGAGTCCACCAAGTTCAAAGACTTGGGCCTGCTGATCATCGACGAGGAACACCGTTTTGGCGTGCGCCACAAGGAACAGATGAAAGCCCTGCGTGCCGAGGTGGATGTGCTGACCCTCACCGCCACGCCTATCCCGCGTACCCTCGGCATGGCACTCGAAGGCTTGCGTGATTTGAGTGTGATTGCCACCGCGCCCCAGCGCCGCTTGGCGATCAAAACCTTTGTACGCACCGAAGGTGCAGGCGTGATCCGTGAGGCGGTGCTGCGTGAACTCAAACGTGGCGGCCAGGTGTACTTCCTGCACAACGAGGTCGAAACGATTGAAAACCGCCGCGCCAAACTCGAAGAGTTGCTGCCCGAAGCCCGCATCAGCGTAGCCCACGGCCAGATGCCCGAGCGCCAGTTGGAGGCGGTGATGCGTGACTTTGTGGCACAACGCAGCAATCTGTTGTTGTGCTCCACCATCATCGAGACCGGCATCGACGTGCCCACCGCCAACACCATTGTGATGGCCCGCGCCGACAAGTTTGGTCTGGCCCAGTTGCACCAGTTGCGTGGCCGGGTGGGTCGTAGCCACCACCAGGCCTACGCGTATCTGATGGTGCCCGATCTGGAAGGCCTGACCAAACAGGCGCAACAACGCCTGGACGCGATCCAGGCCATGGAAGAACTGGGCAGCGGTTTTTACCTGGCGATGCACGATCTGGAAATCCGGGGTGCCGGCGAGGTGCTCGGTGAAAACCAGAGTGGCAACATGCTCGAAGTGGGATTTCAGCTCTACAACGAGATGCTGAGCGAGGCCGTGCGTTGCCTCAAGGCCGGTATCGAGCCCGACCTGCTCAACCCGCTGAACGTGGCCACCGACATCAACTTACACGCCCCGGCGCTGTTGCCAGATGACTATTGTGGCGACGTGCACCTGCGCCTGTCGTTCTACAAAAAGTTGGCCACCGCCAAAACCACGAACCAGATTGATGGCCTGCTGGAGGAAATCATCGACCGTTTTGGCAAACTGCCAACGCAGGCGCAAACCCTGATCGATGTGCACCGGCTGCGGGTGCTGAGCCAGCCCTATGGTGTGACCAAGGTGGATGCCGCGCCCGGTGTGATCAGTATCACCTTCAAGAAAAACCCGCCGATTGACCCGATGAAGATCATTGCAATGATCCAGAAAAACAAACACATCAAACTGGCAGGCAATGAAAAACTGCGTATCGAGCGCGAACTGCCCGAGGCCAAAGACCGGGCCCAGATGGTGCGTGACATTCTCAAAAACCTGGGACAACCACTGGCGCAGGAGAAAGCCACTGCGTGAGTGGTAGCCACCAAAACACTGCGCCCCTGGGTTTGAAGCCAGGGGCGCAGTCTCTGAACACACCGGAAAAGCTTTAGCCTGCCGCGATCTTGGCGCGAATGTGCGCCAATGCTTCTTCCACCTGGTCCACCAGGATCAGGCACAAATCACCCTCACCGAGCTTGTCCATGGCAGTGTCAATCGCCAGAAACTCACCCGTGATCTCCTGCACCAAGCGTGTGCGGGCGGCGCCGTTGAGGCCTTCACGCAGCAGCGCAATCACCTCACCGTCAGCGCGGCCGCGTTGGCATTGGTCCTGGTACAAGACCACGTCATCAAACGCCTGACCCAGGATCTGGGTCTGCTGGCGGATGTCTTCGTCGCGCCGGTCACCAGCACCACTGATCACCACCGAACGCTTGCGGGCAGGCATGGACTGGACCGCCTGGACCAAGGCCGACATGGCATCGGGGTTGTGGCCGTAGTCCGCAATCACGGTGGCACCGCGGTAGGAGAACAGGTTAAAGCGCCCCAAGGCGTTGTCACTGTCATTGGAAAAACTGGCCAAACCGGCGCGGACCACGTCCCAATCCAGACCCAGTCCCCAGGCTGCAGCCACTGCGGCCATGACGTTTTCAACCTGGAAATCGATGCTGCCATTGAGGGTGATGGGCACCTCGGACAAGGCCAGCCTGTGCTGGACCTCACCTTGGCAAGCCACCAGCCAGCCGTCTTCCACAAACACCGACCGGTTGCCTTGTGCCAGATGGGTGGCCATCACGGGGTGATCCCGGTCGGCGGCAAAAAACGTGACCGAGCCAGAACAGTGTTTGGCCATGCCCGCCACGATCGGGTCGGCCGCGTTCAGCACCGCCACACCGTGGGTGCCGATGTTTTGCACAATCACCCGTTTGAGCACCGCCAGATCTTCCACCGTGGTGATGTAGTTCAGGCCCAGGTGGTCGCCACTGCCCACATTGGTCACCACCGCCACATCGCAGCGGTCAAAAGCCAGACCTTCACGCAGCATGCCACCCCGCGCTGTCTCCAGCACGGCAGCATCCACATCGGGGTGAGCCAGAACATTGCGGGCGCTCTTGGGGCCGCTGCAATCACCGGTGTCGATACGCTGACCAGCCACAAACACACCATCGGTATTGGTCATGCCCACACGCAGGCCACTTTGGGCCAGCAGATGCGAGATCAGGCGCACGGTGGTGGTTTTGCCATTGGTGCCGGTCACCGCCACCAGCGGGATCCGACCATTGTCATGGGGACCAAACATGTGGTTGATGACCGCCTCGCCAACCGGGCGGCCTTTGCCAAACGAGGGCGACACATGCATACGGAGACCGGGTGCGGCATTGACCTCCACCACACCACCGCCTTTTTCCTCCAGGCTGTGGTGGATGCTCTCGGTCATCATGTCCACACCACAGATGTCCAGACCGACCATCTGGGCGGCTGCCACAGCGCGTGCAGCGACTTCCGGATGGACATCGTCGGTGACATCGGTCGCGGAGCCACCGGTGGACAGGTTGGCATTGCGCCGCAACACAACACGTTGCCCGTTGGTCGGCACCGAGTCCGCCTGCAGGCCCTGCCCGGCCAGGCAAGCCAGGGCGATGTCGTCAAAACGGATTTTGGTCAGCGAGGTGGCGTGGCCTGAACCACGGCGCGGGTCCTTGTTGACCTCGTCCACCAACGCCCGCACGCTGTGGATGCCGTCACCCACCACATGGGGGGCTTCGCGTCGGGCTGCGGCCACCAGCTTGTCACCCACCACCAGCAGGCGAAAGTCGTGGCCCGGCAAAAACTTTTCCACCAAAATTTTGCGGCTGAACTCGGCGGCCGTCTGGTAGGCGGCCAGCAACTGCTCTTTGGAGGCGATGTTGACAGTGACACCTTTGCCCTGGTTGCCATCTTTGGGCTTGACCACCACCGGCAGGCCAATCTCCAGCGCGGCGGTCCAGGCATCATCGGTGTTGCTGACCTCACGCCCCTGCGGCACCGGCACACCTGCCGCATGTAAGAGCTTCTTGGTGAGCTGTTTATCCTGCGCAATCGCCTCGGCAATGGCACTGGTGCGGTCCACCTCGGCGGCCTGAATGCGGCGCTGCCGACTGCCCCAGCCAAACATGATCATGCTGCCCTCGGTCATGCGCCGAAACGGGATCTGTCTGGCCACCGCCGCATCCACAATGGTGCCGGTGCTGGGGCCCAGGCGCACGTCTTCGTCGAGATCACGCAGCTGCGCCAAGGCCTGTTGCAAATCAAAAGACCGCCCCTCCAGCACCGCCAGACACAGCTCCTGCGCCAGCTCCAGTGCCAGTCGCCCCACCTCTTCCTGGGTGTACTCCACGATGACCTGGAACACACCGGTCTCCAGCGTCTGTGTGGTGCGCCGGTAGGTCACCGGGCAACCAGCCTGGGCCTGCAAACCAAGTGCAGCCACCCCCAGCACATGGGCCAGACTCAGTGGACTGTCCTGTCCGCCCGTATGCACCACACCAATGGCAGGAAAACAGGCATGAAGTCGGGCATCAAACCCGGGGTCTGCGGTCACCGTGCACTCAGCAGGCGTGCAGCTGGCTACCACCTCAATGGCGGTGCGGTGCGTCCAAAGGTTGGGGCCGCGAAGGGCTCGAATACGGGATAACTTCATGGCTCAATGTGTTTTTTGGTGGGTGTCAACCCGAAGGTGCGCAAACCGGCACCAATCAATTCTGCGGTGATGCCCAGCGCCCAGGCAGCGGCGGCGGCGGCCAGCACCGCGCCGGGCAAAGCCTGGATATCGGCACCCAATGCATTCAATGCGATACGCGCCACGGTGCTCTGTCCTTTGGCCAGCACCAGCTGCCCCCCCTCAATAAACACCACCGCCTCACCTCTGCCGCGGTGCGCAGCGAGGACCTCTGACGCTGGGTTGAGGGCATAAAAAATGACTTTGCCGTCGCACAAAGCAGCCAGATCCACCACCTGGGCATCATCGGCGTTGAGCACGGCCGTGCCGTGTGACAGGATCACATCGACCTGGGTGCGTACGACGTTAAACAGTTTGTCCTGGTCATCGATGTAGAACTCAGCCAGTGCAGCCAAGTCACCGATGTCGGTCACCACACCCACATCACATCGGTCATAGGCCAGGCCTTCGCTGAGGATGCGGTGGCTGTTGTGTTCAAAGACGGCTGTGTCCAGAGAACGGTTGATCAACAGGTTCTGGCCAGCGTCCCAGCTCGTGCTGTCACAGGCATGCACACGGCGTGCACCCAGGTAAAAACCGTCACGGCAGGCCAAGCCAACCTTGTGACCCTTGTTGTGCAGCAGCCAGGCAATCAAACGCGCCACGGGGGTGGCATGGCTGCGGCCAGTGACACCGACCACCGAGATGCGACCCAGCTTATCGGTGTTGTGTGCCACACCAAACAAATGGTCCATGATGGCGGCCCCAATCGGGCGGGGCTCGCCACTGGCCGGTTTCAAATGCGCCAGCAACCCCGGGCTCGCATTGACCTCGATCACCGCACCACGTTGCTCAGACAGGGGTCGTGAGGCGTCCTCTAGCACCATGTCCACACCCGCAATGTCGAGCCCGACCACGCGCGCGGCCAAGGCCGCCACAGCGGCGACGCTGGGATGAACGTCATCCGTCACATCAAAAGCCACATTGCCATTGCGTTGAATCAGCACCTTGACGCTTGCAGCAGGCACCGAATAGGCTGTAAAACCCTGGCGTTCGAGCTCCAGAATGATCTCACCAGACTCATGCGGCTTGACCACACCGAGCGGAAAGTCCTCTGTTTCACCACGCCGTGGGTCGGTGTTGAGCTGCTGGTTCACCAGGGTCAGGATGTTGGAGACGCCGTCACCGGTGACCCAGGCGGTTTCACCACGGGCGACGGCCACCACACGCCGCCCCACAACCAGCAAACGGTGTTCATTGCCAGGAATGAACTGCTCCACAATCACTTTGCTTTCGCCCCGTTGCAGCGCCAGCACAAAAGCGGTTTCAACATCTGCTTGTGTGCTCAGGTCCAGCGAGACCCCACGACCGTGGTTGCCGTTGTAAGGCTTCACCGCCACCGGCAAACCCACATCCTGGGCGGCCTCCCAGGCTTCTTGCACGGTAGTGACCACCCGGCCTTCGGGCACCGGCACACCACTGCACTGCAGCAAGGCCTTGGTCAGGTCTTTGTCACTCGCAATTTCTTCAGCGATGGCTGAGGTCTGATCGGTCTCTGCGGTCCAGATGCGCCGTTGCGCAGCCCCAAAACCGAGCTGCACCAGATTGCCCTCGTTGAGCCGCAGGTGCGGAATCCCCCGGTCGGTGGCTGCCTCAACAATGTGTGATGTGCTGGGCCCCAGGCAATGCCTGTCCACCAGTTCACGCAGCTGGGTCAACACCGCAGGCAGGTCAAACGGGGTGTCGTGGATGGCGGCATGGACCAGCTCCAGCCCACTGGCCAGCGCCGCGCGTCCCACCAGCTCCTGCCGGGTGCGAAACGCCATCTTGTAGATGCCACGCTGCGAGGTTTGCCGGGTTTTGCCAAAACCGGTGCGCATGCCAGCCAGGTTTTGCAACTCCAGAACCACATGTTCCAGGATATGTCCAGCCCAGGTGCCCTCGCGCAGCCGCTGCAGGAAACCGCCGGGCTCACCAATGCCGCAGCGGTGCACGATCAGACCGGGCAGCCAAGCCGTCAAACGCTCATAAAATCCGGGTAAGGTGTTGGAGGGGTAGTCTTCCAGATCGCCAAGATCAATCCAGGCTTCGATGACGGGACGGTAGGTCCAGATGTTGGGGCCCCTCAGGTGGGTTACCCGAAGCAATTGCATGGTCTTCGTCGTCATGAATTTTTAAAGGTGTTCATTTAAGCAACAGCCCCGAATTTTCAGTTCATTTGGTCCCCTGCCATCATCCGCAAGGTACAAAAGTTACAAATATTTGTAACAAACCAGCCTGCCCGGACTATCCTCAGGCCATTCATAGGCCCCAAACCGACCCGATCCGGCCTTGGGCTGCCACACCGCTAACCTCTGTTCCCCATGACCCACGACCCCTCTTTTTCTGATCTTTCTGCACAAAACATACCGGCGGATTGGCGGGCCGATGTGTCGGCGCAACTTCAAAATGGTGAGGCCATTCTGGCCGAACTGGTGTTTGACCTGGACCACCAACTGCATTTTGTCCAAGGCCTGGTGCTGGTGACCAACCGCCGGGTGCTGAGCCGCGCGCCTGATGCCAGCTGGTCTGCCTGGGCCTACCAGCCTGGCCTGGCCATGCACCTGTACGACCACGCCGGTGTGGGTCATCTGGAGTTACTCGACAGCCAGGGCCGCCTGGCCCATTGGTGTTTTACCCTGGCGTGTAACCTGCATGCGATCCGCGTTGTTGACCAGTTCCAGATTCACCAGACCAGTTGTGTCAGCGGTGAACCACCGGTGCTGCCCGAAGGCCATGTCTGCCCAAGCTGCAAGGCGCCGCTGGCGCCCGACCAGGACGAATGCCCGATTTGCACCAAGGTGATCCACACCCCACCTTCGACCTGGACCCTGTTCAGGTTGTGGCGTTTTGCCAAGCCCTACCGGGGGCAGTTGTTCGCGGGTCTGGTGCTGACCCTGCTGGGCACCGCCGCCAGCCTGGTGCCGCCTTACCTGGCCATGCCGCTGATGGACGAGGTGCTGATCCCGTTTCAGAATGGCCAACACATCGAACCCATGGTGGTTGCGGGTTATCTGGCCGGGTTGTTTGGTGCCGCCTTGCTGGCCTGGGGCCTGTCCTGGGCCAAGACCTACATCCTGGCGCTGGTGTCCGAGCGGATTGGTGCGGATTTGCGCACCACCACCTATGACCACCTGCTGCGCATGTCGCTCGAGTACTTTGGTGGCAAACGCACCGGTGACCTGATGTCACGTATTGGCAGCGAGAGTGACCGCATCTGTGTATTCTTGTCATTACACCTGCTGGACTTTGCCTCGGATGTGCTGATGCTGGTCATGACGGCAGTGATCCTGATCTCGATCAACCCCTGGCTGGCTCTGGTCACCCTGGTGCCGCTGCCTTTTATTGTGTGGATGATCCGCTCGGTGCGCTTCCGCTTGCAAACCGGCTTTGAGAAGATCGACCGGGTCTGGTCGGCGGTGACCAGTGTGCTGGCCGACACCATTCCGGGTGTGCGGGTGGTCAAGGCCTTTGCCCAGGAAGACCGCGAATCGGCCCGTTTTCGCGAGGCCAACAAACAAAACCTGGCGGTGAACGACCGCATCAACAAGATCTGGTCGGTGTTTGCACCCAGCATCTCGCTGATGACCGAATTGGGCCTGCTGGTGGTCTGGGGGTTTGGCATCTGGCTGGTGTCCAAGTCCGAGATCACCGTGGGGGTGTTGATGGCCTTCATCTCCTACATCAGCCGCTTTTATGGCCGGCTGGACTCGATGAGCCGCATTGTCTCGGTGACCGAAAAATCGGCATCAGCTGCCAAACGCATTTTTGACATCCTGGACCACGTCTCCAGCGTGCCGGAACCGACTCAGCCGGTGAAACTGACGCATGTGCAAGGCCGCATCGACATCACCGACGTGAGCTTCCGCTACGGCAACCGCGAGGTCAACAAAGGCATCAACCTGACGATCAACCCCGGTGAAATGATTGGCCTGGTCGGCCACAGCGGCTCGGGCAAAAGCACTTTGGTCAACTTGATCTGCCGCTTCTATGACGTGTCCGAAGGTTCGATCAAGGTTGACGGTGTCGATGTGCGCGCTTTGTCGGTGGCCGACTACCGGCGCCACATCGGGCTGGTGTTACAGGAGCCGTTCCTGTTTTTTGGCACGATTGCCGAGAACATCGCCTACGGCAAACCCCATGCCACCCGAGCCGAGATCATTGCTGCCGCACGCGCCGCGCATGCGCATGAGTTCATCCTGCGCCTGGCACAAGGCTACGACTCGATGGTTGGTGAACGCGGCCAAGGTTTGTCGGGCGGTGAACGCCAGCGCATCTCGATTGCTCGGGCGCTGCTGATCGACCCACGCATCCTGATCCTGGACGAAGCCACCTCCTCGGTCGACTCTGAGACCGAGAAGGAGATCCAGAACGCGCTGGAAAACCTGGTCAAGGGCCGCACCACCATCGCGATTGCGCACCGGCTCTCGACCCTGCACCGCGCGGACCGTCTGGTGGTGCTGGACCGTGGCCAGGTGGTCGAGGTCGGCACCCACGACGGCCTGATGGCCGCCCAAGGTGCCTACTTCAACCTCTACGAAGCCCAGGCGCGCAACATGGATGTCGACATGGATGACCGCTCGCAAGTCCGCTTGAACGACAGGAAGAACGACAAATGACCACCAGCCACCCTTTTACCCTGGTCCGCAACCCTTTTGGGCGGCTGACTCTGACGACCTCTGTTGGTGAGGTCGTCGAAGCTGTGGTGCCTGTGCGTGCGTTTCCGATCCAGTCGCCCGAGGTCGGTATTTCGCTGGTGCACACCGATGGCCACGAAGTGGCCTGGATTGAGCAACTGGCCGATGTACCGGAGCCCGCACAAAGCCTGATCCGAGAAGAGCTGCAACTCCGCGAGTTCATGCCCACCATCCTGAGCATCGAAAGCGTCACGAGTTTTTCCACCCCCTGCACCTGGCGCGTCAAAACCGACCGTGGCAACACCAGTTTTGTGCTGCGCGGGGACGAAGACATCCGCCGTGTCGGCACCAGCATGTTGCTGGTGACGGATTCACACGGCATCCAGTTCCTGATCCGTGATGCCAGCGACCTGGGCCGCGACAGCCGCAAGATCCTGGACCGGTTCTTGTAGGCAAAAATGTGCCTGATCGCCTGGCACTGGCAGCCTGACAGCCCCAACAAGCTGCTGCTGGTAGCCAACCGTGACGAGTTTTACGCCCGCCCCACTGCCGCGATGCGCTGGTGGGAAGACGCGGACATCCTGGCCGGGCGCGATCTACAAGCCGGTGGCACCTGGCTCGGGGTCAGCCGCTCTGGCCGACTGGCCGCGCTGACCAACCACCGCGACCCGACCCAACAACGCGCTGACGCCCCCTCACGTGGAGGACTCGTCAGCGCTTTTTTGCGCAGTGATCTCAGCGCCGAGGCTTATCTGAACGAACTGCGTTCACACGCCAACAACTACAACCCGTTCAACCTGCTGGTCTACGACGGCAGCCATTTGATGGGGCTGGAGAGCCGCCACGCCCGGGTGCTGGCCCTGCTGACAGGTATGGGCGCGGTGTCCAACGCCGATTTTCAGACACCCTGGCCCAAGCTGCACGGTTTGACCAAGGGCCTGCAACAACAACTCACACAAGGCCAGACCAACGACGCCGCATTGCTGGCACTTCTGCAAGACCGGCGCACCGCCGACGACGCCGATTTGCCCACCACCGGTGTGCCACTGCCGCTGGAGCGCGCCCTGTCCGCCGTTTTTGTGGCCCTGCCCGACTACGGCACGCGCGCTTGCAGTGTGGTGCGTCTGGGCGTTGACCACGTCGACTTCATCGAGCAAGGTTTTGACGCCAAGGGGCCACTGCAGGCACGACACCTGCGAGCGAAACTCGCACCCAGAGTCTGATAACAAATGTGGCTCCAGCCCTTATTCAATAAGCCCAAGTCGCTACAACGTCTGTAGTATGTCGGCCATATCCATCAACCTTGTCCTGTTGCTGCTGTGCCTGAGCGCTGCGCTGCTGCTGCGCCCATGGCAGCTGCTCAAAGGCGCCACCCGCTTGACACCAATGCTCGCGGCACTCACCTTGCTGCCCTGGTTGTGGGCATTACCCAGCCTGCACCAGATGCCGCTGCAGTTGCAGGGCTCGGGCGCCTGCCTGCTGGTGCTGATGCTCGGTTGGCCGTTGGCGGTGCCGGTCTTGTGTGCTGTGGGTGTGCTGGCCGCGCTGATCTCACCGATGGGCGGGGACACCGCGCTGGACCTGACCGTCTGGCTGGGCCTGGTGCCTGCCACGCTGGCCTTGGGTCTGGGCTTGGCCGTGCGCCGCTGGATCGGGCATCACCTGTTTGTCTACATTCTGGGCCGCGCGTTTCTGGGCACGGTGGTGTGTGTGTTTATCGCAGGTGTGCTGGGCCAGTGGGCGGGGCACATCCTGCCGGGTGTGGACAACGACCTGAGCCTGGTGGCGCATTGGCTCATTGCCTGGGGTGACGCGTTTTTGACCGGCCTGGTCACCGCGATCCTGGTCGCTTACAAACCCGATTGGCTGGCCACCTGGTCGGACCGGCTCTACCTGAAAAAGCCGTGACACACACGACGCTGCGGTTTTTCAAGGAAAATCGGTACCTAGCCCTTTGATACACGGCGCTGTTAGCTACTTTATTCATAGTATTTTCCATTCCATGACCTCCACCGAATTTGCTCCCGGCCTGCGCATCGCAGGTATCACACCGCCGCTGCGCCTGTCTGACTACAAGCTCATTGCTTTTGACATGGACTCGACCCTGATCAACATCGAGTGTGTGGACGAAATCGCCGACGCAGTGGGCCGCAAGGCTGAGGTGGCGGCCATCACCGAGGCCGCGATGCAAGGCCACATCAGCGACTACAAGGAAAGCCTGCGCCAGCGTGTGGCCCTGCTCAAGGGGGTGACGCTGGCGCAGATGGACCAGATTTACCAGGAGCGTCTTCGCCTGAACCCCGGCGCGGCCGAGCTGGTGGCCGCCTGCAAGGCCGCCGGGCTCAAGGTGCTGCTGGTCTCAGGCGGCTTCACCCATTTCACCGACCGCATCCGTGACCGCCTGGGCATCGACTTCACACGTGCCAACCAGTTGGAGGTGGCCGATGGTGCCCTCACCGGTCGCATGGTGGACCAGGCCTGGGGCGACATCTGCGACGGCGCCGAAAAACGCACCATGCTGTTGCACACCTGCGCCCAGCTCGGGATCGACCCGAGTCAGGCGATTGCCATGGGCGACGGTGCCAACGACCTGCCGATGATGGGTGTGGCCGGCCTGTCGGTGGCTTACCACGCCAAACCCGCCGTGCGGGAGCAGGCCAAGGTCTCGATCGAATCCGGCGGGTTGGATAGGCTGCTGGAGCTGATGCAGGCTTAAGCGGGTTCGGGCACGCTGGGCAAACCGGCCAGCGCCATCGCCAGCTCGGCCTCGTCGTAACTCTCGTCGCTGAGTTGCCCGGCAAAATACTTCTGGTAGGACGCCATGTCAAAGTGGCCATGGCCCGAGAGGCAAAACAAAATCGTCTCGGCCTTGCCTTCGCGCTTGCAGCGCAGGGCCTCCACAATGGCGCCGCGCACCGCGTGGTTGGCCTCGGGCGCCGGCACAATGCCTTCGGTGCGGGCAAACAACACCCCGGCCTCAAAACACTCCACCTGTTTGTAGGCCACCGCTTCAAGCAGACCCAGCTCCTTGGCGTGCGACACCATCGGTGCCATGCCGTGGTAACGCAGACCACCCGCGTGGAAACCCGGCGGGGTGAACTGGCTGCCCAGGGTGTGCATCTTGGTCAGCGGTGTCATACCGGCGGTGTCGCCAAAGTCATAGGCGTATTTACCACGTGTGAGCGACGGGCAAGCGGCCGGCTCCACCGCCACGATGCGGGGTTTGGGGCCACCGCGCAGGCCATGGCCAATGAACGGAAAAACCATACCGGCAAAGTTGGAGCCGCCGCCGGTGCAGCCCACCACCACATCGGGCCAGGTGTCGGCCATCTCCATCTGCTGCATGGCTTCCAGACCAATGACGGTCTGGTGCAACAACACATGGTTGAGCACCGAACCGAGCGCGTATTTGGTGTCGTCACGCTGCACCGCCAGTTCCACCGCCTCCGAGATCGCAATACCCAGGCTGCCACGGTGGTCGGGGTGTTTGGCCAACACCGAGCGGCCGTATTCGGTCTCAATCGACGGTGAGGCCACGCAGCGCGCGCCATAGGTTTCCATCATGGCGCGGCGATAGGGTTTTTGGTCATACGACACGCGCACCTGGAACACCTCGACCTGCAGCCCATAGTGCCCACCCGCAAACGCCAGCGAGGTGCCCCACTGCCCGGCGCCGGTTTCGGTCACCAGACGTTTGACCCCGGCCTCCTTGTTGAAGAAGGCCTGAGGCACGGCGGTGTTGGGTTTGTGGCTGCCCGCCGGGCTCACACCTTCGTACTTGTAATAAATTTTGGCGCAGGTGCCCAGGGCTTTTTCGAGCCCATGGGCGCGGTACAGCGGCGCCGGGCGCCACAGGCGGTACACATCACGCACCGGTTCGGGGATCTCGACCTCTCGCTCGGTGCTGACCTCTTGCAAGATCAGCGACATCGGAAACAGCGGCGCCAAGTCGTCCGGACCCACCGGCTGCATCGTGCCGGGGTGCAGCACCACAGGCAGCGGCTTGGGCAGATCCGCCTGCAGGTTGTACCAGGCCTTGGGCATCTGGTCTTCGTTGAGGAGAAACTTGGTCTGCTTGCTCATGACGGGTCCTTCAGGTTCAGAGAGTGACAAAAAGGCGCTGGACAACAGGGTCCGAATCGCACAAATTGTGCACCAGCCTGGGGCAGAAACCCTTGACTCAAAGGGGTTGTCGGTTGAAAAAGTCCCACATCACATCATTGGCAGACAAGGCTTGCGACGGTGGCTCTGTACCACGTGGCTTGTGACCTCCAGGCCAGGAATGCCCACCGGTGTTGGTCACACACAGCTGCACCTGTGCGCCACCCTGGCACGGTGCATAAGACTCACACAGGGCACCGGCCTGCTCCAGCATCCGCTTGGGTGGCAGGCTGCAGCCATTGAGCTCGGTCCACTTGGCCACCGTGTTGGGCACCGAGCTGTAGTCGGCTTCGGCTGACTTGTTGACTGCAGCCGGCCCGGCACCGCCATGGAACAACACATGGCCATCGTCTCGGGCATGGATGTGCAACACCGACACCGGCTTGCCCGGCTGGCACACACGGGTGTTGTCGGTGCCCGCCACAGCGGCAATCGCGCTGAACACATCGGACGCCTCACAGGCCAGGCGGTAGGCCATCATGGCACCGTTGGACATGCCGGTGGCGTACACCCGGCGTGGATTGATCGGCAGCTGGGCGCTGATCTGGCTGACCATCTGGCGGATGAAACCGACATCGTCCACCTGCCCGTCACGGGCCGCACCGCAGCAGTTGCCAGCGTTCCAGGTCGCCAGTTTGCCCCCCGCAAACCGGCTGTAGCCGTTGGGGAACGCCACCACAAAACCTTCACGTTCAGACGCACTGATCAGCCCGTAACGGCTGTCGTCCGCCTGGAAGTCCATGTTGCCACCACCACCATGCATCGCCACCAGCAGCGGCACTGGTTGGCCAACCAGGCCACGTTGGGGCACATGCACCAGGTAACTGCGCGACAGGCCGTGATGCACCAGGCTCAGGCGGTAGTCACCCGGCTGGGTGATGGTGGTCGGGCTGGGCTGCGCGGGGGCACGCTCGGCCTGGCGTTGCTGCAGCCGCTCTTTGAGGCGCTGGCGTAGCGGGCCGTCCTGTGCCACGGCGGATGAGGACAACAACACACTGGTACACAGCAACCAGAACATCCGCTTGAGCGGCGACAGCTTGGGCGGGCAGCAAGACATGGGCAAACCTCCACAGCGGCATAAAAGCCGCATTCTGCCCATCACCTGCTGACAGATGGCCCTGTTTTGAGCGGCTTTACCGCAGGTTCACACGCACTTGATGCAACTTCAAACCCGGCTTGGACAATCCTTCCCAAGCCCTCTTGACCCCATCTACACACAAGGAAACATCATGACTCTGAACGCACAACGCCCCTGGATCACCCCGCTGGTGACCGGCATTTTTCTGCTCATGGCTGTCACGGGCAGCCTGATGTTTTTCCACGCCGACAGCGGCCTCAACAAAACCGCGCACGAATGGCTGGGTTGGGCCATGGTGGTGGGTGTGCTGTTGCACGTGGCGCTGAACATCAATGCCTTCAAGCGGCACCTGGCCAACACCACTGGCCGCTGGGTGCTGGGCGCCAGTGCCCTGCTACTGGCCCTGAGTTTTGTGCCGCTAGGTGGCGCAACCGGTGGCAAACCGCCCTTTGTGGCGCCGGTGCAGGCCCTGGCCAGAAGCTCCTTGAGCACCGTGGCCGACGTGGCGGGCATCCCTGTGACCGAGCTGCGCGCCCGCCTGACGGCCGCCGGTGTGGCCAGCCAGAGCGACGAACAAAGCATCCAGGACCTGGTGGGCAAGGACATGGGTCAGCAGATGCGCACGCTGGGCCAGGTGTTCGCCAGCAACACCAACGGGGCCGCACGTTGACTTGATACATCTCAATGTGTCTTGGCGGCATAACTTCTATGCTTGCGGCAGGCCTTGCGCAAGCATTTAAAATCCCGTCCTTTTAATACAACCGTAGACCACTCAACATGACCCATGTCGTCACCGAAGCCTGTATCAAGTGCAAATACACCGATTGCGTCGACGTGTGCCCCGTGGACTGTTTCCGCGAAGGCCCGAACTTTTTGACGATCGACCCGGACGAGTGCATCGACTGTGCTGTCTGTATCCCGGAATGCCCAGCCAACGCCATCTACGCCGAAGAAGATGTGCCCAAAGACCAGCGCCACATGACCCAGCTCAACGCTGAGCTGGCGCAATTGCCCAGCTGGAAAACCATCACCAAGCGCAAGGCACCGCTGCCTGACGCTGACGATTGGAAAAACAAAACCGGCAAGCTCTCCGAGCTGCAACGCTGATTCTTCACGTCTGACACCACACCGTGATCCAAACCGACGCACTGGTCATCGGGGCTGGGCCAGTCGGTTTGTTCACGGTGTTTCAACTGGGGCTGCAAGGCATCCAGGCCCAGGTGGTGGACGTGCTCGACGCGCCGGGTGGCCAATGCGCCGCGCTGTACCCGGACAAACCCATTTACGACATCCCCGGCGTGCCGGTGTGCAGCGGGCGTGAGCTGACGCAGAATCTGCTGCGGCAAATCGCACCTTTTTCACCCGGTTATCACTGGGACCAGCTGGTCAGCTCGCTGACGCCACAGGCCGATGGCCGCTGGCTGGTGAGCACCGAACGCAACCATCAACCTTGCCAGCAGTTCCTGGCGCGCACCGTGGTGGTGGCAGCCGGTGTGGGTGCGTTTGTGCCCAAAGAACTCAAGCTCGATGGCCTGGGCGCGTTTCTGGGCCAGCAGTTGTTCTACAAATCACCGCCGCCCGAGCTGGTCAGCGGCAAAGACATCGTGATAGTGGGTGGTGAAGACGAGGCCGTGGCCCAGGCTGTCCGTCTGGCCCAAGCTGGCCAGGTCCGCAGCATCACCCTGGTCTACCGGCGTGAGGTCTTGCAGGCCAGCGAAGCCGCCCTGGCTGAATTTGCCGCATTACGCGATGCCGGTCGCATCCACTTTCAAGCCGGGCAAATCACCGGTATCCAGACGAACGACCAGCGACTCACCGGTGTGACGGTCAGCACCCCACAAGACCAAACCCTGAACCTGCCGCTGGACCTGTTGCTGGTGTTCCAGGGCATCAGCCCCAAGCTGGGCCCGGTGGCGCAGTGGGGTCTGGCCATGGAACGCAAACAGCTCACAGTGGACACCGCCACCTTTGCCACCAGCGCACCGGGGATTTTTGCGGTAGGAGATGTGATCACCTACCCCGGCAAAAAGAAGCTGATCGTCTGCGGTTTCCATGAGGCCACCTTGGCCGCGTTTGGAGCGGCCGCGCTGGTCCACCCGGAGGCCTCGACAGTACTGCAGTACACCACCAGCAGCGCGCTGTTGCAGCAGCGGCTTGGGGTTTTGCCAAGACCCTGAAAACGGTTCGGGCCTCACCCAGCTGGATGCCTAACACCCTGGAGCCAACGCAGCGGTGGTTGGCCAGATTTATCACTTTTGATAGCTATCTACCCACATACCATAAGGTCCAGAGGCCAATTTGGCATCCAACATGTGATGTCAGCCTGGTGCAGGGTCACGCAGGCTAGAATCCGCCACGCGCCAGTCACCTGGTGCACACGCTAGGGGTGTTGGCCCGCAGTACACGCTGTGGGCCGACTGAGAGAGTCCCTTTGAACCTGATTGAGGTAATCCTCGCGCAGGGAAGCTGGTCCAAGCACGGGGGTTGCCGCCTTCTCAGACAACGTCTACCCGTCACGATCGACGCTGACCTGCCAACTTTTTGCATGGAGCAAACGGATGGCAAACAAACCTATTTCACCCAACCCGGCGTCGAATTCGGCGCTCTCACCCATCGCCGCCAGCGAGCGGGTTTTCAGCTGGCGCGACCACACCGCCCTGTGGTTCAGCCTGGGTGTGGGCCTGCTGGTGATGCAGATCGGCGCCTACCTGGTGCCTGCCGTGGGCAGCCGCGACGCAGCGGTGGCCATTGTGTTGGGCTCGCTGGTCGGTGCCGGCCTGCTGGCCTGGACCGCACGGCTGGGCTGCACCACCGGCCTGTCGAGTGCGGGCCTGATGCACGCCAGCTTTGGCAGCCACTTTGCACGCCTGCCGGTGCTCTTGAACATGGTGCAACTGATCGGCTGGACCACGTTTGAGCTGGTGATCATGCGCGACGGTACCCGCGCGATCAGCCTGCAGTCTTTTGGGCTGGACCTGGGTGACACCTCAGGCCTGCTTGTCAGCACCCTGCTCTGGGGCGGCGTGCTGGTAGCGCTGCTGGCGGGTTCCATGACCCGTCTGGTGCGCCAACTCATCAGCCGCATCGCCCTGCCGCTGGTGATTGCCTCGCTGCTGTGGCTGACCTGGCAATTTGGCAGCCAATTACAAGCACAAGGCTTGGCAGCGTTTTGGGCACGCCAAGGGGATGGCAGCATGGGCCTGCTCTCCGCGATGGACCTGGTGATTGCGATGCCGGTGTCCTGGTTGCCGCTGGTGGCCGACTACGCGCGCCACGGCAAAAACGGCCGCAGTGCGATGAGTGGCACCTGGCTCGGTTACGCGCTGGCCAATATCTGGTGTTACGCCCTGGGGGTGATGGTGGTGAGTGTGGCGCAGCCGGGCACCGACCTGGTCACCGCGCTGCTGCTGGCACAAGGTGGTTTGTTGGCCTTGAGCCTGATTCTGGTGGACGAAATCGACAACGCGTATGGCGACGTGTATTCCGCTTCGGTATCGGGCCAGAGCCTGCGCGGCAGCTGGAGCATCCGCCAATGGGGCCTGGTGCTGGCGGTGCTGTGTACCGCACTGGCGCTGGTGTTGCCGATGCACAGTCTGGAGCCGTTTTTGCTGTTGCTCAGCTCGGTGTTTGTGCCGCTGTATGGGGTGATTCTGGGGCGGCTAGCGCTGAGTTCACCCAGCCTGGCCGTCTCCAACAAAGCCGTGGACTGGATGGCCGCAGGCCTATGGCTGCTGGGCATCACTTGTTATCACCTGTTGGCCAACTACGCGCCGCAGTGGGGTTCTGCCCTGCCCACGCTGGCCCTGACCTTCACACTGGCCTGGCTGACACGCCCCACGACCGCTGCCTTGCGTGAGGTGCACGCATGAACATCACGATTTTAGGTGCCGGCCTGATGGGTCGGCTGCTGGCGTGTTCCCTGGCACGCGCAGGCCACACACTGACGGTGTTTGAAGAACGGGCGGCCGATTCGCGCGGTGCGGCAGCCTTTGCCGCTGCCGCCATGCTGGCGCCACTGGCCGAGTCGGCGGTAGCCGAGGACGAGGTGGTGCGCCTGGGCCAACACAGCTTGAGACGCTGGCCCGAGCTGATCGCCGCCCTCGACACCCCGGTGTTTTTCCAACGCGAAGGCACACTGGTGGTCTGGCACCGGCAGGACGCACCCGATGCCCAACGTTTTGGCCGGCTGCTGGCCGCCACCGGCGCACGCCTGCCCGAGCTGCCGCAGCCACAAACGCTGGACTCAGCTGCGCTAGAGTCGCTGGAGCCCGGCATGGGCGCCCGTTTTGCCCACGGCCTGTACCTGCCCGGTGAAGGCCAGCTCGACAACCACCAGCTGATGGACGCGCTGCTATTTCAGATGCTGCGCCTGGGGGTGGACTTGCACTGGGCCAGCCCGCGTAGCCCGCTGGACTTTGAACCAGGCCAGGTTGATCAGCCCGACTGGTTGCTCGATTGCCGTGGCCTGGGGGCGCAGCCGCAGTGGCCTGAGTTACGCGGTGTGCGTGGCGAAATCGTCACTTTGCACGCGCCCCAGGTACGCCTGTCGCGCCCGACCCGGCTGATCCACCCGCGTTACCCAATCTACATCGCCCCTAAACAAGAGGGCTACTTTCTGGTGGGCGCCACCGAGATCGAGTCGGACGATACCTCACCGATGAGTCTGCGATCAGCACTCGAGCTGCTCAGCGCCGCCTACACCGTGGACAGCGGTTTCGGCGAGGCCCGCATCATCGAGCTGGTAGCGCAGTGCCGCCCCGCCCTGCCGAACAACCTGCCCACCGTGCGCTGGCTTGGCGGACGTTGTTTGCAGGTCAACGGTTTGTACCGCCACGGTTATTTGATCGCACCCGCAATGCACGACGTGGTGCTGGAGCTGATGGCCAGCGGCAGCTCGCCCTTGGCACAAGGCCTGGGTCTAACCGGTTTGATCCAAACCAGTACACCCTCACCCCTGCCCTCTCCCGAGGCGGGAGAGGGTGATAACAGTCGCGGCGCGATGCTCTCGGCCTGCCTGGAGGCCGCGCCATGAAGGTGTTCCTCAACCAACAAGCGTGTGAATTACCCGCCGGTGCCACGCTGGCCCAGGCGGTAGCAAACAGCCAGCTGACACCGCCTTTTGCGGCCGCGCTGAACCGGCAGTTTGTGCCCAACACCCAGTATGCACAGACCCCGCTGCAAGAGGGTGACCAGATCGAATTGATCGCCCCGGTGGTGGGCGGCTAAACCCACACAGTTAAACCCATGAACACAGATCACATCTCCCCTGACACTCCACCGAGCGACCCGCTGGTTTTGTACGGCGAGTCCTTCACCAGCCGCCTGATGCTGGGCACCGCGCGTTACCCCTCTCCCGGCATCCTGCAGGCGGCGGTGCAACGCGCCCAACCCGCGATGTTGACCGCCTCACTGCGTCGGCAAAACCTGGACAGCAGCCAAAGCCCCAACCGCTTCTGGCAACTGCTGGCCGAGCTCGGTGTGCCGGTGTTGCCCAACACCGCCGGTTGCCACACGGTGGCCGAGCTGATCACCACCGCGCAGATGGCGCGTGAGGTGTTTAACACGCCCTGGCTCAAGCTTGAACTCATTGGTGACGACTACACGCTGCAGCCCGACACCCTGAACATGGTGGACGCCGCCCGCCAGCTGATCAACGACGGCTTCAAGGTGCTGCCCTACTGCACCGACGACCTGGTGTTGTGCCAGCGGCTGGTGGACGTGGGTTGCCAGGCGCTGATGCCCTGGGCCGCGCCGATTGGCACCGGCAAAGGCCCGATCAACCCATACGCCTTGCAGACCCTGCGCGCACGCCTGCAGGTGCCAATGATTGTGGACGCGGGCCTGGGTCGACCATCCCACGCGGCGCAGGTGATGGAATGGGGCTTTGACGGCGTCTTGCTCAACACCGCCGTGGCGCTGGCCAACGACCCGGTGCGTATGGCCGCGGCCTTTGCCGCCGCCACCCAGGCCGGGCGTGATGCTTTTCTGGCGGGCACCATGGCCGAGAAAGCGTCCGCCGAGCCCAGCACACCGGTGCTAGGCATACCGTTCTGGCACCAGGCCTGATGCCATTTCTAACTCACCCGTGTCGTTGTTGCTCCGCCTTGTCGTGCGTCAGCACTGCCTACGGCTTCGCGCCTAGACACGAGTGATTTGGAAACGGAATACACACCGCCCAACCCATCCCCTCCATGAACACCACCACGAGCCACCTGGCGCAAGCCATTCTCAGCGCCCATGCCGCGCTGGCACTTGGCGCCCTCAAAACTTCCAAGTCTTTTGAGCCTCCAGCCCTTATTCATCAAGGGCCAACAGCTATCAAAAATGAGGCAGATGCTGAGGTCTATCAGGCCGCCCACCAAGCCTGCCTAGCGCTGGACTTTGACGAGGCCGACGCCGATGTGATTGCCAGCGCCTGGCAAGCCCAAACCCAACGCACCGGCCAGTTTGACGCCACCCAGTGGCCCACCGAGCCCGAGGACTTTGGCCTGCGCCACCGGACGGACACCGAGGCATTTGCCCCCTGCCCCCAGCAGCTGGGCCTGTACGCGGTGTTGCCTGATGCGGCCTGGGTCGGGCGTTTGGCACGCGCCGGCGTGCCCACGGTGCAGCTGCGTTTTAAATCCGACGACGCGCAGGCCATCCGCCAGGAGGTGCAAGCGGCGGTTGAGGCGGTGCGCGGCACCAATGCGCTGCTGTTCATCAACGACCATTGGCAAGCCGCCATCGAGGCCGGGGCGTATGGCGTTCACCTGGGGCAGGAAGACCTGGACAGCCTGAGCGAGGCCGACCTGGGCGCCATCCGCCGCGCCGGGTTGCGCCTGGGCATCAGCAGCCACGGTTATGCCGAGATGCTGCGCGCTGCCCACTGTGGCCCCAGCTACATCGCGATGGGCGCGGTGTTTGCCACCACCCTCAAACGCATGGCCACCCCACCGCAAGGTCTGGCGCGTTTGCAGGTCTACAGCCGCCTGCTGCGCCACTACCCCACCGTGGCCATTGGCGGCATCGACCTGGAGCGCCTGGGCTCCGTGCTGGCGTGTGGGGTCGGGTCTGTGGGCGTGGTGCGAGCGTTGGTGGCGGCAGACCAGCCAGAGGCGGCGGCAAATGCATTGCTGGCGCGGATGGAACAAGTCGGTCCGCCAGCCTATTGATCTGGCCTCATCAAGTCAGAACCATTCGCCCTGAGCCTGAACGGCACTGACAACAGCCGCAGGATGGCGCAATCGCCAATGGCCGCCTTGTTAGTGCTCGTTGGGCCGCGCAAGGTCGCGTAAGCGCGGAGTCTCACAAGCAAGACCTTCCGTGTCTGGCATCACCAGCAAATCGGCAATCTTTGCGTGTGGTGCAGGCGAACTCTCTGAGCACGGATTGACCCGCATCACCACCGGCGCAAAGCCGTGGTTCAGCGGGCCGCTGCCCTGGCCGGTTTTGACGGTGGCCCCGGCTGCCATGGCTTGGCGCACAAATTCTCTGGCCTGTTGCACCGCGTCTGGCAGGGTGTGGCCCAGGGCCAGATGGGCGGCCACGGCGCTCGACAAGGTGCAGCCGGTGCCGTGGGTGTTGGGGCTGTGGATGCGTGGGCCGTGCATCCAAATCGGCTCGGTACCGGATACCAGCAGCAGGTCCACCACCTCTTCCCCGGGCAAATGCCCGCCCTTGAGCAACACCGCCCGCGCGCCCTGGCCCAGCAGCAGCTGGGCAGCGGGCAACATGTCTTGCACGCTGCTGAGCGGTTTGCCCACCAGCAAACCGGCCTCGTCCAGGTTGGGAGTGATCAGCGCCACCCGGGCAAACAGCTCGGCCACCAGCACATGGATGGCCTCCGCGTCGATCAGCACCGCGCCACTGGTGGCCACCATCACCGGGTCAAACACCACATGCGGCGGTTGGTGCTTGTCCAACGCCTGGGCCACGGTGCGCACAATGTCGGGCGCGTGCAACATGCCGATCTTGACCGCGTCCACGCCAATGTCTTCGATCACCGCGTCGATCTGGTCGCGCAGTATCTCGGGCGGCACACCGTGGATGCTGCGCACCCCACAGGTGTTTTGTGCGGTGAGTGCAGTGATCGCCGTCATGCCAAAACAACCCAAGGCGGCAAAGGTCTTCAAATCCGCCTGGATGCCCGCGCCGCCGCCGCTGTCCGATCCGGCAATCGACAAGACATGGGGGTAACGCTGATTGAGTTCAAAAGTCATAACAAACTGTCCTTATGCCATCAGGGCTAGAGGCCAAAAAGGCTTGAAAAAAGTTGGGAAAACCGGGCGCTGACAAATGCCTTCAAAACAGCGCCCGAAAAGCCCGCGCCGCCGCTGCCGGGTCGTCCGCCGAACACAAGGCACTGACCACCGCCAGACCGTTTGCCCCAGCTTCCAGCACCTCAGCCGCATTGCTCAGATGGATGCCACCAATGGCCACCAGCGGCAGATCGGTCACAGCCCGCACGGCAGACAAACCAGCCAGCCCCCAAGGCGACGCGGTGTCTGTTTTGGTGGGGGTGGGGAACACCGGGCTGACACCCAAATAGTCCACCGGCCAACTGGCCGCGCGATGCACATCGTCCAGCGTTTCGACCGACAGGCCAATGAACACCTGCGTTGGCAGCAGCTGGCGCGCCAACCCCACCGGCATGTCCGACTGGCCCAGGTGCACACCCTGCGCACCACAGGCCAGCGCCACGTCGATGCGGTCATTGATCACCAGCGGTACACCCAGCGGCGTCAACAAATCGTTGAGCGCACAGGCCAGCGCCACAAAGTCGCGCGTGTTGCTGGTTTTTTCACGCAGCTGCACACAAGTGGCACCGCCCTGCACCGCCGCCATCACCACGTCCGTCAGGCTTCGACCCCGCAGCGCCTGCTGGTCGGTCACCAGATACAACCGCACCAGATCGGCCACCGCTGCCCGGTTTGGGCGCGCCATATCACTCACAAAATCGGAGTGCATGGCTCAGGCAGTGATTGGGCCAGAGGCCATTTTGAGCACAGACTCAAAGGTCACCCGGTCCAGCAGCTGCAACTGGTCCAGCAAAGCAATTTGCAAGCTGCCCACACCCAAACCTTGGGCCTGCACTTGCTGTGTAGCCACCTGCCCCACCACACCCAGATACGCCATGGCCGAGACCGTGGCGCGCCAGGCATCGGGCTGCACCGCACAAAACGCCCCCACCAAAGCGGTGGCCGAACAACCCACGCCAGTGATACGCGTCATCCACTCATGGCCGTTGGACAGGCTGATGTGGCGGCCGCTGGCGTCCAGCACATAATCCACCTCACCACTGACACACACCACACCGCCGGTGCTAGCAGCCAAGTCACGTGCGGCTTGCAGCGCGTCGCTGACGGCAGCGCCGCTGTCCACCCCACGCGTCTGCACCGCCACACCCGCCACACTCATGATCTCGGACGCATTGCCACGAATCACCGACGGGCTGGCCTGGGCCAGCAGGGCTGCAATGCTCTGGTTACGATAGCTGGTAGCCCCCGCACCCACTGGGTCCAGCACAGTTTTGATGCCACGTTGGGCGGCAATGGCCAGCGCCTGGCGCATGCTCTCGATCCAATAGGGCTCCAAGGTGCCGATGTTGAGCACCAGCGCCTGCGCGATGGCCGCCATGTCACGCACTTCTTCGTGCGCGTGCGCCATCACCGGTGAGGCGCCCATGGCCAGAAGGAAGTTGGCGTTGTAGTTCATCACCACCAAGTTGGTGATGGCGTGCACCAGCGGGCGCTGTGTGCGCACCGCGAGCACGTCAGCCCAGATGTCAGAAGGTGTTAAAGCGTTGGAAGAAGTCGTCATGGCCGTTACAGGTTAAAGACCCGAAGTCGCACGACGCTAAGCAAGTTTTTGACGCTTTCCTACGCTGGCACGACCCAGATCAGGTTCTAAGAGTATTTCTCAGCCACCCCAACCGGGCGGCACCTCTAGCGGGGGAGATTATGACGGATGCGTGGAACCATTCGACAGATGACCGGCTTCATTGGCACAGTTGCAACCATTAAGCGAGATCCCCCATTTGGGGGATAGCCAAACGGAGTGAAGCAACTGAAAATACGCGATATGGTTATTCCAACCAATCCTCAATATTCTGAATATTTTCTTTTTTTAACACAGAAAATTTTTCAAATGAAATCAAGAAACCATACACAAATTTCCCGTGAAATAAATAGCAAGAAAAACTTAAATTGAGCTCTTGATCTCAATTGGGAACGAATTATCAATCGTCGCAATCATTGAAGGAATATAAATGCAATTTTCTGTTTTGGATCTCAAGAGCATCGCCACTTCCGGCGGTGGAATGATCTTGGACGCTAGGTCATTCTCGACATTGGACCTAAAGAGCATCGCCGCCTCCGCATCTGGTCAAAAAGCACAAATATTTTTAAAAAATTTGCAAGGAAAATCTGCGTTAGATCTGAAAAGCATTGCGGCATCTGGAGGTGGATGCGTGGTTTTCGATTTCACGCAATAGCGCCTAGTCAAGCAGACATCAGTAAGTTCTGGAAGTTAGTGTCCACCGTGCTTCGTAATTTAGCGTTGTTTACAACGAGCGCAAGGGTCTCAACCGCATCACTACTTAACCTAGAGGAAGGGAATCATGAAGGCTTACAAAGACATCAACGGTGACTCAGGAGTTTCTGCTTACGAATACGGTGACGACTGGATTCGTGTTCAGTTCAAGTATGGAGGCACCTACGAGTATCGATCTGCGACTATTGGTTCAGCCCATCTGTCCACGATGAAACGTTTGGCTGACTCGGGTGATGGCCTCAATGCCTACATTAACACTCATCCCGACGTAAAAAAGGGTTACTCATCAAAGTCGTAAATGTGCGATTACCTGCTGCTAGCAAGGCGGAGTAACTGATGGCTTAGCTGCAGCTGTTTTTTGTGTTTACGCACAAAATTTGACAATCAAAATGGCATCTGGCGCACAGGGCTGCGAGTGAGTGGCGCCTGCCGGGGTCCAGTGCCGTGACCATGACCAGAGTGTTGGTCATGGGCTTGCTGGCGTGAAAGTTGGTTAAAGTACCTGCATGGCACCCACCATTGTTCGCGACGGTCAGTTTCGCCTCTTCTTCTTTTCTCGTGAGGAGACGCGTATCCATGTCCATGTTGCACACGCTGACGGTGAGGCCAAGTTCTGGCTGACACCGGAGGTGGTTTTGGCCAACCATACGGGCCTTTCCGCTATGCAAATTCGCCAAGCGCAAGCCGTTGTGACGGCGCACTTCAAGGAGATTCAAGATGCCTGGAACCACCACTTTGGCGGCTGAAGTCACCCACATCTCGAAACATGGGTTTTGGCTGCTGCTGGCGGACGAAGAGTTGCTTGTGCCGTTTGACCAGTTTCCCTGGTTTCGACAAGGCACGGTTGCGCAAATATCAAACGTTCAGTGGCCGAGTCCAGATCATCTTTATTGGCCAGGTTTAGACATTGATTTGTCGGTGCAGTCGATACGGAATCCGGCTGCGTTTCCGCTGGTCTCGGGTGTGGCTGGCTAAGCGCTTACTCGGCACAAACACGCAGCCACGGGCCGCTGCATCACTCTGCTGCCACCGGCTCCAACACCCGCCAAACCGTTTTCCCCTTGCTGTCCTTGTCGATCTGTTTCAGCACGGTTTCGTGGGCGGCCAGTTCCTGTTCGTTGGCGCTCAGCACCGGCAGGTTAAACACCCGCAGGTCCATCAGAGGCGCGCCGTTGCCGGACGCCTCGTTGGCCGAGCTGTCGTCCATCAGCAGCACGTCCTGACCGCGGGTCAGGTTGATGAACACGTCGGCCAGCAGTTCAGCGTCCAGCAGCGCGCCGTGCAAGGTGCGGCCCGAGTTGTCGACCTCCAACCGGTCACACAGGGCGTCGAGTGAGTTGCGTTTGCCCGGGTACAGCTCCTTGGCCATGACCAGGGTGTCGGTCACGCTGGCGACAATCTCGCGCACCTTGGGGTGGCCGAGCTTGCCAAACTCCATGTCCAGAAAACCCAGGTCAAACGGCGCGTTGTGGATGATCACCTCGGCACCAGTTAGGTAAGCCAGCAGGTCGTCGGCAATCTGCTCGAACTTGGGTTTGTCTTTGAGGAACTCGGTGGTGATGCCGTGCACCTTGAGCGCTTCTTCGTGGCTGTCACGCCCCGGGTTCACATAGATGTGGCGGTTGTTGCCGGTGAGTTTGCGGTTGACCATCTCCACACAGCCGATTTCGATGATGCGGTCGCCGTTGTCGGCAGACAGGCCAGTGGTTTCGGTGTCAAGGAAGATTTGGCGCATAGGTTCGGATCAAAAAAAGGAGTCTAACCAGACGGCGACTAGCAACGCGCGTTGGGTGTCTGACGAAGCGACATAAAGGAGGAGGCTGAAGGCGCAGCCGCAAGCCGGGGGACAGTCGCGGAGTCGGATACCCAGCGTGCGCTGCGGGTTAAACCAAGATGCTAATCAAGGCCCCGCCAAACCTCAGTGGTTTTCCTTGGCGTGGTTGATCGAGTACTTGGGTATCTCAATCACCAGGTCTTTTTGCGCCAGGATCGCCTGGCAGCTCAGGCGCGACTGCGGTTGCAGGCCCCAGGCGCGGTCCAGCAGGTCGTCCTCTTCTTCTTCGGACGGCGCCAGTGACTCAAAACCCTCGCGCACCACCACATGGCAGGTGGTGCAGGCACAACTCATCTCGCAGGCATGCTCGATGTTGATGTGGTTTTCCAGCAGCGCCTCGCAGATCGAGGTGCCAGCCGGGGCAACCACCTCGGCGCCCTCGGGGCAGTATTCGGCGTGGGGCAGGATCTTGATGATGGGCATGGTGGCGGCAGTTCAAAAAGGGAGATTCGGCTCAGACGGTGGCGATGTTTTTGCCAGAGAGCGCGTTCTGGATGCCCCGGTTCATGCGCAGGGCGGCAAAAGCTTCGGTGCCCTTGGCCAGCATCGCGGTGATGGCCTCGATGGCGGGCGCGTCGTCCAGGTCGCAGGCGGCACGCACCTGGCGCATCAGCTGTTCGATCTCGGCGCGCTGGGCGTCGTCCAGCAGGTCGCCATCGGCAGCCAGGGCACTTTGGGCGGCCAGGATCATGCGGTCGGCATCGACGCGAGCCTCGACAATCGCACGCACATACATGTCGCGCTCGGCCGAGGCAAAACTGTCTTGCAACATGTGAGTGATCAACTCGTCACCCAGGCCGTAAGACGGCTTGACGGTGATGTGGGCTTCGACACCGCTGGTCTGCTCCAGCGCGGACACACTGAGCAGGCCATCTGCATCCACAGTGAAGGTGACACGGATACGCGCCGCACCGGCGGTCATCGGCGGGATGCCACGCAGGGTGAAACGTGCCAGGCTGCGGCAGTCAGACACCAGGTCGCGCTCACCCTGCACCACGTGCAAGGCCAGCGCGGTTTGGCCGTCGACATAGGTGGTGAAGTCTTGCGCCTTGGCGGTGGGAATGGTTTCGTTGCGCAGCACAATGCGCTCGACCAGGCCACCCATGGTTTCGACCCCCAGGCTCAGCGGGATCACGTCCAGCAGCAGAAGGTCGCCACCGGGGTTGTTTCCAGCGAGCTGGTTGGCCTGGATGGCGGCGCCGAGCGCCACCACTTCATCAGGGTTCAGGTTGTTGAGCGGCGGCTGGCCAAAGAAGTTGCCCACGGCTTGCTGGATCTGCGGCATGCGGGTGGAGCCGCCGACCATGACCACACCTTTGACCTCGTCAACCGTGAGTTTCGCGTCACGCAGCACCTTGCGCACCGCACTCAGGGTACGTGCGGTGAGTGCGCTGGTGGCGGCATCAAAGTCCGAGCGTTTCACGTCAAAAGTGACCTGAGCCCCCGTCAATACGGCGCTGAATGTTACGGAATCTGTAGCGGTAAGGGCTTCTTTGCAGGCGCGGGCGGCGGCCTTGAGGGCGGCTTTGTCGGCCGGACTGCGGCTGTTGGTGCTGCCGAAGTTGGCACACGTGCTGGCGCATTGGGGCTCGGCACCCAGGTTGCTGCACACATTGGCCACACTGCCCGATTGCGCCGCCAGCTGGGCCAGCACCCAGTCGGCCAGGGCGTGGTCGTAATCGTCACCACCCAGGGCCGAGTCGCCGCCGGTGGCCACCACCTCAAACACACCTTGTGTCAGGCGCAGGATTGAGATGTCAAAGGTGCCACCACCCAGGTCGTAAATCGCGTAGACACCTTCGCTGGCGTTGTCCAGCCCGTAGGCAATGGCCGCAGCAGTGGGTTCGTTGATCAGGCGCAGCACGTTGATGCCGGCCAGTTGTGCGGCATCTTTGGTGGCCTGGCGCTGGGCGTCATCAAAGTACGCGGGCACGGTGATCACCGCACCAAACAGGTCGGTATTGAAAGTGTCTTCGGCGCGGTAACGCAGGGTGGCCAGAATCTCGCCACTGAGTTCGACCGGCGACTTCTCGCCGTGGGCCGTCATCAAGCCCAGCATGCCGGGGTGGTCGACAAACTGGTACGGCAGTTTGTCGGCCAGCGCCACGTCCTTGAGGCCACGACCCATGAAACGTTTGACCGAGCTGATGGTGTTGACCGGGTCATCCACCCCCGCCTGCAGCGCGTCCCAGCCAATCTGACGGCCACCACCCGCCAGGTAACGCACCACAGAGGGCAAGATCACCCTACCCTGGTCGTCGGGCAGGCATTCGGCCACACCGTGGCGCACCGAGGCCACCAGCGAATGGGTGGTGCCCAGGTCAATGCCCACGGCAATACGGCGTTGGTGCGGGTCAGGCGTCTGGCCTGGTTCGGAGATTTGGAGTAACGCCATGGTGTCTAGAGGGTGACAGGCCGCGTGACGGCCTGGGGAAACTTAAAGTTCAAGTTGGTCAAGCCGCTTGTCCACATCGGCCGCAAAACGCTCAACAAACATCAGCGCACGGACCTGGCCCACGGCCTCGGTGTAAGCCTGCTGCTGGTCGATCAGCTGCTCTATTTTTTGCAGCACCTCACGGCTGGCTTGCTGGACCTGCTGGCTGATTTGCTCAAGGTCATCGGCACCTTCGGCCTCGTCCAACGCTTCGCGCCAGGCCATTTGCTGCATCAGGAAAGCAGGTGGCATGGCGGTGTTGTTTTCGGCATTGACCGGTGCACCGTGCAATTCACACAGATAGGCCGCGCGTTTGAGCGGGTCTTTGAGGCGTTGATACGCCTCATTGATGCGCACCGACCACTGCATGGCGATGCGCTGGGCGGCAGCGCCCTGGTCGGCAAATTTGTCGGGATGGGCCTGGCGCTGCAGGTCTTTCCAGCGCGCATCAATCTGCGTTCTGTCCTGGGCATACGTCTGCGCCAGGCCAAACAGCTCAAAGTCGTTGGATTGGAGAGATTTCAATTGAAACAGCCCTTTTCGTGATGGAAAGCGTAGCGAGCAGATGTCAGGCTAGGCGCACGGAGCGCAGGAACCGAAACGTACTCTCGGTACGTGAGGATTTCGAGCACCGCGCAACGACGCATGGCAACTGCGCAGTAGCTTTACACACGAAAAGACTCGCCGCATCCGCAACGGTCTCGTTCATTCGGGTTGTTGAACTTGAAACCTTCGTTCAAGCCTTCACGCGCAAAGTCGAGTTCGGTGCCATCGAGGTACACATAACTCTTGGGGTCGATCATGATCTTGACGCCGGGTGCGTCGAGCACCATGTCGTCCTCCCCCACGGAGTCCACATATTCCAGCGTGTAGGCCATGCCTGAGCAGCCGGTGGTTTTGACACCCAGGCGCACACCCACGCCCTGGCCACGCTTGGTCAGGTAGCGGGCAAGCTGCGCGAGCGCCTTGTCAGTGAGCGTAATTGCCATGATGTCTTAAGAGGTCTGTTCAGGCTGACACCGCTGCCGGGTCAGGCCGGGTGTCGCCAGGAAGATTTAAGCCGCTTGTGTTTCTGTGTGTTTTTGGCGGTAGTCATTGACGGCCGCCTTGATGGCGTCTTCCGCCAGAATCGAACAGTGGATTTTGACAGGTGGCAGGGCCAATTCTTCGGCGATCTCGCTATTTTTCAGCGCAGCGGCCTGGTCGAGCGTTTTGCCCTTGACCCATTCGGTGACCAAAGAGCTTGACGCGATGGCCGAACCACAGCCGTAGGTCTTGAAACGGGCATCTTCGATCACACCGGTTTCGGCATTGACCTTGATCTGCAACTTCATCACATCACCACAAGCCGGCGCACCGACCATGCCGGTGCCCACCGAGTCGTCACCCTTGTCAAACGAGCCAACGTTGCGGGGGTTTTCGTAGTGGTCGACTACTTTTTCAGAATATGCCATGGTTGTTCTCCTTCAAATCTGTCTCAAAAAACGCGGCCTAAACCAGAGATGCCGTGGAACCGGCTTCGCCGGGCCGCTGGCATCGCCCCCTTGATGGGGAGTCGGCGCCAGCCGACACAGGGGTGCTCTTTTTTAGTGAGCTGCCCACTGAATCGTGGAAATATCGATGCCTTCTTTGTACATGTCCCACAAGGGGCTGAGTTCGCGCAGCTTGACCACGTTGACCTTGATGGTTTCCACCGCAAAGTCGATGTCAGCCTCGGTGGTCCAGCGGCCAATCGTCATGCGCAGGCTGCTGTGGGCCAGCTCGTCACTGCGGCCCAGGGCGCGCAGCACATAACTGGGTTCCAGGCTGGCCGAGGTACAGGCTGAACCGCTTGACACGGCCAAGCCCTTGATGCCCATGATCAGCGACTCGCCTTCGACGTAGTTGAAGCTCATGTTGAGGTTGTGCGGCACACGCTGGGTCAGGTGGCCGTTGATGAACACCTGTTCAATGCCTTGCAGGCCCGCCAGCATGCGGTCATGCAAGGCCTGAATGCGCTTGTTTTCCTCGGCCATTTCTTCCTTGGCAATGCGGTAAGCCTCGCCCATGCCCACGATCTGGTGGGTTGGTAAGGTGCCGCTGCGCATGCCGCGTTCATGGCCACCACCATGCATCTGCGCTTCGATGCGGATGCGTGGTTTACGGCGCACAAACAGGGCACCAATGCCTTTGGGGCCATAGGTTTTGTGCGAGGTCAGGCTCATCAAGTCGACCGGCATCTGGCTGATGTCAAAGGCCACACGGCCGGTGGCCTGGGCCGCGTCCACATGGAACACCACACCCTTGCTGCGGCAAATCGCGCCGATGGCGGCGATGTCCTGGATCACACCAATCTCGTTGTTGACAAACATCACACTGGCCAGGATGGTGTCGGGGCGAATGGCTGCGGTGAAGGCATCCAGATTGACCAGACCATCGGACTGAACATCGAGGTAAGTCACCTCAAAACCCTGGCGCTCCAGCTCACGACAGGTGTCGAGCACCGCCTTGTGCTCGGTTTTCACCGTGATGATGTGTTTGCCCTTGGTCTGGTAGAAGTGCGCGGCACCTTTGAGGGCCAGGTTATTGGACTCGGTGGCGCCCGAGGTCCAGACAATTTCGCGCGGGTCGGCGCCAATCAGTGCGGCCACATGGCCACGGGCTTGTTCAACGGCGGCCTCGGCCTCCCAGCCCCAGGCGTGGCTACGCGAGGCCGGGTTGCCAAAATGCTCACGCAGCCAGGGGATCATCGCGTCCACCACCCGCTGGTCGCAGGGGTTGGTGGCGCTGTAGTCCATATAAATCGGGAAATGTGGGGTGCTGTCCATGGGTGACTCTCTTTCAGGTTGAAGAGACAACTTACATTTTTGAGAAGGCGTTGCCCAGGGCAAACACCGAATTGGGCGCGTTGACACGCATCGGCTTGATCACCGGCAGGCTGGAGATGGCGCGTTTGAGCGAAGGTTTTTCTTCCATCTGGAAACCCTTGGCCAACTGGTCGTCAACCAGTTTTTGCAGACTGACCGAGTCCAGAAACTCAACCATCTTGACGTTGAGCGAGTCCCACAGATCATGGGTCATACAACGGTGGCCTTCACCCAGGCAGTTGCTTTTGCCGCCGCACTGGGTGGCATCCATGGGCTCATCGACCGAGCTGATGATCTCGGCCACGGTGATGTTGTTGGCGGGTTTGGCCAGGGTGTAACCACCGCCAGGGCCGCGGGTGGACTCCACCAGGGCATGGCGGCGCAGTTTGCCAAACAGCTGCTCCAGATACGACAGGGAAATTTGTTGGCGCTGGCTGATGGCCGCCAGGGTGACCGGTCCGTTGGCCTGACGCAGGCCCAGATCGATCATCGCGGTAACCGCAAAACGGCCTTTGGTGGTGAGACGCATGGCAAACTCCTGACAATCGGTTAAAAACCAGCCGACTGGGTTGTCGACTAACGGAGTCAAGTATAGCAAAAACCCAGCGCCGCAGTCGGATAAATAGACTGAATGGTAATTTAATAAGGTTATTCCGCAGACAGGCACAAATTCAATAGCACTCAGCCCTTGTGATCAAAGGGCTAGAGGCCAATTTGGCACTTATTTGCCAGCAGGCACCAGCAGTGCGATGTTGTCGCTGCCTGGCGCACCGAAAGCCTGTTCTTTCAGAATCGCCAGCTGGTCGCGCACCCGCGCCGCCTTCTCGAACTCAAGATTGCGGGCGTGCTCCATCATGAGTTTTTCCAGGCGTTTGATCTCGCGTGAGATGTCTTTTTCGCTCATCTCTTCGACCTGCGCACGCTGCATCGCATCGCGTTCCAGCTTCTCGGCCTCTTTGCCCGCCTTTTCGCTGTAGACGCCGTCGATCAGGTCGCGGATCTGTTTGACGATCGAGCGTGGTGTGATGCCGTTCTTGAGGTTGTGCGCCACCTGTTTGGCACGGCGACGCTGGGTCTCACCCATAGCGCGTTCCATCGAGTCAGTGATCTTGTCAGCGTAGAGGATCGCCCTGCCCTCCAGGTTACGTGCGGCGCGGCCAATGGTCTGGATCAGCGAACGTTCGGAGCGCAAAAAACCTTCCTTGTCTGCATCCAGAATCGCCACCAGCGAGACCTCGGGAATGTCCAGGCCTTCGCGCAGCAGGTTGATACCCACCAGCACGTCAAACGCGCCGAGGCGCAGGTCACGCAGAATTTCGACCCGCTCCACGGTGTCGATGTCGCTGTGTAAATAACGCACCTTGACACCGTTGTCGCTCAGGTAATCGGTGAGCTGCTCGGCCATGCGTTTGGTCAGCGTGGTGATCAGCACCCGCTCGTTTTTCTCGACACGGATGCGGATCTCTTGCAACACGTCGTCGACCTGGCTGCTGGCCGGACGCACTTCGACCTCGGGGTCGACCAGACCGGTCGGGCGCACCAGCTGCTCCACCACCTGACCGGCATGGTCCTTTTCCCACTGCGCGGGTGTGGCCGAGACAAAAATCGCCTGGCGCATACGTGTCTCAAACTCTTCAAACTTGAGCGGCCGGTTGTCCAGCGCACTGGGCAGGCGAAAACCGTACTCCACCAGCGTGGTTTTGCGCGAGCGGTCGCCATTGAACATGCCGCCAAACTGGCCAATCAACACGTGCGACTCATCCAGAAACATCACCGCGTCTTTGGGCAGGTAATCGGTCAGTGTGGCGGGTGGTTCACCGGGTGCGGCGCCACTCAAATGCCGAGAGTAGTTCTCGATGCCTTTGCAGTGGCCGACCTCGGACAGCATTTCCAAATCGAACCGGGTGCGTTGCTCCAGACGCTGGGCTTCCACCAGCTTGCCTTGGCCCACAAACTCCTTGATGCGGTCGGCCAGCTCAATTTTGATAGCCTCCACCGCCGACAACACCTGCTCTCTGGGTGTGACGTAGTGGCTGCTGGGGTAAACCGTGAAGCGCGGAATTTTTTGCCGGATGCGTCCAGTAAGCGGGTCAAACAGTTGTAAGGACTCAATCTCGTCGTCAAACAGCTCGACGCGGATCGCCATCTCGGAGTGTTCAGCCGGAAAAATGTCGATGGTGTCACCACGCACCCGAAAGGCACCACGGCTGAAGTCCATGTCGTTGCGCTGGTACTGCATACGCACCAGCTGCGCAATCATGTCGCGCTGGCCCATTTTGTCGCCTGCGCGCAGCGTCATCACCATCTTGTGGTACGCCTCGGGCTGGCCAATACCGTAGATCGCCGAGACGGTGGCCACAATCACCACATCACGCCGCTCCAGCACACTCTTGGTACAGCTCAGACGCATCTGCTCGATGTGTTCGTTGATGGCCGAGTCTTTTTCAATGAACAAATCCCGCTGCGGCACATAGGCCTCGGGCTGGTAGTAGTCGTAATAACTAACGAAATACTCCACCGCATTTTTCGGGAAAAACTCGCGAAACTCGCTGTACAGCTGCGCCGCCAAGGTTTTGTTCGGTGCAAACACAATCGCCGGGCGCCCCAGCCGGGCGATCACATTGGCCATGGTGAAGGTTTTGCCCGAGCCGGTCACACCCAGCAGGGTCTGAAACACCTCACCGTCTTCTACACCCTCGACCAGCTGATTGATGGCTTCGGGCTGGTCGCCAGCAGGCGGGTACGGCTGGTACAACTCAAACGGTGATCCAGGAAAGCTGACGAACTGGCCGCTGCGCGCGGGCTCGGCATCGTCAGGGGAAACCAGGTTCAGCGGGCTCGGTGCGGACATCTTGGGGTTTTCACTCGGTCAATAACAGGCGGCCATGTTATCCAATCCTGAGCTCAGACCCGGGTGAAGCTCTGCTGAACCACAACGTGTGGCGCCCCATAACCCTGATCACAGCAGGTATTTGGTGAGGCCAGCACAGGCTGTTGGGTTCATTGGGCGTACTGTTCGGTCTGACAGGTGACTGTTGCGTTCACGAGTTTTCCAACCTTTTTTGTGAGGTGACTATGCGCTCTGATCTGAACGAGTTTCTGACCAAATATATGGCCATCGTGGGGGCCGCGGTGATGCTGGTGGGTTTTGTGGCCTTTGTGGTCACCGCCTACGACGAAAATCGCGTGGACAACCAGTACTCGGCCCTGCAAAACACCAGCACACCGAGCAGCAACTCCGGGTCCTGAGCCGCTGCACGGCAGTTGGTAGCGCGGCAGCGGCCCGCGCGACATTTTGGGGTTCTCAGGGGGGCCACTGGGCAGTTGGGTCAATTGATCGAGACTGGGTGCGCAAAAAGCGGATTTGAGCGCCTCACCTTGTCAGTAAAATGCTTGGCTGGCCGGTCACTGGCTGACCGCGTCACCCCACCCCACTCCACAGGACTTTTCCATGTCACTCTTTTCCGCTGTCGAAATGGCCCCCCGCGACCCGATTCTGGGTCTCAACGAGCAATTCAACGCCGATACCAACCCCGCCAAGGTCAACCTGGGTGTGGGTGTTTACTTCGATGACAACGGCAAGCTGCCGCTGCTGCAATGTGTGCAAGCCTTTGAGAAAACCATGATGGACAAACCCACCGCGCGTGGTTACCTGCCCATCGACGGTATTGCAGCTTACGACGCAGCGGTCAAAAGCCTGGTGTTTGGCACCGACAGCGAGCCCGTCAAGAGTGGCCGTGTGGCCACCATCCAGGCCCTGGGCGGCACCGGTGGCCTGAAGATTGGCGCTGACTTCCTGAAAAAACTCAACCCAACCGCCAAGGTGCTGATCTCTGACCCGAGCTGGGAAAACCACCGCGCGCTGTTCACCAACTCCGGTTTCACGGTGGAAAGCTACCGCTACTACGACGCCACCACCCGTGGTCTGAACTTTGCCGGCATGCTGGCCGACCTGAACGCTGCCGCCGCTGGCACCGTGGTGGTCTTGCACGCCTGCTGCCACAACCCGACTGGCTACGACATCACCGCCGCCCAATGGGACGAGGTGATCGCGGTGGTCAAGGCCAAGGGCCTGACCCCCTTCCTGGACATGGCCTACCAAGGTTTTGGTTACGGCATTGCCGAAGACGGCGCGGTGATTGGCAAGTTTGTCGACGCGGGCCTGGACTTCTTTGTCTCGACTTCTTTCAGCAAGAGCTTCAGCCTTTACGGCGAACGTGTGGGTGCCCTGTCGGTGCTGTGCGCCAACAAGGAAGAAGCCAGCCGCGTGCTGAGCCAGCTCAAGATTGTGATCCGCACCAACTACAGCAACCCGCCCACCCATGGCGGCGCGATTGTGGCCGGTGTGTTGGGCAACCCCGAGTTGCGCGCCCTGTGGGAAGCTGAACTCGGCGAGATGCGTGTGCGCATCAAAGCCATGCGCCAGAAGCTCGTCGACGGCCTCAAAGCCGCCGGTGTCAAGCAGGACATGAGCTTCATCACGCAGCAGATTGGCATGTTCAGCTACTCTGGCCTGAGCAAGGACCAGATGGTGCGCCTGCGCAGCGAGTTTGGTGTGTATGGCACCGACACCGGTCGCATGTGTGTGGCTGCGCTCAATAGCAAAAACATCGACTACGTCTGCGCCAGCATCGCCAAAGTGGTCTGATTCACACATTTAAGTAACAAATCGCTGCCTAGCCCTTATGCATTAAGGGCAGGCAGCTATTTTTTTATGAGTCAACAACTGCCATGACCAGTCTCAACATCATCGGCGCGGGCCGTGTGGGCCAGACGCTGGGGCGGCTGTGGGCGAGCTCTGGTGTGTTCCAGATCCAGGGTGTGCTGGCACGCTCGATGGCCAGCGCACAACAGGCGCGGGACTTCATCGGTGCAGGGAACGCTGTGACCGATTTGAGGGCCTTGCCAGCCGCTGACGTCTGGATGTTGTCGGTGCCCGACAGCCAGATCACCACGGTGGCCCAGGCTTTGGCAACTCTGGACAGGCCCCCTGCCCTGGTGTGCCATTGCAGCGGCGCATTGGGCTCATCCGAACTGGCGTCACTGGGCCAACTCGGCTGGCAGATGGCCAGTGCCCACCCCTTGCTGAGTTTTGCCCAGCCCGAACGGGCGCTGGCCCAATTTGCCGGTACACCCTGTGCGCTGGAGGGGGATGCGACAGCACTGGCCGTGCTGGAGGACGCCTTTAGCCGGATCGGTGGGCGCTGTTTTGCCCTGTCTGCGCAGAACAAACTGCTCTACCACGCCGGTGCGGTGTTGGCCACCAACTTCCTGCCGGTGCTGCAGGATCTGGCCGAACAGCTGTGGCAGCACAGCGGCATGCCCGAAGATCTGGCGCAGCAGATGCGCCGCACCCTGCTGCAGAACGCGGTGAACAACATCGTGGCGCTCGGCCCACAGGCCGCCCTGACCGGCCCAGCCGCCCGTGGTGACACGGCCCTGGTGGCTCGGCAACAGCAGGCACTGGCGGACTGGCAGCCGCAGGTCGGTGAGGCGTATGCCGCCCTGAGCCAGCTGGCAACCCGGCTGGCCCGGCGTTCAAACCCCTGAAAGATCTGGACAAACGCACCCTGCCCCGCTGGTCTGCCTTTCTTTGGCCGCTTGGTGATTCAACCGATGTACTTTTTGGCCAGGACTGCTATATTGCACTGCAACATAAATTAACCCAAAGGTGACGCCGTGCTCTACAAACTTTATGAAACCCAGCGCTCGCTGATGGAGCCACTGACCGACCTGGCCGCGTCAGCTGCCAAGCTGTACGCAAACCCGCGCTCAATCTGGGGCATGCACCCGATGTCGCAACGCATTTCTGCGGGTTATGACCTCTTGCACCGCCTGGGAAAGGACTATGAAAAGCCCGAGTTTGGTCTGCGCACCGCCGATGTGGACGGTGTCGACGTGGCGATCCATGAGCGGGTTGAGCTCAAGAAACCGTTTTGTGAACTGCGCCGATTCAAACGCTTCACCGACGACCAGGCCACCCTGACCAAACTCAAGGACCAGCCTGCGGTGCTGATTGTGGCGCCGCTCTCTGGACACTACGCCACCTTGCTGCGGGACACGGTGAAAACCATGCTCAAGGACCACAAGGTCTACATCACTGACTGGACCAACGCACGCCTGGTGCCGCTGTCCGAGGGGGACTTCCACCTCGACGACTACGTCAACTATGTGCAGGAATTCATCCGCCACCTGCAGGCCCGCTACGGCAACTGCCATGTGATGAGTGTCTGCCAGCCCACGGTGCCGGTGCTCGCAGCGGTGTCGCTGATGGCCAGCCGGGGTGAGTTGACACCCTTGAGCATGGTCATGATGGGTGGCCCGATTGACGCCAGCAAATCACCCACCAAGGTCAACAATCTGGCGATGAACAAGAACCTGAGCTGGTTCGAGAACCATGTGATCTACCGCGTGCCCAGCCGCTTTCCTGGCGCCGGGCGCAAGGTTTACCCGGGCTTTCTGCAGCATTCGGGTTTTGTCGCGATGAACCCGAGCAACCATGCCCGCAGCCATTACGACTATTTTCAGGATCTGATCAAAGGCGACCGCTCCAGCGCCGAAACCCACCGTAAGTTCTACGACGAGTACAACGCGGTGCTCGATATGGACGCGCACTACTACCTGGAAACCATCCAGACCGTGTTTCAGGACCTCAAGCTGGTCAACGGCACCTGGCATGTACGCGGTGTGGACGGCCAGATCGAACATGTGCGCCCGCAGGACATCACCAAGACCGCGCTGCTCAGTGTGGAAGGTGAACTCGACGATATTTCCGGCTCGGGCCAGACCGAGGCGGTGCACGGCATCTGCAGCGGTGTGCCCAAAAGCATGCAGGAACACTATGAGGTGGAAGGTGCCGGCCACTACGGCATTTTTGCCGGGCGGCGCTGGCGCGAAATGGTCTACCCGAAGGTCAAGGCCTTTATCCTGCGTTACCAGCCACCGGTGGTGAGCAGTGTGCCCGCGCTGAGCGCCAGCCCTGCGGTGGCGGCACAGACCGAGCTGCAATCGGACACGGCGGTGCTTGTGGCTGCCACCGCGCCCCAAAAAGCAGACGCAGCAACAACTGTCACACCAACACCCGCCCCCAAACCAGCGGCCAGGGCTAAAACTGTCAAAGCCCAACCTGTCGCACCCGTCGCCAAAACACTGGCTGCTGACGTGCCGCCAGTGGCAAGCAAACCCGCCGCCCGAAAAAGGGCAATACCCCGTACCGCATGACCCCTCTGGCACAAGACATTCTGGCGGCCCTGCCGCAAACCCAATGCACCCGCTGCGGCTACCCGGACTGCGCCGCCTACGCGCAAGCGGTGGCCAACAGCGAGGCCGACATCAACCAGTGCCCCCCAGGGGGCCAGGAGGGCGTGGCCAGGCTGGCGGCCCTGACTGGCCAGACGGCCAAGCCACTGAACCCGGTGCATGGTGTGGAAGGCCCGCGCAACACGGTGTTCATCGACGAAGACTGGTGTATTGGCTGCACCCTGTGTATCAAGGCTTGCCCGGTGGACGCGATTGTGGGCGCCAACAAACTGATGCACACGGTGATCGAGGCCCACTGCACCGGGTGTGAGTTGTGCCTGCCGGTATGCCCGGTGGACTGCATCCGGGTCGAGAACACCAGCGGCACGGCCACCGGCTGGGCCGCCTGGTCACAGGCAGACGCCGACAAAGCCCGCGAACGCTACTCCTTTCATAGCTATAGGCTCAAGCAGGACGAGGGCCTCAATGAGAAAGAGCTTGAAATCACGGATCAAGAGAACCGGACGCATCCGGCACCCGCCAGCGAACCCGTGGTACCCGACAAAAAACGCGCCGTGATCGAAGCGGCGCTGGCCCGCGCCCGGGCCAAACGCGAAGCCAGCCCGGCGCCTTGAGGCTTACGGCTTAAGCCGCCAGCTTGGCGAAGGCCTCGATCACTTCGGCTGGGGCTTGCACCATCTCGATCAACACACCTTCACCCGAGATCGGGAACTCGTCGTTGCCCTTGGGGTGCAGGAAGCAGATGTCAAAACCGGCCGCACCCTTGCGGATGCCACCGGGCGCAAAACGCACACCTTGGGCGGTGAGCCATTCCACGGCTTTGGGCAGATCGTCGATCCAGATGCCGACATGGTTGAGCGGTGTGGCGTGTACGGCGGGCTTTTTCTCAATGTCGACGGGTTGCATCAGATCCACCTCGACCTTGAACGGGCCTTTGCCCATGGCGCAGATGTCTTCGTCAACGTTTTCGCGCTCACTCTTGAATGTACCGGTCAACTCCAGCCCCAACATGTCGACCCACAGTTTTTGCAGGCGGGTTTTGTCTGTGGCGCCAATGGCGATTTGCTGGATGCCCAGCACCTTGAATGGACGAACGACTTCAGTCATGTGATTACCTTCTCAAAAAAACTATCAAAAACAGAGCTACCCGCCCTTTTTATATAAGGGCCGGAGCCCTATTTCTTATGCAAACTCCACAATCGGCTGGTCCACCGCGAGGCTGTCACCTTTGAGAGCCAGCACCTTGCCGACCACACCGTCGGCGGTGGCAAACAAGACGTTTTCCATCTTCATGGCCTCGATCACCGCCACGCGCTCACCCGCCGCCACCTTCTGGCCGGGCTGCACCGCCACATCCACCAGCAGGCCAGGCATCGGCGACAACACATAACGGCTCATGTCTGGCGGCGCCTTGTAGGGCATCAGCGCGTGCAACTGGGCGGCATACGGCAGCAACACCATCATGTCGACCTGGGTGCCGTTGTGGATGACCCGGATGGCCAGCGGCTTTTTGGCGGTGCCGCGCTCAACCTGGGCAACAAAGGGCTTGTCATTGCAGGTGCCCACCATGCGCACATGGCCAAACTTGGTCTCGCTGTGAATGCGGTAACTGTTGTCACCCACCTGGATGGTTCCGGTGCGGGTGCGGTCATTGAACTCGGGAATGTGCGCCTTGTAGGACTGGCCGTTGCCGTTTTCACCCAAGGTGACCGCCACAAAATCTGCGCCGGTGCGCAACTCGTGGCCTTCCATCTGCCCGGTGATCGACGCCGCGCGGTTGAGGTAACGGCGGTTCACAAACACCGCCAGCGCCACCAGGAACTCGACGTTGCTGTGTGGCACATCTTCGGCGCGGAAGCCTTTGCCGTAGTTTTCGGCAATGAACCCGGTGTTGAAGTCACCGGCGACAAACTTCGGATGCGCCAGCAAAGCGGCCTGGAACGGGATGTTGCTGGAGACACCGCGGATCACAAAACCGTTGAGCGCCTCGCGCATCTTGGCAATGGCTTCCAGGCGGTCCTTGCCGTGCACAATCAGTTTGGCGATCATCGAGTCGTAATACATCGGAATCTCGCCACCTTCTTGCACGCCGGTGTCGACGCGCACACCCTGCCATTTCGTCACGTCAGAGGCAAACATGCTCTCCTGCGGTGGCTGGAACTTGACCAGGCGACCGGTGCTGGGCAGGAAGCCGCGGAACGGGTCTTCGGCGTTGATGCGGCACTCCATGGCCCAGCCGTCACGTTTGACCTCGGCCTGGGTCAGAGGCAAGGCCTCACCGGCGGCGACACGGATCATCAGCTCGACCAGGTCCAACCCGGTGATGCACTCGGTGACCGGGTGCTCCACCTGCAGGCGTGTGTTCATCTCGAGGAAGTAGAAGCTCTGGTCCTTGCCGACCACAAACTCGACCGTACCAGCGCTCTGGTACTTGACCGCCTTGGCCAGCGCCACTGCCTGCTCTCCCATGGCTTGGCGGGTGGCATCAGAGATGAAGGGGCTGGGCGCTTCTTCGATGACTTTCTGGTGGCGGCGTTGGATCGAACATTCACGCTCATTGAGGTAGACCACATTGCCCTGACTGTCGCCGATGAGCTGGATCTCGATGTGGCGCGGCTCTTCAACAAACTTCTCGATGAAGACGCGGTCGTCCCCAAAGCTGTTGCGGGCTTCGTTTTTGCAGCTGGTGAAACCTTCGAACGCTTCCTTGTCGTTGAAGGCCACACGCAGGCCCTTGCCACCACCACCGGCGCTGGCCTTGATCATCACCGGGTAACCGATGCCCTTGGCGATCTCGACCGCCTGCTCAGGTGTGTCGATGGCGTCATTGACACCCGGAATGCAGTTGACACCGGCCAGACCCGCGAGTTTTTTGGACTCGATCTTGTCGCCCATGGCGGCAATCGAATAATGCTTGGGGCCGATGAAGACGAGGCCTTCTTCTTCGACCCGTTTGGCAAATTCGGCGTTTTCACTCAGGAAACCGTAGCCCGGGTGAATGGCCTGGGCGCCGGTCTGTTTGCAGGCCGCGATGATCTTGTCGGCCAGCAGGTAACTTTCGCGGCTGGGCGCCGGGCCAATCAGCACCGACTCGTCGGCCAGCGCCACATGGCGGGCGTCGCGGTCGGCTTCAGAAAACACAGCCACGGTTTTAATGCCCATCTTGCGGGCAGTGAGGATGACGCGGCAAGCGATCTCGCCACGGTTGGCGATCAGGATTTTTGTAAACATGTTCTTGTGCTCCTCAGGCCTTACAGGGGGATGTTGCCGTGTTTGCGCCACGGGTTCTCGATCTTTTTCTCGCGCAACATCACCAGGCTGCGGCAGATGCGTTTGCGGGTTTCGTGCGGCTGGATCACATCGTCGATGAAGCCACGTGCACCGGCCACAAACGGGTTGGCAAAACGGGCTTTGTATTCGGCTTCTTTGGCGGCGATTTTTTCCGGGTCACCCTTGTCTTCGCGGAAGATGATCTCCACCGCGCCCTTGGCCCCCATCACCGCAATCTCGGCGTTGGGCCAGGCAAAGTTGACGTCACCGCGCAGGTGTTTGGAGCTCATCACGTCGTAGGCACCACCGTAGGCCTTGCGGGTGATCAGCGTGATCTTGGGCACGGTGCATTCGGCATAAGCGTAGAGCAGCTTGGCACCGTGTTTGATGATGCCGCCGTATTCCTGGGCGGTACCGGGCATGAAGCCAGGCACGTCAACAAAGGTGATCACCGGGATGTTGAACGCATCACAGAAGCGCACAAAACGCGCGGCCTTGACCGAGCTCTTGATGTCCAGGCAGCCCGCCAGCACCAGCGGCTGGTTGGCGACAAAACCGACGGTCTGGCCTTGCATCCGGCCAAAGCCGATGATCATGTTTTTGGCGTATTCGGGTTGTAACTCGAAGAAGTCGCCGTCATCCACCGTTTTGGTGATCAGCTCCTTCATGTCGTAGGCCTTGTTGGGGTTGTCTGGGATCAAGGTGTCCAGGCTGAACTCCTGGCGGTCAGCCGGGTCGCCACTCTTGCGCACCGGGGGTTTTTCGCGGTTGTTGAGCGGCAGGTAGTTGTAGAGGCGGCGCATCAGCAGCAGCGCCTCCACATCGTTCTCAAACGCCATGTCGGCCACACCACTCTTGGTGGAATGGCTGATGGCACCACCGAGTTCCTCGGCGGTGACGTCTTCATGCGTGACGGTCTTGACCACTTCGGGGCCGGTGACAAACATGTAGCTTGAATCCTTGACCATGAAGATGAAATCGGTCATGGCCGGTGAATACACCGCACCACCGGCGCAGGGGCCCATGATCAGGCTGAGCTGCGGAATCACACCGCTGGCCATCACATTGCGCTGGAACACGTCGGCATAACCACCCAGCGAAGCCACACCTTCCTGGATACGCGCACCGCCCGAGTCGTTCAGGCCAATCACTGGCGCGCCGACCTTCATGGCCTGGTCCATGATCTTGCAGATCTTCTCGGCATGGGCTTCAGACAGCGCGCCACCAAACACGGTGAAATCCTGGCTGAACACAAACACCAGGCGCCCGCTGATCATGCCGTAGCCGGTGACCACCCCGTCACCCGGGATCTTGTTGTTCTCCATGCCGAAGTCGATGCAACGGTGTTCGACAAACATGTCCCACTCTTCAAACGTGCCTTCGTCCAGCAGCATTTCAATGCGTTCACGGGCGGTGAGTTTGCCTTTTTTATGCTGGGCGTCGATGCGTTTTTGGCCGCCTCCCAGGCGGGCCAGTTCGCGCTTTTTGTCGAGAAGTTCAATGATGTCGTGCATGGTGTGGTATCTCTGAGGTCAGTAACAGTGACAGGAAGCAAACAATTTGATAGCAACCAGCCCTTATTTTGTCTGGGCTGCAAGCATATTCCGCGCTGCAGTCGAAGCAGCCATCCGGCCCTCTAGCACCTCGTGGGTCAGCTTGGGCAACAGAGTTTGTACATCCGGATGCTGTCGGAAAGCTTGCTTGAGCCCCGCATCGATACGTTCCCACATCCAGGCCAGCGCCTGGTTCTGGCGGCGGGTGACCTGTTTGCCGCTGCTGAGTTGCAATTTTTTGAACTCCAGCACCTTGGCCCAGAACGCGTCCACACCCAGACCTTGCAGAGCGCTGAGCTGGATCACCTGCGGGTGCCAGACCAATTCGTTGTGGTGGGCGTTGTCCGGGTTGCCATGCAGGCCCAGCAAACGCAGGCTGGAGGTGATCTGCGCCTGCGCCCGGGTGGCGGCAATGGCGTCCAGATCGGCCTTGTTGATGACCACCAGGTCGGCGATTTCCATCACGCCTTTTTTGATCGCTTGTAAATCATCGCCCGCATTGGGCAACTGCATCAGCACAAACATGTCGGTCATGTTGGCCACCGTGGTCTCGCTCTGACCCACACCCACGGTTTCCACAATCACAACGTCGTAACCCGCTGCCTCACACACCAGCATGGCTTCGCGAGTTTTCTCGGCCACACCACCGAGCGTGCCACTGCTGGGGCTGGGGCGGATGTAGGCGCGCTCATGGACCGACAGGTGTTCCATGCGCGTCTTGTCACCCAGGATGGAGCCACCCGAGACACTGCTGCTGGGGTCCACCGCCAGCACCGCCACCCGGTGCCCCTGGCCAATCAGGTACAGGCCCAGCGCCTCGATGAAGGTGGATTTGCCGACACCCGGCACACCGCTGATGCCGAGCCGAAAGGCCCGCCCGGTGTGTGGCAGCAGCGCCGTCAGCAGCTCATCGGCCTGCTGACGATGGTCGGCCCGGGTGGATTCGAGCAGGGTGATGGCCTTGGCCATGGCACGGCGCTGAACCGGGGCAGAACCATGAAGAATCGCTTCAAACATACTCAAACTGACACTCCCTTAGACTGGGACCAACGGTAATCCAGGTCAAAGTCTGACTCCCCCACCTGGACGAAGCCTTGGCGCAGGTAAAAACGGTTGGCATCACTGTGTTTTAGTGCCGACAAGCGGATGTCACAAGCCTGCGCCACAGCCTGGGCTTTGGCCCAGGCCATCACCCAAGCACCCACACCCTGCCCCTGCCAGGCGGGGCGAAGGTACAAATGGTTCAGGTGCAAGGCGGGTGGCCCGGCGGCAGGGTCCGGGCGCAAGGTGACAAAACCGATACGCTCACCATCGCACACGATGTGCCGCATGAACTCGGGTTTGAACCCGGCCATTAGTAGTTCGCGTGCCCGAGCCGGGTCGAAGCGCCCGAGACGCTCCAGGCTGTCGCGCAATGCCTCCACGCGAATCGCCAGCATGGCCTCGAAGTCTCCCCAGACAACGGGAGCAAACGACAGCACGGCAATACTCAGGCTGGCAGGGACTTCTTGATCTGCTCCAGCACGTCCTTGGCGCTCACCGGGATGGGTGTACCCGGGCCGTAAATGCCCTTGACACCCGCTGCGTACAACATGTCGTAGTCCTGGTGCGGAATCACCCCACCCACAAACACCACGATGTCGTCGCCGCCCTGCTTCTTCAACTCGGCCATGATGGCCGGCACCAGGGTCTTGTGCCCGGCGGCCAGGGTCGACACACCCACGGCGTGCACGTCGTTTTCAATCGCCTGGCGCGCGCACTCTTCGGGGGTCTGGAACAGCGGCCCGATGTCCACGTCATACCCAAGGTCGGCAAACGCGGTCGAGACCACCTTGGCACCGCGGTCGTGGCCATCCTGGCCCAGCTTGGCGATCATCACGCGCGGGCGGCGGCCTTGGGCGGTGGCGAAATCGGCGATTTCACCCTTGAGTTTGTCCCAACCTTCGGCACTGTCGTAAGCGGCTGCGTACACACCGGTCACCTTTTGGGTATCGGCGCGATGGCGGCCGAATGTTTTTTCCATGGCGGCGCTGACTTCACCCACGGTGGCGCGTGCCCGCATCGCCTGGATTGTGAGGTCGAGCAGGTTGCCGTTGCCGCTGGCCGCTGCACTTTCGAGAGCAGCTAGCGCTTGCTGTACAAGGGCTGGATCGCGTTTTTGCTTGATGTCGTTGAGGCGGGCGATCTGAGAGTCACGCACAGCAACGTTATCGATGTCGCGCGCTTCAATCGCGTCTTCGGTCTTGAGCTTGTACTTGTTAACCCCCACGATCACGTCTTTGCCCGAGTCGATACACGCCTGCTTTTGCGCTGCGGCGGCTTCGATCTTGAGCTTGGCCCAGCCGGAATCCACGGCCTTGGTCATGCCACCCATGGCTTCGACTTCCTCGATGATGGCCCAGGCGGCGTCCGCCATGTCCTGGGTGAGCTTTTCCATCATGTAGCTGCCAGCCCAGGGGTCGATCACGCTGGTGATGTGGGTTTCTTCCTGGATGATCAGTTGGGTGTTGCGTGCAATGCGGGCGCTGAACTCGGTGGGCAAGGCAATCGCCTCGTCAAAGGAATTGGTGTGCAGCGACTGGGTACCCCCAAACACCGCGGCCATGGCCTCGATGGTGGTGCGTACCACATTGTTGTAGGGGTCCTGCTCGGTCAGGCTCCAGCCGCTGGTCTGGCTATGGGTGCGCAGCATGAGCGACTTGGGCTTCTTGGCGTTGAAGCCTTTCATGATGCGGCACCACAACAAGCGTGCTGCGCGCATTTTGGCCACTTCCAGGTAGAAGTTCATGCCCACCGCCCAGAAGAAGCTCAGGCGCCCGGCAAAGTCGTCCACATCCATGCCCTTGGCAATGGCGGTTTTGACGTATTCCTTGCCGTCCGCCAGTGTGAAGGCCAGTTCCAGCGCCTGATTGGCACCAGCTTCCTGCATGTGGTAACCGCTGATCGAGATCGAGTTGAACTTGGGCATGTTCTTGGCCGTGTACTCGATGATGTCGCCAATGATCTTCATCGACGGCTCAGGCGGGTAGATGTAGGTGTTGCGCACCATGAACTCTTTCAGAATGTCGTTCTGAATCGTCCCTGACAGTTTGTCCTGAGTCACGCCCTGCTCTTCTGCGGCCACCACATAACCAGCCAGCACCGGCAACACGGCGCCATTCATGGTCATGGACACACTGATCTTGTCCAGCGGAATCTGATCAAACAGGATCTTCATGTCCTCGACCGAATCGATCGCCACACCAGCCTTGCCAACGTCGCCGGTCACGCGCGGGTGGTCCGAGTCGTAACCGCGGTGGGTGGCCAGGTCAAATGCCACGGAGACACCCTGACCACCGGCGGCAAGCGCCTTGCGGTAGAACGCATTGGACTCTTCAGCGGTGGAGAAACCAGCATACTGGCGGATGGTCCAGGGACGCACTGCGTACATGGTGGCCTGTGGACCACGCAGGTAGGGCTCAAAACCCGGCAGGGTGTTGGTGTAAGGCAGGGCTTGTGTGTCTTCGGCGGTGTACAGCGGCTTGACCGTGATGCCATCGGGTGTCAGCCAATTGAGGGCATCCACATCACCATTGGGAGCCGACTTGGCGGCGGCTTTGGCCCAAGCCTGCATATCAGCGGCTTGAAATTCAGGGTATTTTTGTGTCATGAGTCATGGCTCCAGTCGGCGATTCAAACAGTACACCTGCACTGCCCAACGTACAGTGACGAGGCTTGCTAAAAAGCCCCTTAAGTTTACGTTATTTATAATTATTGATACAAAAAAATCTACCCAGCTTACAATTTCCACATGACTGCAAACGCTCTGGCCCCCCGTGCGCTCTACGAAGAGGTAGCGGAACTCCTGCGCCAGCGTATTTTTGAACACGATCTCCAACCTGGCAGCTGGATCGACGAGTTGAAGATCGCCGAGGCCTATGGCATCAGCCGCACGCCTTTGCGAGAGGCACTCAAGGTGCTGGCTGCTGAAGGTCTGGTGACTATGAAGGTACGCCGCGGCGCCTATGTGACCGAAGTTTCAGAGAATGATCTGGAGGATGTCTACCACTTGCTGGGCCTGCTGGAATCAGACGCAGCAGCGGCCGTGGCCAGCAAAGCCAGCGATGAACAAATGCAAAGGTTGCAGACGCTTCACGAAACGCTGGAACAATCGGTTCAGCCTGAACACGTCAACCGCGAGCAGTTCTTTGTGATCAATGAACAGTTCCATATGCTGGTGCTGGAGATTGCCAACAACCGCTGGCGCAACCAGGTGGTGTCCGACTTGCGCAAGGTCATGAAGTTACACCGCCACGACTCCCTGTTGAAGTCCGGCCGGGTGGAGGCCTCTTTGCAAGAGCACCGTGGCCTGATGGCCGCCTTGCTGGCGCGTGATCCCGCTTTGAGCCAGCAGCGTATGCTGGATCACTTCAAAAACGGCCTGAAAGCCGCTAGCTGATACTGTGGGATGTTGGGGGCAACTGCGTTGATGGCCTGCCCGGAGGGGATCGAACCCCCGACCCACAGCTTAGAAGGCTGTTGCTCTATCCAACTGAGCTACGGGCAGAGATCACGAGAGATGAATGGTCGGGGCGAAAGGATTCGAACCTTCGACCCTCTGGTCCCAAACCAGATGCGCTACCAGGCTGCGCTACGCCCCGACCTCGCCATTGTAATGGCTCGAGAGCGGCTTTTTGCCCAAAACCCGGTCAGTTACCTCGTTGACCCAGACTTTTTTGTCGATGAACTGATGTGTTTGACACCCAGGGCATCCCAATCCGACACCGCATGAGTGAAAACGCACTGAGCTTGGCATGGCTGGAACCGGGTGACGCTTTCCCTCCCGTGCACCACGCCTGGGGGCATAACTCGGACGCTCCCGGCTTGTTGTGTGCCGGTGGTGACTTGTCCGTGGACAGCTTGGTGCGTGCTTATCGGAATGGCATTTTTCCGTGGTTCAGCCCGGGGCAACCCATTTTGTGGTGGAGCCCTGACCCCAGAATGGTGCTCAAGCCCGCCGCATTTCGTCTACACACATCTCTGAAAAAGCAGCTCAAAAAGTTTGCCAATTCACCCCATTGCGAGATCCGGGTGGATTGCGCCTTTGAAACCGTCATCCAAGCTTGTGCAGACAGCGGGCGTGGTGGGCAATCTGGAACCTGGATTGTGCCAACCATGGTGCAAGCTTATGTGGAACTGCATCGGGCGGGTCTGGCACACAGCGTGGAAACCTGGGTACACGGCGAACTGGTTGGAGGTTTGTACTTTGTGGCGATCGGACGTGCCGTGTTTGGCGAGTCCATGTTTCACCGGGTCACCGATGCCTCCAAAATTGCCCTGGCTGCGCTGGTCGCGCTGTGTCGCCATGGCGGGGTGCATCAGATAGATTGCCAACAAAATACGCAGCACCTGGCCTCCTTCGGCGCGGCGGAAACACCTCGGGCGACTTTTGTGCAGGCTGTCACTGAGACCTTGCAGCAACCTGCGCCCGATTGGCGGTTCTCGCCCCTATACTGGAATTGTCTTCTGACCCCTGCGGCTGCCAACACGTGACCCACTCCCAGCGATTTGTCTCAGACATTCAGTACTACTCAACTGCTGTTTACCCGTGCAGTTATATGGAAGGCCGTCTGGCCAGATCCCAGGTGGCCGCGCCCAGTGAAGCCATCGACGCTGCAAAATACGATGTGTTGATACAAGCTGGTTTCCGGCGCAGTGGCTCTTTTGTGTACCGACCACAGTGTGACAACTGCAAGGCTTGTTTGTCCATCCGCTTGCCAGTTGCGGATTTCAAGCCCAACCGAAGCCAGAAACGGGCCTGGGCGAAACACCAGGCACTGACGTGCACGGTGATGAAACCCACTTTTTTGCCTGACCATTACGCCTTGTACAAGCGCTACCAAAAATCCCGACATCCCGGGGGTGGCATGGACATTGATGATGAAGCGCAATACACCGATTTTCTTGTGCGCTCCAATGTCCGGTCCTGGATGGTGGAGTTCCGCGAAACCGTTCCAGGGCAGTCTGCGACAGAGCTCAAGATGGTGTCCATCATCGACCAGTTGAAAGATGGGCTGTCGGCGGTCTACACCTTTTACGCGCCCGAGCCGGGGCAAAACTATGGCACGTTTAATGTGCTATGGCAGATTCAGCAGGCAAGGTCTTTGGGTTTGAACTACCTCTATCTGGGCTACTGGATCGAAGGCTGCCAGAAAATGGACTACAAATCCTGTTTCAAACCCTATGAACTGATGCACAACGGGCTCTGGTTGCCAGCGCATCCTGAAATTTCATAGGATAAAATATTCTGTTCATTTGTAGGAAGTCTCATGCAAAAAACAGACTCGGGGATACCCTCTGTACCCACCGTGCAAGTCATTGAGAGAATGTTCACATTGATTGACATTCTGGCGTCCCGGGAAGACGCGATGTCCCTCAAGGAAATCAGCGAAAAAGCTGGTCTGCACGCCTCAACGGCGCACCGCATCCTCAATGATCTGGCCACCGGACGTTTTGTAGACCGGCCACAAGCAGGCAATTACCGCTTGGGCATGCGTCTGCTGGAACTCGGCAACCTGGTCAAAAATCGGCTCAATGTTCGTGATGCCGCCCTGGAGCCAATGCGGGAATTGCATCGCGTCACCCAGCAAACGATCAATTTGAGCATGCGTCAGGGCGATGAAATTGTGTATGTTGAGCGGGCCTACAGCGAACGCTCAGGCATGCAGGTGATCCGCGCCATTGGCGGCAGAGCGCCCTTGCACCTGACCTCGGTGGGCAAGCTTTTTCTGGCGTCGGACGAGCCACAGAGAATTCGGGCGTATGCCACCCGCACAGGCTTAAGTGGCCACACCAAAAACAGCTTGACCCAACTGCCTGCACTTGAAAAAGAGCTGGCCAAAGTCCGTCGCGACAACTACGCAACTGACAACGAAGAACTTGAGTTAGGTGTGCGCTGTATGGCAGCCGGGATCTTCGATGACCAGAGAAAATTGCTCGCTGGCCTTTCTATTTCGGCACCTGCCGGGAGAATGGACGAAGCGTGGCTACCCAAACTGATGGCCACCGCCGCAGAGATATCCAGAAACCTGGGCTATCACTCGATCTGAGTTAGCCCCCGACGACGGGCACAGCCGCTTTGGCGGAGACCCGCCGTTCACCCGATTCAAGCCAATGCCGCACACGTTCAGCATCACCGAGACGGCTGAGCTTGCCTGCTGAATCCAAAAACACCATGATGAGTTTGCGCCCTGCCACACTGGCCTGCATCACGAGACAGCGACCGGCCTCGGAGATATAACCCGTCTTTTGCAGCCCAATGTCCCAAGTGGGATTCTTCACCAATCGGTTGGTGTTGTTGTACTGCAGAGTGCGCCGACCAACATCCACCTCAAAACCGGGTGAGGTGGTCAACTCCCGAAGCAAGGGGTGCTGGTGTGCCATGTCTACCAGTTTGACCAAATCGTGGGCACTGGATCGGTTGCTGCTGGACAGGCCGGTGGGTTCAACGTAAACAGTGTCAGTCATCCCCAAAGCCCGCGCCTTGGCATTCATTTGCGCCACAAACGTGGCCAAGCCGCCTGGTGAAGTTCTTGCCAAGGCATGCGCAGCACGGTTTTCACTGGACATCAAAGCCAAGTGCAACAACTCACCTCGCGTCAAGACACTGCCCACTTGCAGGCGAGAGCTGCTGTGTTTTTCGGTATCCACATCTTCTGAGGTAATGGCAATGGATTCGTCCATCGGCAAATGTGCCTCACTGATCAGCAAGCCGGTCATGAGTTTGGTCAAAGATGCAATCGGCAAAACAGCCTTGTCGTTTTTGCTGTAAAGAATCTCATTGGTCTGCTGGTCAACCACCAATGCCACGCTGGACTTCAGGTTCAATTGATCTGACGCAGAATGCAAACCGGCGATCTGACCGAAGGAGGCCCGGTCAACCACCGCCAGTGGCTTGGCTGACGCCCGCTTCCTGGCGATAACCACAGCCACACGCCGTTTACTTTGCACAACGACCTTTTTGGATTTACCCGCACTCGCCTTGGTCACCTGTGCTTTGGCAACGTTGGTCTTGTTGCCTGCAGCGTGTGACATTGACAGTGGTGCCAACGCAAAAGCAACAAAAAGGCCGATCAGGCAGACCACGCTCCGTGATTTTCTGCCCAATAAACGCTGCTGATAAATTGTCATGACCTTGGCTCCTCACCGCGCTAAACCGAAGGCCGCAGTTTAATCTGAAAAATCTCGCAGTAACAAGTACTTGCGAGACTTTCTTAAACCATTGTGCGGTGTTTAACCTTGCGCGGCGACCCGTTCGGCCTGACTGCTCAATTTGTTCAAGGCACTTAGGTAGGCTTTGGCCGATGCCACCACGATATCCGGATCCGCACCCACCCCATTGACCACCCGGCCGCTGTTTTGCAAACGTACCGTGACCTCACCCTGACTTTCCGTGGAGCCACTGATGGCATTGACCGAATACAGCACCATGTCAGCACCACTCTGGACATGGGTTTCAATGGCCTTGAGTGAGGCATCCACCGGACCATTTCCGTCAGATTCACCTGTCACCTCTTTGCCATCCACAGTCATCACCACCTTGGCATGGGGTCTCTCGCCAGTTTCACTGTGCTGCACCAGAGACACAAAGCCATATCGGTCATGGCTTTGCGCCACATTTTCCTCACTGACCAGGGCCAGGATGTCTTCGTCAAAAATCTCGCTCTTGCGATCGGCCAGATCCTTGAACTTGATAAACGCGTTGTTGATCTCCGCTTCACTGTCCATCGTGACACCCAGCTCCTGCAGGCGCAACTTGAACGCATTGCGACCACTCAACTTGCCCATGACGATCTTGTTGTTGCTCCAGCCCACGTCTTCTGCGCGCATGATTTCATAGGTATCACGCGCTTTCAGAACACCATCCTGATGGATGCCGGATGCGTGAGCAAAGGCATTGGCGCCCACCACAGCCTTGTTGGGTTGGACCACAAAACCGGTGGTCTGGCTGACCAGGCGGCTGGCCGCAACGATGTGTTTGGTATCAATACCCAGCTCCAGACCAAAGTAGTCCTTGCGGGTTTTGACCGCCATGACGATCTCTTCGAATGAACAGTTGCCGGCACGTTCTCCCAAACCGTTGATAGTGCACTCGACCTGGCGGGCGCCACCGATCTTGACCCCAGCCAGGGAGTTGGCAACCGCCATGCCAAGATCGTTGTGACAATGCACTGACCAAACCGCCTTGTCGCTGTTGGGAATGCGTTCGCGCAAATCCTTGATGAAGTTGCCATACAGCTCCGGTATGGCGTAACCCACCGTATCAGGCACATTGATGGTAGTGGCACCTTCGTTGATCACGGCCTCAAAAACACGACACAAAAAATCAGGGTCTGACCGGTACGCATCCTCTGCACTGAACTCAATGTCTGCCATCAGGTTGCGGGCAAAACGAACCGCCAGTTTGGATTGTTCAAACACCTGGTCAGGCGTCATGCGCAACTTCTTTTCCATATGCAACGGGCTGGTGGCCAGGAAAAGATGCAGTCGGCCGGAGTTGGCAGGTTTCAGCGCCTCTGCGGCCCGTGCGATATCACGGTCACTGGCGCGTGCCAATGAGCACACGGTGGAGTCCTTGATGACTTCGGCAATCGCCTTGATACATTCAAAGTCACCATTGGAACTGGCGGCAAAACCAGCTTCGATCACATCCACTTTCAGGCGTTCCAGTTGACGTGCAATGCGCAGTTTTTCGTCACGGGTCATGGAAGCGCCTGGAGACTGCTCACCATCGCGCAAGGTGGTGTCAAAAATCACTAACTTATCTGCCATGTTGTCACTCCTAAGTTCTCAATGAATTCGCAACTTCAATGTGTTCAAGCCAACAAAAAAGCCCGTTGCGAATGGCATACGGGCTTTTCAGGGTTGATGCAATCAAGCGCTATCAACTCCACCCGTCAGGTGACCGTAGTAGAGCCAGAGATAGCTTGTGCATGGAAACAATGTACCACAGGCCAACAGACCATCCAGCAGAAAGAGTGTCTCCGCAAAAGAATCTAGTGGTGCAAACCACGCTCTTCAGGTTCTTGGGTTGAGGTGCTGATGACGCTGGTAGGGATACCCTTGGTCTTGCGCCAAAAGTAAATCACATAACCACTCAAGCCGTAAACCACAAAAATGCCGAACAGCACGGTGGGTGGGTCGATATTGATCAGCGCAATCGCAATGGCAATCAGCACAATCACCACAAAGGGCACGCTGCGCTTCACACGTACATCCTTGAAACTGTAAAACGGCACGTTGGTCACCATGGTCAAACCGGCATACAGTGATACAGCGAACATAGGCCACGCTAGGCTGCTGCCAGCAACCCCCAGATCGGTCGCCACCCAGATCAAGCCAGCCACCAATGCAGCTGCGGCCGGTGACGGCAAGCCCTGAAAATAACGCTTATCAACAACAGCGGTATTGACATTAAAACGGGCCAGACGCAAGGCAGCACAGGCGCAATACACAAAGGCCGCCAGCCATCCCCAGCGGCCCAGCCCTTTGAGCGCCCAGACATAGCTGATCAGCGCCGGAGCCGCACCAAAAGACACCATGTCTGACAAGGAGTCCATCTGCTCCCCAAAAGCACTTTGGGTATTGGTCATGCGGGCCACCCGACCATCCAGGCTGTCGAGAATCATGGCGCAAAACACACCGATGGCAGCCAGATCAAAACGCCCGTTAATGGCCATCACAATGGCATAGAAGCCACCAAACAGCGCGGCCAGCGTGAACAGATTGGGCAAAACGTAAATACCCTTGCGACGCTTTTTGGGCGGCACGTCGAGTTCGGCAAAGTCAGAGGTAGTCACATCATCCATTCAAGCGGCCTTTTTAGGGCGTCCATAATAACAAAAGGCCACCAAGGTGGCCTTTTGACAGGTCGGCGTACGCCTTAGTTGCGGGACTGATCCACCAGCTTGTTTTTGGCAATCCAGGGCATCATGGCACGCAATTGTGCACCCACCACTTCGATCTGGTGATCGGCTGTGTTGCGGCGACGTGCGGTCATGCTGGGATAGCCGGTGCGGCCTTCCAGAATGAACATCTTGGCGTAGTCACCATTCTGGATGCGCTTCAAAGCGTTGCGCATGGCTTCACGGCTCTGGGCATTGATGACTTCGGGACCGGTCACGTACTCGCCGTATTCGGCATTGTTCGAGATCGAGTAGTTCATGTTGGCAATGCCGCCTTCATAAATCAGATCAACGATCAGTTTCAGCTCGTGCAAGCATTCGAAATAAGCCATTTCGGGGGCGTAACCGGCCTCAACCAGGGTCTCATAACCCATCTTGATCAATTCCACAGCGCCACCGCACAACACGGCCTGTTCACCGAACAGATCGGTTTCGGTCTCTTCCTTGAAGTTGGTCTCGATGATGCCAGCCTTGCCACCACCATTGGCCATGGCATAGCTCAGGGCCAGGTCACGGGCCTTGCCAGACTTGTCCTGGTGCACAGCGATCAGGTGGGGCACGCCGCCGCCCTGGGTGTAGGTGTTGCGCACAGTGTGGCCCGGCGCCTTGGGCGCCACCATCCAGACATCGAGGTCTGCACGGGGCACAACTTGGTTATAGTGGACATTGAAACCGTGGGCAAATACCAGCGACGCACCGGTCTTGATGTTGGGCGCCACATTGTTGGTGTAGACCTCGGCGATTTGCTCATCAGGCAACAGGATCATGACCACATCAGCAATCTTGACCGCGTCATTGACTTCCATGACGTTCAGGCCAGCCTTGCCAACCTTGTCCCAAGAAGCACCACCTTTGCGCAGACCAACCACGACCTTCACGCCGCTGTCGTTCAAATTCTGGGCGTGGGCATGACCTTGGCTGCCGTAGCCAATGATGGCAACGGTTTTGCCCTTGATCAGGCTCAGATCACAATCTTTGTCGTAAAAAACTTTCATCTATCTCTCCGTTGTAAAAAATTCAAACTCGCAAAATCCGCTCACCGCGACCAATGCCACTCGCGCCGGTGCGCACGGTCTCCAAAATTGCACCACTTTCAATGGCACTCAGAAATGCATCGTTTTTGGACTGATCACCCGTCAGTTCAATGGTGTAACTTTTTTCGGTCACATCAATGATCCGGCCCCGGAAAATATCGGCCATACGCTTCATCTCCTCACGCTCCTTGCCCACAGCGCGCACCTTGACCATCATCAACTCGCGCTCTGTGTAAGCCCCCTCGGTCAGGTCAACCACCTTGACCACTTCAATCAAGCGGTTCAGATGTTTGGTGATTTGTTCAATCACCTCTTCCGAGCCAGCCGTCTGAATGGTCATGCGCGACAGGCTGGGGTCTTCTGTCGGCGCCACCGTGAGGGATTCGATGTTATAGCCGCGGGCAGAAAACAACCCAACCACGCGGGACAAGGCCCCGGCTTCGTTTTCCAGCAAAACTGCAATGATATGTTTCATAGTGAATGACTCCTCTTTTCGCCAACGCGACAGCTTGCACTGTCGCCGCCCTCATCCACACACGGTAATGCGCGGACCTGGCGAGCAATAGATTTGTTCAGGTTGGGTTGAAATTAAAGATCTTCGGAGCCCATCAGCATCTCGGTGATGCCGTGGCCTGCGCGCACCATCGGGAACACGTTTTCGGTCGGGTCGGTGCGGAAATCCATGAACACCGTGCGATCCTTAAGCTTGCGGGCCTCGCGCAGAGCGGGTTCCACATCTTCGGCGCGTTCAATCAGCATACCAACGTGGCCATAGGCCTCCGCCAGCTTGACAAAATTGGGCAAGGCGTCCATGTAGCTGTGGCTGTAGCGACCAGAGTATTCGATCTCCTGCCACTGGCGCACCATACCCAGATAACGGTTGTTCAACGAGCAGATCTTGATCGGTGTGTTGTATTGCAGGCAGGTGGAGAGCTCCTGGATACACATCTGCACCGAACCTTCACCGGTGATGCAGAACACCTCGCTCTCAGGCTTGGCCAGTTTGATGCCCATGGCGTAGGGAATACCGACACCCATGGTGCCCAGGCCACCTGAATTGATCCAGCGCCGGGGTTCGTCAAAACGGTAATACTGAGCGGCCCACATCTGATGCTGACCCACATCCGAGGTGATGTAGGTGTCGGCATCCTTGGTCATGTTCCACAAGGTTTCCACCACATACTGCGGCTTGATCACACCGTTGGCGCCACGATCGTACTTGAGGCATTCGCGTTTGCGCCAGCCATCAATCGTGTCCCACCAGGCGCCCAGGGCGTGGGCGTCAGGCTTGAGCGTGCTTTCCTTGATCATAGCGATCAGCTCGGTCAACACCTCTTTCACATCGCCCACAATCGGGATGTCCACACGCACCCGTTTGGAGATGCTCGACGGGTCGATGTCCACGTGGATGATCTTGCGCTCGTTTTGCGCAAAATGTTTGGGGTTGCCAATCACCCGGTCATCGAACCGTGCACCCACTGCCAGCAACACGTCACAGTTTTGCATGGCGTTGTTGGCTTCCAACGTGCCGTGCATGCCCAGCATGCCCAGGTACTTGCGGTCACTCGCCGGGTAAGCACCCAAGCCCATCAAGGTGTGGGTCACCGGGTAACCCAGCATGTCTACCAACTGGCGCAGTTCATTGGAAGCGTTGCTCAGCAACACACCGCCACCGGTGTAGATGTAGGGCCGCTTGGCCGTCAACAACAGTTGCAAGGCTTTGCGAATCTGCCCGCCGTGGCCTTTGCGCACAGGGTTGTAGGAGCGCATTTCCACCTTGTCGGGATAACCGTGGTAGGGCACCTTTTTGAAAGACACATCCTTCGGGATGTCGACCACTACCGGGCCAGGACGGCCGCTGCGTGCAATGTGGAAAGCCTTTTTCAGGGTCATCGCCAGATCACGGGCGTCTTTCACCAGGAAGTTGTGTTTGACCACCGGGCGGGTGATGCCCACCGTGTCGCACTCCTGGAAGGCGTCCATGCCAATCGCCGCTGTGGGCACCTGGCCGCTGATGATCACCATCGGGATGCTGTCCATGTAGGCAGTGGCAATGCCGGTAACCGCGTTGGTGGCCCCCGGGCCGGATGTCACCAGCGCCACACCCACATCACCGGTCGCACGGGCATATCCATCGGCGGCATGCACCGCAGCTTGTTCGTGGCGAACCAGGATGTGCTGGACCGTGTCTTGTTTGAACACCGCGTCATAAATGTGCAGTACCGCGCCGCCGGGGTAACCCCAGATGTACTTGACGTTTTCGGCCTGCAGGGCCTTGATCAGAATTTCTGCGCCACGAAGCTCTTGCACACCCGAGTCATGGGCAGCTTTGCTGGGGGTTGCGGCTGAAGAGTTTGACACCGAAGTGGTTTCGGCTTTTGATATTTCCATGATGAACCTTTGTGAATTTCTCTGACGAAAAACCTTGGGTGCTTCTTTGCAAACACTTGTGGCGTTGCATCGAAACTTAAGACCAAAGCCACAAGCGCTATGAATAATTCGCCAGACTTTGATCCGTTTGCTTTAATTTGCAGCGTCGATTATGGCACCGCGCCGATCAATAACTCGAAAACTCAGCAAAATCAAGTAAAGTCATCGGCTTGCGGAACACCTTCCGCGCCTTGTCCGCTTATGCCAGCCATGTCTTTGCCATCCCCCCAATCCCCTGAAC